>NZ_WQNH01000109.1 GCF_009812055.1 Chelativorans xinjiangensis | reverse complement strand
ACCCAGCGCTCCCGGCACCGCCGGCCTGTCGCGGGCCCTCAGGCCTCCGGGTACCGAGCCCGAAGGGAGAGGTCTCCGCCGCTCTCCCGAACACCCGGTGCGCATCCGGTTCCCGCGAGAGCGATGGGAGGATTTTAAGGGCAGGCTGGGCAGGGGGGAGTTGGAGAATTTTTTCTGCAGCGAGTGAAACCAATGGGTTGTCGGGAAAGAAAAAAAATTGTTGCCACATTTTATCCCCGCGCAGGCGAGGCATCGCCGGCTGAGATGAAGGGTGCCCGCCGCCTTTCCAACGCGCGTCATCCCACCCGCGCGCGTCATCCCTACCCGCGCGCGTCATCCCGGAAAGCCGAAAGGCTTGTCCGGGACCCATTCCGTGACTCGTCCACCTTCCGGCCCGCTTCGCCGGAGCTTCAGCGAGGCGAGAATGGGTCCCGGACAGTCTCCGCTTCGCTCCGACTTCCGGGATGACGCGCGGGCGGTGGGGTGGGGATGGACACGCAGTACGCGCATGTCGTCGCGCGGCCGGGATGATGCGGGTATCTCCATTTGTCGGGCCAACTGGAAATGTTCAACCTGTCGGCCGGCCTACCGCTTCGAAAACGCCAGGCGGTATTGCACAGGTGATGTCTTCAGGCGGGTGGCGAAATGTTGGCGGAGGGAGGCCGAGGTGCCGAAGCCGGCTTCGAAGGCGATCTCCTCGACGGAACGGGCGGTGGTCTCCAGAAGCTTTTGCGCCAGCATCACCCGCTGGTCGGTCAGCCAGTTGCCGAAGCTGGTTCCGTATGCCTTCTGGAAACGGCGCGTGAATGTCCTGCGCGACATCATCGCCTCCGCCGCCACCGTATCGAGACTGTGCGGCCGGTCGAGCCTCGCACGCACCTTGTCGACGACGCGGGCGAGCTTGTCCGCAGTCGGCGCGCTGCGCACCGGCGGCTCGATGAACTGGGCCTGGCCGCCCTGGCGGTGCGGGGCCAGAACCAGGTTGCGCGCGAGCCGCAGCGCGGCTTCCGCGCCATAGCGCTTGCGCATGATGTGGAGGCAGCAGTCGAGCCCGGCCGCCACGCCGGCCGACGTTATGACGTCGCCATTATCGACATAGAGAACCTCCGGCCGCAGCTTCACCTCGGGATAGAGCGCGCCGAACCGCTCGGCAAAGGCCCAATGGGTGGTGGCCTCGCGCCCGTCGAGGAGCCCCGCCGCCGCTATCGGGAAGGCGCCGAGGCACAGGCCGACGATCAGCGCCCCGCGCCGGTGCGCCTCGACAAGCGCCTCGGTCAGGGCGCCGGGCGGTGCCCGGTCGAGGTCACGCCAGCTCGGCACGATGACGATCTCGGCATTGGCAAGGTCTGCCAGCCGGTAGGGCGTGGTGAAATCGAGGCCGGCTTCCGTGGCGAGCCGCCCGTCCTCGAGGGCGCAGACGCGGAAATCGAAGCGCGGCAGGCCGAACGCCTCGCGGTCCTCGCCGAAGACGAGGCAGGGCACCGACAGGTGGAACGGACTGATGCCGTCGAAGGCGACGGCGGCGATTACGGGATCCGGCATGTATGGATTCTTGAGTCCTTGATTGGACCCCCACCCCTCACCCCTCCCCTCAAGAGGGAGGGGGATTCTGAGGCGTCGGCGCCCCCCTCCCCCTTGAGGGGAGGGGTAAGGGGTGGGGGTTCCGGTGGAGCCGACAAAGATGACTCATATGCGATAGCCCTGGGCATGGCGGGGCTGCTCCTCTGAGGTGGTGGAAAATGTCCCAATTCTTTCGGATAATGTCAATCAGGCCAATTTCACGCTGGAGCCGGACCGTTACGATGCGTGCGGAAGGCTTGCAGCAAACGGAGAAAACCATGCCGCAGAACGCAACGAACCCCAGCCCCAAGCGTGCCCTGATCGTTATCGACGTGCAGAACGACTATGACGGGGGCAATCTTGCGATCCGATATCCGCCGTTCAAGGGCAGCATCGCCAATGTGGCGCGCGCCATGGAGGAGGGCCGCAAGAAGGGGGTGAAGGTGGTGGTCGTCAGGCACCGCGCGCCGAAGGAGTCGCCCGTCTTTGCCGAGGGCAGCCACGGCGCCGAGCTGCACGAGGCGGTCAAGGCGCGCCCGTCCGACCACTTCATCGAAAAGACCCTGCCGAGCGCCTTCACCGGCACCGATCTGGAGCTTTGGCTGAGGAACAACGGGATCGATACGCTGACGATCGCCGGCTACATGACGCACCACTGCGACCTGTCGACGACGCTTCACGCCGCGCATATGGGCTTTTCGGTCGAGTTCCTCTCGGACGCCACGGGCACGCTGCCCTACGAAAACAGCGCCGGTTCGGCCTCGGCGGAGGAAATCCACCGCGTGGTGAGCGTGGTGCTGCAGGCGGGCTTTGCGGCGGTGCTGACCACCGCAGAATGGATCGACTGCCTGGGGAGCGGAGCGGTGCCCGAGCGGGACAACCCCTACGCCTCCAACCAGCGGGCGATCGCGGGGAGTGTGGCGGCGTAAGGGTGGTCGGAGAGGCCGGCGCCCCTTCGCGCCCCCCTCTGTCCTGCCGGACATCTCCCCCACGAGGGGGGAGATTGGCTGTCATCGTCGCTTTCGCCAACTTGCAACGTGGCAGAAGAAGTGCCGGAGCGAGCGGCCGGCGTAATCTCCCCCCTCGAGGGCAGGGCTATCGCATATGAGTAAAGAGCTCATGGAAGAAGTCTCTATTCCAGTTTGCGCGGCGCATTTTACTGGCGATTGGCT
>NZ_WQNH01000108.1 GCF_009812055.1 Chelativorans xinjiangensis | reverse complement strand
TCCACCTCCGTCAAAATGGAGGTTGAATCAGAACAAAATGTCGCCGTCACATCACAATCGATTCATCGATCACAGGACATGCTCTAGCGATTGGCGAAACCGGCCGCGACAGCCAATCTCCCCCCTTGCGGGGGAGATGTCCGGCAGGACAGAGGGGGGCGCGAAGGCGCGCCGATATTTGCAGGAACACGCACCATAAGACAATCAGCTATAGATTTGAAATGCCGGTGTGTGCCGCGATCGCCTCATCCGTTCCGCACGGGAGAGCGGAGCCTCACCGCTGCAGCGTCATGCCCATGAAGATGCTTGTCGCCTCGTAGTCGCGGCCGGGTAGGTTGCTTTTCTGGCGTTCGTGGCGGGCACGGCCGGTGAGGCCGGCGTAGCGGTTGAGCCACCAGGTCAGGCTCGCCTCGCCGCTCAGGACAAGGTCGTGGCCCCCGCCGCTATAATCGCGCCACGCTGCGCCGAAGGCGACGTCGCCGGTGAGATTGGCACGCAGTTGGCGTTCCAGCCGCAGCGTACCGGCATAGAGCAGCGAGCCGCTGTCGCCGGCGCCCGTCGAACCTTCCACCGTGGTCGAGCCGTCCAGCCTCACATTGGTGCCGCGCATCGGCGACCAGTTGAGCGCGGCCGCCAGCGCCAGGCCGGAGATCGTGTCGAGCCGGTCATCCTCGAAGTCCTCGGCCACCCAGCCGGCGGAGACCTCGCCCGAAAGCTTCTCCGACATGTCGAGCGAGAGGCCGGCGCGGGCGCCGAGCCTTGTCGCGGAGCGGGCATAGCCGGCGCTGTCGCGCTCTTCGTCGTAGAAGCGGCGGCCGGCCTCCACCTCGAGGAAGGGCATCAGCGCCGGCGAAAGCTCGTAGCCGCCGCGCAGCCTGACCAGCGCCAGGGTGGAGTTGCGGTCGCTTTGGGAGAGCGTGTCGCCGTTGTCGAGCCGTGCGTTTCCGTACTGGTCGCGGGTGACCTCGCTGGTGACCCCGAGGCGGAGCCTGCCGAACGCCTTCTCCACGCCGAGGGAACCGTCAATCGTGTGGCGCAAGGGCTGCCGGTCGACGCCGGCGACGGCAACCGGCGAAGAGGCAGATTCGCGCCGGGCCTGGTAGGCGAGGGCGGCGCGAGCGGAAAGATCGCTACGCAGATCCAGTTCGAGCACCGCGTCCGCCCCGCCTTCGAATTCCGACACGTCGTCGCCGGAAATGGATTTGCGGTAGGTGCCGCGGCCGTTCAGCACGGCGCGGTGGCGCGACCAGTCCGAGACGGCGTTGAGCCGTAGCGTCGTCTCGGAAAGAAGCGCCTCTTCTCCATCGGGGCTGCTGTCGGCGTTCGTGGTCCAGGTCAGGCCCTGTTCGAGGGTCGGCACCAGCGTGAAGGTGCCAACGCGCAGGCCAAGCGGCGCGTAGGGGTCCTCCTCCGGTGCGCGCGCGCGGCCTTCGATAGGCTGCACCCGCTCGTTGGTGCGCAGCGGCAGCGGGCGGATGCCTTCGGTCGCGTCGATCGTGCCGACGCGGGCGGTGCCCGTCGCCAGATCGTCCAACTCTTCGGAAGGCTCCGCCTCCTGGCGCGGCGCGGCGGCCTCCTGGGCACGTCTGTTCTGGCCTTCGTCCGCCGTCCGATCGAGGGGCGGGAATGGGTCCCCGGCAGCGGGAGAGCCGGTGTCGGGAAAGAGAGCGCCATCCTCGTCGGCGCTGTCGGGCAGGGCGCCGGCGCTCGTCGTCCGGTACAGGGTTGGGGGGATTTGCAGGTCCTCGGCTGCCTCGGTGCCGCTCCCGGACCGGAGGACGGAATCCATGTACGTATCGCTGACCGTGCCGCGCAAGCTCCCCTCCTGGCCCGAGGCCGGAAAGGCAGCCGTCAGCGCGCCCGCGGCACAGGCGAGGCATAGCCCTTTGAACTTTCCGTTGAAGCGAATGCGCGACATGCCCCACCCGAACATCCTGCGGCGCACGCCGCGCCAAGGTAACCAAACGGTAAAAGGTGTTGGTTAATGCAAGGTTGAGACCGTGCGGATAAGCGCATCTTCGATGCAGCAACAATAATTGGACATGGCGAAAGGAAAGCGCTAAGCGCATCCCCCATGTTGACCAGACAGAACGGAAAGGTCGACGCCAAGGGCGTCATCGCCTCGGCCACGCGCACGCTGGCGGCGGACCAGACCGCCCTTGCCGCCCTGGCGGAGGCGCTGGACGATGGGCTTTCGGAGCCCTTTGCTGAAGCTGTCGATCTGGTGTCGCGGATATCCGGCCGGGTTATCGTCACCGGCGTCGGCAAGAGCGGCCATATCGGCTCCAAGATCGCCGCCACACTCGCCTCGACCGGCACGCCCGCCTATTTCGTGCATCCGGCGGAGGCAAATCACGGCGATCTCGGCATGATCGCCCGCGACGACGCCATCCTCGCCATGTCCTGGTCGGGCGAGAGCGCGGAATTGAAGGGCATCGTCGCCTACGCTCGGCGCTTCTCGATCCCGCTGATCGCCATCACCTCGCGGTCGAACTCGGCGCTGGCGAGCGAGGCGAGCGTGGCGCTCCTCCTGCCGCGCGTGCCCGAAGCCTGCCCGCACGGCCTGGCGCCCACTACCTCGACGCTCCTGCAACTCGTCATCGGCGACGCGCTCGCCGTGGCGCTGCTCGAGGCGCGCGGTTTTACCGCCGACCACTTCCGCACCTTCCATCCCGGCGGCCAGCTCGGCGCCAACCTGACCCATGTCGGCGACATCATGCGCCGTGGAGAAGATATCCCCGTCGTTCTGCCAGGCACGAAAATGCAGGACGCGGTGATGACCCTTTCGAACAAGCGGCTCGGCTGCGTCTGCGTCGTCGAAGCCGGGGGGCAACTGGCGGGAATCATCACCGACGGCGATCTCGCCCGCAATCTCCACCGCAACATGGCCGATCTCGTCGTCGACGACATCATGACGGCGAAGCCGAAGACCGTGCAGCCGGAGACGCTGGCGAGCCAAGCCATGGCCATCCTCAACGAGCACAACATCAGCGCCCTGGTGGTGACGGAGGACGACCGCCCGGTCGGGATCGTGCATTTCCACGATCTCCTGCGGCTCGGCGTCGCCTAGTCTAGTGCCCGTCCATAAACGGTAAGCTGCTGAAATTACTGGAGGAATCACCAAATTTCCGCAGGAAAGGCCCGACGGTTTC
>NZ_WQNH01000107.1 GCF_009812055.1 Chelativorans xinjiangensis | reverse complement strand
TTGTGGCGCTGCCGTGAAGAACCTGTCCCATAGTGCATCCTTCCATTCCTGGGAAAACAATGCACCATCAAAATGCGGGATCAAACACGTAGGTTATCATTGTAACAGGCGCGGATGATAACATTCCTGGCCCGAAAGTGAGCGCAGCGCGGGCCGATTCAGCGCAGCGCGGACACCTTCACATCGTTCCGAAATGCGGTCACTATGTGTCGTTTGAGCGACCGGCGTATTTGAATTCAATCCTCCGCAAGGTGATTGCTGCGCAGCGATGACGAGGACCCCACCCCAGCGAGTCCTTCTACTCTCATATCTGGCGTTCCGCGGCACAGCGTTTGAACCAGCGGGACGCGCGAGTTGCCGACATTCGTGGCGCGTCTCCAGAGCTGTACTACGAATGGAGTTGACTCCCGTTGCAGACTTCTGATTTCTTCACGAGATTATGTTGCGAGGCATAGCGTACCGGGAGAATTATATTGGGCAATGAGGCTGCGGTCTTTGATCGAACGTTGATCATGGGCAACGGCGGGTGCGGAAAGACCTGGCTCGCCCGTCGGCTTGGGAATTCACTCGGCGTTCCAGCTATCCACTTGGACGACCTGCATTGGGAGCCGGGCCGTTGCGGCGTCGCCCGCGACAGGGCGGTCAGGGACGCCGATGTCCAGGCGGCGGCTCACGCCGACACTTGGATCATGGAGGGGGTGTACGGGCAACTGGTGAACGTGGTCTTCAGCCGGTCACCGCCTTGGTCTGGATTGATCTGACGGAAGAGGAGTGCATCGCGAACATCAAGCAGAGAGGCACCCAATACGGCGAAAGCCAGGAACAGTTTCAAGACCTTCTCAACTGGGTGGCGGGATACAGAACCATGACCAGAAACTGGAACTCCTTCGAAGGCCACTCCAAACTGTTTGCGGCGTTTGCCGGGCGCAGATGGCATTTGTCCGGTCGGAATGAAATCGCCGCCTTTATCGAGCACGTCGTTGAGGCTTCGGCTACGGCGATAGATGCTTCTGGCGGCGGTTCTGCTGAACGTCCTTCACCGAAGTGAAACGTTGCGCCACTTCGCGGCATTCCGAGCGCTTCTCGATTGCGGTCGTTCACGCCACGACCTGACGCGGCGTCAGGCCAAGCCAGGCGGCAAGGTCACGACCGCGTCCGAAGCTGTGTGCGTCGCCGACCGCAGCAACAAGCGCGGTGGCGTTGATGACGCCGATCCCGGGGACCGTCGAAAGGCGACGGACTGCTTCGTCCTCGCGCGCCATCTGCACAAACTCCGCATCGAAGGCGGCAATCCGTTCATCAAGGCTGCGCCATTCGGCGCGCAAGTCCTCGACCAGAAGGCGCATGCGCGGCGATAGCCGGGGATCGTCCTCGTCTGCAAACACCTGCAGTTGGGCCTCCAACTGCTTCCACCCCTTCGGGGCTACAATCCCGCGCTCCAGCAAGAGCGCACGCAGATGGTTGATCAGCGCCGTACGCTCTGCCACCAGACGCGAGCGCGCCAGATGCAAGGCTTGGATGTCCGATTGCGCCTCGCTCTTGACCGGCACGAAGCGCATCGTCGGCCGCGTCGCCGCCCGGTCGCCCGCGAGACCATCGCAACGCTGTTCTGGCCGGAGCCGACGAGGAAACCTCAAGGGCAAGGCTTCGGCGCACGTTGCACAAGATTCGCGTGGCCTTCGGGCAAGAGGTGATCAGCGCCGACCGCGTGTCCCTTCATCTCGCCTCGTCGCTCGATGTTTCAGTCGATTCCCAGGCTTTCGAGCGCGCTTGCGATCGCGGCGATCTCGAAACGGCGGCGGCGCTGTATAGAAGCGACTTTCCTGCCGGCTTCGCCCTCGTTGACAGTCCGGAGTTCGAGGAATGGACGTTTTTCAAGCGCGAGGCGCTGCGGAGCCGTCTCATGCAGGTGCTGACGCGTCTGACCAAGGCGGCAATTTTGGCGGCCGAGCCTCGGGCGGCAGTCGCCCACGCCACGCGCCTAGTAGGCCTTGATCCGCTGAGCGAGAGCGCACACCGCCAACTGATCAGCGCACATCTGGCCGCCGGGGACCGTTCTGCGGCAGAGCGCCAGTTGGGAAGCTGCACTCGGATCCTTCAGGAAGAACTGGGAGTGCCGCCCGACGCGGCGACGATCGCTCTTATGGAGGAGCAGCGCCAGTCCGCCGAACCCCGTGTGCCACTCACGCGCTATGTAGCGGCGGTGGACGGCGTCCATATCGCTTTCCAGACTGCCGGAAGCGGCTCTGTTGACATCGTTGTCGTCCCGGGATTCGTCTCCCACATCGAGTGCGTCTGGATCGCATCTGCTTTGCGGATCGGACGACTGATTCCGTTTGACCGGCGTGGCGTCGGTCTCTCGGACCGCATAGGCGCGCGGCCCACCGTCGAAGCGACAGGCGAGGACATATTGGCCGTCTTGAACGCCGTCGGGAGCCGGAAGGCGCTGCTGGCCGGCGCTTCGGAAGGAGGTCCAGGATGCATCCGCTTTGCCGTCGACCATCCAGACCGGCTCGTCGGACTCGTGCTGTGGGGCTCGCTCGCCAAGGGGAGCCGGGAACCGGACTACCCCTATGCTCTCTCGAACGAGCAGTACGATTTATGGTATAAGCGCTTGGTCAAGCAATGGGGTGGCCCGGCTGAGATCAGCACCTTTGCGCCGAGCCTCGTAGGCGACCGGCAGGCGGAGTCGTGGTGGGCAGGGCTGCTGCGCGCGGCTTCGAGCCCCGGTGCGGTCCGCGGTGTGCTCGAAGCACTGCGCGACACCGATGTTCGCTACCTACTCCCGAAAACTCGGTAGGTCCTGCACCGGTCGCACGATGCCGCCGTTCACATCGCCGCGGGGCGATTTCTTGCCGCCAACATTCCCGGCGCAAAGTTCCGTGAATTGCCCGGCAACGATCATTGGTTCTGGGTGGGGCGACCAGGAGCAACTGATCCGTGGCATGCGGGAGCTTGTCGAGCTCTATGGCTGACGCACTTCCCAGGAAGTTGCCGCGGGCTCGAGCGATTGCGCGTTGTCTGGTTTCGGGAGTACAGACCCGCCATCGAGGTCTCGAAGGAGTCAACTTGTGCCATGGTGATGATGATGCCCCTAGTGGTCGAATCGGGTCGGCTTGAGCCGTTCATTGCGTGCCCGTTCAATGTCCGGCAATTAGCGCTCCCTTGACGTCCACTTCCTCCATTGACGACGATCGGTTCGCTCAATTCGGATGCAGGATAGGCGTCGTAGGCGCTCAGGCAACCATTTTCAGAGAACATTTCGACCGAGCAATCGCGCAAAACTCCTCATCCTCGCCGAGCATCTCCGCGACATATTTGAGCGTGTAAAGAGTAGAGTTGCGATATCCCATCTGACGGCCTCGCTTATCCAGGAAGCCCATCTGAACCCGTCTGCTCGTGTTTGGTTATGCCGCCGCTTAGAAAAGACCCTGCTGATATCGACGGTTGCACGCCCCCGCAACCAGCTTTACTTGTGTCCGGCCCGGAGACATAGGTAACAGAACGTGCCTAAGACATGGGTGACAATCTCGTGCCGAACGGATTGTCGATGGTCTGCAAGGTTCTCTGCTCCAGGTCGATATATCCCAGATCATAGTGCATAAAGCTTGACCTGCCACTGAACTTTCATCCAGCGGCGATTAGAGCTTCAGCCGTTTCTGTTACGCCATGGGGCGCGGGGTGAGCAACCGGC
>NZ_WQNH01000106.1 GCF_009812055.1 Chelativorans xinjiangensis | reverse complement strand
GTTGTGGCGCTGCCGTGAAGAACCTGTCCCATAGTGCATCCTTCCATTCCTGGGAAAACAATGCACCATCAAAATGCGGGATCAAACATCTAGATAGGGGGAAGAGAAGATAAGGTCCGGCGAAAGGCTCTGCAGGACCTCGAAGTTCACCTCGTTCATGGAGCCGAGATTGACCGTCTCAGGCGGCAGGCGCGGCTCCACCACCCAGATATCCCAATCGGGCATGCTGGGAACGGCAATGGGCGGCACGCCCATCTCGATCATCGTGGAGGCCACGGCGTAGTCGAGGGAGACAACCCGCGGGGCGGCGGCGGCCGAAACACGCGGCAGGCAGGCGGCCGCGGCGGCGGCAAGGAAAGTGCGCCGCGACAGGCCGCTATGAAGGCCGCGAAGCTTCATCAGCGGGCAAAGCCCAGCGGAGCGCCACTGTCGGGATGCGTGACCACACGCATGGGGAGGCCGTAGACCTCCTCCAGCACCTGCGGCGTCATCAGCTCGATGGGGGTGCAGTCCTGGATGACCCGACCGCCCCTGAGGGCGACGATGCGGTCGCAGAAGCGTGCGGCGATGTTCACGTCATGCAGGACGACGACCACGGCCATGCCGCGCTCGCGTGCGCACGCATGGACGAGCTCCATCACATTGACCTGGTGAATGAGGTCCAGAGCCGCGATCGGCTCGTCGAGAAGCATGCATTCCGGCTGCTGGGCCATCAGCATGGCCAGCCACACCCGCTGCCGCTCGCCGCCCGAAAGCGTATCGACGAGCCGGTCGGCAAAGGGCTCGATACCCGTCGCCGCAATGGCCTCGTCGCAGGCCCGTTGATGCTCGGCCGAAAAGCGCCCCAGTGCTCCGTGCCAGGGATAGCGGCCGAACGCCACCAGTTCGGCCACCGTCAGGCTCTCCGCCGCCGGCAGCGCCTGGGCAAGCCAGGCCACCTGGCGGGCATATTCCCGCGCGCCGAAATCGGAAAGCGGCCGTCCGCCGTAGAGGATCGTCCCCTCGTCCGGCACGATCTGCCTTGCCAGGAGCTTCAGGAGCGTCGTCTTGCCCGAGCCGTTGTGCCCGATAAGGCCGCACAGTTCTCGAGGGCGGAAAGACAGACCCTCGATATCGAGAAGCGTGCGCTCCTCGGCGCGAACCACCGCCCTTTCGACAGCGAAGCCGGGGGACGACGGCCGCTCGTCAGTCCCGGCCTTGCTGTGCTCGAAAAGTGCTGCGGCCGCCGTCATTCCCCTACCACCTGTATTTCAGCGATCCGACGACGCTGCGGCCCTGCCCCAGATAGCAATAGCCCTCGTTGCAGACCGCCGGCCGCTCGTCCGTCAGGTTGGTCGCGGAGACGGAGAGCGAGAGCCCGTCCCACTCGGGGCGCGCCTTGCCGAAATCATAGGTGACGGAGGCGTCGAGATAGGTGACGGCCTCGTTCTTCGAGGTGTTGGCGCCGCTGGTGAAGGTCTCGCTCAGATAGCGCACGCCGGCACCGAGCGAGAGGCCGGCAAGCGGCGTGTTCTCATCGAAGGTGTAGTAGCCCCACAAGGACGCGACATGCTCCGGGGTGACGGCGGGGCGGTTGCCGATGAGGCTGGTGTCGGCGGCCCCCGTGATCTCGGCATCGTTGTAGGTATAGGCGGCGACCACGTCGAAGCCCGCGGCCAGGGAGGCGCGCGCCTCGATCTCCACCCCCTTCGTCGTCACCTCGCCGACCGGGGCGTAAATGAACAGGCCGTTCTCGATACCTACGAATTCCGGCCTGTCGGTTTCGGTGATGTGATAGAAGGCGGCGACGACCGAGAAAGGCGATCCCTCCGGCTGGTATTTCACGCCGACCTCGAACTGCCTTGCCGTCTGTGGGTCGAGCACGGTTCCATTCGCGCCTTTTTCCGTGACCGGCAAAAAGGAGGTTGCGAAGCTCGCATAGGGTGAAAGCCCGTTGTCGAGGCGGTAGAGCGCACCGACCTGCCCGGAAAACGCGCTGTTCGTTTCGTCGGCGGTCACCGCACCGGTCATGTGGTTTCTATTCTTCTGCTTCACCCAGTCGTGGCGCCCGCCCAGGGTGAAACGCCAGCGGCCGGCCTCGATCTGGTCCTGCGCGTAGAGGCCAATCTGGCGCATGTCGGCGGCGCTGTGGAGGACGAGCGTCCGGGGTGTCGGGCCGCTGATACCTGAGACCGGATCGCGGATATCGAGGTCGTAGTCCGGGTTGAGACCGTCGGTGCGGTAGCTGAACTCCGACCCGACATCGGTGAAATCGAGGCCGGCCAGCACATTGTGCGTCAGGCCGCCGAGCTCGAACGTCCTCAACAAGCGGTTGTCGGCCTGGAAGACGTTCATCCGGTCGGTGATCGCATGGGCGCCGCGGTGGTAGATGTTGGGGTCGACTGCGTCCCATGCCCCGGAGAGATATCGGGCGTCGAGGTCCAGATAGGAGTAGCGGATGTGCTGGTTGAAGGTCACGTCATTGTCGAAGGTGTGCTCGAGCTCGTAGCCCACCTGGTACTGCTCCACCTTCTGGTAGTCGTATTCGGGATCGCTCGCCCGCATGTCGAGCGCCACGCCGTCACGGTTGAGCGCCGCGGCGGAGGCTGACGTCTTGTCCTTCTGGCCGAGTGCGTAGACCGTCAGAGACGTGGCGTCGTCCGGCTGCCACGTCAGCGAAGGCATCAGCATCAGGCGGTCGTCATGCATGTCGAAATTGGTGTCGGCGTCGCGCGCCACGCCGACAATCCGGTAGAGGAGCGTGCGGTCCTCGTCGAGCGCGCCGCCGAAGTCGAAGGCGGCCTGATAGCGGTCGACCGTGCCGTATTGCAGTTCGATCTCACGGTGGTCCTCGCCCGTCGGCCGCTTGGAGATCTTGTTGACGAGCCCGCCGGGGGTGCCGCCGCCATAGAGTGTCGAAGCCGGCCCCTTCAGGATCTCCATGCGCTCGAGGCTATAGGGCTCGGTGCGGAAGGTGCCGTAGTTCATGTAGGGCTGGCGGAAACCGTCGCGGTAGTCGCCGAGCGTCGTGAGGTTGAAGCCGCGGATATAGATCTGGTCGAAACGGGGATCGAAGCCGAAGCTGCCCGTGGTGACGCCCGCCGAATAGCGCACCGCCTGGATGATGTCCTGGACTCCCCGTTCCTCCATCTCCTTTCGCGTCACGACCGAGACCGAGCGCGGCGTCTCGGCAAGCGGCGTGTCCGTCTTGGTGGCCGAGCTGGCCTCCTTGGGGGCGACGGTGTCGTTGTCTTCCGCTTCGTCCGTCTGGCCACGCACTTCCAGCCGCTCCAGGCGCGTCGCGCGTCCCTCGGAAGACTGCGCTGCCGCCGGCATGGCTTGCATGCCAAGGGCGACCGTGGAAAGCGCACTCGCCGTCAGCAGGAATGCTGCTCTCGCGGAAATTTGGAAGTGTGGCCCGTTACCGTCAGCAATCGCCATAGATGCCCCCATTGCGTGGAAAAGAGCGGGGGCTGGATCATTCCGTCTGGCTGCCGCGCTGCAACCAACTATAAAGCTTCTGAAATTTGTCAAGTTTTTTCCATTACAGTTCGCAGCGCATCACATGCGCCATCCAGGCAAAGCCCTGATCACCGCCGTGCTGCCGAAAGTGCCTGCGCGACATCCGCCCATATGAGCCTGGCCTGCCCCCTGGAAAGTGGTCCTCCCTGAAGTAGGCTATTGAGCCGTAGAGAGGACGTTGGAATGCCCCAGAAGAAGCACAAGC
>NZ_WQNH01000105.1 GCF_009812055.1 Chelativorans xinjiangensis | reverse complement strand
GTTGTGGCGCTGCCGTGAAGAACCTGTCCCATAGTGCATCCTTCCATTCCTGGGAAAACAATGCACCATCAAAATGCGGGATCAAACAGATAGTACCACCCATATTCTTGATCGACTTCTCGATCGCGCCGATCACCTCCGTCAGGGTGCGCAGGGTTCCGGCGCCGATGCCGTACGCCCAGCCGGTCACCAGAAACATGAGGACGATAAGGGTTATGAGGCCGCCCATGAATGGCGAGTTGCCGATCAGTTCGCCGGTGGTCGGGTTGCGCAGCGGCCCCCACGCCGGGATCGTCAGCAAGTAGAAGACCACGACCAGGCCGAGCAGTCCGAAGCCGGCGAAGCGTAAACCGCGTGTCTCCTGCTCCCCAAGCATGGCGCTCTGGTCGGTCGTGGTGCCCTCGGAGGCGCTCTCGGGACGATAAGTTCCAAGGCGTGGTTCGATGATGCGATCGGATATGAATGCGATGATCACCGTCAGAAACAGCACCGATGCAAAGGAGAACCAGAGGTTCGACGCCAGGCCGATCGATCTGGTGGGGTCGACGAGATGAGCCGCGTCATTGGTGAACTCGACGAGAACCGTGTCGAGCGGCTTTATCAGCATGTTGACGGTGAAGGCGGCGGCGACGGCGGCAAAACCCAGCGCCAGGCCGGCCAAAGGGTGCCGCCCGACAGCAAGGTAGGCGATGCCCGCGAGGGGGATCAGGACAAGGTAGCCCGCATCAGCGGCAATGCTGGCCAGTATGCCGACAAAGGCCAGGATGTAGGTGAGCGCCCAGTGAGGCGACACAATTACGAGCTTGTGGATCAGCGCGGTGACAAGGCCCGACTCCTCGGCGACGCCGGCGCCGATCATGGCGGCGATCATGAGGCCCACGGCGGTAAAGGCCATGAAGTTGGGAACGAGCGACTCGTACATGAAGCGAATGCCGTCCGCGTTGATCAGACTGCGTATTTCCGTGCTCGCAATCTCGATTTCGTGCGTGTCCGAATTGATGCGCTCGAAGCTGACCGCCGCGCCCAACATGCCCAGCACAGCTGATAACGCGATGACAATTGCAATCAGGATCAGGAAGATGACGACCGGATGAGGAACCATGTTCCCCACTCGTTCGACACCGTCGAGGAATCGTTGCATTGCGGTTTTTGGAGCCGCGTTCGCGGTGGACATATCTGCCTTCCTCCCCATTGGAACAGCTGCGGCGGGCTACGGCTCCGAGATCGCCCTCTGGGCAATGCCTTGAGCTTAGCTCTCCATGGCAGCGAGTCATGAGCGCAGAATCCAAAAACCTTGGCCGTCTGTCCCGAAATCAGTGTGGCAATCTTTTCACAGGGATTGTCCTGCCAACGAAAATTCAAGATTGGGATGATCCGCGCAGACTTTGGACTTTGAGCCGATGCGGAGGGGTGGCGGCTATTGCTAGTCTCGCTCGGTTCCGGAAGAGCCGCGAGCCGTTGGTGCGCTTTGGTAGGAGTTTCCATGAACACCCCTCGGAAAATGAGTACCTGAACACTGCGGTCGCAAAAGCACAGCTGATCCTCATTCGGCCAGCGTGTTCTTGTAGATGACGCCGTCCTTCATGATGATCTTGAAGTTGTTGGCAGGATCGGCCACGAGGTCGATGTTTTCCAACGGATTGCCTTCGACGAGCAGGAGATCGGCAAGAGCACCTTCCTCGACGAGACCGAGCTTTCCCGGATAGGGGTTGCGTTTGCCGGAAAGCGCCAGCAGCTCGGCGTTGGTCCCGGTCGCCATGGCAAGCGCTTCGGCAGGTGTGTACCAACGGACAAGCGAGGCCAGAATTGCCCCCTGCTGCTGCGCCATCGCGCGGGAGAACAGGACATCCGTACCCCACGCCGTCTTGATCTTGTACTTCTTCGCCAGCTCGTACGTCCGGCCGATGCCGGGCCATACCTCGTCCGCCTTGGCTCGCTCGACCGAACCCTCCCGGAGGCCTGTCCTCATCAATTCATGAAGCGGCTGCAAGCTAAGCCAAATGCCTTTTTCTGCGATCAGCTTGGCGTCTGCCTCGCTCATAAGGAAGCCGTGTTCGATGCACTTCACACCGGCTGCAATAGCCATTTCGATCGCTTCCGGCGTGAAGGCGTGCGCGGCCACGTAGGTGCCCCAATTCTCGGCAATTTCAACGGCAGCCCGCAATTCGGGCGCGGTGAAGGTGGTGACGTCGAGCGGGCTGAAGGGTGAAGACACGCCGCCGCCCGCCGTCAGCTTGAGCAGCACAGCCCCCTGCATGAACTGCTCGCGGGCACGCAAACGCGCCTCGTCGGGGCTGTCCACGACCATGGCGGCGCCGGTCCCCTCCATGGGTGTGAACAAGCCGCCGATCCTCCGAGGCAGGTCGCTGAGCTGACGGAAATCCCCATGCCCGCTGGTCACGGTGATCATGGCGCCGGAAGGGTAAATGCGCGGTCCCACGATGATGCCACGGTCTATCGCGCGCTTGAGGCCGAACGCCGGCCCGCCTACGTCGCGGACGGTGGTGAAGCCGCGCATCAGCGTATCCGTCGCCTCGTCGCCGGCCGCGAGATTGGCGAAGCCGATGTCTTCCATCGCCTCTGCCGGGGTGGTCGCAATCAGCATCGCGTGCCAGTGCGCATCGATCAGCCCAGGCATCAGCGTTCGCCCGTTGCCGGCGATGCGCTCGGCGCCTTCGGCCTCGACGTGATCCGTTGAGATACGCGCGATCAAATTGCCCTGAACCAGCACGTTCGACGGAGAGCCGCTCCTTTTCCATCGAAGATGCGGACGTTCTCGAAAAGGATGTCATCGGCGCTGGCAGTCGCGCAAAATCCGACCGCGAGAGCTGCCGCAAGCCATTGCCGGCCTGAGAGGAGCCTCTTGAAAGCTGTGCGGGCAAGGGAGAACACGGCTGCTGCGTGGGACATGGCATGCGCCACAAACCTGACTTCGACCAATTCCGGCAGTTCGCTAGATTTGTGATGCATGGCAATCATCCAGCTTCAGGTGTGGGTGGCTACGGCGCAGGAAGTCTCGCGTCTGCGTCTTGAGCGCCAAGACCGGGTGTTACGCCCTCCTGCTTGGCTGCCGTCATGGTCGGTTGCTTTGATTGCGTCGGACTATCTTGCGCACCATCAGCGCAGAGCCTATGGCGATGAGAACGATTCCGGCAGCGATGTATCCTGTCGACGCGGCTCTGTAACCTGACGCTGTCAGCAGAAAGCCCAGAACGACAAAGATCAACCCGCTGAGATTACCGATTAACAGGTTGGGTTTTTCACCCTCTACGGGCATGGCAATGCTCTCCGCCACTTGAGGCTGCCCGCAACCCAGCTTCGAGACTACTATGCTTAGGGCCCTCGGTCGAGTGCCAACAGATGCGAGGCACAACAAACTCCCATTATTTGGTTAACGGCAGTAATCACCGTTCCGAAGGAGATGGCAGCCCCCTGATGTCTGGACCTGATCCCGCGTTTGTCGAAGCACCTCTTCGCTAGGACTGCTCTCCCCAGATAGAACGCATTTGTGCGGCAGACCCTTGGCGTCGGGATTGGGTCATGAGCGTGAATTCGGTCAGGTCTAACGAACTTCCGGTAGGGGTCGACTCGTGACCTTGGTTGCTTTCGCCGCATCGGTGAGGGTGGCGCGAGGTATCACACAGGAACCGCAAGCGAATGTCGGTATCGGTAGTTGCGAGCCCCGCAACCAATCAATACAACAAAAACCATGCTAAACCAATAGGTTATAGGGGGGCATGGCCCCGAACTCGGGTTAACGCGCTTTCGCTGTTGTGGGTTGGCTGATTCCATGGGTGCTCGGTTGATTCGGAGCGCCCGCCATGACG
>NZ_WQNH01000104.1 GCF_009812055.1 Chelativorans xinjiangensis | reverse complement strand
CCTCAGGCACGGACGCCTCCCTTCGAATGGTTGCAACACTCCATTCTGGCACAGCGATGCCGTCGGGGGGCGTCCACCCCATCAGCTTTCTGCTGCGCTCGCTTCAAAACCGGACGGTCCGCTACCGGCCCATGTCGTCCTTCCAGAACACGCGTCCGAATGGCCGCTTCGAGGCGCATCGCGTCGAATGCAGACCCGCCAAGGATTCGCGCATAGGAAATTCTTGCCTACGGCTCGTGTTGACCCAACAGGACGCTCATTTGTCAGCGACTGGCGGTCGTTGTGCGCACCGGAACGGACCATCAAGGGCATCTAGGGTGTGAGCACCGCCCGTCGGCGGCTCACAGTTCCTGTCAGTCGGCCACGCTCCCTACCCCATAAACAGGCGCCCTCGCGAGCGAATCTGATCAACTCGCCGAGCGCCTCGCCGGCGGAACTGGCCGCCGCGAGCGCGAGAGCCTGTTCGCGCGCCGTTCCACTCTCACACAAAGTTTTGATTACCGGCTACGCTATTTTGTCCATAGCCTTCACCATAGGCGGGAGAATAGGGAGGAGAAAATGAAAATAGTCACCGTTCTGACTGCCGCAGCTGTACTTTCGCTCCCTTACGTCTTGTCTGCTGCCGCCCAAGATACCGCCATGAGTTTTTTCGTCACGAGCCAGGGACCCGGAGACGGCGCTAATCTAGGCGGCCTGGAGGGTGCCGATGCCCATTGCTCTAGTCTTGCTGAAGCAGCGGGCGTCACGGGCCAAACTTGGGCGGCCTATCTCAGTACCAGCGATACCAACGCGCGCGATCGCATAGGCTCCGGGCCATGGGTCAATGCAAATGGAGAGACAATCGCCGAAAGTGTCAACCAGCTACACAGCGACGAGAACCGCATCAGCAAAGAGACGGCGCTCGACGAGAACGGCGAGATGGTGAATGGCCGCGGCGACGAGCCAAACCGCCACGACATCCTTACAGGCTCGATGCCGGATGGAGCAGCGCATGAAGCAACGTGCGAGGATTGGACCTCAAATGCGGAAGACGGCAGCGCCATGGTCGGCCATCATGATCGGATGGGGCTTGACGATTCCGCCGAAGCGAGGTCCTGGAATTCGTCGCATCCATCGCGCGGATGCAGCCAAACAGGCTTGCAAAGCACCGGCGGGGACGGATTGTTTTACTGCTTCGCGACGCAATGACGTGGCGCAAAAGGTCTGGCGTGGCGCATTCGCCACGTCAGACTCGATCTCTTCACTTCAATAGGTACCCGGCAGCATCCGGCCCAAATCGAGACATTCAATACCTGACGGCCGCTCCGGGTGGATTTCGTTGAAAAAGTCGGTTGCCTGATCGTCGTGGCATCGGCTCGATATTTCTTGCCGTGTCCCTTTAGGCCGGGGTCGGGACCAGTTTGGCCAGCTTGCGGAGGTTTTGAGCGGTCGCTGCCAGGTGGAATTCGTCGCGGGCGCCATTGGGCCCCCGTAATCGGAGCCGGTCGAGCTTCAAGATGCGCTTGAGGTGCGCGAACAGCATCTCGACCTTCTTTCTTGCTCGGCTTGAGGCGACGTAGGCATCGCTGCTCGTGATCTCACGGGCGAGATTACGGGCGCCTTCGTGGATGTGGCGGGCGATCTTCCGCGCCGGCTGGTTGGGTGTGCATTGGGCCTTCAACGCGCAACGCGAGCAGTCCTTCTTGCTGGCGTAGTAGCGGATGAAGCCGTCCTTGCAGATGCCGGTCCGGACCTTGGTCATGGTCCGCCAGTATTTCTTCAGCCGGTTGCCACCTGGGCAGGTATATTCGTCCGCATCGCGGTCAAAGCGGAAGTCTGTGTTCGAGAAAGTGCCGTCCCTGCGCTCCGACTTGTCGAAGACGGGGATATGCGGCTCGATGCCGTGTTCGTGGACCAGCCATCCCAGCATGTCGGCCGAACCGTAGGCCGTGTCGGCGACAAGTGCCTCGGGATATAGACCGAAGCGCGCGAGCGTCCGATCGATCATCGTTCTCGCCGCACCGGTTTCGGCCTGGCGAACGGCACGCGTAGCTTCCACGTCGACGATGATCGCGTGGTCCGTGTCGATCAGATAGTTGTCGGCATAGGCGAAGAAGGCCGGACCCTTCTGCGCGCCGGTCCATTGCGAGGCAGGATCGGCATGGGAGGTGAACTTCGGCTTCACCTCCGTCGCGGCACCGAAGGCGGCATCGTCCAGCGTGTCAAGGTACTCGCGCACGGCACGCGGCGCGTCTCCCGGGTTGAGCCGTTCGGCTGGCCAGTCGTCGATTGGGGTGGCGTTCTGCTTGTTGGCGTCGGCTCGGATCAGACTGGCGTCAACGGCGAAGCGCTCACCGCCGACCAGGCATTCGGCAATGCAGCGCTCGACAACGCTCTCGAACAGCCGCCGGAACAGATCGCTCTCGCGAAAGCGGCCATGCCGGTTCTTGGAGAAGGTCGAATGGTCCGGCACCGCATCCGTCAAATCGAGGCGGCAAAACCAACGGTACGCCAGGTTGAGATGCACCTCTTCGCAAAGACGACGCTCCGAGCGGATGCCCCTGATGTAACCGACCAGCAGCATTCGGATCATCAGTTCCGGGTCGATCGATGGCCGACCGATCTCGCTATAGAAGGGGCGCAGATGCACGCGCAGTTCCGAAAGATCGACGAAGCGGTCGATCGCACGTAGCGGGTGATCCGCCGGCACATGGCGCTCGATGCTGAACTCGTAGAACAGCGCCTCCTGCACCACAGTCCGCTCGCCCAACATGACTCAATCCTCCGAATCTCAAGAGGACTGAATCAGGACTTCAAACCACAAGCAATGCCGACTTTTTCAACGGAATCGGTGGCAAGCAGTCGGGCAGCTTTCGGATTGGCTGGTGATAAAGCGGCCCTCAGGTGTCGCAAAAGTCCCCTGGATGCCACCGGCTTTTGCGCCCGACTGTTGCGACGGAAATTTCCCTTGGATTTCAGGGGTGGCCGATTTGTTGCGAATCTTAGGACTTTCGCGACAAAGGAATGTCGCAGTAGGGTAGCAGGGTGGACCTTAAAGCCGCTTCCGCCAAGCTATCCATGCACTCCAAAACAGGCTCGAAAAGAAACCTTCGGGCTGCTCGAAACCTGCACTATCAAGTAGCTCAAATACCGCCTCTTGGGAGCGGGGTGGGTCGGCGCCCTGTAGGATTTTGCCGAGCTTCGCCTTCACTTCTTCGCTCGTCGCACCGTGCATTCGCCAGCGTTCCCCCCATGCCGCAAGAAGCAGCGGCTTGCTGGCGTAGGCGTAACGATTACCTGCAAGGATAAGAGGCGCGCCCGGTGCGATCCGATCTGCGATTGCCTTCAGGATGGCGCTCTTTGCGTCATCACCCGGCAGGTGATGCAGCACCCCGAGCATCATGGCGGCGTCAAACGCTTCGTCCCCTGCGAGCGTGTCCAGTGTGCCCAGATGCAATTGAACCCTGTCGCTGAGACCCTGCGCCTTAAGACGCTCCGCAGCAAGCGCGAGCATCGGTTCCGAAGGGTCTACTCCGACGAATCTCCATGTCGGTTCGATCTGGGAAACCGTAATAGCCTCCTGAGCGGTGCCACCGACGCCGACGATTAGAATGCGCCGGCCCCCACCAGTTCCAAGCGCGGCAGCCAACATACAGGCTGCGAGTTCATGACAGACTTCGTAGCCAGCTAAGGCTATACGGCTCTGGCTCTCATACTCGGCGGCCCGCGAACTATCAAACTTCTTTGCGGATTGTTCCATTACCCGATGTCCATGCTCAATATTCTCACCTCAAATACCAATCACTACTTAACGTCCGCAACGGGTCGATTCCTACCGGCTGCCTTTCGCAAAACTCCCGATTAAAACGACACTTCTGCGCCTGACCTCTGCGACGGTTATGATTCATGACGGCGATCACCTGCAAGGTCTGCTTTCAGCGGTCGCCGCTTCCCGCCATGAACGACCGACTTGCGGTCTGAGCTGAATGGCTGCTTCTACCAACTGGATGCGCAGAAGCTGATGGGGTGGACGCCCCCCGACGGCATCGCTGTGCCAGAATGGAGTGTTGCAACCATTCGAAGGGAGGCGTCCGTGCCTGAGG
>NZ_WQNH01000103.1 GCF_009812055.1 Chelativorans xinjiangensis | reverse complement strand
GGCGGGCGATGGTCTTGCGCATGCCGTCATGCGGCACGAGCTCGTAGGAGCCTTCCTCGAAGAGCTTCAGCACCTGGTCGTCCGACATCGGCGCGGGGGGCTTGGGCGTGGGGGCCGGCGCTTCGGGCGCTTTGGCAGCGGGGGCGGCGCCCGAAAGCGCCGCCTCGACGTCGGCCTTCACGACGCGGCCGCGCGGGCCGGAGCCGGCAACGGCGGCAAGGTCGATGCCGGCCTCCCGGGCGATGCGGCGGGCGAGCGGGGAGGCGCGGACGTTCGATGTAGGCGTAATCTCCCCCACTGTGGCAGGATGATTGAATATGGATTGTGAGTCCTTGCTTGGACCCCCTCCCCTCAAGGGGGAGGGGGGCGCCGACGTCTCAGAATCCCCCTCCCCCTTGAGGGGAGGGGTGAGGGGTGGGGGTTCCGGCGAAACCGGCAAAAATGACTCGTATGCGATAGCCCCGCCCCCAGGGGAGATTGGAGCCTCGCCCTCCGCGTAAATCCACGCTACCGCCTGGCCAACGGGAATCTCCACCCCTCCCCTGCCGGAAATGTCGCGGACGATGCCGCTTGCCGGGGCGTCGATCTCCATGGCCGCCTTGTCGGTCTCGATCTCGAACAGGAGGTCGCCCTTTTCGACGGCCGCTCCCTCCTCGACGTACCAGCGCGAAATCCGCCCCGTCGCCATGTCCATGTCGACCTTCGGCAGAATGACTTCCACAGGCATTATCAGCGCGCTCCCTTTACGAGATCGCGGGCCGCCCGCACGACGTCCGGCACCTGGGGTACCGTCGCCTTTTCCAGCTCGGGGTTGTAGGGGATCGGCGTTTCCGCGCCGCCCAGCCGGACGATGGGCGCATCGAGGAAGTCGAAGGCATCGCTCTCGGCGATCATGGCGCTGACCTCGGCGCCGATGCCCAGCGTCTTGACGCCCTCGTAGACACAGAGGAGCCGGCTCGTCTTCCTGACGCTGTCGATGACAGTCTCGCGATCCATCGGCCGGACGGTGCGCAGGTCGACAACCTCGACGTCGATCCCCTCGCCTTCCAGCGTCTGCGCCGCCTCCAGCGCCTTGTGCACCATGATCGACGTGGCGACGATGGTGAGATCGCGCCCCTCGCGGCGGATCTCGGCCTTGCCGATGGGCACGGTGTAGTGGCCCTCCGGCACGGGGCCCTTCATCTTGTAGAGGAGCTTGTGCTCGAAGATCATAACCGGATCGGGGTCGTCGATCGCGGCCAGCAGCGTGCCCTTGGCATCGTGCGGCGTGGCGGGCTGAACGACCTTCAAGCCCGGCACATGGCCGAGCCAGGCTTCCAGGCTCTGGCTGTGCTGGGCCGCAGCGCCCGTGCCGGAGCCCGCGGGAAAGCGCATGACGAGGGGAACCGAGACGGCGCCGCCAAGCATGAAGCGCATCTTGGCCGCCTGGTTGACGATCTGCTCCATGGCGAGCGCCGCGAAATCGGAGAACTGGAACTCGAAGATCGGCCGCATGCCGGTGACGGCCGCGCCGACGGCGACGCCGGCGCCGCCGAGCTCGGAGATCGGCGTATCCATCACCCGCTCCTCGCCGAAGCGGTGGACGAGATCGCCCGTGACCTGGAAGGCGCCGCCGTAAACGCCGATGTCCTCGCCCATCAGGAAGACGCGCTCGTCCGCCTCCATGGCGAGCGCCATGGCCTCCTGGATCGCCTGCGCGTAGCTCAGTTCACGCGGCTGGGCATCCATCAGGCGGGCT
The DNA here is from genome assembly GCF_009812055.1 of Chelativorans xinjiangensis. Taxonomy (GTDB): domain Bacteria; phylum Pseudomonadota; class Alphaproteobacteria; order Rhizobiales; family Rhizobiaceae; genus Chelativorans; species Chelativorans xinjiangense. The sequence goes on along the minus strand of NZ_WQNH01000103.1, from coordinate 2,646 downwards.
CCGTGTAGACATAGCGTTCGAGGTCGGCGGTCTCGGGCGCCGGGCTTTCCTTGGCGAATTCGATGCCTTCGGCGATCTCCTTCGCTGCTGCCGCGCGCACCGCGTCGATCTCGTCCTGACTGACGATGCCCAGTGCCTTCAATTCGGCCTCGTAGAGGGCGATGGGATCGCGGTTGGTCATCCAATCCTCGATCTCGCCCTTGGTGCGGTAGCGGTTGCGGTCGCTCTTGGAATGACCGCGATAGCGGTAGGTTTTGGATTCGATCAGCGTCGGCCCCTCGCCCGCCCGCGCCCGCTCGACGGCCTGGTGGGAGGCCTCGGCCACCTCAGACAGCACGTTGCCGTCGACGATCACGCCCGGCATCGCATAGGCGCTAGCGCGCTCGGCGATGTCCTTCACGGCGGTGGAGCGCTCGGTGGAGGTGGACATGCCGTACTGGTTGTTCTCGCAGACGAAGACGACCGGCAGCTTCCAGATCGCGGCCATGTTGAGCGCCTCGTGGAAGGCGCCCTCGTTGTTGGCACCGTCGCCGAAGAAGCAGACGACCACCTTGCCGTTTCCGAGCCGCTTGGCCGAGAGGGCGGCGCCGACGGCGATGGGAATGCCGCCGCCGACGATGCCGTTGGCGCCGAGATTGCCCTTCGACACGTCGGCGATGTGCATGGAGCCGCCGCGGCCACGGCAATAGCCGGTGGTCTTGCCGAAGAACTCGGCGAACATCCTGGAGACCTCGGCGCCCTTGGCGATTGAATGGCCGTGGCCGCGGTGGGTGGAGGTGATCTGGTCGTCGTCGGTGAGCGGCAGGCAGATGCCGACGGCGCTCGCCTCCTGGCCGATGGACAGGTGCATGGTGCCGTGGATGAGGCCGCGCATATAGGACTCCTCCGCCCCCTCCTCGAAGAGGCGGATGAGATGCATCTTGTAGAGCGCCTCTTTCAGGGCGTCCTTGTCGTGGTGGCGATAGAGGAAGGGCAGGTTGGCGCCGGCCTTGGCCGTTCCGGCGCTCGCGCGCGTCGTCGCCATGGTCAGTCTCCCGCGTTCCCGAAGACGAGCTTGTCCTGCCTTGCACGCAGCTCGGCGATCTTCGAGCCGGGCGCCAGAGCGGCGTTCGCGTGGGTGATGAGCTCGCCCTTGGCGATGGGCGCCGTCACGGAGCCGCCCTGAAGCAGGCCGCAGGGGACGGCATTAGCGGCGCGGGCCTCCCCTGCCGTCATGATCCAGGCGCGGTAGCAGTATTCGCCGATGGCATCGAGCGCCTCGCCGGGCTTCAGGTCCTTCTTGGCCACGGCGCAGACTTCCGCCACGGGACGCGACAGCGGAACCATGTCCGGTTTGCCGTAAAGGACGACACGGGCGCAGGTGAGCGGCACTTCGAGCGAGGTGAGGTGGTAGGGGCGGTGGAAGGTGAAATAGGGACCCTTGCCCATCTTCAGGTCTTCCATGCGCTCGGAGATGCGCGGATGCGACATGTCGGCGACGACGAAGACGCCGGGGGCGACGCCCTTGCCGATGGAATAATCGACGACGCCGACACGGGAGAGCACGCCGCCGTCCTTCTCGGGGATCAGCGTCGAGGAGAGCTCTTCCAGCGTGGCGGCGGGGCCGTGCATGCCGGGCTTGTCTGGCACGAGGCCGGTGGCGTTGGCGATCGCCGCCATCTCCACCATGGTCTTGGAGCCGTCGACGAACTCGACCAGCATGCGCGGGTTCATGTTGCGGCGCTCGGCCTCTTCCCGGTAGGCATCGGGGGTGGCGTCGATATTGAGGGGGTTGTTCTTGCCCTTGCCGGCGGCGACGATCGGGTGGCCCATGGCGGAGACGAACTCGATCAACTCCATGCAGGAGGACGGCTCGTCGCCGGCGCCAAGCGAATAGGTGACGCCCAGGCGGTCGGCCTCGCTCTTCAGGTAGGCGCCGATGGTGACGTCGGCCTCGACGTTCATCATGACGAGGTGCTTGCCATGCTCCATGGCGTGAAGGCCGATCTCGGCGCCGACGGCGGGCACGCCGGTTGCGTCGATCACCACATCGATGAGATCGTTGCCGATGAGGAGATCCGCGTCCTCCGTCACGGCGACCTTGCCCGCTTCCATGGCCTCACTCATCGCGGAAGCGTTGGTGGCCTCGCGCGCGTGGCCCTCCTCGCGATAGGCGATGTCGACGGCCTTGCTTGCGGCCGGCAGGTTCAATTCGGCGATGGCGCCGATCTCGATCCCCGCCATATGGGCGACGCGGGTGACGATGTCGGTGCCCATCTCGCCGGAGCCGACGAGGCCGATGCGGATCGGCCGGCCGGCCTTCTCCCGCTCCGCGAGATCGCGCGCAAGCCCGGTCAAGGCAACGTTCGTGGCCATTCTGTCAGTCCTCCCGAAAACCGCTTGGTTTCCTCCTGACTATGGAACATATGTTTCAATGTCAATACGATTGTCCATCATATGCGGCAATGACGGCCCGCTTTTGACGTGGGCGGGGGAAGATGCCTTGGAGCGGGATGAGATTAGGCCGGGTCATTCCAACCGCCGTCATCCCGGACAGCCGGCGCGAAGCGCAGGCTGTCCGGGATGACGGCGGTTGGAATGACCCGGCCTGAATTCATCAGGCTCCCTCAGTTGAGCGAAACCTGCTCTCCCGGCAGGTCGAGGGAA
>NZ_WQNH01000102.1 GCF_009812055.1 Chelativorans xinjiangensis | reverse complement strand
GGTGGCTGGCTATGGTGGCTGGAGGGCAGACGGCAGCTACGGGGTTGAGAGCCGGCTTTGCCTCTACTCAGTTCTGGGCGCATTGCTGACGGCGTCGGGGCTGGAAACAGTCTACTAGCTCCCGGGCGGCATCAGCATTCTTCGATCTCGCTGTGGGCACTAAGCCTGCCGCCATTCTCACAATTGAGGAAATCGTCCCGCGCTGGGTGTGATCTTCGACCCGAGGCGACTATGGTCGCCCCAGCCGAACCAAGAAGTAGATTCATGTCCCAACTCGACACCCGCATTGCCGCCCAGATCGCCACCGAAGTCGCCGCCCGCCCCAATCAGGTGCACGCTGCCGTGGAACTGCTCGATGGCGGCGCGACGGTGCCGTTCATCGCGCGCTACCGCAAGGAAGTTACCGGCGGGTTGGATGATACGCAGTTGCGCCTGCTGGCCGAGCGGCTAACCTATCTGCGCGAGCTGGAATCCCGCCGCGCTGCGATCCTCAAATCCGTCGACGAGCAGGGCAAGCTCACCCCCGACCTCACAGCCTCCTTCATCGGCGCCGCCACCAAGGCCGAGCTCGAAGACCTCTATCTGCCGTTCAAGCCCAAGCGCCGCACTAAGGCCGAAATTGCCCGCGAGCGCGGTCTGGGCCCGCTGGCCGAAGGCATCCTTGCCAATCGCAGCGCCGATCCTGTGCTGCTCGCCGAAGGCTACATCACCCAAGAAGTGCCCGGCACCAAGGAAGCGCTCGAAGGCGCGCGCGACATCGTCGTCGAGGGCCTGTCGGAAAACGCCACCCTGCTCGGCCAGCTCCGCGCCTATATGCGCGACAACGCCATGCTCAGCGCCAAGGTGCTCAAGGGCAAGGAAGAAGGCGGTGCCAAGTTCTCCGACTACTTCGCCCATTCGGAACGCTGGAACAAGGTCGCCGGCCACCGCGCCCTCGCCATGATGCGCGGCCGCGACGAAGACTTCCTCAGCCTCGATATCGAGGTGGATGCCCACGTCACCGATCCGATCAAACCCGTCGAGTGCCTCGTCACTGGCGCGCTCAATGCCCAAGGCAATGGCGCTGGCGACAAATGGCTGCGCGAGGTCGCCGGCTGGGCTTGGCGGACGCGCCTCCGCGTCTCGCTCTCCATCGACCTGATGGTCGAACTGCGCGAGCGCGCCGAGGTCGAGGCCATCGGCGTTTTCGCCCGCAATCTCAAGGACCTGCTGCTGGCGGCCCCCGCTGGCGCCCGCGCCACCATGGGACTCGATCCCGGCATCCGCACCGGCGTCAAGGTCGCGGTCATCGACGCCACCGGCAAGGTGCTCGATACAGAGACCATCTACCCCTTCCCGCCCCGCAACGACGTGATGGGATCCCAGGCAGCCATTCAGGCGCTCATCAAGAAGCATGGCGTGCAGCTCATCGCCATCGGCAATGGCACCGGCAGCCGCGAAACCGAAAAGCTGGTCGCCGACCTCATCGAGCGCTTACCCGCGCCCAAGCCGACCAAGGTCATCGTCTCCGAGGCCGGCGCGTCGGTCTATTCCGCTTCTGAGCTGGCCGCGGCCGAGTTCCCCAATCTCGACGTGTCACTGCGTGGCGCTGTCTCCATCGCCCGCCGTTTGCAGGACCCTCTGGCCGAACTGGTCAAGATTGAGCCCAAGGCGATCGGCGTTGGCCAGTATCAGCACGACGTCGACCAATACCGCCTTAGCCGCTCGCTCGACGCCGTGGTCGAAGACGCGGTAAACGCCGTGGGCGTGGACCTCAACACAGCCTCCGCCCCGCTGCTCGCGCGCATCTCGGGTCTTGGCCCGTCCGTGGCCGAAGCCATCGTCACTCACCGCGACGCCAATGGCCCGTTCGTCTCCCGCAAAGCGTTGCTCGAAGTGCCGCGCCTCGGCCAACGCACCTTCGAACAGAGCGCCGGATTCCTGCGCATCACCGACGGCACCGAGCCGCTCGACGCATCCTCAGTGCACCCTGAAGCTTATGGTCTGGCTCGCAGGATCGTCGCCGCCTGCGGGCGCGATCTCCGTACCATCATGGGCGACAAGTCGGCCCTGTCAGGCCTCGATCCGAAGAGCTTCGTCGATGACCGCTTCGGGCTGCCGACTGTGCGCGACATCCTCTCGGAGCTCGAAAAGCCGGGGCGCGACCCCCGCCCCTCCTTCAAGACCGCGACATTTGCCGACGGCGTGGACGATATCAAACACCTTAAGCCCGGCATGATGCTGGAAGGCACCGTCACGAACGTCGCCGCCTTTGGTGCATTCGTCGATATCGGCGTGCATCAGGACGGGCTGGTGCACGTCTCCCAGCTGGCCGACAGATTCGTCAAAGATCCCCACGAAGTCGTCAACGCGGGCGACGTGGTCAAGGTTCGCGTCGTGGAAGTCGACGTGGCGCGCAAGCGCATCGGCCTCACAATGCGCAAGGAAATCGAAGACACCACCCCGCGTGAACGCGACCAGCCCCTCCGCACCAACCAGCGCGCACCCCAGGAAGCTCCCCGCAGCACCGGCTCCCTGGGCGACATGCTCAATGAAGCCATGCGCAAGAAAAGGTAGCGCGCATAGACAATCGTGCGAGATATCCAGACATCTGTCAGGTCAGGTGGATTTGTGAGGCTCTCGGCATATCTGGCTCGATGCGCTTCGCGACGATGGACCCTGCGTTAGGCAATTGCTCCAGCCAGGCAGACTTGCAGCCGTGTCTTCCATAGTGGCTGCTTTTAGGAAACCACGAAAGTAACTTGAGCGTCTGGGCGCTTGCCGACCGGCTGCTACTCGACGAGAATGGGCCGGAAGCAGACTGGCAGTTTTGGGGCGGCTTCTCCGCAAAGCTGCCAGTCGTGAGCTTGACTCAAATAAGGCTCGTGGATCGTGCTCGTGTCGATGGGACAATGAGATTCTCGATTAAGTTGCACCGTCGCATGACCCGTCAAAAATCCAGGCTTTCAAAGTCATTGGCGGCCGTTCGTGCTCTCAGCCCTATTTGACATTGAGCCTTCGTGGACGGCGTGTGTGCTAATTTCACCGGACTCAATGCTGGCCGTGCGGCCGGACGCGGCTCATGATTCGTTCTGCCTCGTTGCAACTACTGGGCGCGAGTCCGAGCTAGTGTTTCACAAAAACGAAAGGCAAATTGCCGGGACGCCGGTGGGCCCCGGCAATTACTTCATTCCTCGTTTGCTATCTGGGCGTCATTCCACCGCTCCCCGGGGTGGCTGCACGTAGCGATCGTGGTGGCGCACCCAGTCCATTCCCTCGGCCTCGTTGCGCCCCTTCGGTGCGAGGTCGAGCATAGCGTAGGTGCCCATCATCACCTCCACACCGCGGCCGAAAGCGGAATAGGTGTGAAAAACATTGCCAGCTTCGTCCTTGAAAAAGGCGCTCACGCCAGGCCATTCCTCGCCAGTCTCCCGCCATTCGCCGAAGTTATAGTCGATGTGGCCAGTGGCAACCTCCTCGGACGTGAAACTGACCCGGAAATCGTAGTTGAACGGGTTGCCGTTCGAGGACACCCACCTGAACTGCCAGCCCATGCGGTTGCGAAAGCGCTCGATCTCGACAAGCGGCGCGCGCGAGACGGCGATCATCGTGACGTCGTGGTTTGCCAGATGCATATTCATGCCGTCGGTGTGGTCGGCCATGAAGGAGCAGCTTGGGCAGCCTTGCTTCCATCCCGGCGCGAACATGAAATGTTGTACCAGAAGCTGCGATCGACCGTCGAAGAGATCGGCGAGCGTGCGCGGGCCATCGAGCGTATCAAACACGTATTCTTTGTCGATGCGCACCCATGGTAAGGCGCGCCGCTCTCGGGCGACCTTGTCGTGAAGATGCGTGAGTTCCTTCTCCGCCTTCAGGAGGACCCTGCGGGCCGTCAGCCAGTCATCGCGTGAAGCAACAGCGTGTTGCATTGTCAGTCTCCTCTGGTTTGAGTGATGGGGGTGTTGCGGCGCTGCGAACGGTTGAAAGGAGCTTCAGCCACGGTGATAGCTGAAAGAAGCTCATCAGAAAGTACATCAGGACCATGTCGTTGATTGGCACGAACGCTGATGCGGCAGAGCATATTGTCATGCCCGGCGAGCCGACGGCGGAAATCCAGGCCATCAGTGCGAAGATCGGAGCGGCGGCGAGCCCGAGCCAGCCGACCATATCGACCACCGGCCCGAGCAGCGAATGGGCCTTCCCTGTTGCTGCAAACATCGTCATTTCCGGTCCTCCGGTCGAATTCGCCGTTTCCAACGCTTGCGACACGAAGATGCTATCGCGGGCGAAGGGCTGGGTGGGAGTTACAAGTGTGACGGGATTTCAATGAGGGGCCGTAAGCAGATCGGCATCTGTGGACGCCCCTTCGGACGCAAGCAGTTTTTGGCGGTAGGCACGATGTCGGATGCTGCCATCTGTCCGGCCTCCTGATGCAGC
>NZ_WQNH01000101.1 GCF_009812055.1 Chelativorans xinjiangensis | reverse complement strand
CTCTGCTCGGCCTGGCCGTCGGCTCGATCCTGCGCTTCACGATCGAGCCGCCGCTGGCCTTCGGCATGCGGCCGGAAACGATCTGGGCGGCGTTCACCCGTTGGGGCAGGAAACGGCACCCGGCGGCAACTCCGGCGAGGTGTTGCGGCCTCTAGCGTCGCTGGAACCGACTCAAACCATGTCCTTGCCGGGTCCGCCATCCGCGAGGCGCGCAAATGAGACCTGCAGCTTTCTCGTCCGCAGACGGCGCGCGAAGGATTGTGCTCGCAGACGACCTTGCCGCTATGGGCGCAGGAGGGGGGGAAGCGCAACATTCGCATCCAGCAACGAAAAGCGAGACTGACAATGGCGGCTTCCTCCGACGACCCGCTTTTCCGCGCATGATAATCGGCTTCCGGGGGACGATGGAATCCAAGGAAGGCCTAGAGATCGCGGCCCATTACGCGAAGCTCTTCAAGTCCGAACTGTGCGGAATATTCGTTGAAGACCCGGATCTCGTCGCTTGGTCCGCCGCACCGATCGCGCGGCACTTTTCGCGCATGTCAGCGGCGCCATCGTCAATTTCGCCGGAGAAGCTATCGCAGGCTCTCTTGGCTGCCGCGTCAATCGCTCAAGCGCGGCTCCTGCACGCGGCTGCGGCGCTGGGGTTGACAGCGCGCTTCGAGGTCAATCGCGCGAGCGCCCTCGTTCGACCCGAGGGCGCTCGCGCCAGACGAGCTTCTCGCCTTGATCGAGCGGGCCGATCCGCTTGCCCGATTGAGCTACCCATTTGTCGCATTCGTGCGGGCAATCGCCGAGGTCTCTTCGTCGGTGCTCTATGTTCCGCATGGGGCGGTCGTCCGGCCCGGCCCTGTCCTTTGCAGATGCACAATCAAGACAAGGCCAGCCAGGTTGGTCGAGCGCATCCTCCGAATGCTGGGTGTAGAGTTGGTCGATTCGCCTAGCGGAGACCTCCGTGAGTCCGCGACAGAAAATCTCCAGGAAAGCCCTATCATCGTGAGCCGTCGGGCACTGCTCCCCGGTAACGGCGCCGCTCTGTCCGCGCTAATGGCGATGCGAAGAGTTCCCGCGTTGATCGTAGGCACACCTCGTACGAGTCCGAACCCAAGGCCAGTGCCGCCAACGTGATGGCGGCATCGCGAATGTGTCCGTCTGAGTGAGACCATCGAATGGGTAGTAAGGATCGCGGTGATGAAACTTATCCTTTGCGGTGATGTCATGACCGGCCGCGCCATCGACCAGATCATGCCATATCAGTGCGATCCCGTGCTGTATGAACCTCATATTCGTTCGGCACGCGACTACGTCCTGCTGGCCGAGCAGAGCTCGGGCCCGATCCCCTATCCCGTCGGCTTCGACTGTATTTGGGGAGAGGCCCTGGAGGAGATTGAGCGGCAGGCTCCGGACTTGCGGATCATCAACCTCGAGATAAGCGTCACGTTGGACGGCACACCGGATGACAAGGCCATTCACTGCCGGATGCATCCAAAGAACATCGGTTGCATCACTGCGGCAAGAATCGATTGCTCCGTGCTCGCCAACAACCATGTTGCCGATTGGAGGATGGACGGGCTGGCGGACACGGTCAGGTCTCTGGCCGACGCCGGCATCGCAAGTGCCGATGCCGGTATCGACGCGGATTCCGCCGGACGGCCCGCCTTCCTCCGCAGCGTGCGGGGAAGCCGCATTCTTGTCTTCGCCTTCGCGTGTCCCTCCGCCGGCGTTCCAAGCCATTGGATGGCCGGCGCGAAGCATCCCGGGGTGAATTTTCTGCCGGACTTTGGTGACGCCGCCGTCGAGCATGCAATCGGCGGCATCGAAACATGGCGGCGGGCCGGCGATCTGGTCGTCGTTTCCATACATTAGGGGCCGAACTGGGGCTACGACGTCCCTGCGGAGCACCGCAGCTTCGTTCACGCGCTCATAGATGCCGGGGCCGACCTTATCCACGGTCATTCATCCCATCATCCGATCGGTATGGAGGTCTATCTCGGCAGGCTGATCCTGTATGGATGCGGAGATTTCATCAATGACTGTGAGGGCATCGGGGGTCATGAGGTTTTCAGGTCGGACCTCGCGCTCGCCTATTCCTGGAACTCGATGACGGCGACCACCGGCTCGCGTCGCTCAAGATGGTGCTGTTCCAGTCGAGAAAGCTCCAGCTCAGGCGCGCGTCCCAAACCGATGCTGCTTGGCTTGCAGACAGGCTGAACCGGGAGAGTTGCCGCTTCGGTTTCCATGTTTGCTCATCAGAAGACGCATTCTTGACACTGCGCTCGCGAACGCCGCCTGCCTTTTGATCTGGAGCAAGGGCCTTCAAGGCCGTCTCTGGCATCGTCCTTGCGGCGGAGGGCATTGGCAGGGACGCCGTCGTTACAGAACGCTGAAGATTGCGCAACACGGTGGCGCCCCGAACGTGTTCGAGGGACGTATGTTTGCCCACTCAATGCTCCGCCCGATCTCCAATGATCGGTGCGCACTACACAGTTGTTCCGTCTGCCGCGACGCAAGTCCGGAATTGAGGGCTGAATTGGAGCGTCTTGGACGCCTCCGCATATGTCGTCGCGGCGAGACGGTTGTCGGTGAAGAGGAGGATACCCCCTTCGTGGGGAACGTGGTCAGCGGAGTGCTGCGGACACAGAAGACGCTTCACGACGGCAGGCAGCAGATCGTCGAACTCCTTCTGCCCGGCGATATGTTCGGCCGCGTCTTCGCCCACACGTCTCGTGTATCCATCGAAGCGGCAAGCAACGTGACTCTTTGCTGTTTCGGCCGCGCCGGCTTCGAAGCGGTCATGGCGCGATTTCCGGAACTGGAGCACCGCATGCTCCTGTCCATAATGGAGGAACTGAACGCTGCCCAGGATTGGATACTGCTCCTCGGGTGCCAGACCGTAACAGAGCGCATCGCCTCATTTCTCTTGATCCTGCGCAGGAGAGCCCTGAGGCCTTGTGCAGCCGCCGCGACACCCGGAGCGTTTCCCATCATCCGCGTTCCGATTTGCCGTCGCGACATGGCCGCCTATCTCGGCACGACGGTGGAGTCGATCAGCCGCACAATTCAGGAGATGGCACGACGGGGCGTGCTGAGGATCATCGATCCCCAGAACTTCGAGATTCTGGATGAACGGAGGCTGTCACTGCTTTCGGGCCGCGACGCGACGGAAAAGCCATTTGAGCATGTGGCCACACGTCGAGCCAGTATCGCCTGAAGGAGAAACGGCCGGATGATCGTCGACGACCAGGTAGCCACGAGCGCACTGCTGAGCAACTCGGCTTTTCACGGCGTCCGTGGGCCGGTCGATATCATCGAGACCCACATCTCGCGCATCTTCCTTGCAGGCAAGCGGGCCTGGAAGATAAAGCGCGCGGTCAAGCTGCCCTATGTCGACTTCTCCACCCCCGAACTTCGCCTCGCGGCCTGCTCCAAGGAGGTGGAACTGAACGCGAAGACCGCGCCGGGGCTGTATATCGGCTCTCATCGGATCACCGAGGAAGAGGACGGGCGGTTAGCCTTAGACGGCTCGGGCAGCCTCGTTGACGGAGTAGTCGAAATGAAGCGGTTCGAGCAGTCGAGCCTGCTCGACCAGATGGCGCTCGCGGGTAAACTCACACCCGGCTTGATGAGCGAAACGGCGCATATGATCGCGGCTTTCCACTGCGATGCCCCTGTCGCCCACGGGCGCGGCGGCGCGGACACCATGGCGGGCGTGCTCGACATCAACGAAGCGGGCTTTGCCGGCAGCCACGTGTTTGGCGAGGCGGGGACGGCGCCCTTCAACCTAGCCTTTCGCGCTGCGCTGGCACGTCACTCCGCCCTCCTCGACCGGCGGGCAACGGAAGGCAAGGTCCGCCGCTGCCACGGCGACCTTCACCTAAGGAACATCTGTCTTATCGGTGGCACCCCGCGGCTCTTCGACTGCATCGAGTTCAGCGAGGAGATCGCGACCGTCGACGTGCTTTATGACCTGGCCTTCCTGCTGATGGACCTGTGGCACCGCGGCTTTGCCGCTTTGGCGAACCTCGTCATGAACCGCTATCTCGACGAGACTGACGACGATGACGGCTTCTCGCTTCTTCCCTTCTTCATGGCGGTGAGGGCGGCCGTGCGGGCGCATGTCACGGCGACGCTCCTCGAGGAGGGCGGGACGGCGGCGGGTCTCGTCGACGAGGCCCGATCCTATTTCGACCTTGCTCTTGAACTGCTTCGCGAGCCTCCGCCGCACTCCATCGCGATCGCGGGTCTGAGCGGATCCGGCAAGACGAGCGTGGCGGAGATGCTCGCCGCAAAGCTGGGCGCACCACCGGGCGCACGGATTGTGGAGAGCGACAGGGTCCGCAAGGCCCTTTACGGCGTCTCGACGGAAACACGTCTTCCGAACGACGCCTATCGGCCGGAGGTGTCGCAGAAGGTCTATCGGGAAATGGCGCGGCGCGCCGGCTTGATTCTGCGCCAGGGCGGCTCGGTGATTGCCGACGCAGTGTTCGAGCGGTCGACCGACCGCCTTAGGATCGAAGCGGAAGCCCGCAAGATTGGCCTGCCCTTCCTGGGCTTCTGGCTACATGCGGATCCGAAGAGCCTCCGGCAACGCATCGAGATGCGTCGGGGCGGGCCGTCAGACGCCACGGTCGACATTCTGACGCGACAGTTGCAGCGGCATGTCGACTTTTCCGATTGGACAAGGATCGACGCTGGGCGCGACCTGAAAACGATTGTTGCGGACATCCTCTCGCATGTCACAGGCGTACGGGCGGATCAGG
>NZ_WQNH01000100.1 GCF_009812055.1 Chelativorans xinjiangensis | reverse complement strand
TCCACCTCCGTCAAAATGGAGGTTGAATCAGAACAAAATGTCGCCGTCACATCACAATCGATTCATCGATCACAGGACATGCTCTAGTTCGCCGTCTGGCGTTTCGGACTGGGCTGGGCGCTCGGCCGTCCGTAGCTGCCCCCGTTGGGGAGGGTTATGCAGAAGACCGTGTGGCCGCTGCCGCTTTCCACAAGCGTGATCTCGCCGCCATGGGCATGCACCAGCTCCTGGGCGATCGCCAAACCGAGGCCAGTGCCGCCGCTCTTGGCGGCGCCGCGGAAGGCGGCGAAAAGGTTCTCGCGCGCCCGCGGCGGCAGGCCGGGGCCCGTGTCCGTCACGAAGACGCGCACCAGCCGTTCCGCGCGCGCGCTCGAAAGGGTCAGCCGGCGCACCAGTGCCGCCTCGCTTTCCCCGGACATGGCCTGGACGGCGTTGCGGCACAGATTGGCGAGTACGCGGAAAAGCTGCTCGGCGTCCGCGTGCACTTCCAGGGTGGGCTCCACCTCGTTGACGAATTCGATGCCGCTCGCCGGGTCGATGGCGAGCGTGGCGTGTACATCGTCCACAAGCTGGTAAAGGCGCAGCCGCCGGCGTGTCGGCGGCGCCTCCTGCGTCCGCCCATAGGCGAGCACGCCCTCGGAATAGGCGACCGCCCGATCCAGCGTGCGCACCAGCCGCGGCGTCAGCGATTGCACCGCCGGGTCGGAAACCTGCGCCAGCCGGTCGGACATGAGCTGCGCGGACGCCAGCATGTTGCGCATGTCGTGGTTGATCTTGGAGACGGCAAGGCCCAGATCGGCGAGGCGCTTGCGCTCGCCCAGGGTGCGATGGAGCGTCTTCTGCATGCCGGCGAGCTCGCGCTCGGCGATGCCGATCTCGTCGCCCCTGTCCTCGGGCTTGATGATGCGCTCCGCATCGTCCGGCGCCGCACCGAAGGCCAGCATCGAGCGCGTCATGGCGCGGATCGGTCCGATCATGATGCGGTTGATGGCATAAAAGACCAGTGTCGCGGTAATCAGCGAGATGATGAGCGAAAGCACGGCCACGTTGCGCGCATAGACCAGCATGGCCGAGCGCAACGCGCTGTCGGGGATGACGATCTCGTACTGGCTCCGGCTTTCGCCGACGCGGCCGTAGATGCGCAGTATCCTGTCGCCGCCGAAGAACATCGTGTCGAAGGCGCGCACGATCGCTTGCAGTGGGCCGACTTCATCGAGATCGACATGCATGTCGACTTCCGGCGGCATCTCGGAGACGACCAGCAGGCGCGCGCTGCCCTCGTCGCGCACGGCGATCGCCTTCGCGCCCATCGCCATGAGCACGTCGTTGCTGGCCTGCCGGCTGAGGTTGTCGGTATCGCCCTCCATCAACACCACGCCGACGGCGGCCACGGTCTGCAGCCGCTGGCTCATCCACTGCAGGCCGAAATTGGCCACGGAGGGGATGAAGATCAGCACCTCCGCGGCCATCACGAAGAGGATGGTGAGCAAGAGGAGCTTGGTCGACAGGCCGCGCGTCAGCGGAACCGCGCCGGCTTCGCCCGCTTCCTTGCCGTCTTTCTGCCGCTCGTCCGCCATCGTCGTTCTCTGCCGCGTCTGTGGCCGGCGCCGCCTGCTGGCCGTGCGCCGGTATCTAACCGAATAAACGCAGAAAGCGGATCAGTCCACGCACCACGGGCTTTCGGGCCGCCTCGGCGTAATAGGAGATCGCCGCGCGCTTGCCGATCTCGCCCATGGTGGGGTAGGGCGCCACATAGCCGGCGATATCGCGCACGCTCATGCGCTTGGCGAGTGCCAGCGACCAGAAATTCATCATCTCGCCGGCGCCCTCGCCGACGATGGAGACGCCGAGGATGCGCCCGCGCCGGCCTGCGACGAGCTTTATGAAGCCCTCGGTGCTGCGCTCGGTCTGCGCGCGGTCGTTCTCCGCATAGGGCCAGCGCAGTACCCTGACGCGGCTGCCGCGCCTACGCGCCTCCGCCTCCGTCAGCCCGATATGGGCGATCTCCGGATCCGTGTAGGTCACCCACGGGATGAGGGCCCGGTTCTCTTTCGCCGGCAGCCGGAAGAGGGTGGCGCGAACGACGAGGCCGGCGTGATAGTTGGCGGCATGGGTGAACTGCAATCCGCCCGCCACGTCGCCGACGGCATAGACGCGCCGGTTGGTGGTGCGCAGCTTGGCCGATACCCTTATGCCCTTGGCGGTGTAGGCGATGCCGGCCTTCTCCAGCGCCAGCGCCTCCACATTGGGCTGCCGCCCCACTGCTACGAGAAGGTGCGAGCCGTCGAGTGTCCGGGCGCTGCCCTCGCCCTCCAGATGCACGCGCACGCCGCTGCGGCCATGCTTTTCCACCCGCGCCACCTTCGTGTTCTCGAGGATCTCCGCCCCCTCGGCGCGGACGCGCTTCAGCACCACCGCGGCCAGCTCCGGATCGTCCTTGCCCAGCGCGGCCATCGCCTCGACGACGGTGACGCGGGCGCCAAGGCGGCGGTGCGCCTGCGCAAGCTCCAGGCCGACCGGCCCGCCGCCGATGACGATCAGGTGCGCGGGAAGGCGCTTGCGTGCGAAAATTGTCTCGTTGGTGAAGTAGGGGACAGAGTCGAGCCCCGCAATCGGCGGCGCAACGGGAGAGGAGCCGGTGGCGATGACGAAACGCCGGGCGCGGATCGTATGATCGCCCGCCGTCACGGTGCGCGCGTCGGTGAAGCGCGCTTCCTCCTGGATGACGTTCACGCCGAGAGCGGTGAAGCGCTCGACCGAATCGTTGGGCGCGATGGCCGCAATCACCCGCTCCACATGCCGCATCGTCTTGGCGAAATCGACTTGCGGTTCCGCCTCGGCCACGCCGAAGGCCGGGCCTTGAGAAAGCCGGTGCGCCTGCTTGCCCGCCGCGATCAGGGATTTGGAGGGCACGCAACCGTAGTTCAGGCAGTCGCCGCCCATCTTGCCCTTTTCGATCAGCACCACGGGCACGCCGAAGGAAGCGGCCGCGGCGGCGACCGTCAGCCCGCCCGAGCCGCCGCCGATGACGCAGATATCCGGTTCCAGCAGTGTGGCCATGAGCGTTTGCCTCGGTGTAACGAGCGTTGGCGGCCTGACGGTCAGGAAAGCCGCTTTCCGCGCACCTTTCTTATGATGAGGGGGATGGCCGCGACAACGGCAAGCGCGGCAAGGGCGGTTGTCAGTTCCGGCGTCACGAGATCGGCGAGGCTGAGGTCGTGCCCCGAGCGTGCCGCTGATATCAGCACGCTATCCAGCCCGTGTCCGAGATAGGCATAAGCGAAAGTGGCCGGCACGATGCCGAGCGCCGTGGCCGCTACGTAGGTCTTCAGGCGCACGTTGAAGAAGGCGGGCGCGATGTTGATTATCCAGAAAGGAAAGACCGGCGCCAAACGCAGCACCAGCAGGTAGCCGAAAGCGCCTTCCTCGAAACCCTGTGCCAGCCGTGCGGCGCGCCCGCTCATCCGCCGTTTCAGGACATCGCCAAGCGCCGTCCGCGCCGCCAGGAACAGGAGCGTCGCCCCGGTGGTGGCGGCGACAACCACCAGCATGCCGCCCAAGAGCCACCCGAACAGGAAGCCGGCGGTGACTGTGAGCAGCGATGCGGCGGGAAAGGACGCCGCCACCGCAGCGGCGTAGACGAGGGCGAAAACCGTCGGTGCCAGCAGGGGATGCGCGGTTACATAGGCCTTCAGCATCTCGCGGCTGTCGGCCAGTGCGGCAAGGGTCAAGTACCGATGCCAGCCCATGGCGTAGCCGGCAACGAGCGCCAGGACGACGAGCGCCAGGGGCGCGAAGCGCCATAGGATGCGGCGCTTCTCCGTGTCCGGTTTTTCGCTCGCCATGGTCATTCTCGCGCCTTTGCCGAAAGGGCTTGGGCGCTCTACATGACCCTTTCGCTACCGCCACGCAATCCGCCGCATCCCATCTCACCGCGTTTTGAGCAGGTTGGCTACCGGCATCACTCTCCCGTGATGGCGGTATGCGAACGGATTTTCCATGCTTGCAGCATGAAAAAGGCCCGCCTTTCGGCGGGCCCATTTGTTCGGCGTGGCAGGAAATCAGCTGCGCCACCCATCCAGCGACAGCGCGCCGGCACCCTGGGCCACCAGCACCAGGAAGCCGCCCGCAATCGCCAGGTTCTTGAGAAACTGGGTAAGCTGCATCTGGTCGCCGAAATCCAGGTGCGCGATCAACGCCGATGCCACCGTGAAAGCCGCCAGCACAATCGCGGCGATCCGCGTCTTGAAGCCGATGAGCACCGCAAGGCCGCCCAGAAGCTCCACCAGCGCCACCGCCCATGCGGTGAGCACGGGCACGGGAAGGCCGAGGCTGCCGAAATATCCGGCGGTGCCGCCGATATTGGTGAGCTTGCCAAAGCCGGCGAAGATGAAGATCACGGCGATAAGAATACGCCCCAGAAGAAGGAGTGCGCTGTTTGACATTCGGATGGATCCGTCGCTGTTGAGAAAGGAAGCGGCCACATACAGGATCTGCGCCAACGTGGATACGGTCACTTTTGTTGACGCAGTGTTTCCACCCGCGCTCCCCAAGAGGTCTCCGACGCTGGCCGGAAGGGAATCAGGGCAGAGCGTATTTTTCGACTGGAAGTATCGCCTGTGTCAATCGGCGGGTCTCGGGGCCTGGTGGTCTGACCCAAACAGATGGTACCCATCTGTTTGGACAAGTCAGCCCACAAGCTATTGATCCGGTGGTGGGGGGTCCCCCCCCCCACCACTGGTAAGGCTCACGCCGTCAGTAGAGGCATGGCGAGGAGCGCGATGCCGCAGGCGGCAAGGACGGTGCCGGTGATCCGCGTCAGGATGAGGCCGCCGGGCAGGAGCTTCTGAACGAGCACGACGGCCGCCAGCACTGCTACCCAAATCAGGTTCATGACGCCGCCGACGAAGAGCAGGAGCATCAGTATCCAGCAGCAGCCGACGCAGTAGGCGCCATGCTCCACCCCCATGCGCAGCGCACCCAGCCGGCCCGGCCGCATGTGGCGCGGGATCCATTCGAGCGGCGAGCGGCAATGGGTGAGACAGCGGTCCTTCAGCGGCGTCAGTTCGTAGAGCCCGGCGGCGAGGAAGATCGCACCGGCAAGCATGGTGCTCGTCGCCGCCAGGTGCATGGATACGAGGCCGGCATGGGCGAGCGCTGTCTGCACCGCCGCCGCGGCGAGGGAAAAGACACTCCAGATCGCCAGATATCCGGCGACGAAGGCCGCGGTCCGCCCACCGATCCCGCCCTTCGCCGCCCGCTTGCGCTCCAGCGCGGCGAAGAGGAGGATAGTGGGTGCCGCGCTCGGCAGCATCATGCCGACCATCATCACCGCCCACATCAGTGTGACGAGGGTGAAGTTGACGGCGGCATCCGCCAGCGCGGCCGCCGCCGGTCCCACCGCCGCGGCGAGGCGGTTCGACAGGGCATCCTCGACGTCCATGCCCATCATGCGCCCCGCCATGCCGTCCATCGTTTCCATCTGCAACGCCAGATGAAGGAGAAACAGCCAGGCGAGCAGGCAGAGCCCGGCAAGGCTCGCGGCGACGAGAAGACGGTCGCGCGTCAGCACGGCTTCGAGCGTCGAGGTGGCCATGACCTCACCTCAATGGATGATGCCGTAGGGCCCCAGATGCAGCATGCAGAAATGGGCGTGGCGGCTGGTCCAGTCGTGTTCGACCGTACCGGTCGTCTTCACGTTGCTGCTCGCATATTCCGCTTCCGTGTATTCGAAGCCGTACGGAAGCATGACCTTGGCGCGGTGCTCGGCGCCGGTGACGGGATTGCGGATCGGCTCGGCGCTGGCCTCGAGGATACCGGGAATCGAAACGCGCCCGGTCCGGCTCTCCTCATCGGCCTCGAACTCGATCGGCAGGAAAAGCGGCTCGTGGACGGTCTCCGTCGTCGCCTTGACGACGTTGAAGATCGTCGCGAACTCTTCGGTCTCCTCGCCGCCGAGGATCGTCAAGAGCGCCCCGCGCTGCTCGGGGCTCGCGCGCTCGTCGACGATCGGCAGAACCTCGCCGTGCCCTTCGTGGATGGCGCCGGGCCAGGCGAGGATGGCCACCGCCTTAAGCCCGTCGAGCCGCACGTCGCCGAAGTGCCCCTCGTCGACGCGCAAGCCCGCCACCGCGCGGCAATTGCCCCGCGTGGGCGGCGCGTTGAACTGGCAGGGACATCCCCAGTCGCAGTTGCACATTCCGATTTCCGGTCCCCGGATCATCCAGTCGACGTAAGCCATGACTACCTCCTCATAGATCAAAAGACCTCGGCTTTCCGGTTGCCTCCCGAGACTGAGGCACGCGCCGGCGAAGACACGCAGCCGTTCACTTCCGGCTCCGGATCACCCCCTTGCCCGTATGATGGAGCATGTTGAACTGGCCGTAGCTGTCCTTCAGGTCGAGTGCGATCGGTCCGGTCGCCTTCGTCGAGGCGCTGCCGATCTCGGCGATCTCGAATTCGATGCCGGCAGGGATGTCGATGCGCACCCGGTGCTCCTCGCCGGTTGCCGGGCTGATGATGGGCCGTCCGCTCGTTTCCAGGATGCCGGGGATCGTGGCCCGCGCCGTGCGCTTTTCGTGGTCCACCTCAAAGTCGATCGGCTTGAAGATCGGCTCATGGACGGTGCTGGACATGGCGTGGAAGACCCACCAGTGGGTCGTGGCCTCTTCGGTTTCGCCGCCATGGAGCACGGTGCGCAGCGCTTTGCGCTGCGTCTCGTCCGCGCGTTCGTCGATGATCGTCTGCATCGTGCCGTTGCCCTCGAAGATGGCCCTCGGCCAGGCGAAGAGCAGCGCCCAGTGAAGGCCGTCGAGGACGACATCGCCGAAATGGCCCCGCTCGATCCGGCCCACCTCCACGCCCTTGCAATCGCCGTGGGTGGGGCGCAGCTCGAACTGGCAGGGACAGCAATAGTCGCAGTTGCAGTTGCCGAAAGTGCTGGCTTCGATAGCCCAATCTATCATGAGATTCTCCCCAACCTCGGCATCGAGAACCGCAGCAGGCTCGACCACCATGTGGAATTTCCCGGGATCAGCCTGGGTTCCTTGCCGTCACCATCCAGGAGCTCGATTGCATCATGATGCCGTTCGGCTTCTGGAACGGAGCCAACGCGGCTTTCAGCGCGGCGATGATCTCGTCACGGTGCCGCTCGGTCTCCTCGCCGGCCTCGCGGCAGATCTCGCCCGCCGGACCAAGTTCCATCTGAAAGGCGATCGCCTCCTCGGCATCCCGGCCGACGAGCACGTCGGCATCGATGCGCTCGAAAGCGATGTCGGTGTAGCCGGCGATCTCGAGCTGCTTGGTGACCACATTGGTGTCGGCCATGGAAAACGGGCCGGGGCCGCAGGTGCGCGCATCCTCGCCGGGCGGCGGCAGATAGCGCAGCACCACCTCCTTGGGGATCGCCAGCCACGGGTTTTCGGTGAGATCGCGCCACACGATCATGGTCATGATGCCGCCGGGCTTCAGGCTTTTGCGCATGTTGCGCAGGCCCGCCACCGGGTTCTCGAAGAACTGGGTGCCGAAGCGCGAGAAGCAGAAATCGTGCACCGGCTCGAAAGGATAGGTCTGCACGTCCGCTTCGATGAGCGTGACATTGTCGATGCCTTCCGCCTCAGCATCCTTGCGGCCGTATTCGAGGAAGGCGCCGCAGCAGTCCAGGCCGAACACGTGGCCGGTGGGGCCGACGCGCTTGGCGAGCAGGATCGCCGTGTCGCCGAAGCCGCAGCCGGCATCGACCACCCGATCGCCTTCCCGAACCTCGAGCTTGGGAAACACCTGAGCGCTGTGCAGCGTCAGGCCGTCGACGATGATGTGCTTCCAGAGGACGAATTTCGGAACGAGGATGTCGTTCCAGAAGTCGATGTACTCGGTTTTGACGAGCTCCGGCTGGCTCTGTGCGGTGCTCATGTCGCATCTCCACAAGTGCGTGAAACGGACGGCTGCGGAGCGCATGTCCACCGGGCACGATAGGCGCGGCAGATTCTAGGCAGAACACCCCAAAAGGTAGGCCCGCCTCCTTCTTCCGATGGATGGGTCCTCATTTTCGTTGACCCGGCGCCTTGCCCGCGCGTGCTGGCTTCCTGCCATCCGCGGCTCCGCCAGCATAGACCAGTTCATCGTTTCATGGAATCGATGAACTGGTCCAACTCCTTGCTTTGTCGCAATTCCGGACGGAAAACCGGTTTCCACTTTTCCTGGGATTGCCCTAGCTACCCGCGCCCGCGGCTCATGCCGGCGAGATCATCTTCTCCGGCCGCACGAGCTTGTCGTAGTCTTCCTCCGAGACGAGGCCGCTCTTCAGCGCCTCCTCGCGCAGGGTCGTGCCTTGTCTGTGCGCGGTCTTGGCGATCTTGGCCGCGTTGTCGTAGCCGATCGCCGGCGCCAGCGCCGTGACCAGCATCAGCGAGCGCTCGAGCCCGGCCTTGATGTTGTCCTCGCGCGGCTCGATGCCGACGACGCAGTTGTCGGTGAAGGACACCGCCGCATCGGCCATCAGCCGCACCGACTGCAGGAAGTTGTAGGCCATGACGGGGTTGTAGACGTTGAGCTCGAAATGGCCCTGGCTGCCGGCGAAGGTCAGCGCGGCGTGGTTGCCGAAGACCTGCACGCAGACCTGGGTCAGCGCTTCCGCCTGGGTCGGGTTGACCTTGCCCGGCATGATGGACGAGCCTGGCTCGTTTTCCGGCAGCGCCAGTTCACCCAGCCCCGAGCGCGGGCCGGAGCCGAGAAAGCGGATGTCGTTGGCGATCTTGAAGAGCGAGGCGGCCACCGTGTTGATCGCGCCATGGGAGAAGACCATCGCGTCGTGCGCGGCCAGCGCCTCGAACTTGTTGGGCGCGGTGGTGAAGGAAAGGCCGGTGATGGCGGCGATGCGCTCGGCCACCTTCTCGGCGAAACCGACAGGGGCGTTGAGGCCGGTGCCCACCGCCGTGCCGCCCTGGGCGAGCTGCATCAAGCCGGGCAGCGTGCTTTCGATGCGGGCGATGCCGTTTTCCACCTGCGCCGCATAGCCGGAGAATTCCTGGCCGAGGGTCAGCGGCGTGGCGTCCTGCGTGTGGGTGCGGCCGATCTTGATGATGTGATCCCAGGCCTTCGCCTTGGCATCGAGCGCGCCGTGCAGCTTCTTGAGCGCCGGCAGGAGCCGGTGCGAGATCTCCTCCACGCAGGCGATGTGCATGGCGGTCGGATAGGTGTCGTTGGACGACTGGCTCATATTGACGTGATCGTTGGGATGGACCGGCTTCTTGGAGCCTCTCTCTCCCCCCAGCATCTCGATCGCCCGGTTGGAGATCACCTCGTTGGCGTTCATGTTCGACTGGGTTCCGGAGCCCGTCTGCCACACGACGAGCGGGAAGTGCTCGTCGAGCTTGCCGTCGATCACCTCCTGCGCGGCCTCGGTGATCGCCTTGCCGAGCGCGGGGTCGAGCCGGCCGAGCTCCACGTTCGCTTCCGCCGCCGCACGCTTGACGATGCCGAGCGCGCGCACGATCGGCAGAGGCTGCTTCTCCCAGCCGATCCTGAAGTTGCCGCGCGAGCGCTCCGCCTGCGCGCCCCAATAGCGGTCCTCGGGCACCTCGATCGGGCCAAACGTATCGGTTTCAGTGCGGGTCGTTGTCATGCGGTACCTCCATTGTCGGCGCGTCGAGGACGGGAGCTTAATGACGCGAGTGCGGTCGATTTGCAATGGCATGCCCTTAAGGGAAAAGCGAAGGGCCGACCCTGGTCGTGGCAGGTGGACGCGCGCCATCCTCGCCACGCCCGCTGCTCGCGTCTGGCCATTTCATGGAACCCACCCTTCGGTAAGGGTGGTGGGAAGACGGGCGGCCTTCGTGTCGCCAGTCATATTTTTTTCGCGACCCTCGGGCCGCCCGTCCGGCGTTTTTAAGTCTCCGCCCGTTCCGCTTCCACGAAGCCGGATCCGGAAGG
>NZ_WQNH01000010.1 GCF_009812055.1 Chelativorans xinjiangensis | reverse complement strand
AGTGCCTGAATCATAAAGATCGGTTGGATTTCATGGTCTTGCGAGCCGCCGCGTGAGCATGCGGATGCTGGCGATGAGAACCCAGGCTTCGGCCGATGCGATCGTTTTCTCGAAGTCCCTGGCCAGTCGGCGGCAGCGGCCCAGCCACGCGAAGGTCCTTTCCACGACCCATCTACGCGGCAGCACCTCGAAGCCCTTTGCCTTGTCCGTTCGCTTGACGATCTCCAGTGCAAAACGGCCGATCCTTTTCAGCGCGCCCTTCAGCTTCGGGCCCGCATAGCCGCCGTCGGCAAAGACATGGCGCAGCCACGGCCAGCGTTTCACGATGGACTTCAGCACCTGTGCGGCGCCATCACGATCCTGGACAGCTGCGCTGTGGACGATGAGGCCGACCAAGAGCCCGCCGGTATCGGTCACGATGTGGCGCTTGCGGCCGTTGATCTTCTTGCCGGCGTCGAAGCCCCGGACGCCGCCGCTTTCGGTGGTCTTGACGCTCTGGCTATCGATGACGCCAGCCGACGGGCTTGCCTCCCGTCCCTCCCGCTCCCGGGCCGCCATGACGAGTGTGTTGTTGATGGCGCGAAGCACGCCCATGTCGCGCCAGGCGTAGAAGTAGTTCTGCACCGTGGTGAACGGCGGAAAGTCCTTCGGCAGCATGCGCCACTGGCAGCCGGTAGAGGCCATGTAGAGGATCGCGTTCACCACCTCGCGCAGGTTTGCCGCTCGCGGCCGTCCGACCGGCTTCGCTCCAGGCAATAGCGGCGCAATCAGCGCCCATTCCTCCTCGCGCAGATCGCTTGCGTAGCGCGCCGCCTCGCGGGCATAGTCTCGCCGGGTGATATCGGTCCAAGGCATCGTGTCCTCCATCGAATCTTTGCAAATCCGACGGAATCACAACCTACTGATATCACTCCATTCTTTTCAGGTCAGGCTCTTAGGCATCGTGTCCTCCATCGAATCTTTGCAAATCCGACGGAATCACAACCTACTGATATCACTCCATTCTTTTCAGGTCAGGCTCTGAAACATCGATGACGGTAAGTGCTTTCGAAGCGTTTTCAGAAATTACTTGATCCATTTTTTCCGTCCGTCGGCGGTTGGATTGTTGATCTATGAGCAACTCGCATCCTGCATGGCCATCAGACACGCCTAGATCATTACGCAAATCGTCTTTGTCTCGAGATAATTTTCGAGCCCCTGCGGTCCGTTTTCGTAGCCCCAGCCAGATTGCTTGTGTCCGCCCTTGGGCAACTCCGGCGAAAAATAGGAATGACAATTGATCCAGACGGTGCCGGAGCAGATCCGTGCGGACAGGCGGTGGGCGGAGCTCAAATCGCGCGTCCAGATGCTGGCTGCGAGCCCGTAGGGGGAATCGTTCGCGTAGGCGAGCGCTTCCTCGACGTCGTCGAAAGGGGTGACGGCCACAACGGGGCCGAAGATCTCTTCACGCATCATGCGCATGCCGGGACTCACGCGCGCCACCACCGTGGGCTCAAAGAACGCTCCAAGTTCGCCCGACCCTTGGCCGCCGGCGATCAGCTCGGCGCCTTCGGATATGCCTTCTGAAACATAGCCAGCCACACGTTCGGCCTGGGCGCGGCTGACGAGAGGGCCGAGATCCGCTTCAGGGTCAAGGCCATGACCAAGCCGCAGGCGAGCGGCTTCGCGGGCAAGTCCGTCGAGGAGCGCCTCGTGGAGAGAACGATGCGCATAGACGCGCGAGCCGGCAACGCAGACCTGCCCGGTATTGGCGAAAATCCCCCTCGCGATCCCAGGCACGGCAATGCCCATCTCCGCGTCGGGCAGGACGATTGCGGGCGATTTTCCGCCGAGCTCGAGGGTAAGTTTCTTGAGATTGCCTTGAGCTGCGGCAACGATGAGTTTGCCCACTTCAGTCGAGCCCGTAAATGCCACCTTGTCCACGTCGGAGTGAGCGACAAGCGCAGCGCCGACCGTCTCGCCATAGCCCATGATGATATTCACCACGCCGTCTGGAACTCCGGCCTCGATCAGAAACTCACCGAGCCGAAGTGCCGTAAGGGATGTCTCCTCGGCCGGCTTCAGCACCACCGTGCAACCCGCCGTGAGCGCCGGGGCGAGCTTCATCGCAGCCATGAGAAGAGGGGAGTTCCAGGACACGATCGCTGCCACCACGCCCACCGGCTCCCGCGTGGTATAGGAGAAGATCTTCCTGCCTGCCGGCTGGTGGGCAATGGAGGTGGGAATGGTGGAGCCGAGTATCTTCGTTGCAAAGCCCGCGAAGTAGCGGAACTGCTCCGCGGCTGCTGGAATTTCGCCCAGGCGTCCCGTCTTGAAGGGCTTGCCTTGATCAAGGGTTTCCAGCTCCGCCAACTCGTCCGCATAGGTGTCGATCAGTTCAGCGATGCGCCAAAGCAGTTTTCCGCGGGCCGAGGGCGTCATCTCTCGCCAGCTCTCGTTCCGTAAGGCGGCGCGAGCCGCCTCCACGGCTCGGTCAGCATCGTCTTCCGTGCCGCACGCGAGCCGTGCGAGGAGCCGGCCGCTCGCCGGATCATGCGTTTCGAAGGTTGCCCCGTCCGAAGCGTCCACCCAGCGCCCGCCGATCAGGTGGCGACAGGGAGAGCTGGCCAGAAGCGACCTGGTGCCCGCGTAGGCGGGTTCACTGTTGCGGATGATGATCGCCATCGATGTCTCCGGATGAGGCTGACGCGGCCAGAGCCTTGGAGGCAGCAAGCGCCCCGCGAATGATCGAGTGATAGCCGGTGCAACGGCAGATATTGCCTTCGAGCGCCGCACGGATGTCATTCACGCAAGCCTCTGGATGCTCGCGAAAAAGAGCTGTCAGCGCCATGGTGAAGCCCGGGGCGCAATAGCCGCACTGAAAGGCGTTTTCCTCGGCCAGTGCCGTGCGCAGCAGTCTGGTTTCAGGAAACGCGTCAAGTCCCTCGAGTGAGACGATCTCTGCGCCTTCGGCCTGCCAGGCGCTCAACAGGCAAGCATTGACGAGGTTGCCGTTCATGAGAACGTTGCAGGCGCCGCAGCGGCCGATACCGCAAGCTTCTTTCGCCGCGGTGAGCCCAAGCTTTTCCCGCAATATGTCGATGAGGCTCGTTTCAGGCGGCGCTTCAACTTCAAGGCGTACTCCGTTGATCGTGAACGTCATCATTCCGCCGGGGGATATGCTCATGGGCCTGCTCCCATGGCTTCGAGGATTTGCTCAGGGTCGAACGGGATTTGCTCCGGCCAGTAGCCAATCGCGTCGGCCACAGCATTGGCGATGGCCGCTGTTACCGCGCCGATACCCAGCTCGCCCACGCCGCGGGGGCCGAATGGATCGCCTGCGTCCAATTCTTCCAGCGCGGTGACCAGCATGGATTGGGGGGCATCGGCGATGCTGGGCATGGCATAGGTGTCGAGATTGCAGGTCAGATAGTGCCCGCCGCGCATGGCGGCGTCTTCGCTGAGCGTGTAGCCGAGCCCTTGCACACTGCCGCCTTCGATCTGGCCGAGATAAGCCGCAATATCGAGCATCGGGCCAGCCGCCGTGTGCTGATGCAGGTCGAGCACGCGGGTCTGGCCGGTGATGCGGCTCACCGCAACGCGGGCCAAAGTGGCTCCGAAGGCGAAGATGAATCGTGCATTGCTCTGGAAGTGGTCGGACTTGGGGAACTGGAAGCTCGTCGCGGAACAGGGCAGTTCTTCCGCCGGCAGCGCTTCGGCAAGTTGACGGAAACTCATCAGAAGCTCGCCGCTGTTCGATCCGCGCTCGACGATGCCTCCCGGTGCAATGGCAAGCTCCGGCGAAGCACGCCGCAGCACGCCGGATGCGGCAGCAAGGAGTTTCTGTGTGAAATCGGGCGCTGTATCCCTCGCCACCCTCCAGACAATATAGGTTCCGCGCGATGCCGTCGTCGATCCCGATTCAGGTGTGCTGCCCGTATCGCCGGTCACCGGGCGAACATCGTCGCGGCTGCAGCCGATCTCCTGGGCGACAGCCGATTGGATCGCCGTCAGCAGCCCCTGGCCGATTTCGTCCGTGCCGAAAAGCGCTTCGATGGCCCCGTCGGACGCCAGGCGAAGCGCTCCGCCGCCTGGGTCGGGCGGCAGCGTGCCGAGCCCGTTGCCTTGATAGTTCATGGCCATGCCGATGCCGACGATTTCCGATCCATCCGGCGATGGGCCTTGCGGCAGACCCCAGATGGGGTCTGCTTCCGCCGCCTCCAGCATTGCTGAAAGACGCTCCGTGGGAGCAACCTTCTGACCGAGATATCCGGGCGTTTGCGGCCGGCGCATGTTGCGCTGGCGGATCGTGACGGGATCGAGGCCCGCCATCGCGGCCAATCGATCCATCTGGCACTCGACGGCATAGGTCATCTGGTTCGCGCCGAAGCCGCGGAAGGCGCCGCATGTGCCGTTGTTGGTGTAGGCAAGGCGGCCCTGCGTGCGCACATGGGGCACGATGTAGGGGCCGCAGGCATGTTCGAGCGCGGTTTCCAGAACGCCGGGGCCGAGCGATGCGTAGGCGCCGGCATCCGCGATCACATCGACCTCGTTGGCAATCAGCATTCCGTCACGGTCGCAGGCGGTGCGTATGCGGATCGTCATAGGATTGCGCTTGACGCCGGCGACCACGGATTCGGCGCGGCTGAGCTTGAGGCGCACCTTGCGCCCGGTCTTCAGTGCCAGCAGCGCAAGCGCGGGCTGCACGGTCAGCTCGTCCTTGCCGCCGAACGCACCGCCCGTCGGGCTGCTGATCACCCGGATGCGCTCTTCCGGCATGTCGAGAATTCGCGAAAGTTGCAGCCGGTCACGCCTGCCGTGCTGGCCGCCGGCGGCGACCGTCAGTGTTCCGTCGTCCGCGACGAAGGCATAGCCGCCTTCGGTTTCCATAAAGCCGTGCATCTGGCGCGACGTCACATAGGTGGCCTCCGTCACATGGGCCGCGCCGGCGAAGGCTTTCTCCACATCGCCGCGCGAAAGCGTGACTTGGCGCTGGAGGTTGCCGGATGCGTGAACGAGCGAAGCGGTCCCCACCAGTGCTTTCTCGGGATCGCAGACGGCGGGCAGGGGCTCGTAATCGACGCGGATCAGGGACAGCGCCTTCTCGGCCGTTTTCTCGTCGATCGCTGCCACTGCCGCTACCGCATCGCCGACATAGCGGATCTTGTCGAAGCAGAAGGCCGGCTGGTCCTGCACCACGATGCCGAACGCGTTCCGGCCGGGAACGTCGCGATGGGTCACGACCGCGACGACACCGGGAATCGCCTCGGCCTCGCTCGTGTCGATCACAAGGATGCGGGCATGCGGAATACCGGCCCGCAGGATCCGACCCACGAGCATGTCCGGCTCGAGGCAATCGGTCAAATAGGGGAAGCTTCCCGCGATCTTGGCGGGCCCATCCGGGCGGACGTGCCAGCGCTGGCCGGCACTGTGTCTGTTCAGCGCAGGCGGAGTGCGCTTTGCATACTTGCCGAGGGCTCTAGTCCGCGATGCGTGGCGGCAGGGCAGGGTGCCGCCAAGGCCATGGACAAGCGCATTCGCTGCGACCAAGCGCCGGTACCGGCCGGAGCGGACCTTGTCATCCGGCGCTACAACCTCCTCCCGGATGGCCGCATGGAGCGATGACCAGTCCAGTTGCGTGATTTCGCCGCCCGCTATCATACTTTCCGCTGCGAGTAGCCTGGTTGGCGGAACTGGTCCACCGCCGACGGCAAGGCGCGCGGAGACAATGCGGCCGCCCTCGACATCGAGGATCCCGGCCACGCCAATCAGGCTCGGAGCAAAGGTTGCCCTGAGGCCAATCTTGCGATGTGCCCAGCGTGTCGGCTGCCCGTTGCGCGGGATGATCACGCCGCTGATCAACGCGGTTTCGCTGAAGGTGCCGGCCAGCCAACCAGCAAGAGGGACCCACCTCGGTCCACGAGGCTCGATAAGGTCCAGGCTTGCATCGAGAGCAAGGAGAGCTGGCAGGAGACAGCCCGTACGTCCGGCGATATTGCCGCCGATCGTGGCGAGATTGCGCACGGCGGGACCGGCAGTGGAGCGGATGGCTGCCGCCAGCAGCGGCAAGGATTCCGTCAGCACCGCGTGCCGCGTGAGCGCGCCCAAAGTTGCCATCGCGCCGATGCGGATTTCATCCGGCCCGCATTCGACCTCCCGCATTCCGTCGAGCCGCGCAAGGTTGATCAGCCGCGCCGGCTTTGCCTTCGGGTCCCGCTCCCATTGCAGATGGAGCGCCGTTCCGCCCGCAATGAAGGCGGAAGGAGGCCCGGCGGTGAGCGCCAGCGCCTCCTCGGCGGATCTCGGATGGAGCACCTCGATGCTCATCAGCCCGTACCGGCGGTCGTGCCGAACCGCAAGCCCTTTTCCTTGAGCCAGCGTCGATAGGCGACGGAGGAGGTATCGGCCCGTGTTGGAATTTCGCGCCGCGGCTCCAGCGGCAGGAGAAGCGGCCGCTGATTTTCTACGATGATGCGATCCTGCAGGAAGATGATTTGCTCGAACTTGAGCAAGTCCGTATGGGTGGAGAATTGATCGACTAGGTACATTACCGGTTGCGCCCGGCAGAGATCTTCCTCCATGGGCTGGATGAAAAGGGCGATCGCGTCGAGTCGTTCGGGAGCGCTGGGGCAGACGCGATAGAGCATCACGACAAACGGACTTGGCACCCGATAGGTGAGATGGACGAATGCGCCCTCGCTTTCGGTGGCGGCGATGCGGGGCTGGAAGAAGGTGCAGTTCGTGGCCCAAACCTCGTCGACGTCGCGGCGGATCTCGCTCAGATAGGCGGGCACTTCCGTGTGGGGCTCGGAGCCGAGGATATCGGTGTGCACGAAGGGAAAGTGCGCCATGTCGAGGAAGTTCTCGACCACCCGCAGGCCGGATGCGCGCATCTTCACCCAGCCGCAAGGCACGAAGCGGCGGTCGTCCTCAGCAGCCTCGATGATGTCGAAGATTTCGCCGTTGGACTCGCCGAGGGTCGTCCAAACGCAGCCGTACCGCTCTCGCCATGGCAGGCGTGGCCCGGGGGTGCGATCGTGTTCCTCGCGGATCACCGGTTCGCCGGCATTGCTTCGATGTAGCAGGATGTCCTGGCCGAGGAGGCGCGTGCGGATTGTCGCGGTGCCCAGGTCGGCGCTGGTCTCCACCGCATACCATTGGTCGAGGGCGATACGATCCGTCGTTTTCGCCATCGGTCAGGACTCCTTGTTGTGCATCACGCCTGCTTGGTCCATTGCTTCGTTCCTTCCGCATTTTCGGCCAGATAGGCCGCGCGCCGGCCGAAGAGGCCAGGCACCAAGGCGCGGATATTGGCGATGATGTCCTTCAGGTCGGCGGTCCTGAGCTGTCCATCTTCGACGAGGATCTGTCCGTCCACCATGGTCATGGCCACGTCGCCGCCGCGCACCGCATGGACGAGATTGTGGTGGAGGTTGAACCATTCGCCCTCGCCAAAGAGCGGTGTCATGCGCGGCGTGTCGGTGCGCACGGCGATGATGTCGGCGCGCTTGCCCGGCTCGATGGAGCCGATTTCCCGTTCCAGGCCGACAGCCTGAGCACCTGTGATGGTGGCCAAGCGCAGCACTTGCCAGCTGTCCATGGCTGACGCATCGAGGTCCCTCAGCTTGCCAAGGAGCGAGGCGACCTTCATCTCCTCGAACATGTCGAAATTGTTGTTCTCCTTCTCCCCGTCAGTGCCGATGCCGACGGGCACGCCGGCACGCAGCATTTCGCCGATGGGCGCGATGCCGCTTGCAAGCTTCATGTTACTGACGGGGTTGTGGGCGACTGACACGCGCCGGCCAGCAATCAGCTCGATCTCGGAGCCGTCGAGCCAGACCGCATGGGCGATCATGGTGCGCGGCGTGTCAAAAAAGCCGAGCTCATCTAGCGCGAACATGGGGCGCTTGCCGTAGCGCTTCCGGAATTCGGCGAGTTCGATCTCGGCTTCGCTGCAATGGGTGTGAAAGCCGGTATCGAATCTCCTCGCCAGTTCGATGGCGCGATGCTGCCCGCTCTCATCGGCATAGAAGAGATGCTCCAACCCGACCCAAACATTGATGCGTCCGCCGGCCTTTCGGTGCCACGTCTCAAGCAGCATCTCGTTCATGTCGAGCGTGTCGAAGTAATTGTAGTCGGGATGCTCGCCCACATAGGGTACGGCGACGAGGCGGCTGCCGATTGCCTCCGCCACACCTGCGCTTCCTTCCATGAACCGCCACATATCGACGACGGTGGTGGTGCCCGAAAGCAGCGATTCCGCATAGCAGAGCCATGACGCGGCTTCGGCTTCGTACGGTTGCAGCACGCGGTGCATGGGGTTGATGTGCCGCGTCAGCCAGTCCCAGACGGGAAGATGCTCCGCCGTTCCGCGCAGAAAGCCGGAATGGGCGTGGGCGTTGACGAGGCCCGGCATGAGGACGCTGTTTCCGATCTTCTTGACCGGCACGGACGGGTTTGCCGCCGTGAGCGTCGCCAGTCCACCGACCGCGGCGATGGCGCCTTCCCTTATCAGGACTGCGCCATCGGTGACGACGCGGTTGGCCGCGTCCATGGTGAGGAGGTAGTCGCCCGCCAGGATCATCGTCGTCGCCGTCATGGTCGTGGTGCCTTTCGCTTGGTCACGGGGGGCATGCGGGTTCAGGCCGCCTGAAGCAGGAAGTCTGCGGCGCGCTCGCCGATCATGGTGGCGGGGGCATGGGTGTTGCAGCTCGGGATGACGGGGATCACGGAGGCATCGGCCACATGCAGCCCTTCAATTCCGCGTATGGCCAGGCGGCTGTCGACCACAGCGCCTTCGTCCTCCCCTATGCGGCAGGTGCCGCAAGTGTGGAAGAAGGTGGAGCACGCAGAGCGGATGAACGCGATCGCCTGCCTGCGATCGAGTTTTCCGCCTGGGGCGGCGAAGCCGGCGAACCAATCCCTGAAGGCTGACGTGTGCGCCAGCTCCATCACGAAACTGACTGCATCGACCAGGTCCTGGAGGTCGGCGGGTTCAGCCAGGAAATTCGGTTGGATCTCCATCGGTGCTCCCGGTCCTGCATCGAGCAGGCGGAGGTAGCCGCGGCTTCTGGAGCGCATCAATCCAACGCCGATGGCGAACCCATCGGCTGAAAGATCGTACTGCCCGGCAAGCTCGGGTGTGGCGCTGCGGCCTTGCACGGGAAATGCGTGCAGATTGGGCTGGGCAAGGGAGGGATGCGACTTCCAGTTCACCATCGAACCGCCTCCATTGTCCCGCACCGGCCCAAGCGGTCGTTGGGCGCGAAAATTGATCGCGCGCACCAGCGGATGATCCTGCAGATTCCGGCCGACCCCGGGGAGGGCGGCCTTGACCGAAATGCCAATCCGTCTGAGGTCGCCCGGCTCGCCAATTCCAGACATTATGAGGAGCCGCGGCGTGTCGATGGCACCGAGCGCGAGGATGATGCCTTGCGCCGCCTCCGCCTCCACGGCAATGCCCGCGCGAACGTACCGGACCGCTTTGCAGCGATTGGCTTCGAACCTGAGGCTCTGTGCCTCAGCTTCTGTCATGATCGCCAGATTCTCTGCATTCAGCACCGGCCAGAGATAGCCTCGCGCCGAGCTCCAGCGCTTGCCCGAGCAGATATTGAAGTTGGATAGAGCGGCGCCTTCATTTTGCGCTCCGTTCGGATCATCGATGCGGGCGATGCCCAGCTCCGCGGCGCTTTCGATCAGCGCCAGTGCGATTGCGTGCGGGTCTGGGCTTCGTTCGATTCGCAACGGACCACCCGCACCGCGCCATTCACTTTCGCCGCCTTCCCAGTCCTCGCAGCGCTTGAAATAGGGGAGCACGTCGGCAAAGCCCCAGCCCCTCGCGCCGGCTTCCTCCCAGGCGTCGTAGTCGGCGGCATGGCCGCGATACCACATCATGGCGTTGATCGAGGACGATCCTCCGAGGACTCGCCCTCTGGGAATGCCGATCGTGCGGCCCATCACATGATCCGTGGGCGCATAGTCATATCCCCAGTCGTAAGCGCCGCGACCGAGCGGCACCCAACCCGCGGGGTCGTCCAGCTCAGCAATACCGATACCGGCGGTGCCGGCCTCCAGAAGGAGCACGTCCGCCCCCGCATCGACCAGCCGTCGGGTGACCGCCGCGCCGCCCGAACCGCTACCGATGACAATGAAGTCGTAGCCTCTTTTCGGCGACCTTCGCGGGATTGTCGGCGTGGCGGTCGGCATCGCTAGTTGTGCTCGCTCGGGCCCATGATCACGATGCCTTCGGTCGCCTCCACATGGCGCACGAAGATGTACTTGTCCTCGCGGCCATCGCTATGCTTTCGCTTGATGTCCGGCTGCACGGTGCCCGCGACCTTCGCAACGATGATGAATGGGCCTTCCATGGAAAGACCTTTCGCGCAAAGCGCGTCGAACTCTTCAACCGTTGTGGCTATGTGAGCATGCTCGACGCCCGCGCCGCGGGCTATGGCGGCGAGGTCGACACGGCCGGTCGCCGTGTGCGTCGGCGGACCGCCGATGGACTGGTAGCACTCGTTGTCCCAGACGACGACGAAAAGGTTCTTCGGCTGCTCGTTGCCGAGCGTGGCCAGGATTCCGAGATTGAAGAGCAGGCCGCCATCGGTATCGAGCGAGACGATTCGGCGGTGCGGAAGGCCGGCAGCAAGGCCGAAGGCCTGCGGGGTCACGCACCCCAATTGCTGTTGGAAAAGGCCCGCCTCCCGCATATGCGGAGCGGCGTTGTACCACTCGTCCACGCTGCCGCCGAGCGAGAGGATGACGAGCTCGTCCTTGAGGCGGGCGGCCAGAGCCTTCATGCAATCGAAGCGCTTCATCGCACCACCTCGCCGCCCAGGGCCACTCCCGAGTGATAATAGGCCGAATACGACCAGGAATAGGCATCCGCAATCGCGCGCTCGATCTTCTCTTCTTCGCGTATGACCTGATAGGGGATGCGAAGTGCGTTGAGCACCGGTTCCATGGTGATGCCGTGGGGAATGGCCCACCAATTGTTCTCGCCCAGCTCGCCGCGATAGCTCATCAGCATCACGACAGGGATTCCGGCCCCCAGGCCCATTCGCGCCAGCGGCTCGACCGCGGCGCGCAGGCCTGAATTTTCCATGACAAGCGCGGCCCGCTTGCCGGACAGGAATACGCCGCCGCAGATCGCCGCACCTTCCCCCTCGTTGGTGACGCGGATGGTGCGGATGTCGGGGTCCGCGTCGAGCGCCGGATAGAGCTCCTTGAACAATGAATCCGGCAGGTAACACACAATGCTCACGCCGGCCTTCTTCAAGCCGCGAATGACGGCTTCGACTGCACTTTGCTTCATCATCGACCTCCAGTCGCGGAGAACGTCGCAGACGCAGGGTGTTCGCAATAGACGATGATTCTCGATCGGGTGATTGCGTAGAACGCAACATCTTTCACCGCGCCAGCCGCTCCATCGAATGCGCGAGGAGAGTGGCGAAGGCGAGCGCCGCATCCGACATTTCCTTCTCGGAGCGCGAAAGCAGCATTAGGCGGCGCGGGCTGAGCTTCGGGTCGCGCAAAGGCACGAAGTGGAGGGTCCCGGCAGCGATTTCCTGCTCGATCCCCACCCGCGTCTGCAGCACCGTCCCAAGATCCATCTTCGCCATGTCGACCATGAGGCCGATGGAATTGGTGTGCGAGCGCATGGCGAGGTCGACCTGCAGCCTATTGATGGCCTCGTCCACCATGTGCCCGAGCGTCAGGCTAGAATCGGAGAGGATGAGGTGCTCGCCGACGATATCCGACAGTTTCAACTCCTTCCGGCCGGCAAGGCGACCGTCGGGGCGGGTAAGCACGCCGAGTGGAAGGCTCACCGTCGCCATCTTGCGCACATGGCGCGGCACGCGCGGGTCGAAGGCCATGGCGAGGTCGCAGTCCCCGTCGGCCACCGCATCGCAGCAGGCCTGCGATCCCGCCACATGTACGTTGACCGTGATGTGGGGGTACCGCGACCAGAACGACTGGAGCGCCGCGGGCATGAGACCCCGCGCGACGCTTTCGATCACAGCCACCGAAACCGTGCCGCGCCGCAGACCTTGCAGCTCGCTGATTTCCGACCAGGCGCGGCTCAACTCGCCCGTGCTGACACGAGCATGATACAGCAGGAGCTCCCCCGCGCTCGTCAGCTTCAGGCGCTGACGTACGCGCTCGAAGAGCGGCATTCCGAGCTCCTCCTCAAGGGCTCGCAGGATACGGCTGACGGACGAGGGAGCAGCGTTCAGCGCCTCCGCAGCCTGCCGGATCGACCCCAGGCGCACTACGAGCTGGAAGTAGTGTATCCGCGGGGAGACCAGGCCGAGGCGATACGGGTCCATCGGGCCCGCTCAGGCAGTGTCAGCGCTGGAGTTGATCTGCTGGAAAGAGCTGGCAAGCGCGGTCATGGCGGCCTCAATGATAGTCGGGAATGCCAGGCATGGTTGTGAACCCGGGAAGCTGCCGGACATACCTAGCCCAGTTGCGTAGTGCCGGATATTCGTCATGGTCGACGCCGAAGTCGCGGCTAAGCGCGAAAGCAGGAAAGAGCGCAATGTCGGCGATCGTCGCATGGGGTGCTGCGAACCAGCTTGCTCCTGCGAAGCTGCGGGCAGTCATGTGATCGTCCATGATGCGCAGCATGCGGGCCGCTTCGGTGCTGAGGGCCGTCCCGTCGCCGGGGGCATCGAACAGGGCCTGTTCTCTGGCCTCCCGCGCGACCGACAAGTCGCTTGCGGCGAACTGGAGCCATTGCATGACGGATGCAAACGCCGCAGCTTCCGCCGGCAGCCATTTTCCCGAACCGTCATAGGCGCGCGCCAGGTGCGCCAGAATGGCTTCGGCTCCGTGGAGAACCACGTCGCCGTCCCTGAGAATTGGCAGGCGGCCGAGGGGATTGAGGTCCAGCAGGGGCGGCTTTGTCTGCTCTTTGCCTGGGAAGGCATCGACGGCGATTGCCTCGTACTCGACGCTGAGGATGGAAAGCGCCAACCGCACTTTGTAGCAGGCATCATCGAGCTCGTAATTATAGAGCGCCAGCGCGGGCATTACACCGCCTCCCCAAGCGCAGTCGCAGCCGGTTCCACCTGCACGGTTTCCGCATCGTGGCGCAGCGCGTTTGCCCAGCGCAGAAAATGCAGCTGTCCTGCTCCCTGATAAGCGGCAGCAGGCCCGGCGATGACGATATGGAGTGCGGTGCGGGATCCCGACAAAGCCTGTACGCCGATCAACAATGCGTCGGTGCCGGCACGGATTCGGAAGAGCGTAGGGCTTACCGGCTCGATCTGCGCCGGCCCCGCCTCCTGCGTGAAGGACCGCGGCGGGTGGTCCCGCAGCAGGTTCAAGGCCCGGCCCGTGCCGCCACGGAGATAGAGGCTGCGCACAGGCAGGGTTTCGGTGGCGGATCTTGAGGGGAGCGGCGGAAGATCGGGGCCGAGCGCCGCCCAGATCATTCCGTCCTGCTCGGCCGCGCCATAGGTCTTTACCTTGATGGCGGGCGGTACTTTGATGTCCGGATGCGCCGGGATGTAGCGGCACTGGCCTGCAGCATCATACTGCCAGCCGTGGTAGAGGCACGCGATGTGGTCACCCCGCACGAAGCCGAAGCTCAGCTTCATGCCGCGATGCGGACAGCGATCCTCCCATATATGCGTGGCCTCGCCCGTATCGCGCCAGACGACCAGTTCCTCATCGAAGAGCCGCGTCCCCGCCGAGGTCGCCGGCTTGATCGACGTCGAGAGCGCCACCGGGTGCCAATCGTTCCTTTCTTCCATGTCTTTCTCCGGAATCGGCGTTCAGGCTGCATGCCTGCGCAGCACATCCAAGACGATGCATTCATAAGGGCCGAGACTGCATGCCATTTCGAAGGCATCAACCAGGTCCGGTTGGCCGCTCACCACGAGACTTACCGCATCGTCGCTGGCTGCATCGATTGCAAGTTCAAGGTCGAGGCGGTCGGCCCTGTGCTGCGCGAACTCGATGAAGGCTTCCGCTTGCAGTCTGCCCTCAAAGACCAGATGCGCTTTTGCGACCACGCGTTGCGACCTATCGAGCAAGCGCTTCGCAGGCGGCCATGATCCTGCCTGGAGATTCCCCTTCCGCCGGATACCCAATCTGCCGTGCCATCGCTGTCCCCGTCTGTTTTTATTTTAGGCGCCTGCATTAAAAATAGGCAATATTGGGATTAGTCTATTTCATGTGCACTGCCTATCTAGTCCTGACAAAATCCAGGCGTCAAGTGTTGCTGGAAAAGCAACGGCCGCATCCGGAATTAGCCCCTATGCGCAACGCCCCTTGTCCGAAATTCTTCGCAGCCTAGGCCGGACGGGGCGGGATTGCATGAGTTCGAATGCACTTCCACGGGCAAGCGGACGTCACGAGAGCGCGGATATTCGCATTCGATGGCCAATCGAACAGTGCCGCACCGCTTGGCATGCGGGTTGCATCGGGTTGATGAAGCCAATGCCTGGCAGGGCCCGCTGGCCGCAAGAGCATAAGATCGATGAGGGGAATCATGATTGACCTGAAAAGACTATCCCGCCGGGGGCTCCTCAACATGGGAGCCATAGGAGCCGCATCGCTCGTGATGCCGAAGGGTTTGTTGCGTCCGGCATACGCGGCAGAGCCACTGGCCCCGATCGCGGAGGAGGACGCCGTCATCGGCTTCGGCCATGTCGGCCCGATCACTGACGAGGGCTGGACCTGGAGCCACCATCAGGGTCTGCTCGCCGTGCAGGAAGCCTATCCGAAGCTGAAGAAGATCCACGAGGTGGAGAACGTCCCCTATTCGGCTGATGCGACGCGAACATACCGCCAGTTCGTGAGCGAAGGCGCCAACATGATCTTCGACACCTCTTCGACCGGCGACTTCCTTCATGAGGTCGTCCGCCGTGCGCCGGACGTCGCCTTCATGGAATGCGACGGCCACGCGATCATGGACAATCTGGGCTGGTATTATCTTGCCCATTGGTACCCGACCTATATCGTCGGCGTGGCCGCCGGGCATCTGAGCAAGACGGGCAAGCTCGGCTACGTCGCCTCCTTTCCAGTGCCGTCGGTATTCTGCAGCACGAACTCCTTCCTCATGGGTGCGCGCTCGGTCAATCCGGACGCGACCCTGCAGACCATCGTCATCAATTCCTGGTTCGACCCGCAGGCCGCGACGCAGGCCGGCACCGCGCTCATCGACAATGGATGCGACTTCCTCTTCGGCATCATGGATGAGGCGGGCTACCTTCAGGTCGCCGAGAAACGTGGCGTGTGGGCGGCTATGTGGAACACCGACATCCGCCGCTATGGGCCCAATGCCTACGTCTCGTCGATCATCATCGACTTCAAGGATTTCTATGTAGACCAGGTGGGCAAGCGGCTTGCCGGCACCTGGGTGCCGGGAGAGCACATCCTGCCGCTCGCCGGCGGCGTCGACCGCGATGTGTGGGGCCAGAACGTGCCGAAGGAGGTGGGCGATGCCGCCGATGCGGTTCGCCAGAAAATGCTGGACGGCTGGTCGCCTTTCGTTGGCGAGATCAAGGACGCGTCGGGCGCGACGCGCGTGGAGGCCGGCAAGCAGATGACCGAGCTCGATCTCTACACCTGGGATTGGTCGATCGAGGGCGTCAGCGGGCTCAGCGGTTGAAGGTCGCGGGGTGACAACGGGGAGGGGCAGGCAGCGCTCGCCCTCTGCCTGCTTCCTCCCCCGCTTCTCCCTCGATGCCCGCAATGTCCGGTTCTGCCATGAATGACCTCTCCAAGAACTCGCGCGCTGCCCCCGGAACCCCGCCGCTGGTCCTTCTCAAGGGTATCGCCAAATATTTTCCCGGAGTTGTCGCCAACGAGGATGTCGACCTGGAGGTCATGCCCGGGGAGATCCATGCGCTGCTCGGCGAGAACGGCGCCGGCAAGTCGACGCTCATGAACATCCTCACCGGCATCTACCGGGCCGACGCCGGAGAGATCATCATCGACGGCTACCGCGTGGATTTTTCGTCGCCTCTTGACGCCATCGCGGCGGGCATCGGCATGGTGCATCAGCACTTCAAGCTGGTGCAGGCCTTCACCGTGGCCGAAAATATCCATCTCGGCTGGCAGGAAACGCCCTGGCGCGCCTCGACCCGCAAGCTCGAGGCACGGACGGCGGAGCTGGCGCGGAGTTTCAATCTGCCGGTCCGGCCCGATGCTTTCGTGTCCGAGCTTTCGACGGGCGAGCAGCAGCGGGTGGAGATATTGCGGGTGCTGGCCCGCAAGGCGCGCGCGCTGATACTTGATGAGCCGACGGCCGTGCTGACGCCGGCCGAGGCACGCGAGTTGTTCAAGGCGCTGCATGCGTTCCGCGACGGGGGCAACTCCGTCATCTTCATCAGCCACAAGCTGGAGGAGGTGCTGGAGATTTCCGACCGGATCACCATCTTGCGCGGCGGGCGCAGGGTCGCGACCGAGCGGGCGGCCGACTGCAACCCGCGCATGCTCGCAAGGCTGATGGTCGGCCGCGACATCGTCCTTTCCGATATGCGCCGGCGGCCGAAAGGTGCAGCGCCCGTAACCGCCGAGCCGGTGCTCCGGCTCGAAGGCGTGTCGGCCATGGCCAACGACGGGTCGACCACGCTTTCAAACATCACCCTTGGGGTCCACGGAGGCGAAATCCTCGGCATCGCCGGTGTGGCTGGCAACGGCCAGCGCGAGCTGAGCCATGTTCTGGCCGGCCTTCTGGCGCCGTCTTCCGGCCGGATCCTCATCGACGGAACGCCGGTGGAACGATTTGATCCGGCACGGTTCGCAGCGTTGGGCATCGGCCATATACCGGAGGACCGGCTGGCGAGCGGCTTGGCGCCAGCCCTCAGCATAACGCAAAACGCGGTGCTTCGTGAGTATGGGAAGCCGCCTGTTTCTCAAGGGGGTCTCTACAGGCCCGATGCCGCTTACCGCCTGTCCTTGGAAATCGCCAAGGCGGCAAGCGTCACCGTTCCGGATTTCTCGATGCCCATCCGCAATCTTTCGGGCGGCAATCAGCAGCGGCTCGTTGCGCGCCGGGAGATGCGGATCGCCCGCAAGGCGCTGGTGGCGGCCTATCCCAGCAGAGGCCTCGATGTCGGGGCGATCAACATAATGCTGAAATACATCGCGGAACTGCGCGATCAGGGAGCCGGCATCATATTCATCTCGGAAGATCTCGAGGAACTCATCAGCCTCTCAGACCGCATAGCCGTGCTCTACGAGGGAAAGATCATGGGAGTGGTCGAGAACCGCGACATCGATATGGACGAGATCGGTCTCCTGATGGGGGGGCGGCAGCGGGCGATGGTGGCGGCGTGATGGTCGAGTGGCGTCTTCAGCGCCTGCCTTCGGCGGGCACCGGCGCGGCACTTGGGGCGCGGATCGCCGCCGTCCTGCTGGCGCTCGGGGTGGCGGCAGTGGCGCTCGTCCTGGCCGGCCAAAATCCGTTCGCCCTTGCGGCGCAGGTAATCAGGGCGACCTTCGGCTCGACCTTCGGCCTGGAGGATCTCGGCCTTCTCCTCATTCCGCTTCTGCTAACCGGATTGTCCGTAGCGGTCGGACAGCAGATCGGGGTGTGGAATATCGGCGCGGAAGGCCAGTTCTACATCGGCGCGTTCGCCGCCGCCGCCGTCGGCCTCTTCCTGCCCGGATCGGCGGCCTTGATCCTGCCTCTCATGTTCGTTGCTGGAGCGGTCGGGGGGATGTTCTGGATCCTGGTGCCGACTTTGGCCCGCGCCTATGCCGGGGTTAACGAGCTGATCACAACGCTTCTTCTCAATTTCGTCGCGGCGCTGCTCGTCTACTACGTGGCGACCGGCCCATGGCGCGAGCGCGGGGGCGTCTCGAATTCCGCGACCGCACGCATTCCAGCCGAAATACCGGAGTTCTGGGGCCTCGTGCACTGGGGGCTGCCCGCAGGCGTTCTCATGGCGCTTGGCTTTGCGGCACTTCTTGCCTACTCCCGATGGGGATACGAGGTTCGGTTTGCCGGCTCGAACGCGAAGGCCGCCCGCTATGCCGGGATGCCGGTGCGCCGACATTTGGTTACGGTCATGCTTCTGTCGGGTATGATCGCTGGGATCGGGGGCATGCTGGAGATCGCTGGCACGGTCCACCGCCTGCAAGGCGGCATCTCCAACAATTTCGGCTATCTCGGCATCATGGTCGCGGTGCTGGCGCGCAATTCCTGCCTGGGCGTCATCGCTTCGGCGGCGTTCATGGCCGTCATCCTCAATGCGGGCATCGTGCTCCAGACGCAAGGGCTGACCTCGGCCACTGTCCTCGCCATCACGGGGCTAATCCTGTTTCTGACCGCTGTCGGCGACGAGGTCTCCCATTATCGTATCGTGCGCGGAAAGGTTTGACCGCCATGGACCTTCTCACGAGCCTGCTTGCCACCGCGTTCCTGGCGGGCGGCGTTCTGGCGTTCGCCGCGCTTGGCGAGGTGCTTGCTGAGCGCGTGGGCGTCGTCAATCTCGGGGTCGAGGGCCTGATGGCGATGGGCGCGGTGACCGGCGTCGCGGCGGTGACCGCCGTGCCGTCGCCCGCGTTTGGCTTCCTGGCGTCACTGGCCGTAGGTGCCGCGTTGGGCATTGCCTTCGCAAGCGCCACCGTATTCCTGCGCGCCAACCAGGTGCTTTGCGGGCTCGCTTTGACGCTGATCGGTACCGGCCTTTCCGCCACGGTCGGCCGCGGCTATTCCGGCATGCCGTCTCCGGCTGTCTTCGAACGCGTTGAAATCCCGCTTCTGAGCAAAATTCCCGTCCTTGGCCCAGCGTTGTTCTCGCAGAACATCCTCGTCTACCTGATTTACATCGTCCTGCCGGTGGCGCTTCACTATCTGATGTTCCGTACCCGCCACGGGCTCAACCTGCGTGCGGTCGGCGAAAATCCGGCCGCGGCCGACTCGGCCGGCATCCCGGTCGGCCTCATCCGCTTCGCCTATGTCGTAGCGGGATCGGCGCTCTCCGCCGGAGCGGGCGCCTATCTCACGCTCGCCTTCGTACCCTCCTGGTCCGACGGCGTGGTGGCCGGGCGCGGGTGGATCGCAGTCGCTTTGGTGATCTTCGCTGGCTACCGCCCCATTCCGGTGGTGCTTTCCGCGCTGTTTTTCGGCTTCGTCACCGCGCTGGGCTTCGTCGGCCAAGCGCGCGGATGGCCGGTCGGCGCCGCCGTCCTCTCGATGATGCCTTACCTTGGCACCATTGCGCTCATCATCGTCCCGGTGCTCGCCTGGCAGAAGGTGCGGCGGCTGATGGCGGCCCCGGCCTCTCTCGGAGAACCCTATCATCGCGACCTGCGCTAGGAGCCGGCATGTCGACGCTTCTCGTCAAGAACATCGCGCTGCTTGCAACCTTCGACGACGGGCGGCGGGAGATTCCGGACGGGGCGCTGCTCGTCCGCGACAATGTGATCGAGGCGGTGGGCACGACGCATGAGCTGGGCGGGCGCCGTGCAGATCGCGCGCTCGACCTTTCCTGCCATATCGTGATGCCCGGCATGGTCAACACCCACCATCATATGTACCAGAACCTCACCCGGGTGATGGTGCAGGATGATGAGCTTCTCGTCTGGCTGAAGACGCTCTATCCGGTTTGGGCCGAGCTTGATGACGAGGCGATCGCGGCATCCGCTCGCATCGCCATGGCTGAGCTGATCCAGTCGGGATGCACCACCAGCTCCGATCACCTCTACGTTCTGCCGAACGATTGCACGCTCGATACCACCATCGAGGTGGCGCGCGAGATTGGTCTGCGCTTCCACGCGGCGCGCGGCGCCATGTCGCGCGGAGAAAGCCAGGGCGGGCTGCCGCCCGACCGATGCGTAGAGAAGGAGGAGGACATCCTCAAGGATGCCGAGCGGCTGATCCACCGCTATCACGACAATTCCCGTCACTCCATGAGCCGGATCGTGCTGGCGCCATGCTCGCCCTTCTCGGTGACACCCGGCCTGATGCAGGAAGCGGCGGCTATCGCCCGCGCGCATCCCGGCGTCCACCTCCATTCGCATCTGGCCGAGGAGCTCTTCGAGGAGACCTACTGCCAAGAAATCTACGGAAAGCGGCCGGTGGAATTTGCCGAATCCGTCGGCTGGCTCGGCCCGGATGTCTGGTTCGCCCACGCGATTTTTCTGAGCTCGGCTGAAATCGATCGGTTTGCCGAGACGGGCACTGGGGTGGCTCACTGCCCCTCTGCCAACATGCGTTGCGGCCAAGGAATCGCCAAGATCCGCGAAATGCTGGACAAGGGGGTGAATGTCGGACTCGGCGTCGACGGCTCGGCCTCGAACGACACCTCCAATATGTTCATGGAGGCGCGGCTCGCCATGATGCTGCAGCGTGTGGCGCCTCACAAATATCTGTCCGAGGCCCCCGGCGGCCGTGGCGGCTTCGGCGGAACGCCGAAGGCGCTTTCGGCGCGCGAGGCGCTGGAGCTGGCCACGCGTGGAGGTGCTCGGCTGCTCGGCCGCGACGACATCGGCTATCTCGCGCCTGGCATGTCCGCCGATTTCATCGCGGTGAATCTGAACCAGCTCGGCCTCTCCGGAACCGAGCGCGATCCCCTGGCGGCGCTCGTCCTGTGCGGACCCTTCCGCGTCGAATATTCCTTCATCAATGGAAAGGAGAACATTGCCAAGGGCGCGTTCACCGGCTTCGATGTCGAAGCTGCGCTTGCACGGCACCGCAAGACGATGGATCGTCTCCACAGGTACTGAACGGCAGGAGTGGCAAGAATGACACCGGCGGAAAAGGCGGCACTTGATCAATGGTACTGCATCGAAGCCCTGCAGGATTTGCCCGCGGGCACCACCATGAACAGGCTGCTGGGGATCGATTTGTCCGTCACGCGCTCGGCGGCCGGCAAAATCACCGTGAAAATGGCAGGGGAGGCGGCCGCTCTCCCCGCTACCGAGCGCTACGGCTATCTCTGGACCACACTCGGCGCCCCTTCGCGTGACCTGCCCGAGATTGCAGAAGCTTTCGAGGAAGACCGGCGGAAGGTGGTCTGCGGCGCGATTTCGGTGAAGGCGTCCGGACTGCGGATCGTGGAGAACTTTCTCGACATGGCGCATTTCCCCTTCGTTCATACCGATATTCTGGGTGCCGAGCCGCACACGGAGGTGCGGCACTACACGACCGAAATCCGGCGTGACGTGGACGAGGTCTGGGCGACCAACTGTCAGTTCTTCCAGCCGCAGGCAGCGCTTTCGGCAACCAGCGGGATCATGACCCAGTATATGTATCGTGTCATGAGCCCCTTCACGGTGATGCTCTACAAGACCTGTCCGAACTCGGACAATCGCTGGGACGCGATCTGCCTTTTCGTCCAGCCGCTCGACCACGATCGCTGCCGCGCGCACCCCGTCATGTTCCTGATCGACGAAACCTCCTCTCTCACCGAGCTGGTCCAGTT
The DNA here is from genome assembly GCF_009812055.1 of Chelativorans xinjiangensis. Classification (GTDB taxonomy): domain Bacteria; phylum Pseudomonadota; class Alphaproteobacteria; order Rhizobiales; family Rhizobiaceae; genus Chelativorans; species Chelativorans xinjiangense. The sequence goes on along the minus strand of NZ_WQNH01000010.1, from coordinate 88,904 downwards.
TCAGCAGCTCATTTTCCTGCAGGACCGCATCATCCTGGAGAATCAGCGTCCGGTGCTCCTGCCGCTTGAGCCGCGCGCGGAAATTCCCACCCGCGCCGATACGTCCTCGGTTGCCTATCGTCGGTGGCTCAAGGAAAAAGGCATCGTCTACGGAACGACGCAAGCCGCCGCATGAAGACGCTTCGCGGCAAGGCCATCCTTGCGGACGGCTTCCATGCGCCCAGGCTTGGGGCGGTCGAAGAGCTTGATCGGATGCTGGTGGAGGTGGGGGAGGATGGAACGATTGCCTCCGTCCGCCGCCCCGGCGATGCGGACTACGACGTGACGGTCCAGGCCCATCGCCAAGCGCAGAAGCTGCTTGAGCTTGGCTCGGGCACCTACCTTTTGCCCGGCCTGGTCGATCTTCATGTGCACGCGCCGCAATATCCGCAGCTCGGCCAGGCGCTCGACGTGCCGCTGGAAGACTGGCTGCAGAAATACACCTTTCCCCTCGAGGCGCGCTACGCGGACATTGGCTTTGCGAAGCGCAGCTATCGTCTGCTTGTCGACGACCTCATCGCGAACGGCACCACCACGGCCGTCTATTTCGCAACGATCCATCAGGACGCCACCCGCATTCTCGCCGACACCTGCCTCGAACGGGGTCAGCGCGCGCTGATCGGAAAAGTGGCGATGGACAATGCCGGACCAGTGCCCATCCTATTATCGTGACAGCTTGGCGACCGAAGCAATCGAGGGCACGGGTGCGCTCATCGAATATATCCGAAACCATCCGGACAACCATGAAGGCCTGGTTCGTCCAGTAATCACCCCGCGCTTCATCCCTTCCTGCACCGACGCAGCCCTCGAGGGCTTGGGCGCACTGGCGAGAGAATGCGGCTGTCACGTCCAGACACATTGCTCGGAGAGCGATTGGGAGCATGAATATGTGCTCCATCGCTATGGTGTGACGGACGCCGCCGCGCTTGCCCGCTTTGGCCTGCTTGGCAGGCACAGCGTTCTTGCTCACGGAAACTTCGTGACGACGGAGGACATCGAGACGATCGGTGCGCGCAAGGCGGCTGTCGCTCACTGCCCGCTGTCCAACATCTACTTCGCCAATGCTGTCTTCCCGCTGAGGGCGGTCCTTGAGAAAAACATTCATGTCGGGCTTGGAACCGACATTTCCGGAGGCCCGAGCAGTTCCTTGTTCGAAAGCATGCGCGCGGCCGTCCTGGCGTCGCGAATGCTGGAATCCGGCACCGATCCCGATCTGCCTCCGGAAAGGCGCAGCCTGCGTGCCGCTTCGCGCATCGACTTCCGCCATGCGTTCTATCTCGCGACGACCGGCGGCGGCGTTGCGCTTGGCCTGCCCATCGGACTGTTCGCGCCCGGCTACCACTTTGACGCCATTGCCGTTGACACTGCCGCAGTGACCGGAATGATCCGCCTGTGGGACGATCTCGACAGTGGTGAGCTCGTCCTGCAGAAGATCGTCTATACCGCATCGAGGTCCAACATCGCTGCAGTCTGGATCGGCGGAATGCAAGCGCCACGACAGCCCTGACTGTCGCGTTAAGAACCGGAACTTTCTCAGGCGCGCACCGGTTGCCGTGCGACGGCCAAGGATCTGATTCAGTACGCTTCGCTGAAGGTGCTGTCGCTGCTTCAGAGGCTGAGCCATTCCAAAGGGCTCGGCGTGGTGCTGGTGCTGCACGACGTCAACATGGCGGCTCGCTACTGCGCCGAGAATCATCGCGCTTCATAGCGGCAAGCTGATCGCCCGGCTCGCCGGCTGAGGTCACGACCTCCGGCGAACTGAAGCGGATCTACGTTCGCAACCACAGCAAATTTTCGCCTCGGCTGCGTCAAAAATCGCCAATAACGCACCGGCTTAACCTCCTAAACTTCCGCTTACACGCGTCCCGTCCGCCCCCGGGCTGGCACGACCGGGCAACTATCTGTTCGTCTGTAAAGATGGTCTGCCCCCTGAAAAGTGGTCCTCCCTGAAGTAGGCTATTGGTCGTTAGAGAGGATTTGGAATGCCCCAGAAGAAACATCAGCCCGAAGAGATCGTCGCGAAGCTGCGCCAAGTCGATGTTCTGCTGTCACAAGGCCGATCGGTTGGCGAAGCGGTTCGTTCGATCGGTGTGACGCAGTTCACCTGTTATCGCTGGCGCAAGGAGTTTGGCGGCCTGAAGGGCGACCAGGTGAAGCGTCTCAAGGAGCTTGAGAAAGAGAACGACCGGCTGCGCGAGGCGGTGTCGGACCTGGCGCTCGAGAAGCTGATCCTCAAAGAGGCTGCCTCGGGAAACTTCTGAGCCCCGCCCGCCGCCGCCGCTGCGTCGACCATGTCATGGTGAAGTTCTCCGTCTCGGAGCGCTTTGCCTGCAAGGTTCTCGGCCAGCATCGCTCGACCTAGCGAAAGAAACCTGGAGGCCGGCTGGATGAAGAGACGTTGACCGCTGACATCATTCGGCTCGCTTCCCGGTATGGCCGCTATGGCTATCGCCGGATCACGGCGATGCTGCGGTCCGAGGGTTGGACGGTGAACGCCAAGCGTGTCGAGCGTATCTGGCGGCGGGAGGGGCTGAAGGTTCCACAAAAGCAACCGAAGAGAGGCCGTCTGTGGCTGAATGACGGATCGTGCATCCGGCTTCGGCCCGAACGCCCAAACCATGTCTGGTCCTATGACTTCGTCGAAGGCCGGACCCACAATGGCAGGAAGTTCCGCATGCTCAACATCATAGACGAGTTCACCCGGGAGTGCCTGGCGATCCGGATCGATCGCAAGCTCAACTCCACCGACGTCATCGACGTCCTGTCGGATTTGTTCGTCCTGCGCGGCGTGCCTGGCCATGTTCGTTCGGACAACGGGCCGGAGTTCATCGCCAAAGCCGTGCGGGAGTGGATTGCAGCTGTCGGCGCGAAAACCGCGTTCATCGAGCCAGGAAGCCCTTGGGAGAACGGCTACTGCGAGAGCTTCAATTCAAAGCTTCGCGACGAACTGCTCAACGGCGAGATCTTCTACAGCCTCGCCGAGGCCAAGGTCATCATCGAGACGTGGCGGCGCTACTACAACACCGAGCGACCGCACTCATCGCTCGGATACAAACCGCCAGCACCGCAGGCAATCGTCATGCTTGCGACACCGAGCGGATCGGCACCATCATCTGCCCAAGCGACGGCGGGAAAGCCGATCATGCATTAAGACTGAAACCGGACCACCTCATTGGGGCAGGCCAGCTTTAAATAGGCAATCGCCTCGATTTCCACGCGAACGTCCAGCACAAGCGCCGAAACAACGGTGGATCGTGCCGGCGGCCCTTCGGCAAAAAACTCCCGATATGCGTCGTTGAAGCCAGCGAAGTCATTCTTGTCCGTCAGCCACACCGTGGTCTTGACGATGTCGCCAAGACCCGCCCCGAGAGGCTGCAGTGCCGCCTGTATATTCAGGATAGCCTGACGGGTTTGTTCGACGATACCGCCGTAGATGAGACGGCCATCCTCGCCGAATGGCAGCTGACCCGATACGAACAGAAGATCCCCTGCGTTCACCACGCTGCTCAGCGGCACGGTTGGGTGGACGCCGTAGACGGTCTTTGGCATTCGCTTTTCTCCTGGGTTCAGTCGCAGCCTGAGTACACCCGCGCAAGCTTCTCTTTATGCATCGGTCCGGGCCGGGCTGGAGCTTGCCGGAGCTTTCGCGTTGGAATTGCCGAGAACGATCACATTGCCCCACAGGATGGCCGCACTGCCTGCAATGATCGGGGCAGTCAGTTGAAGGCCCTCGAACATCATGGACAGTGCGAGAGCTACAAGGGGAACCGCTGACAAAGCGTAGGCGGCGGCGGCGGGTCCGATTCGATGCACGAGGCTGAAATACATAGCGAAGGTCACGCAAGAGGCTAGGATCGCGAGATAGACCAGCCCGGCAATATAGGGGGCGGTGACGGCGGGGCGCAGATCGACCCCTGCGACGACTGCCCAACCGAATGAGAAGGCGGCACCCGCAAGAGCGCTCCAGCCCATGATCACCGTCACCGGTAGGCCCGCGCGCTGGTTGCGTGCCGCAACGACGGTCCCGCACCCTGTGCAGAACGCTGCTGCCACGGCCCACAGGACACCCGGTACCGTATCGGATGTTGCACTGAAGGCAAGAAACTGCGGCAGCACGACCACTGCCAATCCCGCAATCCCGATGCTCAGCCCCGCAAGGAGGTGCGCACTCGGATGGGTTCTCAGAACGAGCGAGGCCGTGAGTGCTGCCGCAAGCGACGAGGTGGACAGGATGAGCGCCGCGATCCCACTCGGGATGTGGGACGTGGCGTGATAGAAGCTGATGAAGGAAAGGCCGAAGAAGAGGACGCCCTGGAGGACGATCCATCCCCGGTTCGTTCCTGCAACGCGCAGAGGCGTTTTCCTCGCGAAACACCAGACGAACATCACGATGCTGACCAGCAGCATCCGATAGGCCACCGACACCGCAGGATCGGCGGACACTGCCTGATGGGCCGTGACCACCGCCGCGGAGCCCCAAAGGACGACGGTTGCGAGGAAAAGGAGCACATTCGTCACGGTCGACGACGCCCCACTCGCGGACTATCGACACCGGCCACGCGCAATGAGGCATCTGATCCGTCGATGCAAGCTTCAGTCATTGCCGTCCTTCGCCTTGCGTCCTGAACGCGCGTTGGGTCGAAGCCCCTCAGGTCGCTGCTCGAAAAATCCGCGCCACCCACGAGCCAGCATGCCCGCACTGGCATCATCCAGACGCCTCAGGACATCGTCGAGCATGGCCATCTCCTCGGGCGCGATTTGCGTGGTCAGTTCTGCGTCGAGACGTTTTGACAGGGCCGAAATCTCCTCGAAGGCTGACCAACCCTCCTTCGTAAGCTCAATGGAGGCATAACGCTTGTCAGTCTTCCCGGTCCGCCGGCGCGCAAAACCGTTCTCGACCAGCGATGCGATGGCGCGGCTGACGGTGAACTGGTCGAGACCACCGGCCTGACAAATTTCCCTGGCGCTGGCGCCGGGGCGATTGGCCACGATAGCCATGGTTCGCCAAGCCGCCCGCGACAGTCCGTAGCGCGGCCCGTAGAAACTCGTCAGCAGATCGGCGACCCGCACGGAGATGGTAAAGAAGCGAAAAGGCAGCCAGCTTTCGAGGCGAAGAAGTTCGGCTTCCGAGGACGCCTCGTCCCCCTCCTGATCCGCGGTCGGGTTTCGATTTCGATTGAAAAACGCTTGCATTGTGCAATTATATCCTAGGCCGTTTTTTGTCGCAACCGTGCTGGTCGAACCCACCCGTCCTGAAAATCAGGAGTGCGACATGCCTTTTGTCGTTCATTGTATCGATCGCCTCGATGCGGAAGGCTTGCGGCAGGAAACACGTGCGATCCACCTTGAATACATGATCCGTCATCCTCTTCGGCGGGCCGCTGCCGGCCGGCGACGGGGTACCGGCGCAGAGCTCAGCAACCGTCGCGCGTCGAGTGTGACACGATTGTGACGCAGCGTATTCTCGGCTTCGGGCCCGCTGTCGTAGAAATCGATGATCATCATCGGCAGGGCGTGTCGCGCCAGCTTGCGATACTCCGCAATCGAGTGAACCGTGCCGTCGCTTTCCATCAGCGGGCCTCCGAACCAACAACATTGATGTGAGGCCCGGACATCGGGAGACGCGAACACAACACGATGAGGGCGATAAGGCTTAGCGCGGCAGCAGCACCAGCATAGATGCTAGGCGCGAGATTGCTTCCGGTCGTCGCGATCAGCCAGGTGATGATGAACGGGGCAAACCCGCCGAAGACCGTTACGGCCAGATTGTAGCAAAGCGACAATCCGCTGGTTCGCGTACCTGCCGGGAAGAGCTCAGCCAGCAACGCCGGGAGTGGCGCGAAATAGGCTGTGGCGAGTAACCCTGCTACAATCTGCACAACAATCAGGCGTTCCAGGCCGGGCGCGGCTGCAAGCCACGCGAAGAGCGGGTAGATGCAAACCAGAAACACGGTCGCCGCCGGAATCATGATCCTGAAGCGCCCGATCCGGTCGGAGCAGTGCCCGAACACGGGGGCCAGGCACAGCTGGATCAGGCCAACGAGGCTGATCGCGGTGAACGCAGCCGAGGCGGTTACGCCGAGCTGGCGGATCGCATAGGTAGGCATGAACAGAACGAGATAGGCTGAAACGGTCGCGAAGATCACCGCGCCGATGCCGAAGACAAGGCGCAGCGTCTGATTTGCCACGACGCAGCGTAGCGGCGACTTCAGTGTCTCAGCGGGGCGAAATTCGGGGGATTCATCGATCTTGCGCCGGATGTGGAACGCGACCGGCCCGAGCGAGAGACCGAACAGGAAGGGAATGCGCCAGCCGTGGTCTCCAAACGATTCCGCGGCGAAAACGCCGGAAAGAGCAATGCCGAATGATGCGGCAAGCATGATCATCAGGCCCTGGCTCGCCACCTGCCAGCTTGCGAAGAAACCGCGGCGGCGCGGGTCCTGCTCGGCCAGCAGCGCGGTGGCGCTGCCGAATTCACCACCTGCCGAGAGACCTTGAAGCAGCCGCGCCAGTGTAATGAGAATGGGCGCAGCGATGCCGATCGTCTCATAGGTCGGCATAAGAGCGATCATCGCCGTTCCGAGGACCATGAGGACAATCGACAGGGAAAGCGCCGCCTTCCGGCCCTTGCGATCGGCATAGCTTCCGATGACCACCGCTCCTACCGGCCGCATGATGAAGGCGACACCGAAGGTGGCAAAGGTCAGCAGCAGAGACGCGGTCCCGCTTTCCGTCGGGAAGAAGAGCCGGGCGATGGTGGCGGCGAAGAACCCGTAGATCGCGAAATCGAACCATTCCAACGCATTGCCGATCGATGCCGCAACGATCACCCGCCGTTGGTTCGGTGTCACCTTGTTGAACTCTGCGGATTCGGATTGCGAAACCTGTGAGGCGATGGTCACGATGCTGTCTCCTTGCTGGAAAGAGGTTCCGAGGCGCGCACGCACATGCGCTTGGCGAGTTCGGAGAGAACCGCCTCGCAACGCGCGATCTGCGAAAGTTCGACATATTCGTCGGCCGTATGCGCCTGCGCGATGTCGCCCGGCCCGCAGACGACGGTGGGAATACCGGCCTGGCTGAAGATCCCGGCTTCCGTTCCGTAGGCGACCTTGCGGATAGCGGTGTCACCGGTGACGGCACGCACGAGGCGCGTGAACGCGCTGTCTTCCTGCGGTTCCAGCGCAGGAGCGGCCGCCAGCCGTTCAAAGACGATGTCGGCCGCCCCATCGGCGCGGTGGCGCATGGGCGGGAGAACCTCTGTGCGCGCGTATTCCCTGATCCTGTCGAAGACCGCGTCGGCGGACGTACTGGGCAGGTTGCGGAGCTCGAAGGTGAAAGTGCAGGAGGCAGGCACGGTGTTTACGGCGATGCCGCCCTCGATCTGGCCGACCTGCAGAGTCGTGAAGGGCACATCGAAGCCGTCGGAGAACGGCCCGCTCCGCGCGAATTCATCCGCCATGGACTGCATGTGGACAATGATCCGTGACGCGAACTCGATGGCATTGATGCCTTGCGGGGCAAGCGACGAGTGCCGCGCCAGCCCTTCAACTCTGCACCGGCCGACATTGGCGCCCTTATGGGCACTGACAACCTTCATCATGGTGGGCTCGCCGACGACGCATCCATCGGGAACGATGCCGCTGGCGATCATGTCCTGAACCATTGCCGGCGCACCCAGGCAGCCGACTTCCTCGTCGTAGGAAAGGGCAAGATGGAGCGGGGCTTGCCTCGGCTTGTCGTGGTGCGCGACGGCTACGGCAATCGCGGTGCCGACGAAGCCCTTCATGTCGCACGTACCGCGGCCATAGATACGACTATCGTGTATGACGGGCAAAAAGGGAGAAGATGACCAGGGCTGCCCGTCGACGGGGACTGCGTCGACGTGGCCTGACAGGCAAAGGCCTCCTGTGAGCCTTCCATCACCCGATGGAAGCGTCGCGAGAAGGTTCGCCTTGCGGCCCGTGGTGTCGTACGTGATGCGGAAAACGAACCCGAGCAGTGCCAGCGTGGCCTTCACGTCCTCGATGAGGTCGAGATTGGACTTGTGGCTGGTTGTGTCGAAGGCGACCAGCCGCTTGATCCAAGCAACGGCCGTCTCGCTCGGCTTGCACGAGTCCCGCTTTCCGCCTTGAACGTTGACGCTGTTACCAGACGGCTCGGACGGAGCCTCGGCAGCTTTCACTGTCTCTCGCATGTGGAGTGCATTGCCCGTTGCTTCGGCCACGACGCCAGACGTCAAGCGCCGAAGCGCGACGTTTCATCGATGGCCCAGGTTCCTCTCTGGCGCGGCGGCTTCGAAGTCGCCATCGTTCCATTCATTGCATTTTATTTGCATTGTGCAATTATATCCCAGGCTGCTTTTTGTGGCCGGACCGACCCGTCCTGACAATCAGGAGTCCGACATGCCTTTTGTCGTTCATTGTATCGATCGCCTCGATGCGGAAGGCTTGCGGCAGGAAACACGTGCGATCCACCTTGAATACATGATCCGTCATCGCGCCGTCATCCTGTTTGGCGGGCCGCTGCTTGCTGCGGACGAGAGCAGGACCATTGGAAGCCTGATGGTTCTCGACCTGGCGGACGGGGCGGCCGTCGATGCTTTCCTTGCAGGCGAGCCGTACACGCGTGCCGGGCTGTTCGGCGAAGTCCGTATCGAGAAGCTGCGCCAGATGGTTCCGGAGAGCCGGCCCGGTCTGCTCGAGGACGAGTTGGGGAGGGAGCGGGAGGCCCGACGCAAGACAACCTGAAACCGGTCGAGGGCATTTCCCGAGCATTCACGACAGCACGAGCTGGTCGTCTTCGACCGGCTCCCCGGTGTTCCTTTTGAACAATTCCATCAGCGTGCCCACCTCATAACGGCGTCGCTCCTCGCCAGCGACGTCAAGCGCGATGCGGCCAGCGGTCATCATGATGGTCCGGTCTCCGTAGTCGAGGGCCTGGCGCATGCTGTGCGTGACCATCAGCGTCGTCAAAGCCTGCTCCTTGTTGATCTCGGCCGACAGTGCCAGAACCTGCGCCGCCGCGCCGGGGTCGAGAGCCGCGGTATGCTCGTCGAGGATGAGAACCTTCATCGGAAGGAGCGTGGCCATTAGTAGGCTGACGGCCTGCCGCTGGCCGCCCGACAGCGTTCCGACCGGCGAGGTGATGCGATCCTGGAGCCCGAGACCAAGCCTCTCCAGTTGTTCCGCCAGGAACGCGCGGCGGCGCGAACCGCCCAGCGCGTTGCGCAGGTTCCGGCGACGTCCCCGGCTTGCCGCGAGCGCAAGGTTCTCCTCCACGCTCAGGGAGGCGCACGTTCCGATGCGCGGATCCTGGAAAACCCGCCCGATCACGCCGGCCCGGGCGCGAGCGGGCAGTAGCGTGAGGTCTTTGCCGTCGACCGCTACCCTTCCCCTATCGGGTCTCACATCACCGGCCACCATCGAAAGCAGGGTGGACTTGCCCGCGCCGTTCGTGCCGATCACGGTTACGAACTGTCCCGCCGGCACATCGAGATCGACGCCACGGAGTGCTTCCACCGCAAGGGCCGTCCCGGGATTGAAGGTAACGTGAACACCGCGCACGCTGAGCATCTCAACCACCTCGCTGCGGCTGGAACGTCGAGCGCAGACGCGTCATGCCGAGCCGAACACGTGCGGCGCCGGCAAATCGCGCTTTCGACGCAACCACCGCCACAGCCACGACCAGCGCGGTGACGAGATTGAGATCCTGCGCCTGGATACCGAGTACGCCGGCACTGAGCGCCACTGCGATGAAGAAGCGATAAAGGATAGCCCCTGCGAGACAGCCCACGGTCGCCCATGCGACCTTCCGCGCCTTGAACACGGCTTCGCCGATGATCATTGCTGCAAGTCCCGTCACGATGGTTCCGATGCCCATTGACACGTCGGCCACGCCAACGCTTTGCGCGAAGAGAGCGCCTGCCAATCCCACCATGCCGTTGCTGATTGCCATTCCGACAAGGACCATTCGATCGTTGTCGATAGATTGCGCGCTAGCCATGACAGGGTTCTCGCCGCTCGCCCGCAAAGCAAGGCCAAGCTCCGTCCTTAGAAACCAGTCAAGCAGCAGCTTGACGGCAAGGGCGATCACCGCAAGCACGATCGCGTTCGTCCAGAGGCCGGGCCCGATCAGCGACTCGAACGGAGTAAAGACGGTTTCGGATCCGTACAGCGAGGTATTGGGGCTACCCATGATGCGCAGGTTGATGGAATAGAGCGCAACCATGGTCAGGATGCCGGCGAGAAGGTTCATGACGCCGAGCCGCACGTTGAGCACGCCCGTGACCAGCCCCGCCACCGCGCCGGCGGCCACGCCGAGGGCGGTGGCGAGAAAGGGATTCAACCCATTGACGATCCCGACCGCGGCCGCAGCAGCCCCGAGCGGAAAGCTTCCGTCGACAGTAAGGTCGGGGAAATTCAGGAGGCGGAAGGACATATAGACGCCCAGCGCCACCAGCGAGAAGATCAGTCCGGCCTCGATGGCGCCGGACAGGGCGAACATGCTCATCGGGGTGCCCTCTACTCAACGACCACGGCGGCCGATGCCAGCGTTTCAGCAGGAATCGTGACCCCCATGGCTTCCGCCGCCTTCGGGTTCAGGTAGAGGTCCTGCGTTTCGAGAACGCCGACCGGGATCGATGCCGGGCTTTCCCCACCGAGGATGCGCGCGGCCATCGCGCCGCTCAGCTTTCCAAGCTCGTAGTAGTTGAAGCCGAGCGCCGCCACCGCACCGCGCTTCACCGAGTCGGTATCGCTGGCGAAGACGGGAAGCTTCGCGCGTTCGCCGACGGAAACGACGCCTTCGATGGCGGAAACGACAGTGCTATCGGTAGGAATGAGGATCGCATCGACGCGTCCGGCAAGACTGCGCGCAGCGTCTGGCACCATTGCGGATTGCGACGCCGTGGATTCCACGACCTCGAAACCGGCGGCTGTGACCTCGGCGGTCAGAGCCTCAACCTGGGATACGGAATTCGCCTCTCCCGAATTGTAGATCACGCCGAGAGTCTTTGCATCGGGAAGCAGCGAGCGGATGAGGTCGAGCGTCGGACCGAAGGGCTGCATGTCGCTCGCTCCGGTGATCATCCCGCCGGGCGTTTCCAGCGAGGCGACGAGCTTTGCGCCGACAGGATCCGTCACCGCAGAGAAAACGACGGGCACATCGCCCGCAACGCTCTGGAGCGCCTGGGCCGACGGTGTGCTGATCGCGACCATAAGGTCGGGCGCCAGACCCGCAAACTCTCGCGCGATCTGCTGCTGTGTCGGAACGCTGCCCTGGGCGCTTTGTACGATCAGCTCCAGCCGCTCTCCCGCATAGCCGGCTTCCGAAAGCGCATCGACGATGCCCTGCCGAGCCGCGTCGATCGCGGGATGATCGATAATATAGGTGAGCGCCACCTTTTTCGGTTCCGTGTCCTGGGCAAGGCTAGATGAGGCAGCAGCCGCAAGGGCGAAAAGGGCGGCGATAATTCGACCGGTCATACGCATGAGAAGTTCCCCATTTTCGTTCTTGTTGAAATCGATCAGGAGCCGGTCAGACGCTCCGGGGCCACAGCCGCGACAGGCCGGACGGACGGTATGCGAGCGCCGCGTACGCTCGCCACGCTGAACTCGGCCGGCGTGCGAGCTCCCGCCAGCATCTGCACGACGCGCAGCTCTTCTCTGAGAACGTCGAGCGCCTTGCGCACGCCAGCCTCGCCTGCAGCCGCGAGCGCGTAGAGCGTCGCCCGCCCCACCTGCACGGCGTCGGCGCCTAGAGCCAGGGCGCGGGCAATGTCGCTTCCGGTTCGGAAGCCGCTATCAATGAGAATGGTCAGTTGACCGGCAGCCGCTTCGACGAACTCTGGAAGAATGTCGATCGTGGCGACCGCTCCGTCGATCTGCCGGCCACCGTGGTTGCTGACCACGATGCCGTCAACGCCAGCGTCGATGGCTTTTCCGACCTGGGCAGGGTCGAGGAGGCCCTTGACGATCAAGGGTCCCTTCCAGGCGTTGCGCACCCATTTGATGTCGTCCCAGTCCACGGAGGGGTCGAGCTGTGCCTGCATCAACTCTGCGATGGTTTCGGTCGCTTGCAGGTCAAGCTCGGCTGCCATGACCTTGAGCCGGGGAGGGCCTACTCGCACCATATCCAGAGTCCAGCCGGGATGCGCCAGAAGGCTGCACAGTTTGCCGGCATTCCATCGAAACGGAAGTGTAAAGCCATTGCGGACGTCTCGAAGTCGGCGTCCGGGGATCGTGTTGTCGACGGTGACTTCCAGCGCCTCGAAACCCAATGCGGCCGCACGCTCTATCAATCTCAGCGTGACGGCCCGGTCCCGGAACACGTAGAGCTGGAACCACTTCGGACCTTCGCCTGCTTCCGCGACCGCCTCCATGGTTGCGGTCGCAGCCGAACTCATGACGAAGGGAATGCCCGCAACTCCGGCGGCCCGGGCGAGCGCAGCGTCCCCGCCGGACCTTGCAGCACCGGCAAGCCCAGTCGGACCGATGACGAGCGGCATTGCGATTGTACGGCCGAAGAGACATGTTTCCTGGGAGCATTCGTGCATATCGCGCGGTCCGGAGCCCACGAGCCTGATACGGTCGAGCGCGGCCCGGTTCTCCAGAAGCGTGCTCTCTCCGCCGCTGCCGCCATCAATGAAGTCGAAAACGAAGCGCGGCAACCTGCGTCGCGCACGTTCGCGGAATCCTTCGACGGATTCATGCATCCAGTCCGAAGCCGCGAGCCTCACGCCTTCATCCCCCTCACGGATGGCTGCGGTCGCGTCGGGTTTGCCGGGTAAGTGCCGAGGATAACGCTCGACGTGCAATTCATGGAAAGGTGCTCCACGGCACTCCGTACTTCAGTAGAGCGCGGATCACCTTCGAATTCGCAGAGAAATCGTGTCGCGACAAAACCACCATCGACGAGATAGCTTTCGAGTCGCGTGAGGTTCACCTGGTGCCGGCCGAACCCTTCGATGGCATCGTGTAACGAACCTGGCCTGTTCTCCACGGCAAAAAGGACGGTCGTGAGCATCGGCACCTGCCTCGATCTGGATCGAGAGGGCTCGGTAGCGAGAATGTAGAAACGTGTAATGTTGTGCGGGCTGTCTTCGATGTTGGCCCGAAGGACTTGAAGGCCGTAGTAGTGTGCCGCTTCTCGCGATGCGACTGCGGCTTCGTCCAAGGCTGAGCTCTCCGCAATGTATGCGGCAGCTGCGGCGGTATTCGACACGCCGACACCTTGCAACCCGTGAAGGGTGAGAAAGCATCTGACCTGTTGAAGCGCAACCGGGTGCGAGTACACTCGTCTGACTTCTTCGAAAGTCGTTCCGTGTCGCGCCGCAATATGCAATTCGATCCGTTCGTAATGTTCACCTATGATGTGCAGCCCGCTTTCGGGCAGCAGCAGGTGGATGTCAGGGACGCGGCCCGCCAGCAGATTCTCGCACGGAACAATCAGGGCATCGGCCGTGCCCGCATGTACGGCCGCAACCGCTTCGGCTGTCGACTCGAATGGCAAAGCGTCCGCATTTGCAAAGGCGTGGCTGCAGGCGATGTGGACGAATGCACCTGGCTTGCCATGGTAGGCGACGGTCGGGCGTGACTTCGACCGGCGGGGCCTTCGCCTCAACAAATCTGGCTGCATGTCAGCCTTGGCCGGTCGGACCATGTCGAAGTTGAGCGCGGAATGCGGCATCGCTGGCTTCGCTCCCCTCAGGAGAAATTGGCGCGGGTCGTGGTCATGACCGTCATGGGCCACATCAGCGCCCACCCCGAAGACGTGAGCGTCACGCTCAGGAAGCGATCCGCTGCATCGAGGCACTCGTCGGGGGTAATCCCGTCCTTGGCCGAGAACAGCAGATGAAGGAAATGACCGATATCCTCCCGACGGTCGAATTCCCATGGAGTGGTGACATCGTGGAAACTAGGCGTATTCCACCCGGTGAGCGCGCAAAGACTCTCGGCGAACTCTCGCGAAAGAAACGCCACCTCATGCCCGGTGCAACAGGTTCTGGCGATGACGCTGTCAAAATAGCGCGCCAGCTGGGTTCCGGCGAAGATGTCGGCTATCACCATCCGGCCGCCGGGTCTGACGCACTCGGAAAGGCGCCCGAACGCCGCAGTCTTGTTGGCGACGTGGTGGATCGCCCCTCGGCTCCACACGGCATCGAAGTCGCGGCAGTCGATGTCGAGCTCCTCTGCCGTTGCCTGGACAACGCGGATGTTGCCGTGCTCGGCATCCGCCTCGAGCGCCGATAGCTGATCGACAGACGGATCGGTCGCCACCAGCAGTCCGTCCGCTCCGATCAACTCCGCGATCGCCACGCTGAAATATCCGTTGCCGGCACCGATCTCAAGGACCTTCTCGCCGCGTTTCGGGTCGAGAAACCGGGCCATGCAGGCGATGTCCGATCGCCATGCGTTGGAGTAGGTCGCAAGAGCATCCTGGTAGGTCGCCGAACGCCTTCCTGAAAACTCCACGATCTTCGCATCGCCGTACATCGCATCATCCTTTCGTGCGTATTGCCGGGTCGCTCAGAGGCGTGATCGCAGCGAAGCCGATGCAGTCGGAGGCTGCTTGAAAAGCTCTAAAAGGAAGCGATCACGAAGCCATTTCGGAAATAGCAGCACCGCAATCATTGCTTGTCAATTGCACTTTGCAATTATTTTTTGCGATGCACAAAACTTAGGCGTGCTGCACTCAAGGCAAGCAGGAATTGTGGAACATTGCACGCAGCCTGACGTATCAGAGTATTCGTGGACCGGTCCTCGAACCTGTACTGCGTCGGCCCAACATGCTGCGCAAGAACCCCGACCTGCGCGCCGACCGCTTTGTCGAGCGTTTTCAGGAACTCAAACAGACCGGCGAGCGCCAGTATGCGGCGGGAGATTATTCCGGCTACAGGTCCATCCGGGCCGAGATGGGCAATATGGTCATGGGTCTCGAACGCGATCCGCAGCTAGAATCCATCCTTGAAGGCCGCAAGCGGGACCTCGGCATCTCGTTCGATTCGGGGCTGGGCATCAGCCGTGCTCTCGCCCTCAGTCACGGACTCGGCAGGGGTAGAGGACGGGATCTCGGATTGTAGAATGGTTCCGATTGCTGCCCCCTCATCTGGCCGGTGTGGGCTTGTCCCGGCCGCTACAGACCCCATTGCAGCCCGCAAAGACGATGACGATGCCAAACCGGAAGCTAGCGTTGCATTCACCTCTATTTCGTGCGGAATTGGCCTATGCAATCAGTTGACCCCTCCTTCGACATCGTCGATCGGACACGGGCCGAGTTGGCAGACCTGATTGATCTCCAGATGGCCCCACTCGGCTTGGCCGCCATCAATGCGCTTGGGCCGATGCAAGGAAAGACGATCCTGGACGTTGGCTGCGGCGCGGGTCAAACGACCCTTCAACTTGCCGAACGTGCTGGAAATTCCGGCCGCGTAGTCGGTGTCGACATAGCACCCGCTGTCCTGATGGTTGCGCGCGCCAGGTCGAACCACCTGCCTGCGGTTTCGCTACAGCAAGCCGACGCGGCGCAACTGTCGTTGCCTGACCAGAGCGTCGATTTCGTTTATTCTCGCTTCGGCGTCATGTTCTTTGCGGACCCTATCCACGCGTTCGGCAATCTGCGGCGCATGCTTCGTTCTGGCGGTCGGATCGGCTTCGTCTGCTGGCGATCAATTCAGGAAAACGAGTTGGACTTCCTTCCGCTTGAAGCAGCAGGGCTGGCGTTGCGCGATGCCCCGCATATCAGCTTTGAACAGCCCTCCTTCATAAAGGAAGTTCTTTGTGCAGCGGGCTTTGACAAGATCACAATCGACCCGTTCGATGCCGAGGTTTCGTGCGGGGATATCGACAAAACGCTGGAAGTGGTCACCCAAGTCGGGGCGCTTGGGAAAGCTCTGCGGGATACGCCGGACATGCGCACCGTTGTAGAGCCACGGGTCCGGGCAGCACTTGCAGAGCGAGCGAATTCGGGACGGGTTAGTTTGAACGCTGCAACATGGATCGTCACCGCTCTGAAGGCCTGACATCAAGAAGCCGGACCGGCAGCTCCAGGCGCCAGCCCTAAACGGGATGCGGACCGTCGCTTTCCACCACACCACACCAATCCCCGACAGGGCAGGTGGCGGCCAGAGGAAGAGGCCGGCAATGGGCGGTGATAGAAAGCATCTTGGCAGAGAGGGCCGGCCAATGACAACTGCCCGCCCGCTGGAGGTACCGGCAACGAAACCGATGTCGCCGAGCGACTGGACGCGGTGGTGCTGTCCATCGCACGGCTGATCGGCAGGCGCATGGCGCGCGAGGATTTCGAGGCGTTACAGGCTGTAAACGACAACAGCAAGCCGGTTGGCATGCCGGAAGAGCAGGCCAATAAGGATGAAGATATCTGAGGGTAGGTGTTTGATCCCGCATTTTGATGGTGCATTGTTTTCCCAGGAATGGAAGGATGCCCTTCATCAAGGACCCGAGCACCGGCAAGCGAGTGTCTCGCATCAACCCGGAAAGCGAATGGATCAGGACGAAGGTGCCGCATCTTCGGATCGTGGATGACGGGCTCTGGAACGCCGTCCACGCCCGTCAGAAGCAGATTGCCGAAATCTTCGGGCCGAACCCGGCCAATACCCGTGAAGGACGCATGAAGCGTGTCCATCTGGCGAACCGGCCGGTCGCTCTTCTTTCCGGCCTTATGACCTGCGGCTGCTGCGGCGGCAGGTATGGCATCATCACGACGGACCGCTACGGCTGTCTCAACCATCACCGGCGCGGCACCTGTGACAACAACCGCACCATCACCCGCGACAAGATCGAGGCGCGTGTTCTGGTCGGCCTCAAGGAGCGACTGGTCTCATCGGAAGCGGTCGCGGAAGCCGTACGCGCCTATGCCGAGGAAATGAACCGGCTGAACCGCAATCGCAGCGCTCAGGCGCAAGGGGATCGCAAAACGCTTGCCAAGGTGGAGAAGGCCATCGCGGGTATCATCGCCGCTATCGAGGACGGCATGTATCAGCCTTCCATGAAGGCCCGCATGGACGAACTCGAACGGCAGAAGGCGGAGATCACGGCGCGCATGGCGGAGGCACCGGCCGACATCCGCGATGTGCATCCGAACATTGCCAATCTCTACCGTCTCCGTGTCGAACGTTTTCCGAAGCCCTGGACGATCCGGATGGTGGACGGCAGGCGGCCGCGGCACTGCGCTCACTCATCGGGGAAATTGTTCTCACGCCCGGTGACAAGCACGGCGAGGTTCATGCCGAGCTATGCGGCGAGCTGATGGGCATCCTCGACTTCGCCAGAGCCGAGGAAGGAGGGCAGCCGATCCCATTTATGACAGCGGTTGAAGCCAGCCCCCGCAACGACCGGGGGCGCTGTATGACACTTGGACGCGATTTCGCACGCTCACCATCCTCGCAAGCGGCGGAGGACCTTGCGTCGGTATCTTCCCATTGAGCTTCGCGCTCATATGTGAGTCGGCGATCGTATCAAGCACACTGGCCACATAAAGGAATTCATAGACCAGCGTCTTTGCCCAATCCCGGTATTTATTTGCCAGCTCGCGTTCCTGATCTCCGCTCTCACTTCTCCAATGCACGTCCCTGCTATTGCGTGTTCCGACATGAAAGCCGCGACCCATTCGACCAACTATCTCGTTGATCTGGATAATGGGATCATCGTGGACGTCGAAGCGACGGCACCTATCCGCCAGGCCGAGACCGGCACCGTTAAGGACACGATTGTGCGAACAAGGGATCGCTTCGGCCTTTGTCCGATAAGCCGGTCGCTGACGCGGCTTACGGTTCAGCACCGATGCTGGGCTGGTTGGTTGAGGAAGAAGGGATCGAGCCTTACGTTCCGGTCATCGATAACTCCCGACGCAACGATGGCACCTTCTCCCGCGAAGACCTCGCCTACGATCCGCAGAAAGACGCCTATACCTGCCCAGGCGGCAAGCGGGACGCGCCAATTCCGGTGAGTCGGCGGGCTTCTTTATTGCCGACCTTCGCTTAACCCCAGGATTCGACCCTGGCTGCGTAGAAGCTTCGACTTCACGGCTAATCGGGGATATTCGCGCAGCTCAAGCGGCATAACAGGCGATTTTCGATTTGGTGCTTCTGGTCCCGTCCGCCTTTTGAAACGGGACGCACCTGGTTTCGGACGTCGTCAGATTGCCGTCTTTCACTTCATGCCAGAGCGGAGCCGCAGTCCGTTGTCGACCACGCGGTTGATCTCTTGCATGGAGCTGTCGAGATCTTCGGCGATTGGCAACGCTTCATCGATCTTGCTTCCTCCCACTTCTTGCACTCGCCTCAAAACTTGCCGAAGTTTACACTTCGGTGAGCTGCCATATATTTCCGTTGAGTGTCGGTGATGCGCGCCGCGGCGTGAGTCGTCGGCACGTGCGTGTTCGGTTGTGCCTTGGCAAATGCTGCCGCGCAAGGAGCTTGGGCGAAGAAGGGCTTTGTGAGGCCAGGGAGGCGAATAGACCGAACATCCCGGGACCGAGGGAACCGACTGTTCCTGGGGAAAGCTTCGCCCTGGCGGGACCCAACAGGGAGGATGTCATGAAACAGTTCGAGCGTACGCTTCTCACCACCGCTTTCGCTTCGGCGGTCGCATTGGCGGCAGGCCATTCATCTGCTCAGGAAACAAGTTTCCTCACCATCGGGACCGGTGGACCGACCGGCGTCTATTTCGTGGTCGGCAATTCCGTTTGCCGCATGGTCCACAAGGAAGCCGCCGAGGGCCGTGCGGAAGGCCGCAAGCACGGGCTGAGGTGCTCGGCGCCGTCAACCGCCGGCTCGACATACAAT
This sequence comes from Chelativorans xinjiangensis, assembly GCF_009812055.1. Taxonomy (GTDB): domain Bacteria; phylum Pseudomonadota; class Alphaproteobacteria; order Rhizobiales; family Rhizobiaceae; genus Chelativorans; species Chelativorans xinjiangense. Next base: position 70,063 of record NZ_WQNH01000010.1, on the reverse strand, counting down.
ATCGGCCAGATCTGCGCCGGCGAGCTCGATTTCGGCGTCGCGCAATCGGACTGGCAGTTTCACGCCTACAACGGCTCGGCTCCAGACAGAGTCAGTCCTTGTCCCGATCTGCGCGCTGTCTTCAGCGTGCATCCCGAGCCTTATCAAATCGTCGCCGCCGAAGGCTCCGGCATCCAGTCCTGGCAGGACCTGAAGGGCAAGCGCTTCAATATCGGCAATCCCGGTTCCGGCCAGCGCGGCACGACCGAGGAGTTGATGGGAGGCCATGGCTGGACGACGGCCGATTTCGCCGTGGCAACCGAACTCACCTCGACTGAACAGGCCAATGCGCTCTGCGACGGCAATATCGACGCTTTCGGCTATACGGTCGGGGTGCCCAATGCCGGCGTGGCCGTGGCGACCGATGGCTGCGGCGCATACATCGTGGATCTGAGCGACGATCCGGTTGCGCAGAAACTGGTGGAGGAGAACGATTACTACGCCTTCGCAACGATTCCGGAGGGCACCTACACCTCCACGGATTCGGATGTGACGACCTTCGGTGTCAAGGCGACCTTCGTGACCAGCGCAAACGTCCCGGAGGACGTCGTCTACGAAGTCACGCGGGCGGTATTCGAGAACCTCGACGATTTCCGTTCGCTGCATCCGGCCTTTGCCAATCTCAAGCCTGAAGAGATGATCGCAGATGCGCTTTCGGCGCCGATCCATCCGGGCGCGCAGAAATACTATGACGAGAAAGGCTGGTAAGCTGGCGGTCCCGAACGGGCCGGAGGCAACATGAGCGGGCGGGCCGGCGAAAGCGCCGGCCGCCCCGGTAAAGCCATAGATCCCGAAAGGGAAGCCCACGATCCGCTGGAGGAGATCGAGGGCACGCGCGCGGCCGGCCCGAGACTGGGGCTGGTGATCGGCATCCTTGCCGTCATGTGGACGCTGTTCCAGCTGTGGATTGCCTCCCCGCTTCCGTTCATGCTGGGGGGCGGCATAATCACCCACGTACCAGCGCGCGCGGTTCATCTCGCTTTCGGTCTGCTGCTCGCCTTTCTGCTTTACCCGGCGCGCCCGCAACATCGCGAGCGGCGCATACCCTGGTACGACATCGTGCTGGCGGTCGTCGCCGCCAGCACGGCGCTTTATCTGTTTTTCGGCTATGACGGCCTGGTACGGCGGCAGGGCGTATTGCTGGAATGGCAGCTCGCCGGATGGACGATTCCGGTCGAGGCCATCATCGGCGCGGTCGGCCTGCTGACGCTGCTGGAGGCCACGCGCCGTGCAATCGGCCTGCCATTGGTGATCGTCTGCGCGCTGTTCCTGCTATACTCGGTCTTCGGCCAGCAGATGCCACTCGTCATCTCGCACAAGGGCGTGTCTCTGGAACGCCTGATCGGCTACCAATGGCTGGGCGGCGAAGCGGTGTTCGGCATTCCGCTGAGCGTGTCCGTCAGCTTCGTGTTTCTGTTCGTCTTCTTCGGCGCGCTGCTCGAGCGGGCCGGCGCCGGCCGCTATTTCCTCAATATCGCCTTTGCCCTGGTCGGAAAGATGCGAGGCGGCCCGGCGAAGGCGGCGATCATCGCCTCGGGCATGACCGGCATGATTTCCGGCTCATCCATTGCCAATGTCGTGACCACGGGCACGTTCACCATCCCCGTCATGCGAAAAACCGGCCTGCCGGCAGTAAAGGCCGGCGCCATCGAGGTCGCCGCCTCGACGAACGGCCAGCTCATGCCACCCATCATGGGTGCGGCGGCATTCATTATCGCCGAGTTCGTTGGCATCTCCTATTTCGACGTCATCAAGGCCGCCTTCATTCCGGCCGTGATCAGCTATCTGGGCCTAATCTATATTTCGCATCTCGAAGCGCTGAAACTCGGTCTGCGTGGCCTGCCTGCGAGCGAAATTCCGCAATTCCGCGCGACCTTTCTCAGCGGCCTTCATTACCTCATACCGCTCGCGATCCTGATCTACCTGCTGATCGTGGAACGCTGGAGCCCGGCCAGCGCGGTCTTCTATTCGATACTGGCGCTGTTTGCGATCATCATATTGACGCCGGTCGTCAATGCTGTGCGCTCAGGCGGCGGTCTGGGCGCCGCGTTCTGGTTCGGGATCAGGGAATGCATCGCCGGCATGATCGCCGGCGCCCGCAACATGATCGGCATCGCGGTGGCGATCGGTGCGGCCGGCATCATCGTCGGCGCGGTTTCGTCCACCGGCCTTTCCAATGCACTGGTCGGCGTTATGGAGACCCTGGCGGGCGGCAATATCTATATCCTGCTGGCCCTGACCGCAGTGCTGTGCATCGTGCTCGGCATGGGCCTGCCGACCACGGCCAACTATCTCGTGGTCGCCTCGCTGCTGGCGGGCGTGCTGGTCGAACTCGGCAGTGCCGCGGGCCTGGTGCTGCCGCTGATTGCCGTGCATCTCTACGTACTGTTCTTCGGGCTTCTCGCCGATTCCACGCCACCGGTCTGCCTGGCTGCCTTCGCCGCCTCGGCGATCTCCGGCGCCTCGCCGCTCAGAACCGGCGTTCAGTCCTTCCTTTATGACATCCGAACCGCGATACTTCCGGTCGTTTTCATCTTCAATCCCACGCTTCTGCTAATCGGTGTCGAAAGCATTTGGCACGGCCTGCTCGTTTTCATCGTCTCTCTGCTGGCAATCCTCGCATTTGCATCACTGACGCAGAATTGGCTGCTGGTCCGCAACCGCTTCTGGGAGGCGCTGGTCCTGATCGTCGTCATCGTTGCACTGTTCAGGCCGAGCCTGTTCATGGACCGGCTGTATCCGCCATTCGAGACGGTTCCGCCCCAATCCGTGGCCGAGCTGACGCCGGAACCGGGCCGGATCGTCCGCTTCCACGTGGTCCGCGAGACGCCCTATGGCGACCGGTTCAAGCTGTTCGCATTGAAAACGCCCGAGCCCTCGCCACGACAGGTGCAGGGCCCGTTCGGCGTGGAGCTGGCGCAGGATGGCGAAGGCCGCTGGACCGTATCCCAGCTTGCCTTTGGCGGCGCGGCCAACGAAGCGGGAATGACGTTCGGCGATGTCGTCACGGCCGTCGATATCGAGCAACCGGGCCTGCCGCCCAAAGAGCTTGTCTACCCATTCGGCTTGCTGCTGCTGGGCGTCGTCGTTTTCTCTCAGCATCGACGGCTTCGAAAGTCAGCAGAAGGATCCACAGCGCCAACCGCATGACAATTGGAGGAGTGAGCTGAATTCGGTATGTTTCCAGCCGAACGCTTCTATTGCTTGGCGAAAGGGCTCAGGCCCATCCATTGCTGCATTGAGCTGGCAAACTGTCTCACCAGGCGGGCCCACTTTACATGAGAGAAGCTGCCTGGCGTGACCCCTTTGACATTGCCTCGCACGGCCTCTTAAATCGGCAGTCGAGGAGGCGCTGAGTTTGTTCCAGGTTCTCATCGACAGCCTCATCCGCGCGGCCGAACTGTCCTTCCTGGCGGTGGGCCTGACGATGGTCTACAGCGTGCTGCGTTTTCCCAACTTCGCCCATGTCGAGTTTGCGACCGTGGGGGCCTATATGGCGCTTCTGTTCTCGGCGACGCTGACGCTTCCGTTATGGCTCGCCGCGGCCGTCGGACTGGTGCTCACCGGGATACTAGGCGTTGTCATCGACCGGGCGATCTTCTCGCGCCTGCGCCGGGCCTCGCCGATCATGCTGATGATCGCCTCCTTCGCGCTCGGCATCGCCATGCGCGAGACCGTGCGTGCCATCTGGGGCCCGTCTCCCTTCTTCTACAATATCGGGCTGCAGCGTCCGATGGAGGTGATGGGCGCGCGCATCACCTCCATTCAGATCGCAATCATCGGCGCCGCCGTCGTCGCCATGGCCGGCTTTCACCTGCTCCTCAACCGCACACGGCTCGGCATCGCCATGCGGGCGGCGGCCGACAACAGCCAGCTGGCGCAGTCGAGCGGCATCTACACCGAGAATGTGATCCGCACGGTGTGGTTCATCGGCGCGGCCTTCGCCGCACTCGGCGGGGTGCTGATCGCCCTCAACACCCAGCTTGCGCCCGACATGGGCTTCGGCATCATCATACAGGTCTTCGCCGCCGCCATCCTCGGGGGTGTCGGAAACCCCTACGGGGCGCTGCTTGGCGCCGTGATCATCGGCCTGGCCGAGAATGTCGGGCTCGCCATCAACTGGGCGCCGCTCGCCGAGTTCCTCGGACTCTCGACTTCAGGCTACCTGTTCATCCCGACCGGCTACAAGGCGGCGATTCCCTTTACGGTGCTGATCCTCGTGCTCCTCTTCATGCCGAGCGGATTGACGGGAGCAAGGCGATGACCGATTTCCTCATCTATCTCGCCACAATGGTGGGCATCTGGGGTATCTTGAGCCTTAGCCTCAACCTCCAATACGGCGTCACCGGCCTGGTCAATCTCGGCCACATCGTCTTCTTCATGCTCGGTGCCTATATCTCGACCATCATGGTCGTGCTCGCGGGATGGCCGATCTTCCTGGGGATGGCGGCGGGGGTCGTGGCTGCGGCCGCCTTCGGCGCCCTGATGGCGTTGCCCACCTCCAATTTGCAGCAGGATTACTGGGCGATCTCCACCCTGGCGGCGGCCGAGATCGTCCGGCTGGTGTTTCTCAATACCCAACTCGGCGGGCCATATTCGGGCGCGGCGTTCGGGATGTCAGGCATTCCCCGCCCGCTACGCGCATATTTCACGTCCGGCAGCTACGACCTGTTCTACATGGTGATGGTGCTGACCGTCCTGGCTATCTGCCTGGCTTTGTGCTGGTGGGTGCTGGCTACACCGTTCGGCCGCACGATCAAGGCGCTGCGCGAGGGCGACCACGTGCCACTCGCGCTCGGCAAGCGGATTGCAACCTTTCGTATACGTTCCATGGCCCTGGGCGGCGGTATCGGCGGGCTGGCGGGTGCGCTGTTTGCTCACTACAACGCCTTCATCTCACCGCAATATTTCCTGCCGCTCGAAACCTTCATCGTTTGGGCGATGGTCATCCTCGGGGGCGCGGGCAATTTCGTCGGCGTGATCGTCGGCACGGTGATCATCCAGTCGATCTACAATTCAACACGGTTCCTGAAGGACTTCGTCCCAATCGATCAGGCCCTTCTCGGATCCCTGCGCATGATCCTGATTGCCGTGCTGATCATTCTCGTCATTCTCTACATGCCAAAGGGCCTCATCCCGGAAAGGCGGCGACGCTATGAACGGCCACCCGCTGCTCAAGGTTGAAGACGTGCATGTGCACTTCGGCGGCATCGCCGCGCTCGCCGGCGTGAACCTGTCGGTGCCGGAAGGGCTCATCTACGGTCTCATCGGGCCGAACGGCTCGGGCAAGACCACGCTCTTCAACGTGATCACCGGCTTCATCCGGCCCGACCGGGGCCATGTCACCTTCGCCGGGCGTCGGCTCGACGGGCTGTCGCCTGATGCCGTGGCCCGCGCAGGCGTCTGCCGAACGTTCCAGAGCCATCGCCAACCCGTCACCATGACGGTGATGGAGAACATGCTGCTCGCCGCGCCGATGCAGTCGGGCGAATCCCTGTTCCGCGCCGCCACGCGCTTCGCCGCCGTGCGCGGCGAGGAACGCGGCAATCTCGAGCGTGCCTATGAAATTCTCGACATGGTGATGCTCGGCGACAAGGCCAACGAATATGCCGGCAGTCTGTCCGGCGGGCAGAAGAAGCTTCTGTCCCTTGCCCAGGCCCTCATGAACGGTCCTCGCATGATCCTGCTCGACGAGCCGGTGGCCGGGGTCAACCCGCGGCTGATCGAGGACATCGCGGCGATCATCAGGAAACTATGTCATGGCGGCCAGAACTTCCTCGTCGTGGAACACAATATGAAGGTCATCCGGTCGCTGTGCGATCAGGTGTCCGTGCTCGATGCCGGGCACATCATCGCCGAGGGCGAGCCGGAGGAGGTGCTTGGCCGGCAAGATGTGCTCGAGGCCTATCTGGCGCGCAGCGGCACCGAAGCACGGCCGGACGCGGTGCGCCAGGAGTGAGCGGAGGGTCCGAATGGCAATATTGGCCGTTGAGGATGTCTACGCCGGTTACGACGGTTCCCAGGTGCTGCACGGCGTCTCGATCAGCGTCGAAGAACAGGAGATCGTCACCATCATCGGCCCGAACGGCGCCGGCAAGTCGACCCTGCTCAAGGTGGTCATGGGGTTCCTGACGCCGAGCCGCGGCAGCGTGCGCCTTCGCGGCGATGACATCACCGGCCTCAGGCCGGATCAGCGCGTGCGCGAGGGCATCGCCTATGTGCCGCAGCTCGAAAACATCTTCCCCTCGCTCACCGTCGAGGAAAATCTGCGCATGGGTGGCTACCTTCTCGACCGCGAGACGCTGCGTGGCCGCGCGGAAGAGATGTATGAGACCTTCCCGCGGCTTGCCGAGCGCAAGCGGCTGCGCGTCAAGGCACTTTCGGGCGGCGAGCGGCAGATGCTGGCCATGGCCCGCGCGCTCATGGCGGCCCCGATGCTGCTTCTGCTGGACGAGCCCTCCGCGGCGCTCTCGCCGCGCATGGCGGGTGAGGTCTTCGACAAGGTGATGGAGATCAACGCGGCAGGGCGCGCCATCGTCATCGTCGAGCAGGAGGCCCAGCGCTCGCTGGAAATCTCCAGCCGCGGCTATGTGCTGGCCGACGGACGCAACGCGTTCGAGGACCGGGCGCACAACATCCTGGCCAACGAGAAGATACGCGAGGCGTTTCTAGGGGCAGGCTGAGCGCGATTTTTCGGGTCTTGGCAGCGGACGAAACGCTTCGCCGCTCTATTTCAGGAAACAGCCACCCCGCAAAAAGGGGTGGAGAACACATGGAAAGGGAGGAGACCATCATGTGGATGCACAAGACCGCCCTGACCATCGTCACGGGCTTTGCAGCGACGCTTCTTACGGCGTCGCCGCACATGACCGCTGACGCGCAGGATACGGTAAACATCGGAATGTTCACCTCGCTGACCGGCCCGAGCGCCATCGTCGGCAAGGACATGCAGCGCGGCGTGGAGCTCGCCATCAACCGCGTCAATGAAGGCTATGAAGTGCCGCTGAAGGATGGCTCGACCAGGGCGATCGGACCCGGTGTCAACGGCAGCCAGATCAGATTGATCGTGGAGGATTCCGAATCCCGTCCGCAAGCGGCCATGGATTCGGTCCGAAAGCTGGTCAATGTCGACAATGTGTCCGTCGTGCTCGGAGAGTACTCCTCGGGCCTCACCCTGCCGACGGGGCAATTCATCAATGAGAATGGCGTCGTGCAGATCTCCATCGGCGCCAACTCGCCCAAGCTCAGGGATGTCGGTCCCTTCTTCTTCGACATGATCGGCCTCGCCACATTGCAGGGGTCGGCGATGGTGGACCTCGCGGAGCAGGCAATCGGTGCGAAGACCTTCGCCACCTTCATGCCCAACAATCCCTATGGCGTGGGCGTTGAGCTCGCCGTATGCGAGGCCGCCAAGGAGCGCGGCTCCGAATGCGTGGCGACCGTGCGCTACGAGGAGCAAAAGACCGACTATCGCGCCGAGTTGCAGCAGGCGAACGCGCCGAACCCCGATGCGGTGATATTCTTCGCCTACGGGGCGGAGGCTCAACTCGTCCTGCGCCAGGCCTATGAGCTCGGCCTCAATGCTAGTGAAAAATGGTTCGGGACCGAGGTCTCCAACTGGGTGAACGAGGTCACCGACACGCCCGAGATCGCCGAAGGTGTCCGCGGCATCGAGCACGATGTCGGCGGCGACTTCTACAACGAGCAATACGCAGGGCCCTATGAAGAGGCCTATGGCGAAAAGCCGCTCACCGTGTTCGGGGGCTATGGCTACGACGCGGCCATGATCGCCGCGCTCGCGATCAAGGAGGCCGGTTCCACCGAGCCGGACAAGATCCGCGAGGCCGTGCACAAGGCCGCAGAAACCTACAAAGGCGTGACCGGCGACAAGGCGGTCGATGAAGAAGGCATGCAGACGAACGAGGACTACGCGATCCTCATCTACAAGGACGGCGGGCTGCAGCCATACACGCCGTGACCGCGACAGGCGGGCGCAGCCCCTGTGCCCGCTTGCTCATCGCGAAGATGAAAAGCAAGGGAGACAAGCCATGAAACGGACAGTGCTCTGCGGCGCCCTCGCTATCGGCGCCGCGATGTTGCTTGGCACGGTCCCCTCGACCGTGCAGGCACAGGAAGACGTGAAGCTCGGCATGATCACGTCGCTCACCGGAACCAATGCCGTGCAGGGCAAGGACATCGCCGAAGGCATGCAACTGGCGCTCGATCGTATCAATGAGGGCTACGCCGTGCCGCTCAAGGGCGGCGAGACGCGCCAGATCGGGCTCGGACTTCTCGGCAGGACGGTGAGCGTGATCGTGGAAGACACCGAATCCCGTCCGCAGGCCGCCATGGATGCCGTGCGCAAGCTGGTCAATGTCGACAACGTGCCGCTCGTGCTCGGCGAATATTCGAGCGGCGTATCGCTGCCGACGGGGCAGTTCACCAACGAGAACAAGGTGATCCAGATCTCCATCGGCTCGACATCACCGCAGCTTCGCGAGATCGGCCCCTATTTCTTCAACGCCATCGGCCTCGACAACATCGGTGGAGCCGAACTCGCACGCCTGGCCATGCGCGATAGCGGCGCCACGCGCTTCGCCTCGATCGTGCCGAACAATCCGTTCGGCGTGGGCATGGAGCTTTCCGCCTGCCGGACGGTCGAAGAGATGGGCGGCGAATGCGTCAACAAGGTGCGCTACGATCTCGAAAAGACCGATTACAAGGCCGAACTCAACCGCCTGTTCCAGGGCGATCCGGAAGCCGTCTTCTACACCGCCTACGGCACCGAGGCCCGGCTGATCTTCCGGCAGGCCTTTGAACTCGGCCTCAAGCCGGAAAAGGGCTGGTATGCCGACTACATGACAATGTGGTCGAACGAGGTGCGCGAGATTCCTGAGGCGGCTGAAGGCGTCAAGGGATGGGTGGTCGGCGTATCGGGCGAATTCTACGACAAGGAATATGCCGCGCCCTTCGAGGAGAAATATGGCCGCGCTTCGGCGACGGCCTTCGGCGCCTACGCATATGATGCAACGATGCTGGCGGCGCTGGCCATCGAGGAGGCCGGCTCGACAGACCCTGATGCCGTACGCCAGGCATTGATGGACGTCTCGAAGACCTATGTCGGCGTCACCGGCGACAAGACATTCGACGATGACGGCATGCAGTTCGAGGAGAATTACGAGTACCGCGTCTACACCCGCGCCAAGCTGGAGCCCTATGATTTCGCACCGGCCAACTGATGCCATACCACCGCGCCCGGTATCGCCTTCTCGATTGCGGTGCCGGGCGGCGCTCCCTCGCTACTGACCAAGGAACAGGCGCCCCACATCCGGGTCGGCAATGAGGTCGGCGCCTTTGCCGGCGCGTGCGAGCTGGCCGGAAACCAGGACATAGCCGATATCGGCAAACTCCAGCCCTTTCTTCGCATTCTGCTCGACCATGAGGATGGTCTTGCCGTCGCGGTGCTGCAGACCATCCATGATCTCGAATATCATTTCGATAAAGCGCGGCTCGAGACCGATCGAGGGCTCGTCGATCAGCAGCACTTGCGGGTCCATGACGAGGGCGCGTGAAATCTCCAGGAGACGGCGTTCGCCTCCCGATAGGACCCGGGCCGGCAGGGCTCGTCGCTGTGCCAGCTGCGGATATTTGTCAAAGATGCGCCCGGCGGCGGACTTCGCTTCTTTCGGCGAGTCCATGAGATAGCCGCCCATCCATAGATTTTCCTCCACCGTCAGGTCGGGGAAGGCGGAATTGTCTTGGAGCACGTAGGCGACGCCGGCACGCTTGAGCTTATCGTTGGGCTTCAACCGCGTCACGTCACTGCCGCCGATCCGGACCGATCCGGCATAGATATTGGTAAAGCCGAAGATCGTGTGAAGCACGGTCGACTTGCCTGCGCCGTTAGGGCCGATCAGGCAGAGCGACTGTGCCCGCCCGACCCTTAGCGAGAAATCGTGCAGAACTTCCATTGGCCCGTAGCCGGCGCGCAGGCCGTCGAGCGTCAAAAGGACGTCGTCGCCCGCAAGTTCGTCGAGTGTGCCGAGCGATGGTGCGCCGGCGCCAAACTGCCCGGCTTGCCGCTCCTCATCCGTGATGGACAGCACCGGGTCGGCATTGCCGGCAACGGTGCCTCGCCGGCGCTGGTGCATATGGTTCTTGCTTTGCCTCTCTCGCGTCGCCATTCAATGCGCCCCCAGATAAGCGTCGATGACGCGGCGATCATTTCTGACCTGTTCCGGCGGCCCCTCGGCCAGGAGCTCTCCATGCGCCAGGCAATAGATGTGCTCGGCCATGTTCATGATGACGTTCATATTGTGCTCGATGACAAACAGGGTGACGGCGAATTCCTTGTTGGCCTGCTTCAGACGGTCGATCACGCCATTGATCAGTGTCGGATTGATGCCCGCCGTCGGCTCGTCGAGCATCAGCATCTTCGGCTCGTTCATGAGCGCCATGGCGAACTCCAGAAGCTTCTGCTGGCCGAAGGAAAGCGAGCCAGCCTGCAGCTTGCGTTTGGCGTGGAGGCCGACGAAGGCCAGGAGGTCCTCGGCCTGCTTCTCGCGTTCCGGGTTGTGCACCTGGAAGAGGTTTACGAGACTCCCGCCTCTCTGAGACGTGGAGATGAGCATGTTTTCTATGCAGGTCATGCGACCGTAGATCCGTGTCTGCTGGAAGGTGCGGATGAGGCCGAGGCGGGCAATCTCGGCCACGCGAAGATGAGAGATTTCCTGCTCCTGGAAACGGATGGTGCCCTTGTCAATCGGATGCGTGCCGACGATGGAGGAAAACAGGGTGGTCTTGCCGGATCCGTTGGGGCCGATCAGGCCAACGATCCGGCCTTTTTCCACCTTGAGGCTGATCGATCGGTTGGCCCGGACGCCACCAAAGGATTTCGAAACGTTTTCGACTTCCAGCATCGTGCTCATCCTGTCGTCTCCTCCGCCCGATCGGGCCTCGCCGCCTCTTCGACGCGGTGACCGAAACGGGCAGGAAAGCGCTCGCGGAAATAGCCCATGATACCCTGGGGAAAGAAGACGACGATCACCACGATCAGAAGCCCGAGCGCCACGCGTTGCCAGCCGAGCAGATAGGTCCATGTCGTCTCCTTGACGACCTGGAAGACGGCGGCGCCGATAACCGGTCCCCACAGGGTGCCCTTGCCCCCCAGGATGGCCATGAGCACCATCCAGACGCCGAAGGTGGCGCCGGCGAATGCGGTATCGATGGGGTCGATGAAGCGCTTGAGGTTGCCCAGAAGACCACCGGCGATCCCGAGAAAGAATGCGGCGATAACCCACGCCATGACCTTGATCCGCGTGGTCTTGAGGCCCATGGATTCAGCCTTGTCCTCATTGTCCCGTATGGCGTTGATGGCGAGCCGGAAGCGCGTCGTGTAGAGCCAGCGCAGAACGAGAAAGGTGGCGATGGCGAGCGCCATGGCGAGGAAGTAGTAGAAGCGGGACAGATCACCCAGCGCGGCAGGCGGCGTGGGCGGCACCATGCCGGAGCCGGCCCCGATCCATTCCCATCCATTCGCTATCTGGCCGGCGGCAATGCCAAGGCCCAATGTGCAGATCGCGAAATAATGGCCGCGCATGCCGAGGACCAGACCGCCGAGAATGGCCGCGGCAATCGCGGCCAATACGGCGCCGACCGGAAGGCCGATAGCAAGACCCTCGAGATACTGGCCGAGATCGAATGTGAAGACCGTGGCGCCGCCGCCGCGTGCGTTGTTGTAGGTGGAGACCTCGTAGAACAGGCCCACCTGGACCGCCGCGCAGGCATACATGCCGATGCCCAGGAAAACCACGTTGCCGAAGGAATTGTAGCCCATCTGGCCACCGACCAGATCCCAGGTCAGTGCGAAGACGATGAAGAGCCACAGCTCCGCCATTTGCGACTGGTAGGCTGAAAAGAGGAGCGGCGCCGCAAGGCCGACCAGAAGGATCGCCAGATAGCCGGCAAATTTCGCATATGGAGCCCTCACTTCAGATACTCTCGCCGCCTGGCCAGCCGCCAGTTGCGCCATACCAGTACGACGACCAGCAGCAGGAATACGAATGCGAGCTGGAATTGTGTGCCGAGAACGAAACCCGCAACATTCTCGGCCGCACCGAGACCGAGCCCGGCGATAATGACGCCGGCCAGATTGCCGAGACCGGCAACGACAACGATCATGAACGAACGGATCGTGTAGGGCAGTCCGAGATAGGGGTGGATGGTGTAAGCCATGGCGACGAGGGCGCCGCACGCGCCGCAGATCGCTGCGTTGAGCCCATAGGTGGCGGCATAGACGCGGTCGGTGTCGATGCCGAGCACCCGTGCGGCGCGGGCATTCTGTGCCGTCGCCCGAATGGCCTGGCCCAACCTGGAGCGTTTCAAGAACACGACCAGCGTCGCGCCGAGCACGGCAGCGAGTGCGAATGCGAGGAGCTTGATCTCGGCGAGCGCCACCAGCCCGTCCATCAGCAACACGGTTCCAAGCCCGGCATCGGCGATCTGCACATCGCCCCCGAAGACGGTGTTCATGAGCTGCTGCAGCACGATGGAAATGCCGAATGTCGCCAGGACCGACGTGAAGAGGTCGCGATCGACTATTCTGAATATCACAGTATGATAGAGCGCCCAGCCGAGAACGAAGAGCAGGATGGCGGCGACCGGTACGCCGAGAAGTGGCGGCAGGCCGTACATGCCCATGACGACGGCGACATATCCGCCGAGGATGACGAACTCGCCCTGGGTGATGTTGATGATGTTCATCACCCCCCAAACGAGCGCCATGCCATAGGCGGCCAGCGCGAATATGGCGCCGATGAGGAGCCCGTTGAGCACGAGGTCCAGGGTGATCACGGGCGCCTGGACGAGGATCTGGATATTGTCCAGCACGGGCGGAAACCGCGGTTCAAGCGTTCATTGTCTTGGCGCAAGGGCGGACGGATCGGACCCCGCCCGCCCGTCTTGACCCTGTCCGCTACATGGCCGGACGCGGGACGACCGCATCGGTCTCGGCAAAATCAGACGGCGACACCACCTTGTACTCGCCGTCAAGCACCTGATAGAGCGCCATCGGTTTGGCGACATTCTTGCCGGTCTCGTCAAAATCGATCGGCCCGTAGAACGTCATCATGTCGGTGGACGAAAGCGCGTCTCTGACTTTTTGCGAATCCAGTTCGCCGGCCCGCTCCAGCGCATCGGCATAGACCTGCACCGCGGCGGCGGACTCGGCCGCCTGATAGGGCGGGGCATAGCCGTAAGTCTCCTCAAACAGCGCGGCGAACTCGGCCGCCGAACCGAACAGATCGTCCGAATAGCTCAGCGTCGGCGCCCATTGGGTCGCACACAAAGTGTATTCGGCTGCCTCGTCGAACTTGCCGATGATGTCTGCCGAATCGCAATGCGTCATGGCGAGCACCGACACATTGACCTGCATCTCGCTGATCTGGCGGATGGCCGTGGCCGCGCCCTTGGAGTGGCCGGACACGATCAGCAGATCGGGCTCGAGCGCCTTCACCTTGGTCAGGGTCGCCGTCATGTCGTTGAGCTCGCGCGGAAGCTGGTCGTCGATGACCGCCTCCATGCCGTATTCCTTCATGTCATCGAGCACGCCGGCGCGCACGTCCTGGCTGAACGGATCGTTCTCGAACGCCATCGCCACCTTGATCTCGCCGGGCTCCTTGCCAAGCTCCTCAGCATGTTCGGCCACCAGCGTGATGGCGCCTCTCAGATACTGCTCGGACGTCGAAAGCGTGGCGAAGATGTATTCCCAGCCATTGGTAAAGAGCGAACGGGATGCGCCGTTGGCTTCGACCATCGGCACCTTGTGCTCCTCGGTCACCGGGGCGATTGCCTTGGTCATGCCGGATGAATATGGTCCGAGCATGAACTCGATGCCGTCCTGCTGGATCAGGCGCTCCGCCAGCTCCGCCCCGCGGGCGGGCGTCGACTCGTCGTCATAATATTTGATTTCGAGCGTGTAGGCCTTGTCGCCCACTGTCACGCCGCCGGCTCCATTGATCTTGTCGACGGCGAGATCGTAGCCGCGCTGCGTGTGTTCGCCATTTGTGGTGTATTTGCCGGTCAGGGACACTGCCGCGCCGAGGGTGATCGTATCACCGGATTGGGCATATGCCACTGTGACCGGGAGACTGACCGCTGCGAGGGCGGTCATTGCAAGCTTACTATGATGCAGCATGCGAGTTCCTCCCTGATGCTTTCTTTTGTATTGGCCTGTCAGCGTCGGCTCTCTTCTCGGGCAGCACTTGCGTCTGCCCGAAAAGATGAGGTGGGATATAGGGCGTGCTTGAAGAAATGACACCCACACCTTGCACAGGGTGCGGATAACGATCTGCCGCCCGGGCTCGGAGGTACTCTGAGCCTCTCAGCACCGGCCGGTCATCAACACGCCGCTTCCCGCGCAACCTCGGAAAACAGGGTGTCAGCGCAGCGCTCCTATACCCTCCGACAGTTGCATCGTAGAGGGCTCGGGCGCCAAAGCTAAACCTCCAATCTCTATAGCTATTCTGCGATTGCAAGATTTGTGGATGCGGTGGATATCGACCGCGCCGAGATTGCCGATCGACAGCTTCTGGCACGCGAAGCGCATCTCAGGTCAATCCTGGACACGGTGCCGGACGCGACGGTTGTGATCGACACGGACGGTACGATAATCTCCTTCAATCGCGCGGCCGTCCGGCAGTTCGGATACACCGACGATGAGGCGATCGGCCAATCGGTGAGGCTGGAGGAGGGCAGCACTGCGCCTCCTTCGAGATCTCTCAACGTCCACACCGGAGTGTGCGGCCGCCCCAGAGAGGCAGCACGAAGGCCCGAAAGGACACGTGTGCCTTCTGAAGGAGCATCAAATGGTAGCGCCCTGCATGGGTGCCCGAGATGCAGTTCGTGAGCGCGCCCTTCCTGTTCGACGACCGCGAGCACTGGTCACGCTTCATGGCCTCCGATCTCATCGAGGGTTGGCACGAGCGGATCGAGACGGAAGCGGGCATCACGGTGATCGGCGATTCGACGGCCATGGTATCGCGTGATGGTGGCGAAGAAGCCGGTGGAATCGCTCGCCGACATCAGCGGATTGCGGCTGCACCTGCACCTGGACGAACTCGCCGCGCCTGCGTGGCGCCATCTCGGCGCAGAGGTACGCACACTGGGTTGGACCGAGGTCTATGAATCGCTGGGCCGCGGCATCGTCGAGGCCGGTAGGATCGATCGTGTGGTCGAATTGCCATGCTCGTGGCCGACAAGCTGCACATTCGGTGGAGACCGTTTGGACACGCTTTATGTGACCTCCGCACGCTACACGATGGGCGAAGATCATTTGGCCTCCCGTCCCTGGGAGGGCGGCCTTTTCCGTATTGACGTGGGTGTTGGCGGTCTGCCGACCAACCAAACGGAACTTGGAGACAACCTGGGCAGAATGCGTCACTGAAATCGTCAAAAACATAGGTGTGGAGATCCACGCTGCGCGTGACCTCTTGGATCAAGTTGGGCCTTGAATTTCTCGAAGTGGCACCGTGGCTGGTTCCGGATTCTCCCTTGACGCGCGGTTTTAGTGTTGCTTCAATTTTAGTTCCACTAAAATGGAGAGCGGAATGGCGAACTTTGCGGTCAGGGAGATTGCGGGAGCCGAAGGCTATCATCCGCTGGGCGAGCGGTTGCGCAAACGGCGTCGCACACTCGGCCTGACGCTCAAGGAAGTTGCAGTCGGTTCGGGGCTGTCCGTCGGCTTCATTTCCCAAATCGAGCGTGGCATCGCCGCCCCGTCCCTTTCCTCGCTGGTTTCCGTCGCCCGGGTCCTGGGCACCGAGGTCGGCGAATTCCTGTCCCAGCCCAAGGGCAACGTGCCGATAACCCGGCACGACCAGCGCCCGGTTTATGCTGTCAGTCCCCACTCGCTGACCTATGAACGCGTCTCCTCTTCCTTTCCGGGAAACGTACTGCGTAGCGTCATAATCCACGAACCGCCGGGCCATCGCAGCGAACCGATCTCCCATGAGGGAGAAGAAATGTTCTACCTCCTGGAAGGAACGGTAACCGTCGAGGTGGCCGGCGAGCGGACCGTGCTGGAGGCCGGCGACTCGCTCCATTTCCCTTCCACCAAAACGCATTCGTCGTGGAACCATTCGGATCGGCCGGCAACCATCCTTTGGGTCGGCACGATGGACGTCTTTGGCGATGACCTGAACGAGGAGCACCACAAGGAAAGCGGTGCGGTGCATGGCGGCAGCAGAAACAAAAACAAGCGCAACAACCACCAGACAGAGGTGTGAACAATGAAACGCTACAAGCTTCCACTCGCAGCGGCACTGCTTGCCGCTACCGTGCTCACCGGCACCAACGCCGTTGCCCAGACCGTCCTGCGCCTAGACGAGGTCGCCGTCGGCGAGCTCGATCCCGGCAAGGCTTCGGACTATGCCGACTCCATCCTGATGTTCAATGTCTACGACACGCTCGTGCTCCCCAAGCAGGGTGGGCCGGGCTACGTGCCGCATCTGGCCGAAAGCTGGGAGACGGACGGCAACGACTACGTCTTCGCCCTGCGCGACGACGTCACATTCCAGAGCGGCAATCCGATGACGGCGGAAGATGTCGTCTTCTCCTTCGACCGCATGAAGGCGCTGGGCCAGGGCCTCTCCTTCCTGTTCGAGAATGTGGACGCGGCGGAGGCCGTCGATGAGCGCACGGTGCGCTTCAAGCTCAGCCAGCCCTATTCGCCCTTCATCGCCTCGCTGGTGCGGCTCCCCATCATCGACAAGAAGCTGGTGATGGAGAACCTCGGCGAGGGCGAAGGCGAGATGGGCGACTGGGGCCAGACCTATCTGTCGGCGAACTCAGCCGGCACCGGTGCCTACAAGGTCACTTCGCACAATCCGCAACAGGAAACCGTGATGGAAAGGAACGCCGACTATTTCCTCGGCGTCCCTGATGCCGCCCCCGACACCGTGCGCCTGCGCTACGGGCTGGAGGCGGCCACGGTGCGCACGCTGATCGCCCAGGGCGAGCACGACATTTCCTCGCAATGGCTCCCACCGGAGGTGATCAAGTCGCTCGCCGCCGATGGCGCCCAGCTTCTTCAGGAGACCGGCGGCGGCGCCTTCTACATCAAGATGAACACGGCGAAGCCCCCGCTCGATGACGCCAATTGCCGCCTGGCGTTGGCCAACGCCTATGACTATGCGGCCGGCATCAAGATGGTTGCGATCACCGAGGACGTGGCGCAGGGCAGCCCGTCGACGGGCGCCATCCCAGTCGGCATGTACGGTGCCAACCCGGCGTCCGACATCCTGGAGCGCAATCTGGAGGCGGCAAAGCAGTATCTCGCCGACTGCAAGTACGATCCGTCGGAGTTCACGCTGGAGATCTCATGGATCGGCGAGGTGCCGCTGGAGGAGCGCTTCGCGCTGCTGATGCAGGCCAATTTCGCCGAACTCGGCATCAAGTCGGAAATCCGGAAGGTTCCGTGGGCGCTCTTTACCGAACAGGTGACGAAGCCGGAGAACACGCCGAACATCTCGCAGATCTTCGTCAATGCTGTCACCGGCGACCCTGACACGCTGCTTTATCCGATGTATCATTCCTCGGCATCGGGCACCTGGCAGTCACCGGAATATCTCGATGACGAGCAGGTCGACGCCGCACTTGAAAAGGGCCGCACGGAGACGACGGCGGAGGGCCGCGAGGCCGCCTATGCCGAGTTCAACGACCGGCTCATGGAGATCGCGCCCTCGATCTACGCCTATGACCGCCAGTCAATCTTCGCCGCCTCCAACCGCGTCAACGCGCCGGCGCTGAGCGGCGATCCGGCACAAGCCTTCGGCCTCGACGGCATGGGCTTCTCCTTCCGGCTCATGGAAATGACCGGCGAGTAAGAACACCCGCATCCCTGCCGGTCGCAGCGCCGGCCGGGGCGGAACCGCAATGGACTGCAGATGTCACCTGTCACCCGCCTCATATTGAAGCGGCTGGGCATGTCTCTGATCGTGCTGGTCGGAGTGTCCATGCTGATCTTCACCATCGCCCGGGTCATCCCCGGCGATCCCGCGCGCATCGCGCTCGGCCCCAATGCGACGGCCGAGCAGGTGGAGGCGCTGCGCCAGCGCCTGCATCTCGATGAACCACTGCCGGTGCAATATGGCTACTTCATCCGCGATCTCGCGCAGGGCGATCTTGGCATCTCGCTCTACACCAACCGGCCGGTGACGGCCGACATCGCCCAGTTCCTGCCCGCCACGCTGGAGCTCATCTTCGTCGCCGGCGCCATGATGATCCTGATCGGCCTACCGCTCGGCGTCATCTCGGCGCGCTATCGCGGCACCTGGGTCGACAATGCCGTGCGCGTCGCCTCGCTGCTCGGCGTGTCGGCACCCAGTTTCGTCTGGGCGGTGATCCTGATGCTGCTCTTCGCCTTTTTCCTGCCGCTCTTCCCGATCGCGGGCCGTATCGCCGACAGCTACGCCATACCCCATGTGACGGGCTTCCTGTTCATAGACACGCTGCTGGCGGGCAATCTTGCAGCCTTCAGCAATGCCGCCTGGCACATCGTCCTGCCGGCCTTCGCGCTGGCGCTTTCGGGCATAGGACAGGCAGCCCGGCTGACGCGCTCCAATATGGTCGAGACCTACGACCGCCCATTCATAGAGATGGCGCAGTCTTACGGCTTCCCGGAACGCCGCATCGCCAACCGCTATGCCTTTCGGCCGTCCATGATCCCCTCGCTCACCATCATAGGGCTGGATTTCGCGGCCATGCTGGGCAATGCCTTCCTGGTCGAGGCCGTTTTCGCCTGGCCCGGCCTGTCGCGCTACGGCGTCGCCGTCATCCTGCGCAAGGACCTGAACGCCATCGTCGGCACGGTGCTCATCATCTCGGCGATGTTCCTGATCGTGAATATCATCGTCGACCTGGTGATCGCCTTCATCAATCCGCGCATCCGCCTGTCGCAGAGGGCAGCCGCATGAAGCGCACGGCCGCCATACTGATCGCCAATCCGCTGTCGGCATTCGGCGTTCTGCTGATTGCCGCCGTCGTCCTTGGCGCCGTTTTTGCCGACTTCATCGCCCCCTTCCCGGAGCATCGCGGCGCCGTGGTGGACTTCGCCAATTTCAACCGCGCGCCGGGCTGGCCCTATATCTTCGGCACCGATCTGGTGGGCCGCGACCTCTTCAGCCGTATCCTCTACGCCTATCGTATCTCGTTGTTGCTGGGTGTGGTGGTGCTGGCAATCGCGGTGCCCATCGGCGTGACTATCGGTCTGTTTGCCGGCTATCTGGGCGGCTGGGCCGAATATGTGCTCATGCGTATCACCGACGTCTTCCTGTCGATCCCGCCGCTGGTGCTCGCCATGTCGATGATGGGGCTTCTGGAGCCGACGCTCACCAACGGCATGCTGGCCGTCACCGCCATGTGGTGGCCCTGGTACACGCGGCTCGTCTACAACCTGACACGCGGCGAAAAGGAAGAGGGCTATGTGCTGGCCGCCGAGATCATCGGCGCCTCGAGGCTGCACGTGATCTTCCGCGAGATCCTGCCGAACTGTGTGCCCTCCATTCTCACCAAGATGACGCTGGATTTGGGCTTCGTCATCCTGATCGCCTCCTCGCTCTCCTTTCTCGGGCTCGGCGTGCAGCCGCCGACGCCGGATCTCGGTTCCATGGTGGCGGACGGGGCGAAGTACCTGCCCGATTCCTGGTGGCTGACGGTCTTTCCAGGCCTTGCCATCCTGGTCGCCGTCTTCGGCTTCAACCTGCTGGGCGACGCGCTGCGCGAGATATTGGGGGTCGACCAATGACCTTTCCGAAAGCCGCCATCCCGACGCTGCGCATCGACGACCTGCATCTGTCGTTCAGGACCTACACCGGGCTGATCGAGGTGCTGCACGGTATATCGCTGCACATCCGCAGGGGCGAGCGCGTGGCGCTGGTGGGTGAGTCCGGCTCTGGCAAGTCGGTGACGGCGCGCATCATCCTCGGACTCCTGCAGATGACGCGTTCGGCGCGTGTCGACGGACTGCTGGAGTTCGAGGGCCGGAACTTAAGCAAACTGTCCGCCGCCGAGCGCCACCGGTTGCGCGGCACGCGCATGTCGATGATCTTCCAGGATCCGACCTCGTCGCTCAATCCGGTCTATCCCGTCATCACGCAGTTCCACGAGGTGCTGAAGCGCGGTGAGCCGGCGATCAACGTGGAGGTAGCGCGCGAGCGCGCTTCGGCCCTGCTGGCGGAAGTCTTCATTCCTGATCCGCAGCGCGTGCTCGATTCCTATCCCTTCCAGCTTTCCGGCGGCATGAACCAGCGCGTCATGATCGCCATGGCGCTCGCCAACGAGCCCGCACTTCTGATCGCCGACGAGCCGGGCACAGCGCTCGACGTCACCGTGCAGGCGCAGACGCTGCATCTGATGCGCGACCTGGTGGTGAAGCACCACACGGCCGTGCTTTTCATCTCGCACAATCTCGGCGTGGTGCGCGAATTCGCCGACCGCGTCTACGTCATCTACAAGGGCCGCATCGTCGAGCACGGCACGGCAGCCGGCCTCTTCGACGATCCGCGCCATCCCTATACGCGCGCGCTGCTCGATGCAATCCCGCGGATCACCGGCGGCGGCATCCCCGAAATCCGTGATGCTGCGGAGGAGTATTTCGCGCCTATGGTCGTGCATGAAGGATGCGGCGAGCCGGGAGGGGCGGCATGACGCACTTCCTGTCGGTCAAGTCCGTCTCCAAGATCTTCAGCGCCGGCGGCCGCAAGGTGGTGGCCGTCGACGATGTCTCCTTCGATGTCGAGGAGGGCGAATGCCTGGCGATCGTCGGCGAGTCCGGCTCGGGCAAGTCCACCATCGCCAACATGATCCTCGGTATCTACCCGCCGTCTGCGGGCACCATTTCCTACCGCGGCGAGATTCTTCCGGCTCGTCGCGACCTGACTCACCGCCGCGCCATACAGCTGGTGCAGCAGAACCCGCTTTCCTCGCTCAATCCCAGACGCACCGTCGGCGCTTCGTTGGGGCTCGCGCTCGATGTGCACGGGATCGGGGAGAAGGCGCGGCGGTGGGACCGGGTCGGACAACTACTGGAGGAAGTCGGGCTGCCCGCCGACTACCGCTCGCGCTCGCCGGCGGCCCTATCCGGCGGCCAGTGCCAGCGCGTGGCGATCGCCCGCGCGCTTGCCTGCGAATCCGATCTGGTCGTGCTCGACGAGCCGACCTCCGCGCTCGACGTGCTCGTCCAGGCGCGCATCCTGAAGCTCCTGAACGAACTCAAGGATCGTCGCGGCCTCACCTACATCTTCATCACCCACGACCTGTCGGTCGTGCGCAACGTGGCTAACCGTGTCGCCGTCTTCGAAAAGGGCAGGCTGGTCGAACTGGGCGGTGTGGAGGCGATCTTCACCGCCCCCAAACACCCCTACACGCGCGGGCTGATCGGCGCCGTGCCCGTTGTCACGCGCCAGGAAGAAAGGCTGCGCGACAGCCTTACGCAAAAGGAGGAAAGCGTTGGAGATGCCTGATTACGCCCAGTTCGTCGAGGCGATGGCGAAGTGCCGGCAGCCACAGGCGACCTACGAGGCGCTGTGGAAGCTCGCGGCGGACACCGTCGGCGTGAAGCTCTTCACGCTGATGCGCTTCGATGCCGCTTCGGGCGTCGCCGAACGTTTCTTCTCCAACATGCCGAACGCCTATCCCGTCTCGGGCACCAAGCCCGTCAACACCACTGACTGGGCGCGGCAGGTGCTTGAGGAGAAACAGATCTTCGTCGCCAACGACATCGCAGGCATCGCCGAAGTCTTCTACGACCACGAACTCATCCAGTCGCTGGGCTGCGCGTCGGTGATCAACGTCCCCGTGGTCATCGGAGGCGAAGTGGCGGGCACGATCAACTGCCTGCACGAGGAAGGCTTTTACACGCAAGAGAAGATCGAGGCCGCCGAGAGGCTGAAACTGCCCGGCGCCGCCTGCTTTCTCTTGAAGGAACTGGACCAGCACATGGGAGCCGCATGATGGCCGAAAAGACAATCCGCGTGGCAACCGACGTCGGCGGGACGTTCACCGATCTGGTCTGCTTCGAGACCGGCTCGGATTCGGGCATCGCCCGCATCGTAACCGCCAAATCCGACACCACCCCGCCGAATTTCGAGGAGGGCGTGCTTAACGTCCTGGAAAAGGGCGGCGTCGATCCCGCCTCGGTCGATTTCCTGGCGCATGGCACGACCGTCGTCATCAACGCGCTGACCGAGCGAAAGGGCGTCAAGGTGGGGCTGATCACCACCGAGGGCTTCCGCGACACGCTGGAGATCGCGCGCGGCAACCGACCGGACTTTTTCAACCTGCACTACGAGAAGCCCAAGCCCTTCGTGCCGCGCTATCTGCGCCGCGAGCTGCCGGGCCGCATAAACTATCACGGCGAGGAGATGACGCCGCTCGATCTCTCCGCTCTGCCGGCGATCCTCGAGGACTTCAAGGCCGACGGCGTTCAGGCTGTCGCCGTCAGCTTCCTCCATTCCTACGCCAATCCGGCGCATGAGCAAGCCACCCTTGCGGAGGTCAGGGAGCTGTGGCCGGAGGCGGCGGTAGTCGCCTCGCACCAGATCACCCGCGAATGGCGCGAATATGAGCGCACCAACACGGCCGTCCTTTCGGCCTATGTCCAGCCCATCGCCGAGCGCTACCTCTCGCGACTTGCGGGCGGGCTCAAGGAAAAGGGCTTCGGGAAAAGCCCCTACATCATGCAATCGAACTGCGGCGTCGACTCGCTGGAGGCCGTCTCGCAGATCCCCATCACCATGGTGGAATCGGGCCCGGCGTCGGGATTCTGGGGTGCTGCCGAGCTCGGCAAGCTGATCGACGAGCCCGATGTGCTCGCGCTCGACATCGGCGGCACGACCGCCAAGTGCTCGCTGATCGAGGACGGGCAGGTCAAGATCATGACCGACTACTGGATCGAGCGCGACCGCACCACCGCCGGCTATCCGATCATGGTGCCCGTGGTCGATCTCGTCGAGATCGGCAATGGCGGCGGCTCCATCGCCTGGGTCGACGCGTTCGGCAAGCTGCATGTCGGCCCGCAATCGGCCGGCGCGGTGCCTGGACCGGCCGCCTACGGTCGCGGCGGCACGGAGGCCACCACCACCGACGCCAATCTCTGGCTCGGCCGCATCAACCGCGACTATTTCTGCGGCGGCGAGATCGAGGCCGACATGGCGGCGGCGGAGAAGGCCATTAAGGCGGTAGGCGAGAAGCTCGGCGTGGATGCAGACGAAGCCGCGCGCGGCATCATCCGCATCGCCAACAACAACATGGTCAACGCGCTGAAGCTCGTCTCACTCAACCGGGGCCACGACCCGCGCGACTTCACGCTGGTCGCCTTCGGCGGCGGCGGAGCGATGCATGCGGTAGCGCTCGCGCAGGAACTGGGCGTGAAGAAAGTCGTGGTGCCGGCTGCGGCCTCCGTCTTTTCCGCCTGGGGCATGATGATGTCGGACCTCAGGCGCGACTACTTCGTCACGCGCCTGGCCGACCTGAAGCCGGGCGCGGCCGAAGGCATCGAAGGCGTCTTCGCCGAAACCGAGGCGCGGGCAATCAGGCAGTTCGAAGCCGAGGGCATCGACGCCTCGAAGGTGAAGTTCCTGCGCTACGGCAAGTTCCGCTACCAGAACCAGGAGCACACGACGGAAGTGCTGTTGGACAGCGGCAAGATCACCGACGACCGACTGCCGGCAATCGAGGCCGCCTTCCACGAGACCTACGAGCGCGAATACACCTACCGGCTCGACGCGCCGGTAGAAATGGTGGGCATCCATCTCGTCGCTTCGGCCGAAGTCGGCAAGCTGACGATGACCAGGCGAGAGCCAACCGGCGCGGCGGCTGACGCGGTGCTCAAGGGTCGCCGCAAGGTGGACTACGCGCTGGAAGGCATCCACGAGGCGGCGATCTATGACGGCGAGAAGCTGGAGCCCGGCATGAAATTCACAGGCCCGGCAATCGTCGAAGATCCCGGCAGCACGATCGTCGTCCATCCTGGCAACGCGGTGGAAGTCGACGGCTACGGCAATATCCGCATCGAACTCAAATAGGAGGCGGAGATGAGCGACAGGACAAACGATCCCATCACGCTTGAGATTATCCAGAACTCGCTGCAGGCGACCGCCGACGAGATGTTCGCGGCGATGAAGAAGGCCGCCATGAGCTCCATCATCTACGAGGTGCTGGACATGGGCACCGGTATCCTCGATGCGAAGGGCCGGCTGGCAAGCTCGGGTGCCGGCATCCCCGCCTTCATCGGCGTCCTCGACAAGGCGGTGAAGGTGATCGTGGAGAAGTTCGATCACCCGGGCGACATCCAGCCGGGCGACGTCTTCACCACCAACGATCCCTATCAAGGCGGCGTGACGCATCTGAACGACATCGTCGTCGCCATGCCGGTCTTCGTCGGCGACCGCATCATCGCCTGGACGGCCAACATCGCCCACAATTCCGACATCGGCGGCATCGCGCCGGGCTCGCTGTCCGGCGAGGCGACGGAGATCTTCCAGGAAGGCCTGCGCCTGCCGGCTATCAAGCTGATCTCCGAAGGCGAGCCCATAAAGCCCGTCTTCGAGATCATGAAGGCCAATTCGCGCATGCCCGATTTCCTGGAAGGCGATGTCTGGGCCGCCATCGCTTCGGTGCGTATCGGCGCCAAAAGGCTGGCCGAGCTGGCGGGGAAATACGGCATCGACACCTTCGAGCGGGCCATGGCCTCCTTCATGGATTTCGGCGAGAAAGTGTCGCTGACGGAGCTTTCCAGGCTGCCGCACGGCACCTTCGCACTTTCGGAGGAACAGGATGACGGCCGTATCTACAATGTGAAGATCACGATTTCCGACACGGAGTTCGTCGTCGACCTTCGCGACAACCCCGACCAGGACTCAGGCCCCACCAACACCAGCCGCGACGGCGTGATGGTCTGCGCCCAGATGATCTTCAAGTCGCTGACCGACCCCTATTCGCCCTGCAACGAAGGCTCGTTCCGGCCGATCAGGTTGCTGACCCGCGAGGGCTCGGTCTTCCACGCCAGGGAACCGGCGCCCATCGGCTTCTATTTCGAGACGGAAGTCAGGGTCTACGACCTGATGTGGCGCTGCCTTGCGAACCATGCGTCCGAGCGGCTGGCGGCCGGCCATTTCTCCTCCATCTGCGGCACCTTCATCGGCGGCACCCATCCCGATACGGGCCGCCACTACACCATCATCGAGCCGCAGCTCGGCGGCTGGGGCGCCAGCGAAGGCCGCGACGGCAACAGCGCCATCTTCTCCGGCTTCCACGGCGAGACCTTCAACACGCCGGCCGAGATCTCCGAAGCGCGCAATGGCCTCTTCGTCGACCGCATGGAGCTCAATCCGGCGCCCGGCGGGGAGGGTCAATGGACCGGCGGCCACGGCATCCGCCTTGACTACCGCATCCGCGTCGATGGCTCGTTCCTGACGGCGGGCTATACGCGCTCCAAGGTCCTGCCCTGGGCGCTCGAGGGCGGCCGCGAGGGTTCGCCCAACTATGTCGAGGTCATCCGCCGCGAGGGCGGCACAGAGCGCTATTCCTTCGTCTCCAGCCTGACCGTGAACAAGGACGACGTCATCCGCATCGTCACGGGCACGGGCGGCGGCATCGGCGACCCGAAGGCGCGCGATCCGGAGAAGGTCAGGGAGGATGTCCGCAACGGCTTCATCACGCCCGAACGGGCAAAGGAGATCTACGGCTTTGCCGGCTAGAAAGGGAGGCAGGACGATGACCGAACAACCCCTGAAAATCATGTATTTCAGCCCCGTCGCGGGCTCGGCCGCCCATGACGACGTCTTCGCCGCCATGGCGCGCGACCACAAGCTGCCGGGCACAGAGGTGCACGTCACCTCGCTGCCGGAGGCGAACGGCCGCTTCGGCCATATCGAGTTCCGCTCCTATGAGGCGATGGTCACGCGCGGCATCATCCGCGCTGCACGCCAGGCGGCGAAGGAAGACTTCGACGCCTTCGCCATCGGCTGCTTCTACGACACGGCGCTGCACGACGCGCGCGAGATTTCCGGCGACATGATCGTGACGGCGCCCTGCGTGGCGTCCTGCGAAATCGCGGCGAGCCTTTCCAACCGCTTCGGCATCATCGTCGGACGGCGCAAATGGGTGCACCAGATGGCGGCGACCGTACGCGAGCACGGCCATGAGCATCGCCTGGCGGGCTTCTACCATGTTGAGCTCGGCGTGACGGAATTCCAGGCCGACCATGCAGAGACCGAACGCCGGCTTCTGGAGGCCGGCCGCAAGGCGGTGGAGGAGGATTTCGCCGAAGCCCTCATTCTAGGCTGCACCATGGAGGTCGGCTTCTACCGCGATGTGGAGGCGCGCCTTGGCGTTCCCGTGATCGATCCTTCCATCGCCACCCTCAAGCGCGCCGAATATGCCGCGGTGCTGAAGCGCCAGTGCGGCTGGAAGCCGAGCCGCAAATGGTCCTGCGAGGCGCCGCCGGAGGACGAGATCGCCCACATCGGCGGCTTCGACGAGGGCGAGATCTTCGGAAACCGCATCGTCGTTCCGGCCGAGGCGCCGGGCCCCGCGCGGCAGGCGGCGTGACCCCATCGAGCAAAAAACACGAGGAAACACCCATGACTGAAACTGCAACCCGACTGGCGGCGCTGCGCGAGAAGATGCGGCAGACCGAGACTGATCTGGTGGCGCTGGGCCCCGGCTCGCACATGCAATGGCTGGTCGGCTTTCACCCGCATGCCGACGAGCGGCCGTGCCTCCTGCTCGTTTCGGAAGCCGGCGAATGTTTCCTCATGCCCGCACTCAATGCGGAAGGCTCGCGCGAGAACACGGATATCGCCTTCCATACCTGGAGCGACGACGAGCGCCCGGATGCCGCTCTTGCTGCGGCGCTTGGAGCAATCGGCGCCGACAAGGCGAAATCCGTCGTGCTTGACGAGACGATGCGCGCCGATTTCGCCCTGCGGCTGCTCGGCGCGCTGCCGGATGCGAAGCATACCTTTACCGGCGAGACGGTGGGTGCGCTGCGCATGCGCAAGGGCGAGAGCGAATTCGCCCGGCTCAAGACAAGTGCCGCCGTTGCTGACAGGGCCCTGCAGAAAGCCTTCGCCGCCATCAAGCCCGGCATGAGCGAGAAGGAGCTGGCGACGGTCATCCGCGACCATTTCGCCTCCGAAGGCGCCATTCCTCTTTTCACCATCGTCGGCAGCGGCCCCAACGGCGCCTTTCCGCACCACCAGACCGGGGAACGCAAGCTGGCCGAGGGCGACGCGGTCGTCATCGACATCGGCGCCCGCAAGGGCGGCCTGCCGAGCGACATCACTCGCATGGCCGCCGTCGGGCGCCCGCCCGAGGGCTACGGCCAGGTGCACACCATCGTCGAGCGCGCCGTGGAAGCGGCACTTGCCGCCGCGCGCCCCGGCGTGAAGGCGAAGGAGGTCGACGCTCCTGCCCGCAGGGTGATTTCGGACGCCGGCTACGGCGAATATTTCGTCCATCGCACCGGCCATGGCCTGGGCATAGACGGCCACGAGCCGCCCTATATCACCGCCACCTCCGAGACGGTGCTGGAAGAGGGCATGGTGTTCTCCATAGAGCCCGGCATCTACATCCCCCGCCGCTTCGGCATCCGGTTGGAAGAAATCGTCATCCTGCGCGCCGACGGGCCGGAAATCTTCTCCTCGCTGCCGCGCGATCTGCATGTGAGCGGGGCCTAGCGCCATGGACACGCGCGCCGACGATCCCATCACCGCTACCGTCATCCAGGCAAGCATGGTGGCGGCCGCCGACGAGATGTTCGCGGTCCTGAAGAAGACGGCGATGAGCCCGATCATCTACGAGGTGCTCGATGTCGGCACGGGCATTACCGACGCGCATGGTGAGTTGGTGAGTTCCGGCGCCGGCATCCCCACCTTCGTCGGCGTGCTCGACAAGGCGGTCAAGCGCATCATCGAACTGAACGGCCTCGAGACGATCTGCGCGGGCGACGTCTTCGTCACCAACGATCCCTATTTCGGCGGTGTGACGCATCTCAACGACGTGGTGATCGCGCTGCCCGTCTTCGCGGCGGGCGAGCTCGTCGCCTGGACGGCGTCCATCGCCCACTGGAACGATGTCGGCGGCAAGACGGCGGGTTCCATGGCCGTCGACGTTACTGAAATCTTCCAGGAGGGCTTGCGCCTGCCGGCCGTACGGCTCTTCCAAGCGGGCAAGCCAATCCGCTCCGTCTTCGAGATCATCGCCGCCAATTCGCGCCTGCCCGATTTCGTCGAAGGCGATCTCTGGGCACAGGTGGCGGCAGGCCGCAAGGCGGAGTCGCGCGTGAAGCAGATCGTAGAAACCTACGGCCTTTCCTCCTACAACAACGCTCTGGAATCACTCTTCGAGGAAGGGGAGCGGCGCGCCCTTGCCGGCCTCGCCACCCTTCCGGCCGGTAGCTACCAGATAGAGGAGGAGCAGGACGACGGCGCTCTGTGGCGCGCCTCGATTACCGTTTCGGCCGACCGCTTCACGGTGGACCTGACCGGCAATCCCAAGCAACGGTGCGCGCCCTATAACACCAGCCGCGACGGCGCGGTGATCTCGGCGCAGATGATCTTCAAGGCGCTCACCGATCCCACCCTCTTTGCCAATGGCGGCTCCTTCCGTCTTCTGGAGGTGATCACCGTACCCGGCACCGTCTTCCATGCCACCGGCAACGCGCCGCACGGCTACTATTTCGAGACCCGCATAAGGCTCTACGACATGCTGTGGCAATGCATGGCACGCGCCATGCCCGGTCGGCTGCCGGCCGGCCATTTCGCCTCGATCTGCGGCACGGTGATCGCTGGCGACCATCCCGATACCGGCCGCCGCTACACCATGGTCGAGCCGCAAATGGGCGGCTGGGGCGCCACCTGCGAGCGCGACGGGCTCGATGCCATGTATTCGGCAAGCCACGGCGAGACCTTCAATTGCCCGGTCGAGATCTGCGAAGCGCGTTATGGCATCGATGTCGGATTCAAGCGGCTCAACGAAACCGATGAAGGTCGTGGCCGGCATTGCGGCGGCAAAGGCCTGTCACTTAGCTACCGCGTTCGCGCTCCCGCAGTGCTCTCGACCGGTTACAGCCGCAACCGCCAGCCAGCCTGGGGTCTGGCCGGCGGCGAGAACGGCGGCACCAATGGCCTCTCGGTCATCAGGTCCAACGGCGAGCGCGAGGACTACGCATTCGCATCGGACGTGCCGTTGGAGCCGAACGATGAGGTGTTGATCCATACTGCAAATGGCGGCGGTTGGGCCGAAGATCTGTGTTGATCGGCGATATCACGTTAATCGCCATTGCGCGCGACGATTGAGGGTGGTCGGCTGCAGAGCAAAGACGGTAAAAGGGGATTCACGGCAATCTCCGAGAATGAGCCGCGCCGGTGCAGGATCGCAAGAACACGCCGCTTGACACGATGGAGGCTGATGAAATCGCCGCCATTCGTGAGCGGCTGGCTCAGCTCGACGCCGAGAAGGTGGAGTTGGAGGCAAGGCTTGCCAGCCTGCGAGTGGCGCGGGAAGCGGTGAAGAGAACCGTTCCCGGCAATTCGGACCGTCTGGCGCCGCCGGTAGCTGAGGCGCCGTAGCCAGTGCTTCGCCGCCGGTCGCGAAAATCGCCCTCATCCGCTCGCTGTTTCGGGGCCGCGAAGATGTGTTTCCGAGAAGGTGGGAGAGCGCCAGAACCGGAAAGGCGGGATATGCGCCCGCCTGTTCCAATGAATGGGTGCGAGGCGTTTGCGGCAAGCCGAAAATCAAATGCGCCGATTGCCCGCATCGCGCCTTTCTGCCCGTGACCGACTCGGTGATCGAGAGGCATTTGCGCGGCCGGCATACTGTCGGCGTCTATCCTATGCTAGCTCATCGAAACGCATCGCCGCAAACACAAACTGCGCCCGTTGTTGGAGGCATTGCGATATGCGACTGATTGAAGGGTGTGTTCTCCCCGAAGGTCTATTGTATGAGCGAATATCAATATTACGAGTTTCAAGCCGTTGACCGGCCGCTGACCAAGGCCGACCAGGAGGCACTGCGCGGCCTGTCCACGCGGGCGCGGATTACGGCGACAAGCTTCACCAATCATTATGAATGGGGCGATTTCAAAGGCGACCCGAAGCGGCTGATGGAGAACTGCTTCGACCTGCATCTCTATTTCGCCAATTGGGGCACGCGGCGGCTCATGATGCGTGTGCCGAAACGCCTCATCGACCGACAAGGGCTAGGTGCATTCCAGGACGAGGTCGATTGGGTGACGCTATGGAGCAATGGCGAGCACACCATCATTGACATCTGCCGGGATAAGGTCGAGCCGGATTATGACGCATGGGACGATGGCACCGGCTGGCTTGCCGCGCTTTCGTCTTTGCGCGCCGATATTCTCGCCGGCGATCTGCGGCTGTTCTATCTTCTCTGGCTTTCGGCCGTTGCAGACGATCTGCTAACGGACGATACGCCGGAGCCCTTGCCCGGCATCGGCCCACTGACCGGCGCGCTCGAAGCGGCGGCGGCGTTCTTCGACATCGACCGTGATTTGGTGGAGGCGGCGGCCGCCTCTCGATATGAACAGGAACTGGTTCCCGAGAAGTTGCGCGCCGTCGTCGCCGGGCTTGCTGAGGGGGAAAAGACCGACCTTCTCATGCGACTGATGGAGGGTGACGTCCATATCGGCACGCTACTGCGCCGGCGCGCCCGCGCGCAAAGCTTGGACGGTGGCCGCCCACGCCGCACAGTCGGTGAACTGCGCGCGAAGGCGCGGGAAATACGCAATGCCCGCGAACGCGCCGAAGCAGAGCGGCGGCGGGCTGAGGAACGCCGCAGGGCGCAAGAGGCGGAAAAGGCGCGCCGCGCCCGTCTCGATGCCGTGAGACGCCGGGGCGACAGCGTCTGGACAGAGATCGAAACCGAGATCGAGCGCCGCAACGCTTCCGGCTACGACCGCGCCACGGCCTTGCTTGCCGACCTTAAACAGCTTGCCGCCGAGCAGGGTGCCATCGCCGATTTCCTCCGCCGTCTCGCCGCCATCCGCGAGCGCCACACACGCAAGGGCCAGTTCATCAAACGGTTGCAGGGGCTGTGATGCGCGCGGAGTACGATGGTGTAGGAGAGCGTACGGGAAAAGCCGTCAGCGCAAGTGAGCGTATTTGGTTGCGCACCCCCGCAACCAGTTCAATCCAAGATAATCCAGTTTGGCCAAATAGTTAGCCAACTCTGGCCAACTTCGCCGCTGGTTTGCATCACCACGAATCAATGCCTTAGCGTGCAGGTTCAAATCACCCCGCAACCAATATCGACTCCGCCGACAGGCCGACTGGCGCACCTTACCCGAACGGGCGAGATCGTCGAACGTGCTTATAACGGAGAAGTAGTTGCACGGTCGTCCGCGAGGAGTTCGGCCGCCGCCGTCCAATTGCCTCCTTCTCCGCCTCGTTGGAGCGCACGCGTTTTTCGACCGTGGGAACGATGTTACTCGGCGCCGCAGGCGAGACGTCGAGCGGCTTGTCATCTGCGCGCAACATTGGGTCCACGTGACCACCAGCGCTCTATTTCTGCTTGAATAGCAGCGGACAGGTGCCGATGTGGTCGGGAATTGATGCCAGCCACAATTTTGCGCTGTTATAGTCCGTCACGTAGGCGTCTAGAAAAGCCAGTGTGAGTTGGGATACGGCGTTGCGCTGATGCGGGAGGCCGGACGCGGGATCGGTCAATGTGAGGCCGCCCAGATAATGGTCCGCCCCTTCGAGCACGGCGAGATATTTTGAGCCGGCCGGAGCCAGCTTGTAGGGTTCCACCTTCCAGCGCAAGTCCTGCCCCTTAGCACCCTCGTCGAGCGTTCCCGTCACATTGAGGACCGGGCCGGTCATTCCGTCCCATGAGCCCTTGCGCAACCCCTGCTGGTCGCGCCCCTGCGCGCTTAGCAGGATAGCGGCCCTGAACCGATCATCCTTGAACCGGCATGTCCCCTGGCCGGGCACGTCGATTTCGGCCCCTGCGAAGAGCTGGGAGGTGTAGGCGCCGAAGGAATGCCCGGCGATTGCGCCGGGGATAGGCCGGGCGCGGGTGCCCAAAGCAGATCCTAGAACGGCGTCCATCTCGGCCATCACCAGACGCACGATCCGGACCCGCTCCAGCCAATAGGAAGGCGTGTGCAGGATTTCGTACATGCGCGCCCTGAGCTCGGGAATGGATGCCCATTCGGCAAGCGTCTCGGTGTTCGGATCGAAGCCCAACTGCGGCTCCGCAGCCGCGACGGCGCCGACCCAGTCCGGAAAGGTCGGGTGTATGACGAGATAGCCGTGTGAGGCCCAGAACCTGGAAAGCTCAGCGTAGTCCCGCCCGCTCGCGCCTAGTCCATGACAAAAGATGACGAACGCCTTCGGCATCTCGTCCTCGGGTCTGCGGCAGGTCAACGCCATCGGCGCGCCATCGCCGTCGCCGATCGTGATCGTTTGAGTGAGGGCCCCGCCCTCCTCTGAAGGAGGTCGGTAGTCCCCGGTTGCGGCCGACTTTCCCATCAGATCACGCCCGCGCTTCGTAGCGCCTTGAGCTCTTCCTGATCGATACCCAGGTCGAGCAGAACCGAGTCGGTGTCCGCACCAAGCGGCGAGGGCGGCGCTTGCGGGGCGACGCTCGCGCCATTCGCCCTGAAACTCATCGCAGGCACGTGGATAGCCGCGTTGTATCCGTCGATCCGGACTTCACTTGTCAGCCCCCGGGCCCGGATATGAGGCTCTGCAAGGGCTTCGTCCAAGCCGCGGACCCTTGCCGCCGGCACATCCACCTGCTCCAGAACCTTTTCCCAGTGATCGGCGTACCCGGTCAGGAAGGTGCGGTTGAGCGTCTCGCGCAAGCTCTGGCCGTTCTCTTGCCGCGCCTGCGGCGTGAGCCAGCGCGGATCGTCCAGTATGTCCTTTCGGCCGATGGCCCGGCAGAGCTTCCTGAACTGGGGTTCGTTATTGGCCGCAAGCATCAGAAGGCCGTCCGCCGTTTCGAACGCGCCAGACGAGGGGCTGGCGCTCCAGGCCTCGTTGCCGTTCTGGACGGGCGTCCAGTCCGCCGAAAGGTGCTGCGTCACCAGCGAGGCCATCAGCATCAGCGCGGTGTCGAGCATCGCCACGTCGACCTGTACAGCTTCTCCTATCCGCTTCACCTCTAGCAGGCCCGCCATCACTGCCATCGCCGCGTTCATGCCTGTGGCGAAATCGATATAGGGTGCGCCCACCTTGGTCGGCCCGCCGCCTGGCTTTCCCGTGGTCAGCATGATGCCGCACATGCCCTGGATCACGTGATCGTAGGCGGGGCGCCGGCTCAGCGGTCCGTTCTGCCCATAGGCGGAAATCGAGCAGTAGACGATGTCGTTCCTGAGTTCGCGGACGGCCTCAAAGCCCAGTCCGAGCCGCCCGGCCACACCCGGCTTGAAGTTCTCGACGAACACGTCCGCGGTCGATATGAGCTGCTTGGCAAGCTTGAGGCCGTCCGGCGTCTTCAGGTTGATCGTCACGGATTTCTTGGCTGCGTTCTGCGTAAGGAAGCCCAACCCCATGCGGCGCTCCGAGAGGTCGGGCAGGGGGCCGCCGGTGCGGGTCCAATCGCCTTCACCCGGCTTTTCTATCTTAATCACCTCGGCGCCCATAAGGGCCATCTGGTAGGTGGCGTAGGGACCTGCCAGAACCTGGCTCAGGTCGATCACGCGCACGCCTTTGAGGGGCTGGAACATCGCCGCTTCCCGGTATTCGCTTGAAGGATTACCGCGGACGCAGTCGCGCCCGCGGCGAAGGATCGGATCGATCAGTTCGCGGCAAGTCCGGCGCCTTCGATGATCTCCTTGTTCTTGGCGTAGGTTTTCTCCATCTCCTGGTAGGCCTCGTCGACGCCCAGATACATGATGGGAATATCCGCGGCGTCAGTGACCTTCTTGAAATTCGCGTCGCTTTCGGCCGCCTTCAGCGCCTCGCCAAGCCGGTCGAGGATCGGCTGCGGCGTACCCTTGGGCAGGAAGATGGTCGTGCGGGAATCCATCCCCAATGGATAGCCTTCCTCCTCGATGGTCGGGACGTCGGGCGCGGAGGGATGGCGGAAGGTCGTGAGCGCAGAGATTGTCTTCAACTCGTCGGGATAGCGGTAGTGGATGCCTCCGGAAAAGGCGAGCACCACCTGCTTGCCGAGCAGGGCGTTGATCATCTCGCTGCCGCTCTGCAGGGGCACGATGTTGGCGTCGAGATCGTTCTTCTTCGCGATCTCCTCCATGTAAAGCCGCGCCTCGGGGCTGAGCGCGCCATAGCTGAAGCCGGGGTTCTCCTTCGCCCAAGCGACGAACTCCGTGATGTTGTCGAATGGCGAATCCTTCTGGGTCGCCATTCCGACCTGATAGGCGGTGATCATGCCGGCATATTCGAAATCATCCGGCTTGAAATCGACCCGCTCCATGATGAACGATGCCGAATTCACCACCGTGTTCGAGTGGAACAGCATGGTGTAGCCGTCGGGCTTCGCCTGCATGAGGTCGCGTGCCGCAACCGCGCCGCCGGCGCCGGGCTTGTTGACGACGTTGACGGGAACGCCGAGCTGGTCGGATATCACCTTGGCGGCCGCACGCGCCACGAGGTCCGTCTGGCCACCCGCGCCGTAGCCGACCAGCATGTTGATCGGGCCGGCGGGGAATTCGTCCGCCGGAGCGGCAGACGCAAATCCGGCCACGCCGACCGCCGCGCCGAGCACCGCCCTCAACAGGCTTCGCCTTGTAAAACAGATCATCGCTTATCCTCCCTTTTGGTTGCGAGTAGTGCCGGTATTGTGGGGTGCCGCCGCCACGTCCGGCTCCAGGTGTCGAGCGGCGGCGGCCGGCCGGTTCCCCCGTCCAATCCACCAGACGACCGCGATCGTCAAAAAGATGAAGGCGACCGCGATCGGATGCTTCACCAGGTTGGTCATGTCGTGGCCGAGAATCTGGATCGACTGGCGGAAGCTCAGTTCCAGCTTCGGCCCGATGACGAAGCCGATGAGAAAGGTGACGAAGGAGAAATCGAGCTTGCGCGCGAAGAAGCCGAGCACGCCGAAGAAGAGCATCACGTAGATCGAAAAGATGCTGCCCGTCTCCATATAGGCTCCGACGCTGCACAGAAGCAGCACGCCGGGGATGATGAGCCGCAAGGGAACCTTGATCACCTGCGCGAAGACACGCTGGCCGGTACAGCCGACGATCAGCATGATCAGGCTGGCGCAGATCATCGCGGCGTAGACGTCCGCCACCAGGCGCGGCTGTTCCTTGAACATCAGCGGCCCCGGCGTCAGCCCGTGCAGAATGAAGGCCGCGATGAGAATGGCGGCGATGACGCTGCCCGGAATGCCCAGGGCGAACAGCGGGACGAGGCTGGACGGGACGACGGCGTTGTCGGCGCTTTCCGCCGCGGCGACGCCTTCGATCATGCCGGTGCCGAACTTTTCCGGTGTCCGGGACAGGCGCTGTGTCGCTCCATAGGACAGGAAGGAGCCGACGCTTGCGCCGAGCCCCGGCAGAATGCCCACGGCGGAGCCGATCGCCGTGCCCCGCAGGATCGCCGGAATGCACCGCCGCCATTCCGAAGCCAGCACCACGCGATCCTCCCGCGCCGTGCCGTCCTTTATGTTCGCCGTCTCGGCGTCCAGCGTTCTCAAGTCGCCGGCCTGCACGATCATCTCGGCCAGCGCCAGCATGCCGATGGCCATCGGCACGAGCGAGATGCCGTCCTCCAGTTCCAGAAGCCCGAAGGTGAAACGCGGAACGAAGGTCTCCACCTCCAAGCCGACGGTGGCGAAAAACACGCCCAACGCGGCCGCGATCAAGCCTTTGGTCAGCGACCGCCCGGAAAGCCCGCCGACGAAGGTCAGCGAGAAGAGGAGGATCGCGCATAGCTCGACCGGGCCGATCATCAGCGCGTAGCTTGCCAGCGGCGCGGCAAGGCCGATCAGTATAAGAGTGGAGAGGAAGTCGCCGATGACGGATGCGTAGAGCCCCATCTTCAGCGCCTTCTGCGCCTTGCCTTGCCGCGCCAGCGGATAGCCGTCGAGCGCTGTCGGCGCCGATGACGGCTCGCCGGGCGTGTTGAGGAGGA
This sequence comes from Chelativorans xinjiangensis, assembly GCF_009812055.1. Classification (GTDB taxonomy): domain Bacteria; phylum Pseudomonadota; class Alphaproteobacteria; order Rhizobiales; family Rhizobiaceae; genus Chelativorans; species Chelativorans xinjiangense. The sequence goes on along the minus strand of NZ_WQNH01000010.1, from coordinate 33,896 downwards.
TGGCCGAAACCGCGCTTCCTGCGCCGCTGCCCTTGGCGATGCCTATCAGCATGCCGAGCGCTGCCACGGGTTCCAGGTAGAAGGTGAGGGGGATCGAGACCGCGACGCCAGTTCCCTTGCCCAATCCGGGAAGAGCGCCGACCACATAGCCGAGCGTCACGCCGACCGTGAGCCACGGCAGGATGCCCGGGTCGACGACGTCCTGAAAGCCGACGAACAGGTATTCGAGGGCGCTCATACGATCGCGGTCCCGAGCAGCTTGTAGAAAAGGAGCCAGAGAGCGGTGAGGAGGGCGACAGGCATCAGGACGATGACGAACGGCCGGCGTTCGCCGAGCGCGACGAGCGCACCGATGATCAGTGCCGCCCCCGCGGCCAAAGGCGACAGCCAGAGGTAGAGGACAATCGCCAACGCGAAGACGGCGCCTATTTTGAGCAAGGCGATGAGTGCCGAGCGCGAGACGGGGGAGCCGGCTTCCGGCCCGGATCGCCTCTCCGCACGCAAGTTGGTGATCACCAGGAGCACGGCCAGGCCCGTCACGACGATCATCATCATCGCCGGCACGAGACGCGGCGACATCACGCCTTCCGGCCCCGGCGCGATATGCACGGGAATGACGGCGAAAAGCATGACGAGGCCGAAGATGGCCAATACGATGCCGGATGTGACGTTGGCGCGTCTCATGATTTCCTCCCTCGATGCACTCCCTCCGGCACATCCCTAGCGCCGAACCCGTCAAAAGAAATAGTCGAAACTTTCTTGAACGTGATAAGCTTGGTTTATGACCTATTCGCCGCAACGGCTGGACGGGCTGCGCCTGCGCCATCTCCGCCTGCTGGAACTCATCGACGAGCACCGGTCGCTGAGGGCGGTGGGTGCCTGTCTCAACCGCACCCAGCCGGCCGTCTCACAGATGGTGAAGGACCTGGAATACGCCCTGGGGGGCACGCTGGTCGAACGGTCCGCGCGCGGCGTGGCGCTCAGTGCGGCCGGAAAGTTGGCATTGCAGCGCGCGCGCTCCGGGTTGGCCTCGTTCGAGCATCTGATCGCGGAACTGCATGCGGACCAGTCGCCGATACTGCGCGTCGGCACCAATCCGGCTTTGATGTTCCAGTTCCTGCCGGCTGCGCTGCGCATCCTCGGCGCCGAGAACGCGCGCATGCGATTCAAGCTTCGCACCGGCATTGTCGGCGACATGCTGCAGGCGCTTTGGGATGGCGATCTGGATTGTTATGTCGGGCGTGTCGATTGGGATCAGATGCCGCAGAAGATGATCTCGGTTCTGCGCCACGATCCGCTGATCCGCACGGAGCTCGTTCTGGCCTGCTCGATCAGGCATCCGCTGGTGGGCCGCAAGGATCTGTCGCTCGGCGAACTCGCCGACTGGCCGTGGGTGCTCCCGCCCCCCGATTCCAACAATCGCATCGCGCTGGAGGCCGGGCTGAGGAACCACGGCATGGCCGTTCCCACGCCGATCATGGAGATCGCCGCCGATCCGGGAGCGCTCATGATCCTGGCACGGGAGATGAACGTGCTCACCTGCATGCCGCGGCTCATGCTCGATACGCATGTCGCCGGCGGGGAGCTGTGCGCGCTCGACCTGCCGTCGCTGAGCCTCCCCCCGATCCTGGTGGGATTCGTGACGCTGGCCGAGCACGAGAACATGGCCGCGCTGCAAAGCCTGAGGCAGGCATTGGGACAGGCGGCGGCGCAGCTCAATGCTGCGCCCGGAGCGTGAAAGCCGGTTGATCCGATGCAAACGGCCCGGCTCGGCGAGACGCAGCGATCAACACAGGTTTGCAAAATGCGGGCAGCGCCCTCGAACAAAGCATCAGAAATTTCTATCACATTGAAGAAAGTTTCGATTTTTTCTTTTTGCCGTATCAGGTCTACGAATTGGATTGGAGGAGCGCATCGATGGCGCATAACCTCTGTCGGTTGCGAAAAGCACCGGCTGATATATCAGCGGGAGGAAAACGCAGATGCGGAAAATTCTACTGGCGGGGGCCATCGCGCTCGGAGCCGCAGTGGGCGCGCCGGCGCTCCAATCCGCCGCTGCGGATGGCATCGAGCTCAAGATGCAGTTCGCCTCGCCGGACGGGACGTCGTGGAACGACATGGACCGCCGGTTCGCGGCGCAGATCGAGGCTGTGACGGGGGGACGCGCGGAGGTGCAGTTCTTTCCACCCAACTCGGTCACGCCCTTCAAGGACTGGCTGCAGGCGACCGGGGCCGGGCTTCTGGACCTCGGCTTCGTCTGGCATCCCATCCTGCCGGGCAAGTTTCCGCAGATGGAGCTTTTCAGTCTGCCGGGCCTGTCGAAGAACCAGACCATCGCCAGCGTGGTCTACTGGCGCCTGCGGGACGAATACCCGGAGATGGGCAATCTCTTCAGCGAACAAGACAACGTGGTCGAGCTTGCGACTTTCGTCGCCATGGGCTCCCACCTGCACACCCAAAAGCCGGTCAGGACGCTCGGCGATCTCAAGGGCAAGGTCTTCGGCGCGCAGGATTCGGCGGGCGTCAAGGTGCTCGAGGAACTCCGCGCCAGCGCGTCCGTCATGGTGGGTTCGGACGCCTATCTCGCCTTGCAGCGCGGCGCTATCGACGGTGTTCTCTCGGCATGGGGCTGGGTCAACAACTTCAAGCTCAACGAGGTCACGACCTACCACACACTCTTGAACCTCAATCCCGGCACCTATTCCTCGGTGATGAACAAGGACACCTACGACAGGCTGACGCCGGAAGAACAGAAGCATCTGGCCGACATCACGCCGCTCTATTTCTTCTACAACACGACCGACAGCGCAGCGGCGGCGACGGCCGATATCCCGCCGGAGAACATCTTCACCCTGAGCGCGGAGGACCAGGCCGAACTCGCGACCAAGATGCGGCCTCAGTGGGACGAATGGGTCACGAAGGCGGACGCGATGGGGTTGCCCGGACAGGAAATCCTCGACGAGGCCGTGCGCCTGATGACGCTGTACGACCGGAACTGATCGAGATTGGAATTTGCGCCGGCACGGCGCGCCGCGGAACGGACGCAAGAGGGAAATGGTGACGCAGGCTACGCCGTCCGCAGCGGTCAACGAGCGGATTTCCGATCTCCTGGATTCGCTCGGAGCCGGTCTAAAGAACGCGATCTCGTGGCCCGGTCGCGTGGCGCTCTATCTCGGCGGCATCGCACTGGTCGGGCTGATGGGGCTGATGGTGGCCGACGTGGCGCTGCGGAACCTGTTCGCGATCGTCGTGCCGGGCGGGATGGAGCTGACGGGGCTCTTGACCGTCCTCGTCGTGCTCTCGACGCTGAGCGTGGTCGAGATCGAGAGGAACCACGTACAGGTCGACCTCGTCCTTCGGGCTCTGCCCGAATATGCGCGGGGGCCGACCGTTTCAGGCGGGCTGCTCCTGGCATTCCTCACCATTCTGATCACCGCGCTTCAGATCCTGGCGCAGACTTCGTATCTCAGGAGCAACGGCATCGTCACCGGTGTGCTCGGCTTGCCGGAGTGGCCCTTCGTCGCCGCCGCCGCGGCCTTCGTCTTCCTGTTCGCGCTCGCGCTACTGGCGAACCTGGCGACCGAACTCGGCGCCGTCGCCAGGGCCGCCGACATGCGCTCGCTGGTCATCCTCCTGATCTGGGGGATCGTGGTTGCGGGGATCGTCTATCTGAGTTTCCACCCCGACGCGCTGCCGTTCCCGCTGTCGCGAAGCGCCCGCGGCCTCATGAGCATCGGCCTTTGCTTCCTGCTCATCTTCCTGGGCGTTCACGTGGCGGCGGCGATGGCGGTCACCGCCCTCGTCGGCATCAGCATGCTGATCTCCCCCGCGGCCAGCCTGACGAGCCTCGGGACCACCACCATCGACGTGGTGAGCGACCAGACCTGGAGCGTCGTGCCGCTCTTCACCTGGATGGGACTGATCGTCGTCGCCTCCGGCTTCGCCGCCGAGCTCTACCGGTCGGCCTATCGTTGGATCGGGCATCTGCCGGGCGGGCTTGCCTCGGCCAGCACGGTCGCCTGCGCCGGGCTTTCCTCCATCGTCGGGGACACGCTTTCCGGCGTCTACAGCATGGGCTCGATCGCGCTGCCGGAGATGCGGGCCTACCGCTATGACATGAAGCTCGCCACGGCCTCCGTCGCCTGTGCGGCCACCATCGGCGTGATGATCCCGCCGAGCCTGGCCTTCATCGTCTACGGCATGGTCACCGAGGTCTCCATCGGCAAGCTGTTCATGGCGGGAATTCTGCCCGGCATCCTTTTCACGGTGATCCTGATCGCGCTGATCACGGTGCGCGCCGCACTCAATCCCGAGCTTGCGCCACGCGGCGAGAAAAGCAGCTGGGGCGAACGGCTAAAGTCGAGCACCGGCACCTGGCCCATACTCCTACTCATGCTGCTCGTCTTGGGTGGTATATATTCCGGCGCGGTCACGCCCAACGAGGCGGCGGGCCTGGGGGTTTTCGGCGCGCTCACGATTTCGTTTCTGACGCGGCGTCTCGCCCTTGCGAGATTGTGGGACTCGATCGCCAGCACCCTTCGCCTCACGGCCGCAATCATCGTCATCTTCATGTTCGCGGCCGCCTTCAGCCGGTTCATCGCGCTGAGCGGCCTGACCCAGCAGCTTGCCGAACTGGTCATCGGGCTCGATCTGGGAAAATACCAGATCATCGCGGCGATCCTGGTTTTTTACGTGGTCATCGGCATGTTCATGAACGCCCTGCCGGCGCTGGTCCTGACCGTGCCCATCTTCTTCCCCATCGCCATGAGCGCGGGTTTCGACCCGGTCTGGTTCGGCGTGCTGGTGGTCATCATGGTGGAACTGGGCGTGGTCACGCCGCCCATCGGCGTCAACGTCTTCGCGATTGCGGCCATTGCCCGCGACGTGCCGATGTACGACATATTCATGGGCGTGCTGCCGTTCTGGATCGCCTATGTCATACTGATCGTGCTGATCGTGCTCTTCCCGCAGATAAGCCTGTGGCTGCCGTCGCTTATGTAGCCGCGCAATCCTCGAAAAATCACTGCCGTTTCTAAGGCCTGCACAGGAGCTTTCAACTTGACTATCGACTTGACGAACAAGGTCGCAATCGTGACGGGCGCCGGAGGAGGCCTCGGGCGGCAACATGCCCTGGCTCTCGCCAGGCGCGGCGCCAGGGTCGTCGTTAACGATCTCGGCGGCAATGTCGACGGCACCGGGGGGTCGCTCGCCGCGGCGGATCGGGTCGTACAGGAAATCCGGGAAGCGGGCGGGGAGGCGATGGCCAACCGCGCGTCGGTGACGGACTTCGGTCAGGTCGAGGCGATGGTGGCGGACGCGACCGAGGCCTGGGGCCGCGTCGACATCCTGGTCGCCAATGCGGGCATCCTGCGGGACAAGACCTTCGCGAAAATGGAGATCGAGGATTTCCGGGCGGTGCTCGACGTCCATGTCATGGGCTCGGTCCACTGCGCCAAGGTCGTCTGGACCGGCATGCGCGAGCGCGCGTTCGGGCGCATCGTCTTCACGACGTCGTCGAGCGGGCTGTTCGGGAATTTCGGGCAGGCGAATTACGCCGCCGCCAAGATGGCGCTTGTCGGGCTGATGAACACCCTGGCGCTGGAGGGCGCCAAGTATGACATCAGGGTGAACTGCCTCGCCCCCACGGCCGGAACCCGCATGCTCGAAGGGCTGATGCCGCAGGACCAGCTCGAAGCGCTCGATCCGGCGCTGGTGAGCCCGGCGGTTCTCGCGCTCGTCGCCGACGACGCGCCGACGAAGACCGTGCTCTGCGCGGGCGCCGGAAGCTTCGAGGCTTCCCGGATCGTCCTGACGAAAGGGGGGCATTTCGGCGCCGGCGAGGATGCGGCGGAGAAGGTGCTCGCCCACATGGACCGATTGACCGATACGGCCGGGCATCTGCTGCCGGAAGAGGGTGCGGTTCAGTACAGGCACGAATTGGCCCTGGCCGGGTTCGTCCCGGGCAAGGGGGCGTAGATGCGCGACGCCGTCATCGTCTCCACCGCGCGCACGCCGATCGGCAAGGCCTATCGCGGCGCCTTCAACAGGACGCCGGCGCCGACGCTGGCGGCGCACGCCATTCGCGCCGCGGTCGAGCGTGCGGGCGTCGAGGGCGGCGAGATCGACGACTGCCTCATGGGTGCGGCGCTGCCGCAGGGCTTCCAGCACACGATCGGCAGGACCGCGGCAATGAGGGCAGGGCTGCCGCACACGGTCCCCGGAATGACGCTCGACCGTCAATGCTCTTCGGGTCTCATGGCCATCGCGACCGCCGCCAAGCAGGTGGTGGTCGACCGGATGGATGTCGTGCTGGTGGGCGGCGTGGAGTCCATCTCGACGGTGCAAACGAAAGAACTCCGCGTCGACATGGATCCGGAACTCGTCGCCATGCAGGACGACATGTTCATGCCCATGATCGATACCGCGGAAGTCGTGGCCGCGCGCTACGGCATCGGCCGGGATCTGCAGGACGCCTACGCTCTACAGTCACAGCGGCGGACGGCGGACGCGCAGAAGGCGGGGCGGTACCAGGAAGAGGTCGTGCCGGTTACCGCCACCATGATAATGGTCGACAAGGCGACCGGCGAAGTCTCCGAACGCGAGGTGACGCTCTCGCGCGATGAGGGCAACCGCCCGGAAACCACTTTGGGCGGACTTGCCGCACTGAAGCCGGTGCGCGAAGGCGGGGTCGTCACGGCGGGCAATGCCAGCCAATTGTCGGACGGCGCTTCGGCCTGCGTGGTCATGGAGGCCGGCCTGGCGGAGCGCCGGGGCCTCACGCCGCTTGGCCGCTATGTCGGCATGGCCGTCGCTGGCACGAAACCCGACGAGATGGGCATCGGGCCGGTTTTCGCGGTTCCGAAACTGCTCGAGCGTTTTGGGCTGGAAGTGGACGAAATCGGCCTCTGGGAGCTCAACGAAGCCTTCGCCGTTCAGGTTCTCTACTGCCGCGACAGGCTCGGCATACCCGACGAACTCTTGAACGTGGACGGTGGCGCCATCTCGATAGGACATCCCTATGGCATGTCGGGTGCGCGGATGGTGGGGCATGCGCTGATCGAGGGCCGGCGGCGCGGAGTGAAGCATGTCGTCGTTACCATGTGCGTGGGCGGCGGCATGGGTGCGGCGGGACTGTTCGAGGTTTTCTGATGCGGAACGGACGGTTCGATCTTGGCGACCTGCAGTCGATGAAGGGCCGCGAGCTGGGCGTGTCGGACTGGCATCTGATCGAACAGGGCAGGGTTTCCGACTTTGCGGCGGTGACGGAGGATTTTCAGTTCATCCATGTGGACCCCGATCGGTCGGCCGTAACACCGTTCGGCGGCACGATCGCGCATGGTTTCTTGCTGCTGTCCCTGCTGTCCGTGATGTTCAAGGAAGCGGTTGGCGAAATACGGGGTGTAGCTATGTCCATGAACTACGGCTTTGAATCCGTTCGCTTCGTGTCGCCGATCCGCACCGGCAACCGCATCCGCGGCCGCTTCACGCTTAAGGAGTGCGACGAGCGAAAGGCAGGACAATGGAGGCTCCTTCTTCATAGTACCGTGGAGGTCGAACGCGAAGAGAAGACCGCGCTCGTCGCCGATTGGCTGGTTGCCGTGCTTGGCGAGACTTGATTGCTCATCTCGATCGGACGATTTTAGAAGAGGTCGCACTGTAGTTCACCGAGCCTTCAGCCCCTCGAGTTCGCAGGGCGTGTTAATTGACGAGGGTGCAAATTTAGCCCAGACTGTTGTTTGTTCCGCAATTCACGAGCTCCATGAACCTTCGCAGCCTCATCTTGTTCCGGCATATCGTCGTGACCGGATCGCTTTCCGAGGCGGCGAACCGGCTGAATCTCTCGCCCTCTGCGGCGAGCAGGCTTCTTGCTCAGCTTGAAATACAGCTTTCGCTCACCCTGTTCTCGCGTTCACGCCGTAACCTCAAGCTCACCGAGGATGGCGCACTCTTCTATCGGCAGATATTCAACACGCTGAACGGGCTGGACGAGATCCCGCTCATTGCACAGGACATTCAACGCAGAGCGCGCGACTGGCTCTCCGTCGTGACGGCCGCGCCACTCGCCAGTGCGCTCGTCGTGCCGGCAATCGCGCGGCTGCGCCAATCGGGCCTCGACTTCCAGTGCACCCTGCATGTCGAGAGCCGGTTCGACATCGAGAGCAAGGTGGCGGCGCGCGGCTACAATCTCGGCTTCATCTCGCTTCCGGTCGAAAACGAGATCATCCCGCTCGACATCATGCCGCTTCTGCGCTCACGGCTCTGCGTGCTGATGCCGCAGGCGCATCGGCTGGCGGCCAAGCCGCAAATCGCCCTTTGGGAGCTTGCAGAGGAAGAACTGGTGACGCTGGCGCTCGGCCAGCGCTGGCGCACACGACTCGACGAAATCATGGGCGGGGCGGGGCTCAAGCCACGCATCGCCTTCGAGACCGGTTCGACCCTCGTGACCGTGGAGATGGTCCGGCAAGGCCTGGGGCTGACGCTGATCGATCCGGTTTGCCTTCCTCTCGCGGCAATGGATGGGCTGGTAATGCGGCCGCTCGAGAGCGACCATTGGACCACCTATGCAAGCATTCATGCAAAAGGGCCGCGGGCAGAACTGTCGGAGGTTTTCCTCGATGCTTTGACTGCCCATCTGGACGACCAACGCGACGCGCATCCAGAGATCGCCGAAACGCTCTACTTGATTTAGGCCGAGGCGAACTCGCGCGAGAGCCGCCTTGCCATCTCCACCGCCTCACGTGCGATGCGCACGCTGTCCCCGCAATAGCCGGCCGGGTCGAGCGCCGCGCAAATTCCGCCGGGCTCCATGTGCGCGCGGAGCGTCTCGTCCGAAGCTAGCGTCCCGGCGACGTCGTCTGGGTCCTGCCGGTGGCCATCGAGCGCATGATGGATCAGGTCGTGCGCGGCCGCGCGGCCGGTCTTCGGTGCGAGCAGCATCATGAGCTTTTCGGTGGCGATGGCGCCTCCGCTCATCCGCGCGTTTTTTGCCATACGTTCAGCATTGACCGCGACGCGGGACAGAAGCCGGTCGAAATTCTCCGCCAGCGTCCAGGCGAGCGGTACCGCACGGTCGAGAACGGAGCTCAGCAACTGATTGGCCGCCGCATCGCCCTCGTGGCTCGACCGCCCGGTTTCCAGTGCCGTGCCGGCAAGCCCGCGCAACTCGGCGGACTCGGCAAGGACCTTCACCACGAACTTCGGATTGACCTTATGCGGCATGGTCGAGGAGCCCACCGTCCCAGCGTCGAGCGTCTCGAAGACTTCGCCGATCTCCTGCGTCATCAGGAGATAAAGCTCGGAAGCGATCCGCTCGAGCGTCATCGCCAGAAGGGAAAGCTGCACCACATAGTCGGCGAAGAGGTCATTAATGGCGCGGCCCGGCACAAGCAATTCACGCAAGTTCAGGCGAGCGGCCAGCCTGCGATTGATTTCACGGCCCTCGTTACCGAAGGCGTGCATCGCGCCGACGGCGCCTCCGAAAGGGAGTGCGAAGAGCCGTTTGCCGCCGCCGTCAAGGCGTTCGGCAGCACGCGCCATTTCCTCGATCCAGCCCGCCACCTTGAAGCCGAAGGTGATGGGAAGCGCGTGCTGCCGGTTGGTCCGGCCGACTGTCAGCGTGTCCGCGTTCTTTGAGGCGAGTTCCGCGAGCCGGTCGAGCGCGCCCGACAGCACCCTCCTTATGGCGCGGTCGGCCTCGCGGATCAGCAGGATGCGCCCCGTCTGCATCACGTTTTGCGTTGTCGCGCCCCAGTGAACGTAGTTGCCGGCCTCGCCGGCTGCCTTGCCGAGGAGACGCGTCAGCGACAGGACGGGCGCCATGGTGCGGCGGATGTCGGTTTCCAGGGCCTCGACGCCGATCTGCTCGAGGACGGCGGCGGCGCGAATGTCTTTCGCCGCCCATTCGGGAATGATGCCAAGCTCGGCCTGCGTTTCCGCAAGGGCTGCCTCTATGTCGAGCCAGGACTGCCAAAGCGTCTCGCGTGAGAAAAGCGTCAGGGGCGTCAGTCCCTGGGCGGGTACATTCATTGCGCGACCTCTGGCTGAAGGAAATTTGCCTCGAAGCGCGGCGCGGCGGCTACAAGCCGCCGGGTGTAGTCGCTTTCGGGGGCAGTGAGCACGCGACGCGCCGGCCCTTCCTCGACGATGCGGCCTTCCAACATGACGGCGACCCGGTCGGCTACCTGATGCACGACGGCCATGTCATGGGTGATGATCAGGCACGTCAGGCCCATCCCGGCGCGCAAGTCGTCGATCAGGTTCAGGATCTGGGCCTGGACGGAGACGTCGAGTGCCGACGTCGGCTCGTCGCAGACCAGCGCCCTGGGCCGGGTGACGAGTGCGCGGGCGATCGCCACACGCTGACGCTGGCCGCCGGAAAGCTGCGAGGGAAAGGCGTGGAGGAGCCGCTTCGGCAGGCGGACAAGGTCCATTGCTTCCGCAACAGCCGCGTCGCGCGTGGCGGCGTTCCGATCGCCGCGCAGCCAGAGCGGACGGGCGATGATCTCCGACAGGCGGCGGCGCGGGTTGAGCGAGGAATAGGGGTCCTGGAAAACCGGCTGGACGAAGCTTGCCCTCTCTATCGGCGAAAGTTCGACGATTGGGCGACCGAGCATCGTGACCTTACCGGAAGTCGGCTGTGCGAGGCCGAGCAGAATGCGGGCAAGGGTGGACTTGCCCGACCCGCTCTCGCCGATCAGGGCGAGCGTCTCGCCGCGATGCAGTTCCAGCGACACGCCCTTGAGCGCCGTGATATCGCGCTTCGGCGCGAACAGCGCCTTGCGGGTGGTGAAAACCTGGGTGATGTCCCTTGCCGCGAGCACGATGTCAGCGTCTTCCGCTGCGCCATGTCCATGCAGCGGCTCCATTTCACGGCTCGTCTGCGGCGGTGCCTTAAGCATGCAGCGCCAGGCGTGGTCGCGCATGCCTGCGCGCAAAGGCGGCCGGGACGCGACGCAGTCCTCGCGACGGTGCTCGCAGCGCGGCGCGAAGACGCAGCCCTTCGGCGCGCGCATCAGCGAGGGTACGGTTCCCGGAATGGCAGCGAGGCGTGAAGGCGTGGCGCCGACCTGCGGAATCGCGTGCAGCAGCGCCTGCGTGTAAGGATGTGCCGGCGCGTGCAGCACGTCATCAGCGATACCCCATTCGATCATTTCGCCGCCATACATGACAGCGACGGTATCGGTGCGCTCCGCGACGACAGCGAGATCGTGCGAGATCAGGATCAGCGCCATGTCGCGTTCGCGCCGGAGATCGTCGAGCAGATCCAGGATCTGCGCCTGCACCGTCACGTCGAGCGCCGTCGTCGGCTCATCGGCGATCAGGAGCTCGGGATCGAGCATCAGCGTCATGGCGATCATTACGCGCTGGCGCTGGCCACCCGACATCTGGTGCGGGAATTGACCGAGGCGCATCTGCGGATCGGGAATGCCCACGCGGTCGAGCAGGTGGAGCGCCTTCTTGCGCGCCACCGACGTGGAGAGAAGCCCGCGGGAGACGGCCGCTTCGGTCATCTGCCGGCCGATCGTGTAGACCGGATTGAGCGAGGTCATCGGCTCCTGAAAGATCATGCCGATGCGCGGACCGGCGATCTCCCGGGCGAAGGCGGAATCCTCAAGCGCCCCCAGGTCGATGCCGTCGAATTCGAGCCGGCTGGCCGTGGAGCGGGCGCCGCGCGGCAGGAGCCGCATCAGGGCGAGGGCCGTCATGGACTTGCCGGAGCCGCTTTCTCCGACAATGCCGATGGACTGGCCGCGGTCCAACGTGAGGTCGACGTCGCGGACTGCGTGAAGGGCTCCCGACGGCAGAGGCAGCGCGACCGAGAGGCCGCGGATCTCAAGGAGGCTCATCATCCGTTGCGACCCTCTGGCGTGGTGACATCGCGTAGCCCGTCGCCCATCAGATTGGCTCCGATCACCAGCAGGAAAAGGCAGATGCCGGGCAGGACGACGAGCCAGGGACGGTAGAACATCGCCTGCTTGCCCTCGGCGATCATCAGCCCCCAGGACGGGGTCGGCGGCTGGATGCCTACACCGAGGAAGGACAGGCTCGCTTCCGCGAGGATGGCGATGCCGAGCTCGAAGGTGAAGATCACGATGATCTGCGAGGCCAGGTTCGGCAGGACCTCGTGCCAGATGATCTGGCGGGGACCGGCGCCGGAGGCGGTCGCCGCCGCGACGAAATCGAGGCTGCGTATGCGCTGCGTCGCGGATCGCGTGACGACCAGATAATAGGTCCAGTGCAGAACGCCGATAATGCCGATCACCACCCAGATCGATGGGCCGATGATGAAGACCAGCGCCATCGCCAGCAACAGACCGGGCAGGGCGAGCTGGGCCGTCAGCAGGAAGCTGACCATATGGTCGATCCAACCGCCGAAATAGCCCGCGAGCACGCCGAGGGTGACGCCGATCAGGAGGCCGATGGTCGCGGCACCGAGGCCGATCGTGATCGACACGCGGGTGCCGTAGATCAGGCGGCTCAGATAGTCGCGTCCATTCTGATCGGTACCGAGCAGGTGGTCCCAGGTGCCGCCTTCAGACCAGACGGGCGGCAGCATGCGTGTCGAGAGCGATTGCTGGAAAGGATCATGAGGCGCGAGCAGCGGGGCAAAAATCGCCACGAGTGCAATCACCGCGATCAGTCCGGCGCCGATCAGGAAGCCGGTATGGCTGGCCATGCGCCGGCGAAAGACCTGGCCGGGCGTGAGCGCCTCGGGTTCGCTATCCGCCTCGACGATGGCGAAGGTGATCTCGGTGTCGCTCATCCGATGCGTATCCTCGGGTCGAGCGCCGCATTCAGAATGTCGGCAAGAAGGTTCATGGCGACGAACACGATCGCGAAGACGAAGATCAGCATCTGCACGGTCGGGATGTCGGCGCCGAGGATCGATTCCAGCGCCAGTCGGCCGAGCCCGTTGATGGCGAAGATGCTCTCGGTGATGACGGAGCCGCCGAATTTCTGACCCAACTGGACGGCGAGAACGGAGATGACCGGCAACAGCGCGTTGCGTAGCGCGTGGCGGCGCAGGAGCTGCCAGCCGCGGAAGCCTTTTGCGCGGGCCGTGCGGATATAGTCGGCGCTCATCACCTCTATCAGGCCGGTGCGGGTCAGCCGCATCACGGCGGGGACGGAGGATGCGCCCAGCACGAAGGCCGGCAGGACGTAATGCCGCCAACTGTCGTCGCCCGAGACAGGGAATATCGGGATGGTGACGGCAAACAGGATGATCACGATCAGCCCGAGCCAGAAGTTCGGTACCGCCTGTGCCGACACGGCGACACCGAGCGCGAAGCGGTCGATCCAGCTGTTCGGGTTGAGCGCGGCGAGCGCACCCAACGGAATGGCGATCAGGATCGTGACCGCGAGCGCCGAAAGGGCGAGCGTGATTGTCTTGTCGGCGCGATCGGCGACCAGCGCAGCCACGGGTTTATGCCAGTAGTAGCTTTCACCGAAATCACCGGTGACGACGCCGCCCAGCCAGTCAGCGTAGCGGACGGGCAGAGGCCGGTCGAGACCATAGCGGGTGCGGATGGATTCGACGACCTCGGGCGGCGCGTCCTCGCCCGCGATGGCCTGTGCCGGATCGGTCGCGACGTTCAACAGGAAGAACGTGGCGAGCGATACGGTGAAGGCAACGAGAACGGCGAGCAGCCCCCGCATTGCGATATATCTCAGCATGGTCCAATCCTGCCGGAGTAGCGGCGGAATGTCTCCTGCCGCCTTGCCGGATCATTTCCAGCTTGAATTCTGAAGCCGTGGCAGCCCGTCCGGATCGAGCGGAAAGGTCAGGTCGGGCGAGACGAGGTAGTTCGCCGAATAGGAAAAGAGCGGCGCCCAATACGCCTGGTCGGCGATGCGCCCAAGCGCCTTGCTGTAGAGCATCTTGCGCTCTTCCGGATCATTGGTCTGCTCGGCTGCGAGGACCATCTCCTCGAGTCCCTCGTCTCCTGACAGGTTGCGGTCGGTATCGGCGAAGTGGATGCGGGCGATCGCAGCCGTGTCCGCTGTGCCGCCGGAGCCCCAGGTGCCGAAATAAGCCGGAATATCGCGCTGGGCACGCACTTGGTTCAGGCTCTCCAACTTCACGTAACGCAGGTTGACATCGATCCCGACGGTTTCGAGGTCAGCTGCGACAGCCTCGGCCGCGGCCTTGTCGCGATAGGCCCAGAGTTCGAGCGGAAAGCCCTCCTCATATCCGGCCTCGGCAAGCAGCGCGCGCGCCTTTTCCGGATCGTAGTCATAGGCGGGGATAGACTGGTCGCAGCCGAACTGGGCCGGGTGGCAGGCGGTGTGGATCGCCTCGGCGGAGCCGCCGATGAGGAACTTCGCCATCTCCGGTGTGTTGAGCGCGTGATTGATCGCGCGGCGCACGAGGACGTTGGTTAGTGGCCCGTCCTTGTCGGTGTAGCCGGCAGCATCCAGCACAAGGAATCCCACGCGCAGGTCAGGCCCACTCAAATGCTCCGCCATTGGCGTGGCGCCGAGGCTCTCGGCAAGATCGAGGGGCACCTTGAACATCCAGTCGACACCGCCGGACATCAGTTCGGCCTGCTGGGTGCCGATATCCGGAATGTTGCGGACGACGATCTTCGAGATCGCCGGTTTCTCGCCGAAATACCCGTCGAAACGTTCAAGAACGAGTTCCGTGCCCGGCTCGAAAGAGGCCACCTTGTAGGGGCCTGTGCCGATCAACTCATTGGCCATGGCATCGCGGTCGACGGTGCCGCCCGCTTCATAGGTGCCGGCCTTGCGCAGCATGATGCGCGCGCCCATATCGCGCAGCACCAGCGGGTAGACCGACGTCAGGTGGAAGCGCACCGTGTTCGGGCCGGTGACCTCGGCGCGATCCAGCCAGCGTTCGACGACGCCCGAGGCGTTCGACTCGCTATCGGGATTGTTGATCCAGTTGTAGCTGTAGGCGACATCCTCTGCCGTCAATGTCGAGCCGTCGTGGAAGACGACGTCGTCGCGCAGCATCACGTCGAGCGTGGTGTCATCGACGAACTCGTAACCCGTAGCGACGGAGGGCTCGATCTCGGCCGTGTCCGGATTGATGTTGAACAGGGTCGCATCGGTCAGTTGCGCGAGAATGATGTATTCGCGCTTGGTCGTGTAATTGTAATCGAGATTCAGGATTTCCTCGGTCATGGCGACCCGGAGAGTGTCGTCGTTCTTGCCGGCATGGGCCGGGCCGATCACAGTGGCCAGCACAATGGCGCTCGCCGTGCAAATATCGCGCACACGAAATTGGCGCATGGTTTCCTCCCTACTGAGTCCGGCTAGTATGAGATGGAAGCAGCGACGAATAAAATTGCAAAGATCGGGAGTTTTGCTGCAATTTATGCAACTGTTTGATAGGAAGTAAGTGCGCCAGAATGGGCTTTCGGTCACTCCAGGGGAGCGATTGCCGCAGAGGTGTCGAAGGAAGTGCTGACAGCAGATTGACGCCAACTCGTCAGAAAATGCGAACGATATCGGAACGCAAGAACGCCAGTATCGAAATTCAGATGCGTAATCCCAAGTTCACAACCCGGCGCGGCTGCCCGCCTCACAGCTGAATTTCAGGGAGAAGCGGTGTTCATCTGCTGAATGTGCGAGGGCGCCCGATTCGCGGAGTTCGCGGCGGGGCTTCCGGTCGTGCGTTGCCGGTTCCATGCAGAACAAATTGAGGCCTTCGGCGGCTTTGCGGAATGTCTGCAGGAAGGGGAGCGCTTGGGCGTCGTATTGAAGGTGCAGGCGTGGAGATTCCGGTGCCGGGCCGCTATTGAAGGTGACGTTCGCTACCCCTGCTCCGGTCGCTCACATAACTCGCTGAAATGCGATATATAACAACTACTTAGTCTGTCATAGGGCGGTCCTGTTGTTTTTGACTCTGGTGTCGCTGCAGAGAAAAATTCGACGGAGGCTGATCGCGACGCGTACCATTTGCACGTTAGAACGGGTTTTTTGAACGGGGGAGGACGGACATGGTGGCCGCTACACGAGCAGGGGATCGCGAACGATCCTCTTGAGGCGCCAGCGGTCGTTGCCAGTCTCGACGATGCCACAGTGGTGGGTGAGTCGAGTAGCGCTGTGATCATCTTGGCATCGCCGAAGACGGTCGGCTATTCGCCAAACGTGAGGTTGGAGGTGGGGCCGCGCAAGAACTACACGATCATCGAGAATCACACCGACGTCACGCCCGAATCCACTGACGCCTTCGTGACTGGCCGGTCGACCGTCGAGACGGTCCGTAAGGCTATGTCATAAGGGCCGGCAGCATGCAGATGTTACATTCACGCTGCCGGCCCGACCGCGTCAAAGAGATATATCGCTGGCCACGCAAGTTTGGTTGGCGGTGCAAGCCGCTAGCGCCTCCTCCCGCTGGCGCTTATGGCGACCGCAGCCACGATGATCAGCCCGGTTGCCAGATCCTTGTAGAAGGGATCGGCGTTGAGGATGTTGAAGCCGTTGCTGACAAGCGCAAGCATCATTACGCCCGCAATCGAACGCCATATGGCGCCCTGGCCGCCATAGATGCTGGTGCCGCCGATGATGACGGCGGCAATCGCCTCCAGCTCCATGCCCATGCCGGCTGTCGCCTGACCCATCGAGATGCGCGAGGTGGCGATCGCGGCGGCAAGCCCGGCAGCCAGCCCGTTGATCGAAAAGGCAATGATCTTGATGCGGCGGGTGCGGATGCCCGACAAGATGGCCGCCTCCTCATTGCCACCGACAGCGAGGATTTTGCGCCCGAGCGTGGAGCGGTTGAGCAGAATCGTCAGCAGGATGGCGAATACGATCAGCACGATGACGGCAATGTAAATCGGGCCAATCCGCTCGCGCCCGAGCCAGGTGAATGCGTCTATGCGCACCGGCACCAGCGTGCCGCCCGTAATCAGGATCGCGATGCCGCGATAAACGAGGCCTGTGGCAAGTGTGGCCAGAAATGAATGGATTCTCAACGCCGTGATCGTGATGCCGTTGATGAAGCCCAGCGCCATGCCGACAAGCGGAGCCGCCAGCAGGCCAGCCAACGGATGGACGTGCAGGGCAAGCGTGGCCGCCACAACACTGCCGACGGCAAAAATCGCCGCCACCGACAGGTCGAATCCACCGCTGATGATCACCAACGTCATGGCCGCCGCCATGATGGCGAGTGGCGTGTTCTGGTTGAGAATATTGACGAGGTTTCTGACCGTCAGAAAGGAATCGCTTAGGAAGCTGAGGAGCACGATCAGGACCAGGATCATGATGGCGACCGCGTAGCTCTGGAAGAGTCGGGCCACCGAGGCTGCACCGAGACCGGACCTTTCCTTCATCGCGGCAGCGTTTCCGCTCATGCTCATATTTCCCTTTTGGCTTCGTCCTGCTTTCCCTGCGCCTGAAAAAGCTGCCACAGGACCGCATCCACATTCGTTTCGGCAGGATCGAACTCGCCAATCATACGGCCCTCGGACACCATGCAGGCGCGGTGGGCGAGACCCATGACTTCCTCGATCTCGGATGAGATCACGAGAACCGCAGCGCCCCGCCGCGCCGTCTCGCCAACAAATTCGTGGATGCGCCGCCGGGCGCCGATATCCACGCCGCGGCTCGGCTCGTCGAGGATCACCAACTTTGGATCACGCATGATCCATTTGCCGAGCACGACCTTCTGCTGGTTGCCGCCCGATAAATTCGCCACTTCGCCGTCGATCCTGGCCGGAAGCACACCGAGATAGTCGATGGAGCGCCTCACGCTGCTTCTTTCCCGGCCGCTTTCTACAAGGCCGTACTTGGCAAAGGACGCCAGGTAGGGGAGCGTCATGTTGGGCCGCACCGGCTGGGTGAGGACCAGCCCCTCCTTGCGGCGATCTTCCGGTACCATCGCAAGGCCGCGCCTGATCGATTCATGCGGGGAGCGCTGTGCATAGGAATCGCCGTCGAGAAGCACTTCTCCGGAAATCGCGGAGTCGGCACCGAAGATGGCGCGTGCAATCTCGGTCCGTCCGCTGCCGACCAGCCCTACCAGACCCAGAATCTCTCCAGGATAAAGATCGAAGGAGATGTCGTGCAGTCCGGTTTCGGTCGTCAGGCCGCGAACCCTCAGCCTGGGCGTTCCGGTCCGCGCCGGCATGGGCGGGCGATCTGGATAGGTCACCTCCGCATTGGCCCGGCCGATCATTGCGGCGACGAGAGACTCCTTCGTTTCGTCGGCAGCCGCCGCAGTGCGGATGACGGCGCCGTCGCGCATGACTGTGATCGTGTCGCACACGTCGAGCACATGATCGAGAAAATGCGACACGTAGATGATGGTGCAGCCGCGTTCCTTCAGTCGGCGCATGACCTCGTGCAGGCGTTCGGCTTCGTCGGCGGTGAGCGAGGAGGTCGGCTCGTCCATGACGATCACCTTCGCCTCACGCGCCAGGGCGCGCATGATCTCGACCTTCTGCTGGTCGGCGATGCTCAGCGAGCCGGCCGGCGCGGACGGATCGAGATCGAAGCCGGCAAAGGCGGCGACGGCCCGATGACGGTCCTCCTCGTTGCGCGCAAGCAGCCCGGCGCGGCTGTGTTCGATACCAAGGAATACGTTCTCCGCGACCGAGAGTTCGGGAACGAGCTGCAGTTCCTGATGCATCATGGCGATGCCGCTGGCCAGCGCCAGCGGCGGCTCCCAGTGGCCGACCCTCTCGCCGAAGGCTTCGATCTCACCTGTGGTGCGCGAATAGTATCCGCCGACGATCTTGCCGACCGTGGACTTGCCGGCGCCGTTCTCGCCGATGAGCCCGTGGATTTCGCCCGGCATGAAGTCGATATCGATGTCGCGCAGCACGGTGACACCGGAAAAGGATTTGGATACGCCGGAGAGCCGCACATAGGGATGCGCGGGCGGTCGGCCCGCGTCGGCTATTGCAGTGTCGGTGGCTGCGATTTTGCCGATTGCCATGAGGTCGTCGCGTGTCTCCACGGAAGGAACACCCTGCAAGCTTAGCCCAACATTACTGCACACGGTATGGCGTATGCCCCCTTATTCACGCGTAGACCTGCTTGGATCTGGGCTCGGTACGGGACTGGTCGATTGTGTAGTCGTCGCCGACGGCCACACCGTAGACCTCCCAAGCCACGTCGCGCGACACGAGACCGCTGGCCACGTCGGCCAGCACTTCTTCCGCCGGCCTTGCCCGGGGATTGCCGTATCCGCCACCACCGCCGGTGCGTGTAACGACCAGCGTTCCCTTCGGGAAATGCCGGGCACGCATCTTGAGCGGCTTCTCGACGGTGCCGTCGGGAAGCAGGATATCGTTGTCCGGCCCTTTGCCCTCGGCGCCGCCCATGATGCCCCAAGCCGGCGTCTTGGAGCGCTCGAACCACAATGCGGCAAAGCAATCCTCAAGAAGGCGATAGCTGCGTACGACGCCGCAGCCGCCGCGCCAGCGCCCCGCACCGCCCGAATCCGTGCGCAAGGAGAATTCCTCGACGCGCACGGGGAACTTGGTCTCGTAGACCTCGGCGGGAAGGTTCCTGAAGCCGCCATTGACGAGGTTGATCAACGCGCTCTCGCCATCGCCTCCCACGGTGCCGCCCCAACCGCCGGCCGTCGGCTCGACCGAGATCCACTGGCCACGGTCAGGGTCCATGTCGAAGAATGCCGCGACCATGGAATCGCCGTAGTGCGCGGCCGTGGCCTTTTCGGGCATGGCTTCGCTGAGACAGGAAATCATGAGATCGGCGAGCAGGCCAAGGCCGGTGAAGTACCATTCACAGGCGGCCGGCTCCTTGGCGTTGAACATGCATTTTTCGGGGATGCGGACTTCCATGGTCGAAAAGGAGCCGCCGGTGATCGCCCGGTCGGGGTTGATCATCGTCTTGTAGGCCAAGCGCAGCAGCGACTGTGTCTGCACCGCGCCGCAATTGATCGAGCCTTCGACGGGGCCGGACGAGCCTTCCAGGTCGATGATCATCTTCTCGCCTTCGATGGTCAGACGCAAAGCCACCTTCACCGGCTCGGTGCCGACACCGTCGTCATCGAGATAGCCCTCGCGGTAGTAGGTGCCATTCTTCAGTGCGCCGATCGCCTCGCGGTCGAGCAGCCGTGCCTGCTCGAAGATGTCAGCGCAGGCGGCGCGGTAGACGTCGGGGCCGATGCGGTCGAGTATCTGGCCAAGGCGCCGCTCGCCGGTGCGGATCGAGGTGATCTGCGCGTTGAGATCGCCAATCGTCATGTCCTTCAGCCGCGTATTGCGGGTCAAGAGATCGTACCATTCGGGGATGGGTTTGAAGCGGCTGACAATGCGCGTCGGTCCGAGACGCAGGCCCTCGTGAAAGATCGAGGTGGAGCCCATTGTGGAGCCCGGATCGATGGCGCCGATGTCCTGCCAGTGCGCCCGGGCGGCACCGAAACCCACAAGCTCGCCCTTGTAGAACATGGGGCCGATGGCGGTGATGTCGTGGAGATGGGTGCCCTGGAGATAGGAGTCGTTGAGGATGAAGATGTCGCCGGGATGGATGTCGTCGCCGTAGCGCTCCAGCACGAGCTTGACGCAGGCATCGATGGCGCCGACGAAGAGCGGCACGCCGGTCGACTGGCCGAGCATGTTGCCGTGCTCGTCTAGCAGTGCGACGGCGCTGTCGCGGCCCTCGTAGATGATCGCCGAGAAGGCGGAGCGCCAAAGGGCGGCGTTCATGTCCTGCGCGCAGGAGATGACGAAGTTGCGCACCACCTCGGTGGTGATCGGATCGGCCTTTACCTTGGTCATGGTCGTCTCTCCTCTCAGCCGCGCGAAAGCAGAAGGTGTCCACCGGCGATCACCTCGGTTCGCCAGCCGACCGGCACGAGCGTCGTCGCCGTCGGCTCCTCGATAATCGCCGGTCCCTCAACCATCTCCCCGACGGGAAGGGCGGCACGCTGCAATATGGCCGTATCGTGCTCGGTGCCGCCGAAATAGACCTTGCGGCTGCCCGGGACTGATTGCGGCTCGACCATGGGGTCGGGAATGCCGGGGCGCTCGAGCTTGCCGAGCGCGGCGACGCGCAAATTGGCGACCTCCACTGCGGCCTCCGGGCTCGA
Source organism: Chelativorans xinjiangensis (assembly GCF_009812055.1). GTDB lineage: Bacteria > Pseudomonadota > Alphaproteobacteria > Rhizobiales > Rhizobiaceae > Chelativorans > Chelativorans xinjiangense. Next base: position 12,868 of record NZ_WQNH01000010.1, on the reverse strand, counting down.
ATGGCCATATTGGCGGTCGTAGGCCTCATCGAAGGACGTGCGCACGGCAGCCATGTCGATATCGCCACCCGGCACCGGGATCGTCAGCACGTATTCCTGGCCGTGATAGCGGAAGTCGGCGAAGCGCTCGAAGGAGACGCCGGCGTCGTGGAAGCCCTCCTTGTGCAGATAGTCGCGACCTTCCACCTCGAGCTGGCTGAACTTCTCGGCTAGGTCCTTGCTGTCGATCTGGTCCCAGAAACCGTAGTAGGTCATCTTGAAGTCGTGGCGCACGTCAGTGTGCAGCATGCCCCAGGCCGAGAACGCGCCCGGCATGACCGGGACGATCACTTCCGTGATGTCGAGCTGCGCGGCGAGCGCGGCCGCCTGGGCCGGGCTCGCGCCGCCATAGGCAACCAGTGCGAAATCGCGCGGATCGATGCCGCGCCGAATCGTGATGGTGCGGATCGCGTCGGCCATCTTGGCGTTGATGATGTCGATTATCCCCTGCGCCATTTCTTCGGTCGACAAACCGAAATCCCGCCCCAGCTCACTTACGGCCGCCTTTGCCTTGTCGCGATCGAGGCTCATGGAGCCGCCGGCGAAGTTGGACGAGTCGAGGCGTCCCAGAACGAGGTTGGCGTCACTCACAGTCGGTTCGGTGCCGCCGCGGCCATAGCAGGCGGGGCCTGGCACCGAACCTGCCGATTGAGGTCCGACCCGCACGGCGCCGGCTTCCTGCCAGGCAATGGAGCCGCCGCCAGCGCCAATCACGTGGATGTCGACCACCGACATCTGGATCGGTAATCCTTCCAGTTCAGCCTCGTTGGAAGAAGACGGCTCGCCGTCGATGATGAGGCTGGCATCGAAGGACGTGCCGCCCATGTCGACACAGATGAGGTTGGGCCTGCCGACGGTCTCTGCAATTTTGCGGCCGCCGATGGTGCCGCCGACCGGCCCGGAGAGTAGCGTCTGAAGTGGGTTCTCCGTGGCCGCCGCCGCCGTCATGGCACCGCCATTGGACTTCATGACGTGGAGCTGACCGCCATCAGGAAGCGTTGAGGCGAGATTGTCGACCAGCGTGTCCAAATAGCGCCTCACCACGGGCGCGGCATAGGCGTCCATCACCGTGGTCGATGTGCGCGCATATTCTCGCCACTCTGGCGAGACCTTGTGCGAAAGCGTGATGGAAATACCTGGAAGCCTCTCTCTCAGATAAGCTTCAGCGGCCAGTTCATGGGCCGGATTCATGAAGGCAAAGAGGAGGCAGATGGCGATGGCTTCGTAGCCTCTGCGCCCGACCGCCTCGACCAGCGCGTCCAACTCACCGGTGTCGAGCGACGTTTCGACTTCGCCCTTAGCGTTGATGCGCTCGTTGACCGTGAAGGTGTCGGGAATTTCGGCGAGCGGCTTCGGCTTGCGCCAGTGGATGGAGAAGATTTCGCCGCGGTCGTTGCCCTGGATCGTATAGACGTCGCGGTAGTTCCGTGTCGTCAAGAGGGCGACGCGGGCGCCTCGCCGGGTGAGAACCGCGTTCAGCCCGACGGTCGTGCCGTGCACGAAGAAGGCAGTCTCGGCGTCTTCGGGAAGGTGCTCCTTAAGGCCCTCGATCACCGCCAGAGCGGGGTTTTCGGGCGTGGAAAGGACCTTGTGCGCCTCGCACAGGCCGGTCTCGGCGTCCTGAAATACGAGATCGGTGAATGTTCCGCCAATGTCCGCGGATACGCGATAGGACTTGCCCGCCACATCTTACCTCCACAATGGGAATTGGTTTGTTCCGGCCACGGCGCGCGCCGGGCCGGAACCGGTCATGAATGCTACTGCGCCCACTCGCCCTCGAAGTCGGGGTGCTCTTCGAGGACCTTGGCATTGACGAGCGGAGGAACCGGGCCGACCTCGTCCATGTTGATGACGCTCGGGGGCGTTTCGCCCTTCAGCGCCTGGACAACCGCGTCAAGCGCATACTCGCCCATGGAAACGGGGAAATGGGCGAGTGTGACGTCCCAACGACCCTCTCGGATCGCATTGACCGCCACGGATGCCGCGCCGCCGCCGGAAAGGTAGACTTCCGGCACGTCGTATCCGGCTGCCTCGAGCGCAATCTCCACGCCGATGAGGTGCTGGTCGGCGTTGGTGAGGACCACGTCGACGTTGCTGTTGGCCTGCAGGATGTCCTGCATCGCGGTCAGCGACTTGTCGGGATCGTAGTTGCCTTCGCCGGTCGCCACCACTTCAATGTTGTCGTGCTGGTCGAGCACTTCGCGATAAGCTTCGTAGCGCAGATTGTCGAAGGGGAAGATGCGCTGGCCGACGATGATGACTACGTTGCACGGGTTCTTGTCGGCACAGTATTCGACCACATCCTCGGCCTGCTTGCGCGCGCCGTCGGCTGGCGGGCCGGCAACGGTGGTCGTCACGCCCGGCACCTGCGGCTCAAGCTGCGACAGGTCCGACCCGATGGGGAACAGAGCGGTGGCGAGGGGCTTGCCCGTCTCGGCAACCATCTCGACCACACCGGCAATACCGACCGTATCGTTTGGCACGACGATGAAGCCGTCGAACTCGCCGCTGGCGAGCACGTCTTCTATCTGGCTGTACTGCTGCGCGGCGTCGAACTGGCCGTCATAGATCGCCGTCTCGACGTTGCCGAGCTCCTGCGCCTTGTTCTTGATTCCTTCGTAGACGGCCTGATTGAAACCGTTCTGGGCGGAAGAGGCGAAGAAGGCCACCTTCCACTCCTGATCCTGCGATGCGGCGGTATTGGTAAAGGCCGCAAGTCCGAGCGCGGCGGCCGCCGTCAACATATGGAACTTCTTCAGCATCAGCGTTCTCCTCTTAGCTGAACCTCAGTCACTTCCCTCTGGACGATTAATCGTATGTATAATACAAACTTTATGCAATTAGAATTTTGACATTGTTTGCGAGCCGTGCAGAACGGTTGCCGACCGAATCGGGAATGCACAATCAGCGGCTATGAGGAGACGAGGGTGGCTGCAGAAGCACGGACGGACGAGGGGCGGGGCAAGCCGAAACGGGATGCCAACGGCAAGACACCGCGGCGCGGACGCGGTTCGACCGCCGTCTACGAGGAACTGCGGGAAGATATCCTGAAGCTGCGCATGGCACCCGGCACCGCGCTTGACGAAGTGGCGCTGGCGGACCGGTTTGGCCTGTCGCGCACGCCGATCCGAGAAGCGCTTCTCATGCTGTCGCGCGAGGATCTCGTAACCTTCCTGCCCAATCGAAGCGCCATCGTGACCCCGCACACGATGAGCAATGCGCATGAATATATGGATGCGGTGATGCTTCTTTCGCGCGCGACCCACCGGCTGGCCGCCGAGATGCGCAACGAAGACACGCTCGAGACGATCCGCCAATGCCAGCGCGATTACCTCTCGGCGCTGGAGAGCGATGATGTTCACGCCATCGTTGCGGCCGACCTCGCCTTTCACCGGGCGGTGTCGGATGCCGGTCGCAACGAGTTCCTCGGCAATTTCTACCGCCTTGCGCTGGATTACGGCCGGCGGATGCATCTACTGCACTACTATCCGCTGTTTGACGACACCGAGAAGCGACACTGCATCGAACAGCATCAGGCGATGATCGATGCCATCGAGGCCGGCGATCCCGGTGCTGCAGAACGCTCGGCGAGCAAGCACGTGATGGCCGAACTGCGCGTAGTGCAGCGCTCGCTGGAGCCGAAGGTCGGCTCGAAATTTTCATTGGGAAGCGATTCACAAGGATGAGCGCATGATTGACGGGGAACGCAGGTCGGCCCGGTTCGCCAGGCTTATCGACTCGATGGACAGGGCAGGGCTCGACGGCGTCGCGATGGTCCCGGGCGCCAATCTCTATTATCTGACTGGTGCGCATTTCCATCTCATGGAGCGTCCGACCCTTCTCTTCGTTTCACGCGACGGTGCACAGCACGCCATCATCCCGATACTGGAAAGGGCACGCTGGCAGGCGCTCGCACCCGACGTCGAAACCGAATACTGGCAGGACTCGGACGGTTACGAGAAAGCCTTCGTGTGGATGGCCGACAGGATCCGGGGTGCGCGCCTGGGCGTGGAAGGCCAAAGGATGCGTGTCTTCGAAAGCGAGGCGCTGCGCCGGAACCTTGCCAACGTGATGGTTGTGGACGCGCAAGCGGAAATCTCGCAAATGCGCCTGTGCAAGGACGACGATGAAGTCGCCGTCATGCAGCGCGCTGTCGAGATCAGCGAAGCCGCGCTCGCCGCGGTGATCGAATGGGTGCGGCCGGGTATGAGCGAGGTGGCCGTCAAGAACAAGCTGCTGGCGGCCATGCTGGAGAACGGCGCCGATGGCGCGGCCTTCGATCCGATCGTCCTGAGCGGGCCGGCCTCGGCCGATCCGCACGGCACGCCGAGCGTGGAGCGGATGCTTGCCGCCGGCGACTCGCTGCTCATCGATTTTGGCGCCGCGTGGGGCGGCTACAACGCGGATATCACGCGGACTTTTTTCGTCAGCCGTGTAAGCGAGCGGCATCGCGAGATCTACGAAACGGTCCGCGAGGCCAATGCCGTGGGGCGCGCCGCCGTGCGGCCTGGCATGAGCCTGCATGCGCTCGATGACGCTGTAACAGGCCGGTTGGCCGAATCCGAGTTCGCCGAGTTGATCGTGCACAAGACCGGACACGGGCTTGGCCTCGACGTGCACGAGCCACCGCAGGTCATGATCGGTAATCACCAAGAAATGGTGCCGGGCATGATGATCACGATCGAACCGGGGCTCTACAAGCCGGGCGAGGTCGGCGTGCGGATCGAGGACGACGTTCTCGTAACGGAGGACGGTTGCCGCTCGCTGAGCGGTTTCGAACGCCAACTGACCGTGATTGGTGGTTAGAAAATGACACCGGCGGTGCCTTCTCTACCGCGCGAGATCGCGCACGCGTTAGGCAAGGGTGAGACAGCCCTGTTTACTGTCTTTGCAAAGCGCATCACCGCGCATCTCGGGGAAAGCCTGATAACCGTGCTCGCGCCCGATCGGCGCAGGGGGTGCCTGGTGCGGATTTACTCGAACGATACGGCGCAATATCCACTGGGCGACGCCGACACCATCGAGAGCAACCGCTGGTTCCGGCGCTTGTTTGCCGAAAGGATGCCGGTCGTCGCCAATAACGAAAGCGAAATCGCCCGCTGGCTCCCGGATTTCGTGGCCTTCAAAGGAGCAGGCTTATCCTCACTGGCCAACATACCGGTTGTCGTGGCCGGTCAGGTGATCGGCATCGCCAACTTAATGTCTGGACCAGAGGTCTTCACACAGGAACGGATCGGGCTCCTCGAAGGCGAGACGCCGACTGCTGCGCTGGGAATTATGCTTTCGCAAGTCAAAGTTGACCCGTTTGCGGTATCGCCAGCAGTGCTTCAAACATTTTTGGACCCTGGCAGACAGGTGGACTAGCACCTGCTTATGGACATGCCGACAAAGACTGGGGCGGTTCTGCTGAGAAATGTCGGCTATCCGGGTGGAAACGTCGCATAGGAATGCCTGCCTTGAGCTCTAGGCAGTGTGGACTCTTGGGATTGAACGAAGCCGCTGACGCGGCAGATGGTGGGACGGTTTGCGGGTGAAGCTTCTGTTTTGAAGGATTGCGGCTGTTGAAGCGCAATCTTTGGAACAGGAGCAATGAGATGGCCGCGATGAGCCCGCTTCGCCGGCGTATGATCGAGGACATGACGATCCGCAATCTGTCGCCGGCCACGCAACGATCCTATGTGCACGCGGTAGCGAAGTTTTCGCGCTACTTTGGCCGTTCGCCGGACCGGCTCGGTCTTGAGGATGTCCGCGCCTTCCAGGTGCATCTGGTCTCGACCGGAATCTCGTGGCCGGCGCTGAGCCAGACGGTGTGCGCACTGCGGTTCTTCTATGGCGTGACGTTGGGCCATGCCGAGATCCCGGAACGGATCGCCTATGCCCGCTCGCCACGCACGCTGCCGGTGGTGCTGAGCGCCGACGAGGTTGTCCGGTTCCTCGAGGCGGTGCCGAGCCTGAAGACGCGTACGGCGCTGACGACGGCCTATGCCGCGGGTCTTCGTGCTTCGGAGACCGTCGGGCTGAAGGTCGGCGACATTGACAGCCAACGCGGCGTGATCCGGGTCGAGCATGGCAAGGGCGGCAAGGACCGCACGGTGATGCTGTCGGCGCAGCTGCTGCACATTCTGCGCGTCTATTGGCGGCTGGCCAGACCGAAGGAGTGGCTGTTTCCCGGCCGGGATGCAAGCCGTCCCATCGACGTCCAGGTTCTGTATTCGGCCTGCCGCTCGGCGCGGGCAGCCGCCGGCATCGACAAGCGCGTGACGGTGCATACGCTCAGGCACAGCTTCGCCACGCATCTGCTGGAGAATGGCACCGACATCCGCATCATCCAGGTGCTGCTCGGCCACAACAACCTGTCGAGCACAGCGCGCTACACCAAGGTCTCGAACGGTCTCATCCGGCGCACGCAAAGCCCGCTCGACCGGCTCAACATCGAGGTGGTGCCGCCAAGCTGAGCTGGCCTCGCCATGTCGGCGAGACTGGAGGTGGCGGACATCTTCCGTCGCCACGGCGAAGCGTATCGGCAGGTTCATGACGGCCATCTCGGACGTGTCGAGCGGCGTGTGATGAGCGCCATCGAGCTCTGCCGGACGGCCGAACTCGGCGGCCATGTCGAGGGCTGCCGATCCTGCGGGACGATCCGCGTGGCCTATAACTCCTGCCGCAACCGGCACTGCCCCAAATGTCAGGGAAAGGCCTGCCGGGACTGGCTGGCCGCACGGCAGGGCGAGCTTCTGCCGGTTCCCTACTTCCATGTGGTGTTCACGCTGCCGGCCGACGTCGCCGCGATCGCTTTCCAGAACAAGGCGGCGGTCTACGCGATCCTGTTCAAGGCTGCGGCCGAGGCGTTGCGCACGATTGCCGCGGAGCCCAGGCACCTCGGCGCCGAGATCGGCCTCATCGCGGTATTGCACAGCTGGGGCCAGAATCTGCACTACCATCCGCACATCCATTGCATTGTGCCGGGCGGCGGCATCTCCCTCGATGGAAGGCGCTGGGTCGCCTGCCGGCCGGGCTTCTTCCTGCCCGTGCGCGTGCTGTCGCGCCTGTTCCGCCGCCTCTTTCTGGAGAAGTTGCGGGCGGGCTTCGACGCGGGCATCCTCACGTTCTTCGGCGATCGCGCCGGCCTGGCCGAGCCAGCTGCCTTCACCCGCTTGGTGGCCAAGGTGCGTCGCCTCGACTGGGTGGTCTATGCCAAGCCGCCCTTCGGTGGGCCGGAACAGGTGCTGACCTATCTCGGCCGCTACACCCATCGCGTCGCCATCGCCAATTCCCGGCTCATCAGCATGGACGGCGATCGGGTCGCGTTCCGCTGGCGAGACTATCGCCACGGCGGCAAGACGAAGGTCATGACGCTCGACGCGCACGAGTTCATCCGCCGCTTCCTCCTGCACACGCTGCCCGACGGCTTCCATCGCATCCGCCATTACGGCTTCCTCGCCAACGGCCATCGCGCCGCCAGGCTCGACCTGTGCCGCAGGCTGCTGGCCAGTCCGCAGAAAGAGGATATCGAACCGGAGGCCGAAAGCGCCCCTCCCACCGCCGCGCGCCTTGCGGCTACGCATCGCTGCCCATGCTGTGGAGAGCCGATGATCACACTCGCCATCTGGCGGTGCGGACAAGCGCCGCCGAGCCCCTTCTGGAACGATACCTCATGATCATGCCGGGCGCGTCCACATCACCAATGGCCCCATCCGACGCAATGCGCGCCGGCCTGGCTGATCTCGCCCAGTGCGGCGGGCCGCAGCGACTTCGCCCGGGTTGCGTCGCCGACGGCAGCCGGATTGGCCCACATCATCGCCCCAAGGACGCTGCCGCCGCAACGCCGGAGGCCCGCCACGGCATCGCGCGTTGCTGGCAACCGCCATTCTCGAACCGCTTCATCGCTTCGCTCCCGCTACAATCCCCATAGCGCTAGCCCGGCCCACGGCTCCGTTCAATCCGGCTTGCAATGAGGCCCGATAACCAGCCCGGCCGCTCCGTCGTGCCCGCAGACCTCACAGAAGCCTCCAGATTTCTCATGGCTCCTGTTTTGTGATTCAAGATGCAGGCTGGGTGGGAGGCCAGCATCCGATGCCAAAGCCTTATCCCATAGATTTGCGTGAGCGTGCGGTTGCTTGTGTGATGGCCGGCGAGAGCGTGCGTTCGGTTGCTGCGGTTCTCCAGGTCAGCGTGTCCCGCGTTGTGAAGTGGTCGCAGCGCCATCGTGCGACGGGGAGTGCCGCCCCTTGCCGCATGGGCGGATATCGGCCGCGCGTATTGCTGCCGCATCGCGACTGGCTTGCGGCACGGATGGCAAGCGGCGAGCCCTTCACGTTGCGCGGGCTTCAGGCGGAGCTGGCCGCGCGTGGGGTCAAGGTTGACTACCGGACGGTTTGGAACTTCGTGCACGCCGAAGGCCTGAGCTTCAAAAAAGCGTTCTGCCAAGCGAGCAGCACCGTTCTGATGTCGCCCGCCGGCGCGCGCAATGGAAGAAGTACCAGGGCCGGATCGATCCCGCACGCCTGGTCTTCATCGACGAAACCTGGACGAAGACCAACATGGCGCCGATCCGCGGCTGGGCGCTACATGGCCGAAGGCTCCACGCCCATGTCCCGCACGGCCATTGGACCTGACCTTCATCGCCGCGCTACGCTGCGACCGGGTCGAAGCGCCCTGCGTCTTCGACGGCCCGATCAACGGCAGAAGCTTCACCGCCTATGTCGAGCAGGTTCTCGTCCCGACGCTGCGGCCAGGCGATATCGTCGTCCTCGACAATCTCGGCAGCCACAAGGGCGAACCCGTCCGCCGTGCCATCCGCGCCGCCGGCGCCAGGCTCTTCTTTCTGCCGCCCTACAGCCCCGATCCCAATCCCATCGAGCAGGTCTTCGCCAAACTCAAGCATCTCATGCACAAGGCCGCCGAGCGCACCATCGAGGCAACATGGAAACGCATCGGCACGCTGATCGATCGCTTCACCCCAACCGAATGCGCAAACTATCTCCGCAATGCTGGATATGATTCAAAATAAAAGCAGCGGGCACTTTAGCCAGCATTCTCTTTGGCGGCAGAATTTCTGAGACAATCGCCAAGAGGACCTGCCACGCCTTCGTCAGGCACGGTCTGACAACACCGCGCAAGATACTTGCGGCAGGATGGGACTTTCTCGTCTTCCCTGTCATGCGCAAAGGGAAGCGGTACCTCCCGCCCGTCCCAGCGCCGGGTCGAGACGATCTTGGGCCTGCCGGCGGCCGAAACGGGAACGATCGCAACCTGAGATCCGCCGCCCGTCAAACGCAAGTGCGCCCGCGAGGGGGCGAAGAAGCGGTTCGAGCCGGCTGCATGAGATCGGGCGTGAAAACCGCGTCGCCGACCGCATGGGCGACATTTCGAAAGATTTTCCATTCCTCGCCCAGCCTCAGCATTGCGGCCTTCCAAGAGCTTTTTTCGATGTCCCTTTTCCCGGGTCGCTCTGCCAGGAGAGAACGATAGAGAGCGAGCGTCTGGCGCGTTGTCCGGGGTCGGGCATACAGCCGCGCGGTTTGTCGCGCCGCCTTGTGCAACCTCTGCCGGTCCGACGGATCGCGGCCGCTCACCCATGCCAGCGCCTTGGCGACGCGATCGGCGGACGCATCGGCCGGCAGAAGCCTGCCGTTCCTGCCATCGCTCACAATCTCGCGGGCCCCGGGTGCGTCCAGGGCCACGACTGGAACACCGGCGGCCATGGCTTCCGCAAGCACCAGTCCCTGCGTCTCGGAATGCGAGGAAAAGGCAAAGACATCCATCGCGGCATAGGTGTCCGCCAATCGGACGCCCTCGATTGCGCCTGCAAGATGGAGCCGTGCGCCAAGGCCAGCGCCGGCGAAGGTCTGTTCCACGAGCGGCATCATCTCGCCTCGGCCTGCCACCAAGAAATGTGCGGCCTCGTTGGCGATGAGGAAGCGTCTTACCGCATCGGTCAGATATTCAAGGTTCTTTTCCGGGGCCAGCCTTCCAACATGACCTACGATGAAGGCATCTTCCGGAATGCCGGCGACCGACCGCGCGCGAGTTCCGTCCCCATTTCCGAACCGAGCGAGTTCGATCCCGGTGGGGATCACTGTGACGGGCGTCCTTACGCCATGGTCGGCAAGGAATATGGCCATGCTCCGGCTGGGCGCGATGACCGCGTCGGACAGATCGCTATAGCCAAGCGCCAGGCTGAGGACGAGCCGCTGGAGTGCGGGAGCGTCTTGGGCCAGATAGTGACCGTAGAGCTCGTAGCGCGTGTGATACGTATAGAGCACCGGGAGCTTACGCGAAGCCGAGACCCGCAGAGCCGTATCGCCGAGAAGAAACGGGTGATGGGAATGAACGATCTCCGGTTCGAAATCGTCAAGGGCCTCGTCGAGCGAGCGGCTCAGGGGAATCGGCACGGAAAAATCGCTTCCCCTGAACCGCTGGACCGCGGGCACGCGGACCACGTCGGGCTCATTCGCGGGCATGCCGGCAAATTCGGGCGCGATAACGAGAACGCGGTGGCCATCGCTGCGCAGGTCTTCGGCAAGCCAAGCAACACTATGCGCCACGCCGCCGACATGAGGGCTGAACGTGTTGGTGAACATCACAATATTCATCGGCAACCGCAATTCATGATTCATCGGCAACCGCAGTTCATGGCGAAACTGCTTGAGATGCTACAACCAAGAACGGACAGCGGCTTGATCCCCATCAAGAATGAAAGAACTCTAACGGGCCTCGTTGCCGGCCGATCTCGATGCCGACCACACCTGGCGACGGTGCAGCGCCACGGCCTGCATCGACTGCGTTGTGTGACGACACCGCCTATCGTGAACAGCTTCAAGGGCGCTCCACGCGGTCAGCCTTTGACGCAGATGAGGGGCCGCATGCGCGCTACGCGACGGGCGAGGCCCGCCCGCTCTGCCGCAAGCACGACGACCTCGACATCCTTGTAGGCGCCCGGCGCCTCCTCGGCCACACCACGGGTGGAGGGACTGCGGATCAGAATGCCGCTCGCCGCAAGATCGTCCACGATCTTGCGGCCGCTCCACTGCTTGAGCGCGGCATGCCGCGACATGGCCCGCCCAGCACCATGGCAGGCAGAGGAGAACGCCTTCTCCTCGCTTGTCCGCTCGCCCGCCAGTACATAGGAGCCGGTACCCATGCTGCCTCCGATGAGGACAGGTTGCCCGGTTGCGCGAAGCGCTTCCGGAAGGGCCGGATCACCTGGACCGAGCGACCGTGTGGCCCCCTTGCGGTGCACGAAAAGCGCGCGGCGTCTGCCGTCGACCATGTGGGTCTCGAGCTTGCACGTGTTGTGCGAAACATCGAAGAGCAGCTCAAGGTCGGCATTCGGAAAGAAGTGACCGAAGACTCGCCGGCTGTAGTGGCCAAGGATTTCGCGATTTGCCAGCGCGCAGTTGATCCCGGCGCGCATCGCCGCGAGATAGCGTTCGCCGAGTTCCGACCTGATCGGCGCGCAGGCAAGTTCACGATCCGGAAGCACCAGGCCCGCGCCCGGCGCGGCGCTCGCCATTCCTTCAGGAACTCGCTGCCGATCTGGTGGCCAAGCCCGCGGGAGCCGCAATGGATCGTTACGACCACGTCGTCCTGTTCAAGCCTGAACGTATCAGCCGCCTGCCTGTCGACGATCTCGGCCACCGCCTGCACTTCGAGATAGTGGTTGCCGGAACCGAGCGTGCCCATCTCTCGCCGCTGCCGGTCCTTGGCGCGGCCGGAGACATAGTCCGCCCTAGCGCCTTCCACGCGGCCACCCTCCTCGATCCGCTCAAGGTCGCGCTCCTCGCCCCAGCCACGCGCCGCTGCCCAGGCAGCGCCCCCCGTCAGCATCGCATCCATCTCGGCATCGTCGAGCGTGATCTTTCCTTTGCTGCCTACGCCTGCGGGAATCTGCTGGGAGAGGGAGTCCGCCAGTTCCTTCTGAACCGGAAGAATGTCCGCCACCTTGAGCCCGGTGAGCATCGTCCGCACGCCGCATGAGATATCAAAGCCTACGCCGCCGGCTGAGACGACGCCTCCCTGTACCGCGTCGAATGCGGCCACACCGCCAATCGGAAAGCCGTAGCCCCAATGCGCATCGGGCATGGCGTAGGAGCCGGCTACGATCCCCGGCAGGGTGGCGACATTGCAAGCCTGCTGGCCCACCTTGTCGTCCATGGCGCGGATGAGTTGCTCGTCGGCATAGATGACCACCGGCACGCGCATCGCTCCTGTCGGCTCGATGCGCCAGGTGACAGGGTCGATCTGGGTAAAACTGGCAGGATCCATCAGTGCACCTCATACATCGATTACGCAGCGTGCCGACCAGAGGCCGTTCTCGTCGCAGGCCACGCTCAGTGCCGTGAGGGTGGCGCCCTTGGGTTCGCAGGCAGGCGCATGCCGCGAGACATCGACGGCCTCGCCCCAGAGAGAGCCTTTCAGCACCAACTCGTCGATATCGACCGCGAAACGGCCGAACAGCATTCGGCGGGTTGCCATTTCGTAGATAACGGCATCCAGCCAGTCGACGAGCAGTAGCCCCAGGTCGGCCTGCCGGCATTCGACATCCACCCGGATATCTCCGGCCACCGGCCGGTCGGTGACGACTCCAGTCAACGCCAATGCGGCTTGCTCGAAGGCTTCCGCGACCGAGCCGCCATATCCGCACACGCCGATATCCGCGTCGTGGTGGAAGTGCTCCCACCCTGCCATGCGGGAGGGGTTGCCTGAGGCCGTCATCTGAGGCCGTGCTTTCCCATCAGTCTGACGGTGCTCGCCTGCGACCCCTTTTCGCCTTCCTCTTCGGCAAAGGTCACGCGCACTCCTGGCTTGAGCCGGTCGAATGCACCGG
>NZ_WQNH01000001.1 GCF_009812055.1 Chelativorans xinjiangensis | reverse complement strand
GCAGTCATCGCCAGGCCTCTCGATTCCAGATGAGTCATGTCGCCCTCGCACTACAGTTGCGTTTCCCGTTGCGCCCCGTCGCGCCCCCGGCCGGCTTCCAGTTCCTGGCTCGCGCCTGCGCCTCCTCGATCTGTTCGGGCGTCATCGTCGTGGTGAGGCGGTCGAGGGCGGCCTTGGCGCCGGGGTGGCTGCGCTCGTTGGCCAGGTTGTAGTAAAGATGCGCGCGCACGGGGTCGGCCGCCGTGCCCTCGCCGTTTTCCAACATCTCGGCAAAGCTGAACAGCGCCACGGGATTGCCGAGAGAAGCCCCCTTCTCGAAATATCCGAGCGCTTTCTCGGGGTCCTGCTCGGTTCCAGTGCCGGTTCGCAGAAGGACGGCCACCATGTTGCGGGCGCCCGTATGGCCGCTTTCGGTCGCTTTCTCATAGTTGGCGAAAGCGGCGGCGGGATCCTTCTCGCGGCCCGTGCCCTCAAGGGAGAGGCCGGCGCAGTTGAACTGGCCCTCCGGGTTGCCGAGGTCGGCGGCCTTGCAGATGAGCTCGGCGGCGGCGGCGAAATCCTGGCGCACGCCCTCGCCGCGCAGATGCATGAGGCCGAGCCGGTTCATGGCCGCGGCCGAGCCCTTCTCGGCGGCGGCGATATAAAGCGCCCGCGCCTTGGTGAGGTCCGGCGCGAAGCCGACGCCGAGCTCCACCATGCGGGCAAGATGGAAGCCCGCCTCGGCATCGCCCGCGTCGAACCCTTCGGCGAATTTTTCCGCCGCCGCGGCGAAATCCTTCTTCTCCAGAAGGACCTTGCCTTCCTCCAGCGCGTCGGCATGGGCAAGGCCCGGCCCAGTGGTGGCGAGGGCCGCCGCGATTGCCAGCCTCCGCAGGAGCCCGGTCATCTCTTTCTTTCCTGGAATATGAAAATGCATGAGCCAAATCCTTTTCAGTCAAAAAACCTTCAGGCGCAGGTTGAAGAACAGCTCGCCGGTGGCGTCGCCGTCGGTCGTCTTGTCGTCGTGGGCAAGGCGGAACGCGTAGCCGACGTCGTAGCTGAATGTCCGGCCGCCATAGCGCACGCCGAGCCCGGCGGAGACGCGGTAGCCGGTGATGTCGTTGGCGTTGTCGTGGCCGAGGCCGCCGTCCAGGAAGACGTAAGGGTTGACGCGGGAAAGCACCGCGCGGGCCCATTCGGCGGACGCCGTCTCTCCCTTGACGAGGAGTTGCGAAGGTACGGCGAAGGCGGCCTCGTTGCGCCAGACAAAGCCGCTGTCGGCTTTCATGAAATCCTTGGAGTACCCGCGCACGGTCTCCACCGAGCCGATCGTCATCTGATCATTCGACAGGAGCGGGCGCTCCGTCCATTGCCCCTTGAGGGAGGACGACAGCGAGGCCGTCTGCGGAATGGTGTAGGTCGCGGTGAGTTCGCCGTCGAGCTTGGCGAACTGATAGCGCGCCGTGTCGGAAGCGGCGTCGTCCGGGTCCCGGTTGGCGTTCAGGATCGGCAGGCCGACCGTCACGCCGAGACGGCCCGACACCGAGCCCTGCTCGAAAAGACGCGTGTAGGTGACGCCGGTGGCAAGGGTGGTGACGCGCTGCTCGTCCAGTCTCAGGCCGCCGATGTAGCGGTTCTCTTCGCGGTGATCGAGGGTCAGGTCGAGCGTCGTGCGCGCCGTCTTGGTGTTTTGCACCGTCCAGTAGACGCCGGCGGAGGCGCTCCACATGGTGTAGTAAAACTCCGTCAGGCCATCGAGCTCCGTCGTGTTCTCCGACCAGGTGCCGCTGCCCGTGAACGTCAGGCTGCCCACCGGAACGGAAACGCTGCCGGACAGCTCATTGCTGTCGACGTCGCTGCGCAAGGTCGCCGACCAGCTGTCGTTGATGCCGATCAGATTGTCCTTTTCGGCCGTGATGCCGAAGCGCCGGCGGTCGATGCCGGAGGCCGACTTGTTGTCGTAGCCGGCGTACAGCCGGAACGTGTCCTCGACGCGGTTCTCGATGGTGACCTTCGAAGTGGCGGACACGCGCCCGGGCGCCAGATCCGCCTTCGCGTCGTGGGAGGACACGCTGTTGAGCGCATCGAGCGTGCCCTGAAGCGCGTCGAGCTGCAGGACATCGCCGTCCTCGACGGTCCTTGCCATGGCGATGCGCGCCGACGGCGGCAAAAGGGCGAAGCGGTCGAGATCGTCGTCGACGGCGTCCCACCAGTCCCCCGCTCTCCCGACGAGATCGCCGGGGCCTTCCGCCTTGAAGAGCCGCGAGGTGCTGTCGGCCATGCGCGGCAGGAACCACCGCCAGGGCTTGTGCTTCTCGATATAGACGATCTCGTCGACCCGGCCCGGCACGACGCGCAGGGTCAGGGTCCTCGTGGCGGCGATGTCCTGCTCGGGCAGCCAGGGCTGGGTGGTGACGAACCCGTTTTCCGCGTACAGCCCGCTGACGGCTTCCAGAAGGCCGCCGACGCTGGTGTTGCCCTGGCAGGAAACGGCGTGCGGCCTGACCGCCTCGACGATTTGTTGGCGCGTCACCAGCGTGTGATCGCCGGCGATCTCGATCGTGTCGACCGGAAAGCACGGCTCGGCCGCCCCTTCCCCGTCATCGGCAGCCGTCCCGCCGGTGGGGATGCGGATCGGCTCCGGCTCGCCCTCCGCCGCAAGCAGCCCCGAAGCGCCCGGCGCCTGCTGCCCCGCGGGGACGATGGCCTGTGCCAGCGCGCCATCCCAGGCAAGCGACGCCAGAACGGCGGCGAGGCCCACCGGCCAGTGCCGGCGGGGCTCCCACGCCTTCGCCAATGTCCCCCAGCGTTCGCCAGCCTCCATCTAGTTTCCGCTCAACTTGCGGAAGAGGCCGATAGGGTCCTTGCCGAACGGCAGGTCCCTGGACGGCGGGGCGACGATCTCGACGCCGCTCGGGATGATGATGTCTTCCTGCGCGTCGAGGATGCCGGCGTCGACCTTGACGGGCTCGACGGCGTCGATAAGGAGGCTGCCCTCAGGCACGGTGAAGACACCGCCCAGATCCTCCGTGCCGATCCAGGCCGAGGATCCCGACCAGAAATTGTAGAGGCCGGGCGGGCGGGTATGGATGCTCGGCACCCGCAGGCCCGTAAGTGTCACCTCCGGGGCCGACAAAACGGAATTGCGAAGCCCGGTCAGTTGCCCGCCCTTGTTGTCGATGCGCTCCCCGGCGCTGAGGAGGATGTCGCCGTCGGCGTTGAGCCGTCCGCCCACAAGGCTCACGTCGGACGAGCCGTAGCCGACGCAGGTCAGGCGGCAGGTCTTGGTGAAGCGCAGGGATCCGCTGGCGGTAGCCTCGTTCAGGATCGAGGATCCCGCAGCGACGGTGAGCGACCCGCCCGTCGTGCCTTCCGGAGCGCCCTCGTCGGGGATGTCGGCGTTGATCGAGCTGCCGCGGTTGATGACGTCGCCGCCGGCCTGCAAATCGACATCCAGCCCCACGATATAGGCTTGCTGGTCCTGGACCCGCGGGTCGCCATAGGTGACGCTGATCGTCTCGGTGCGCTCGCGCTCCAGCCACAGCGTGTACCATAAGCGCTTGCCGCGCCTCGTCTCGCGCTTCCATTCGCCGATCGTCTCGCCCGGCGCCACCATGTCGGTCACGTTGGCGATGTTCCCGCCGGCCGACACATGGGCCGTGGCGTTGGACAGAAGCCTCCCCGTGTCGTTCGTCACGTTTCCGTTTGCCTGGACCACGAGGTCGTCCACGGAGGAAAAGACGATTGCCAGTTGCTCGGCATTCTCCGTCAGGAGATCGATGTCGCCCGCCGCCCGCAGCGTGGCGCCGCCGAGCGAGTTCGCGTCGGCGGCGTTGCGGCTCCTGCCCTGCATCAGGACGCCCGTGTTGGAAATGCCGCCCGAGGTCGCGAGCAGCGTCAGCGCGCCGTTGACGGCCTCGATCGTCGCCTGCTCTTTGCCGGGCAAGGAGGAGGAGGCGATGGATCCCGCCGTGATGCGCACATCCTTCGCCGCCTTGATCGAACCTTTCGTCGTCACCTTGCCGCTGGCGTCGATGATGAAGTCGCCGCGCGAGGCGAGCCCGCTTCCGGCATGGCTGACGCCGGCGCCCCGGTTGGTTGCCCGGATGCGGACCCTGTTCGCCTTCAGCGAACCGCGCGAGGTGATCTCGACCGCCATGCCGTCGTCTGCCGTGCCTTCCTCGGTCACCTCGCCCCAGTCCTCAAGATCGGAGATCGGCAGGATGGCCGAATCGTATTCCACGCGGCTTCCGCCGGCCAGGAGCCGCACATCCGCCCGCTCGTTCTCCGACGTGTTCTCGACCGGCCCGTCGACGCGGATGCGCCCGGCGATCAGCTGCAGACTGGTCATGGCACCGGCAAGCCCGCCCCCTCCGACGTCGATCCGGCCGCCACCGGTGTTGAGAACCACATTGTCCTGGGTGAAGCCGGGTGCGGTCGGCCGGGCAACGATGGAAGGGCGCCCTGTCGAAAGCACGACGCCGCCCGTGTTCTTGAAGCTGGCGCCGTCGACCGAGATGCCGTTGGGATTGGCGAGGATCACATGCGCCCGCGCGCCCAGGACCTCCAGGGGGCCGTTGAGGTTGGAAATGCGCGAGGAGGTGACCTCGTTGAGGATGGTGCGGGCGTTGACGCTCCTGTTGTCGAGGTTCACCCCCGCCGGCGCGACTGAGAAGCGCGAATAGGTGTTGTGGCTGATCCCCGCGGTGTTCGGGGGCGGGGCAATCGACACGTTGGCGGCACCGGAGACCGGATCGGTCGTCACGCTCGTCGCGGTGCCGCCGTCGGGCTCCACCTGGGCCCGCGCCATGCCCGCCAGGAAAAGGCCGCAGCACAGGGCCGCGCAACGGAAGCCGGGTCTGAAAGTCACGGTTTTTTCTCCTTGGCCGGCGTGTCGCCGAGCACGCAGGGCTCCACCGCCGCCCTGTCCTCGCCGACGACCCAAAGGAAGTCGTGGGCCGCGCGGTCGGCGGGCGTTATCGCCTCGTTCGTCGTGAAGGCGCCGATGCTGAGCGTGGTGCTTTTCGGTCCGCCGGCCGACCCGCTGGCAAGGACGGCATGAAGCGAGCGGTCCTTGCGGCTGTGCCCGCGCCCCACCTCAAGCAACACCGCGCCGCCCCCCGCAGCGGCGACAAGCGCCGCATCGGCAATGGAAAGGTCGCGGCGCACCTGGTGCAGCCCGAGGCGTTCGGCCTCCTGCGGCGAAAGCAGCCCGCAGTGAGCCGCGTGCATGGCCGCCCGCCAGTTCTCGAGGATCGCCTCACTGCCCTCGCCGAGGCGCTGCAGCAGGGCTGTCCGTTCCTCGCGCGTCAGGTCGCGCGGCTGGCTTTCGCGCGCCGGCAGGTCACCGCCGTAGAGCGGTACGCGCAGGCCGAAGGCCCGGCCGATCAGCGGCAGCCAGCTGTCGAAGGGCGGCCAGCCGCGCTGCCACCATTTGAGTTCCGCGCCGAGGCCGGCCGCGTTCTCCGGATGCGCCCGGCGCCAGCCGTCGATCGCATCCTGGTCGTCGCGCGACAGCATCTCCATCACCAGCACCACCGGGCGCCTGTCCGCCGCCATGGCGCTCAGGACGCAGGCCGAGGCCTCGGCGTGCGCACGCACCCCGTGGCGCTCGCCGAACAGCACGAAGCCCGCCTCGGCAAGCTCCGGCGCAAGCGACGAGAAATCCATTTCGACGCCGGTCGCCGCGCGTACGATCCGCCCTTCCTCGCACCGGGCGTATAGGCCGGGCTCGGCCAGTGCCGGGCCGACCGCGCTCGCCGCCAGAAGAAGGAGGAGGACTGGCGCCGCCTGCAACCATGCGCATGTGTTTGGGGATATCTTTCGCTGCACTACCGTTCCGACCTTAAAAATCAACGCGTTCAAAATTTACAGACAGAATTCACAGGTGATTCAATTTTGCTCCGCGAGCGCCTCCAGACCGGCGGTTATCCCCTTCAGCGATACCTCGACGGGGACTTGGCTCGCCTTGGAATCCTTCATTGTCACGGACAGGACATTGCCGCGGCGCAGTCCCGCCAGAAGTGGCCCTTCCAGCGCAAATCCGGCGTGGCATCCCGAAATGTTGCACGTCTCGAAGGCGGCCCGCCTGGCACCGCCGCCATCGATCCGCAGTTCCAGGCCGGCCGGCAGATAGACGTTCAGCGGCGTCGAGATGATGGCGATCGGCTTGTTCTCCTGCATCACCACGTTGAACAGGAACACCACGTCTTTGCCCTCGTTCACCGCCTGCGCCTGCTGCAGCCGGCATGCCCCTTCCGCCTCGGTGGCTGCCGACGCCGCGGCTTCCCCCTCTGCCGGGCAGACCAGTTCCCAGTCGTCGAACCGCGTCGAAGCAATAGCGGCGGGAGCGAAAATCGCGGACCCGGACGCGGCGGCCGATGCAACGAGAATGAATGTCGATAGGTGTGCGCGGAGCCGAAGATACGGCGGGAGACAGTCTTTCATCTCAGCAGCCTAAGTGCCATTGGCCGCGCAACGCACGTCCATTTCGCCTAGCCCCGCGGGCCGCTATTTGCCAGACTAGCGTCGCATAAGCAAGTGTTGATGCGAACAAAATTCAATTTATGCGAGTATTCTGAAAAAGCCCCTCACACGATTCCCCACGCCCGATAGCGTCCGCGGCCGGTCAGTTCACGCACGCCGAGCTCGTCGATCAGGTTCAGCGCCGCGCGTTGGGTGACCTTCAACTCGGCGGCGACGAGACCGGCCGAGACCATCGGGCGTGACAGGATCAGCTCTGCGAGCCTCGGCAGGCTGGAGTTGCGGCGCTTGCCTTTCAGCCGCCGCTCCATCTGGGCGGCCGCCAGCTCCAGCCGGTCGATCTCCTTGGCGCCGGCCAGTGCGGCCGTGCTCAACGCTTCGAGGAAGGCCAGGCAGCGTGTCGCCCGGTCGCGGCTCTGCCGGCGTTCGCGCGAAATGTCGCGCAGGCCCGCCGAAAGCCCCGCCAGATGGGCGCCGGTCTTGCCGCTCTTGCGCAACAGCGCCGCCACCAGGAGGTTGCCCAGCCAGCGCTGGCGTTCCAGCGGCTCGATCCGCTCCCATGCCTCCCAGGCGAGGAAGGCGGCCATGACGGGGGGCAGCGCCTCCGCCTCGGCCCGGCGCACCACGGTGAGCCATTCACCCAGAAGGGCGGTCTCATCCCGGTCAGGATCGCGCATCAGGGCGCCGAGCGCAGCTTCGCCGGCCTCCGCGAAGCCGCCCGAAGCGGCGGGCGCCGGCAGCGGCCACGGCGCCGAGAGCGTGTCGGCACCTTGAACCGCACCCTTTTCCGCAAGCGTCCGGCCGGCGCGCGCCAGCACGGCGTCGATCTCCGCGAATTCCTCGGCCAGCGGCTCCGGCTCGTCGTCCTCCCGCGCACGCTCCGCGTGTCCCGGCGCCTCGGCCGGCATCACCGGCGGGGGAGCCCCCTCCCCTTCCCGCGCGACGAGCACGCCCAGCCCGGCCGGCGAGAGCGCCCAGTCCGGACGGTTGCCGGCAATGCGCCGGCGGGCACGCAGGACGCCATGGGCGCGGGTGATCTCGTGGGTCGGCGCGCGCACGTCCATGCGCCCGTCATGCAGAACCAGGTCCTCCACATGGACCAGCTCGCCCGCCAGCCACAGGGCGGCGGCGGCATCAGTGAAGTGCTGCCTCTCGACAAAGCCGGGCCCCTGATTGCTGCGCGCCACCCGCTCGTCCAGCCGCGCCAGCAGATCCTCGGCGCGGACCAGCGGCTTAAGCAACCCATGGCTCGAAAGATCAAGCGAATCATGCCCCATAGAGGGACACTTAGCATATTATCATACGGAAGTTATCTCGGCCTTTTCTTCCGCTCGTCGGGATTTGCGTTTTTGAGGCAACGGCACCGGTCTAAGCGGCGGCATCACGGCAAACGCGGTCGAGATGTGCCGTCGCGTTCATCGCTGCTGCGGGTTCAACCCTATGGCGCAGTTCGTGTTCGAACTCAAGCATCGACCCGCGCTCTCCGCCCCTTTCGCAGCCGTGCCGAAACCAGCGCGCTCAGCATCGGCTTTGGCGAGAACCCGCCTTCCTTGGCGCGCTTTGCCAGGTCGCGCAGATATGCGCCGGGGGACTTGAGCTCGTCCGCCCGCTCCAGCATTGCCGCCGCCACGATGGCTGCGTTGACGTCTCCCATGGCTCGCCGCGCCTGCAGCCATGTCTCGCCGGAGATGCCCAGCATGGTACGCACGAGATCGGCTGCCTTGGCAAGATCGTGCCAGCCCCGAATGCCTCCGGGGACGTAATCGCCGATTTGCGGACAGGCGGAGAGGACCGAGGTAAGGGCGATGTCCGGCGCGTCGGGTAGCGAGCGTTGACAGCTGTCAACTTTTAGGGACGAAGCGCTGCGCGCGCGGTCGGCGAATTCAGGAAAATCCCCTCTATTTTTAGAAGAGTCTTCGGATTCTGAACTCTCTATATGGCGCTCATTTTGCGCGTCATTGGCGCTCACTTTTCCGTTTTTCGATAGCGTTTCCATGGGCTGGGCCGCAGAGTTGACAGCTGTCAACTCCGGTGCCTCCTCGGGCTCCGGCGTTCCGGAAAGCCACTCGGTTTCCACCCGCGCACGCAGCGTCACCAGGTGGTCGCGGCGCGCCTGAAGCATCTCCATATCCGTGTTGCGGCCGAGCCGGCCGGAAAGCGCTTCCAGCTCCTGCCGGAGAGCGGAGAAGGCATCTCCCCTGCCCTCCTCCTCCGCGGCCCGCAGAATGGCCGCCACGTCGCGAAGGTGGATGGTGATCTCGCTCCTGAGCGTGCGGACGGCCGCTGCCCGGCGACGGGCCTCCGCGGCCAGCCGCTCGATCTCGGGCGCGCGCACGGCAAGCGCCGACAGGTCGAAACCGAAGGCGGTCTTGATGCGCCCTTCCTCATCGCGGCAGGCGTAGCGCTTGCCGTTGGCGCTATCGCGCCGCAGGACGAGGCCCTCCTCCACCAGGGTGGCCAGATGGCGGCGCAGGGTAGCCGGCGCCATGCCGCGCGTGCGCAGCGACAATTCGGCATTGGACGGAAAGACGACCAGCGGCCGCCCGACGGCAAGGGTGCGCTCCGGGCGGAAGCTCACCAGCGCTTCCAACACGATGATGGTGCGGTTGGAAAGCTTCAGTGCCGTGCGCGCCTCGGTGATGGCGCGCAGGAGCTTCCACTTGTCGGGGCCGCTCCCTTCTCCGCGCTCTCCGTTGGCAACTGCAGCCGTGTGGCCGGCCTGGCTCTTCCGGCGTGCCCGCAAAACCTGCTCGTTGAGGGCAAATTGCGCGCGCACCAACCCCTTCCCGCCGAATGGCGAGACGGCAAATCTCTCCGACATGGCTCCTGCCTCTCAAAAGGCAAGAAAAAGACGTCACCGGAGCACGCCGATGCTTGACATTACCGGTCGGAAGTGATTCTTTCAGATTGCTACATCGAAAGGGGCTTCCGGAATGGCGACGTTCTGGGGGCCTTTTTCTTGCGCGGTTTTCCTCTTTCCGTTGGTCCTCGTTTCACTCCATACGCACCGTGGCCAGAGCCACGGCGATCCTCAATCCGTCCTGTCGGCCTTGTCCTCGGCAAAGCGGGCGGCAAGCTCCGGCAGGCGCTCGGCTATGTAGCGGGCAAGGCCCGGCTCAACCGTCTCGTCGAATTCGAGCTTCGGCTTCTTCCCCTCGCTGAGCCGGGCGAGCACCCTGCCCTTTTCGTCGGCGATCTGTTGGGGCGCCGGCTTGCCGGGCCGCTGCGATCTCGAAAGCCGCGCGGCGCGCTCGAAGAGCGAGCGGAAGCGCTCGTCTGTCGGCAGTTTCAAGAAGCTCTCGGAGGTGACCAGATCGTCGGCGATGACGGCGGCCGATTCCCGCTGCAGGTACTCGGCCAGCGCCATCCAGCGCTCGCGGCCGGCCTTGGGCGCCGGGCCGATGCCCTGCGCCACCCGCTCCGGCACGGCGTCGGCCACGGCCAAGAGCCGCGTGATGTCGGCCTTGTGGACGGACAGCGCGCGCTGGGCGATGGCGCGGTCGAAACCATGGCGTATGAGCGACTTGGCGAAGAAGGCGCGCTCGATGAAGGAGAGGTTGCGCCGCTCGCTGTTTTCCTTGCCCTGGGCGAGCACCAGCTCCTCGTCGGCGAGCTGGCGCACGACGGCCTGCACCGGGATTGCCAGCCGGGCGGCGGCACGCACGCGGCGATGACCGTAGGCCACCTGATAGCGGCCGGCCTTCTCGGGATGCGGGCGCAGGAGCACCGGCACCTGCTGGCCGCTCTCGCGCATGCTTTCCACCAGCACCTCGAAATCCTCCTCGCCCGTCTCCTCGCCGGAGAGCCGGTCGCGCACGGGCGAGGGGTCGATCAGCGCGGTGTCGACCGCCACCATGTGCTCGCCCTTGGCGAGGGTATCGCGGATCGCGCGCGCCTCGTCGATCTCGCGCGTCACGCCGTCGAGCGTCAGCCCCATCGCCTTGACCGCGCCCGAGGCGCTGCGGGGCGGGCCGGCCTTGGTCGGCGAGGGAAAGGATTTCGTCTCCGGCGCGCGGCCCGTCTGCGGGGCCGCGGAGGGCGCTTCCTCTCCGGGCAGCGGGGCGCCGCCGAACAGCGCCTTCAGATGGTCCTTGCGCTTGCTCATGCGCCGCCTCCCTCGCCCCGGCCCCAGGCTTCGATGATGAGGCCCTCGATCTCGGAGTTGACAGCTGTCAACGCTTCCATCGCCCGGTCGTAGGTGGAGCGGGTGAAGCTGTCGCGGCCGACCTCGTAGAGCGTCTGCTTGGTCAGCCCGGCGTCGGAAATCGCCGTCGATTTCACCATCGGCGCCGTCAGCACCCGCTCGCCGAACTGCGAGCGCAGGAAGCCGACGATCTGCGTCTGCGGCCCGTCGTTGGGCTCGTAGCGGGTCACCAGATAGCGCAGGAAATCGAAATTGAGCGTGCCGCCAGCCGACCGCACCACCGACAGAAGGTCGGCGGTCATGAAGAGGAACTGGCTCATGGAGGCCACGTCCAGCATCTGCGGGTGCACGGTGACGATGACCGACGTGGCCGCACAGAGCGCCGACAGCGTCAGGAAGCCGAGCTGCGGCGGACAGTCGATGACGACCACGTCGTAATCGTCGGCCACGGTGGCAAGGGCTGCCTGGATGCGGGCGAAGAAGAACTCGTCGGCGCCGCTGCCGACCTGCCGATCGGCCAGCATGCGCGGCGTGGTGTGCTCGAACTCGTGCAGTTCCAGATTGCCCGGCACGATGTCGAGGCCGTCGAAATAGGTCTTGCGGATGATGTGCGAAAGCGGCCGCCGCTCCTCGTCATAGCGGATGGCGCCGTAGAGCGTGTCGTTGCCGGAAAGGTCGAACTCCGGCTGATAGCCGAAGAGCGCGGAAAGGGAGGCCTGCGGGTCGAGGTCGACGGCCAGCACCCGGTAGCCGGCGAGCGCCAGGTGCTGGGCCAGATGGGCGCTGGTGGTGGTCTTGCCGGAGCCGCCCTTGAAGTTGGTGACGGCGATCACCTGCAGGTGCTCGGTATCGAGATCCCGCCATTTCACGTAGGAGCGCGCCTTGGCGAGGTTGCCCTTGGCGCGGGCCTGCTCGGCCAGATACCGGCGCAGCGCGTTGATGTCGGCGAGCGAATAAAACCGCCTGCCACTGGGCCCCGTATCCGGCTGCGGCCCATCGCCGGCGATGGAAAGCTGGCGCAGATAGCCGTCGGAGACGCCCACGAGCTTTGCCGCCTCGCCGCTCGAAAAGGTGCGCAGCGACTTTTGCGAGGAGGGCGGGAAGACCCGGTCGCGCAAGGCGCGAAGCTGCTCGGAAAGCAGCGCGGCGTCGGCGGCGATCCGCTCGTCGGCCGCCACGCTAACGCTTATCGTCCGGTCCACCGCGTTGTCCAACATCGAACTCCCTTCGGGCGCACGGCCCATCCCTGGCTCATCGGCGGCACCATGCCCACCGACTGCACATTCTACGCGCACACGAAAGGGCGGGGATAAAATTCCCTCCATGCCGCCCAGCGGACGGCAACCCCTCTACAACGACCGCACCATACCGCGATTCGCCCCCGACGGGCGAGCCGCCTACGCCGGCGGCCGCACATGCTCCTTTTCGAAGCCGTAACGACAGCGATCCGGCATTAACGCAAACAACCCACCATCTCCGGGCCCGGCATACGGTTACGCCCCTGCCGCCAAAACGCGGTTGTTTCCGTAACTATTGGAATGGCGCGTGCCGGCTTCGTCAAGAAGTTTTTGGTTAACAAAGGGTTAACGGCTTCCAAAGGGTGCGGAAGCCTATGAATCCGCTGGCGGATTCGGGCGGGGAGGGGAGGGGCGCTGTCGGATGTCGTCCCCGTCTTCGGCCTTTTCCACTCACTGGGATGAGCGTTGGCAGCGCTGTCGGTGCCGAGTCGCGAGGAGCGAGTCGCGTTCCGTGGGTAAAAGGGTGACGTGAATCGAAAAGTTCGGAGGTGGCGGTGGCCGCGCTGCTCGATTCGGCCATATCCGGGTGAGGAGCAAATCCCGACCAGCGGAAGAAAAGCCTTTGATTACTTCCGTATAATCGCGGCCAATTTTGCACGGCCGCTGCCGACGGATAGCCCGACGTGAAGCCCGCGCGCACATACGGTATGCTTTTTCTCCAATATCGAAAGGCCCCGCCATGACCTCGTTGACCCAGCGGCTTGAATTTACCGGCCACTCCGGCGCCACGCTGGCTGCACGCCTCGACCTGCCGGGCGGGCCGGTGCGCGGCTATGCGCTGTTTGCCCATTGCTTCACCTGCTCGAAGGACCTGGCCGCGGTACGCCGCATCGCCGCGGAGCTGGCGCGCGAGGGCATCGCCGTTTTGCGCTTCGATTTCACGGGCTGGGATCGAGCGAGGGGGAGTTCGCGTCCACGAACTTTTCCTCCAACGTTGCCGATCTCGTCTCGGCCGCCGATTATCTGCGCGAGCACTATCTGGCGCCATCGGTGCTGATCGGCCACTCGCTGGGCGGTGCGGCGGTGCTGACCGTGGCCAAGGACATTCGGGAAGTGCGCGCCGTCGTCACCATCGGCGCCCCGGCCGATGCCGCCCATGTGCTGAAGAACTTCGGCGCCAGCCTGGAGGCGATCGACAGGGACGGCGATGCACAGGTCGATCTCGCCGGGCGCACGTTCCGTATCGGCAAGCAGTTCGTAAAGGATGTGCGCGCCCAGCATATCTCCAAAGCCGTGGCGGCGATGAGGAAGCCGCTCCTCATCCTGCACGCGCCGCGCGACGAGACGGTGGGCATCGACAATGCCACGGAGATCTTCACGGCGGCCAAGCATCCCAAGAGCTTCGTGTCGCTGGATACCGCCGACCATCTTCTCACCCGGCCCGAGGATGCGGCCTTCGCGGCGAGCGTGATCGCCGGGTGGCTTTCGCGCTACATCGTCGGCGACGTGCCGCAGGATCGTGTCGCGATCGAGCACGTGCGCGTCACGGAGCGGGGGAGGGCGCCTTCCAGAACACGGTGCTGGCGGGCCGGCACAGGCTGTTCGCCGACGAGCCGGAAAGCGTGGGCGGGCTCGATTCGGGGCCCTCGCCCTACGACTTCCTGTCGATCGCGCTGGGCGCATGCACGTCGATGACGCTGCGCATGTATGCAGACCGCAAGGGCCTGTCGCTCGGGCGCGTCAGCGTCGACGTCTCGCACGCCAAGATGCACGCCCGCGACTGCGCGGAATGTACGGATGAGGAGCGCGAGGGCGGCGGCAGGATCGACCGTTTCGAGCGCGTGATCTCGGTGGAAGGGGAAGTCTCCGAGGAACTGCGGGACAAGCTGGCGGAGATCGCCGGGAAGTGCCCGGTGCACCGCACGCTGGAGGCCAAGGCGAAGGTGGCGACGGTGGTGGAAGCCGGCGACGGCGGGGCGGGGTAGGGGTGTTCGGCACCTGGTTTGACGCGGGTTTTTCGGATAGCTCGGCGCCCTGTCGCGCCCCCCTCTGTCCTGCCGGACATCTCCCCCACGAGGGGGGAGATTGGCCGTCACGACGACTTTCGCCAATCACCAGCATTGCAGAATAAGTGCCGGACAAGCGGCCGGCCAATCTCCCCCCTCGCGGGGGAGATGTCCGGCCCCTTCGACAAGCTCAGGACAGAGGGGCGCGCGACGGGGTGCCGCGCATATCCATCTGGCCAAAATCTATCTGAAGATAGCTGGCCTGCTCAAACCCGGTGCACATCCGCCAGGGCCTCGAAATGCTCCACCAGCGCCGCGCATTCGGCGCCGAGCTTTTCGCCGAGCGGCTTGATGATCGAGTACTCGAACCGCTCTTCCGCCTCGAACGGCCGCGAGATGCCGCCGAGGCGCACATGGTCCTCCGCCGTGAAGGGATCGATCAGCGCGACGCCCAGCCCGCGCAGCACCAGCGCCGAGATGACGATGGAAAGATAGGCGCGCATCTTCACCAGCGGCGGCCGGCCCATCTTGGCGAAGCGGCGGTCGAAGAGCCGGCCCGTCATGGTGGAATCGACGAAGCTGACGAAGTCGACGCCGGAAAGGTCGTTGAAGGAGACGGTTTCCTTTTCGCCGAGTGGGTGGCCCGCCGGGGCGATGAAGCGATAGGGCAGGGCGCCCGTGCGCACCACGTCGATCTCGAACTTGTGCTGGGTGGGGATGCCGAAGCCGATCTGGCATTGCCTGAGCGCCACCTGGCGCACCACCGGCAGCGTGGTCATGGCGAAGAACTCGGCACGGAACTCGGGCCGCTTGGCATGCAGCTGGGCGACGGCCTGCGGCAGCGCGGTGTGGGCAAAGGCGGGGGCGGCGGCGATGCTCAGGGTGGTGCGCTGTCCGCGCTTGATCTGGTCCGCCGCGCGCTCGATCTGCTTCAGGCCGGTGAAGCTGCGCTCCACCTCCAGCCAGAATTCGTGCGCCTCCGGCGTTGCCACCACGCGCCCGCCGTGGCGCGTGAAGAGGCGCAGGCCCGAGCGCTCCTCGAGCTCGCGGATGAGCCGGCTCACGGCCGGCTGCGAGATCAGAAGCTCCTCCGCCGCGCCCGAAACGGTGCCGGTGCGCATCACCTCACGGAAGGCTTCCAGGGATCGTTGGCTGAGCATGGCGGGGTTCCAGCATCACAGTTGCATGAAATGTCCGTGCCCCTTCGGCAAGCTCAGGGCAGAGGGGGGCGCGAAAGGGCGCAACGAGAAACACGATCGCAGTACCAGAAAGCGGCACGCGCATGCGCGCCTATAAGGTTTCGTGATACTCGCGTAATGATTCCTTATTTGCCTTATAGCAAGGCCACCCATTCACTGACGAGGTTTTTCCGGCTCGTGTGAGGGACATCCGCAGTGGGCGGGACCAAGACCGATATCGCAACTCTTCCGGCAAGGACCGACGTCGTCGTCATCGGTGGCGGGGTGGTCGGCGTTTGCGCGGCCCTTTATCTCGCCGAGCGCGGCATGCGCGTGGTGTTGTGCGAGAAGGGCCGCATCGCCGGCGAGCAGTCGTCGCGCAACTGGGGCTGGATCCGCAAGATGGGGCGCGACCCCGGCGAATTGCCGCTGATGATCGAGAGCGCCCGGCTGTGGGCGCGGCTCGTGCCCGAGCTCGGGACGGACATCGGCTACCGGGTGTGCGGCATCACGTATCTGGCCGATACGGAGGAGCAGCTGGCCGCGCATGCGGCGTGGCTCGAGAAGGTCCGTGCATTCCAGCTCGACACGGCGCTGCTTTCCCCGGCAGAGACCGACGGGCTGCTCGGCCGCGAGGACCGGCGCTTCAAGGGCGCGCTGCACACGCCGTCGGATGCCCAGGCCGAGCCGTCGCTGGCCGTGCCGGCGATGGCGCGGTACGCGGCCAAGCTGGGTGTCACCGTTCTGGAGAACTGTGCCGTGCGCACGGTCGAGCGCGCCGGCGGGCGTGTCAGCGGTGTCGTTACAGAGCGTGGGGAGATCGCCTGCCAGGCGGCGATCCTTGCGGGCGGCGTCTGGTCGCGCACATTCCTTGAAAATCTCGGGCTCGGCCTGCCGCAGCTCGCCGTCAAGTCCTCGGTCTTGAGGACCGCGCCGGCGCCGCAGATCACGCCCGGCGCGCTGGGGGCGGCGGGCGCCTCCGTGCGGCGGCGGCTCGACGGCGGCTATACGATTGCGCGCAGCGGGGCGGCGGAGTTCCAGCTCATCCCGGCCGCCTTCCGGCACTTCGGCGCCTTCCTGCCGGTGCTCAGGCAGCGCTGGCGCATCATGAAGATCAGGGCCGGCCGCGACTTCTTCGGGCCCTTGGGCGCGGTGCGCTGGCGCGCCGACGAGACGAGCCCGTTCGAGAAGGTGCGCGTGCTCGACCCGGAGCCGGACGGCAAGCTGCTTGCCGACGTCATGGCTTCCGCACGGGCATTGCATCCGCAGCTCGCCGAGGCCCGCCCCGTGCAGAGCTGGGGCGGCATGATCGACGTGATGCCGGACGAGCTTCCGGTGGTCGACACGCCGCTCGGCTGGGCAGGACTGCTGATTGCGACCGGGCTTTCCGGCCATGGCTTCGGCATCGGGCCGGGCGTCGGCCTGATGGCGGCGCAGGCCGTTCTCGGCGAGGCGCCGCTGGTCGATCCCGCGCCCTTCGCCTTGTCGCGTTTCGAGCGGAGGGCGGCGGCATGAGCGCACCGGACGTCCTCGTCATCGGTGCCGGCATCACGGGTGCGGCGGCTGCCCTTGCGCTGACTGAAGCGGGGGCGCGGGTGGAGATCGTCGACCGCTACGGGCCGGCGGCGATGGCCTCCGGCTGGACCCTTGCCGGCGTGCGGCAGTCCGGCCGGCACGCCGCCGAACTGCCGCTCGCGCGGGCGGCCGTGGCATTGTGGCCGGAGCTCGACCGCAGGCTGGAGGCCGACACCGGCTATCGCCAGCACGGCAACCTGAGGCTTGCGCGCGACGCGAGGGAAGTCGAGACGCTGAAGGCGCTGGTGGCCGAGCAGAAGGCGGCGGGGCTCGACCTCGCCTTTTTGCCCGACCTTGCCGCCGTGCGCGAGGTGGCGCCGGCCCTGTCGTCCACGGTGCTTGCGGCTTCGTGGTGCCCGACGGACGGGCATGCCGATCCGGTGGCAACGGTTCTGGCCTTTCTCGACCGGGCCGAGCGGCTCGGCGCGCGCGTTTCCATGGGGGAACGGATCCTGCGGCTGGAGGCGGAAGGCGGGCGCATCACCGAGGCCGTCACCGACCGGCGCCGCATCGCCGCCGGCGCGGTGCTCGCCGCGCCCGGCATCTTCGTCAACGCGGTGCTGGAGCCGCTCGGGCTTCAGATCCCGCTGCGCCGGCCGATGGTGACGGTGGTGCGGACGGCACCGTGCGCGCCGCTGCTGCGGCCCGTCCTCGGCGTGGCCAATGCGGACATGGCGGCGCGGCAGGAGGTCTCCGGCCGGCTGCGCGTGACGAGCGGCGCCGAGGTGTGGGCGGGTGCGCTCTCCGAGACCGACAGAGGTCCGGTTGTCCGCCCCACCGCCCGCCGGGTGATGGAAACCATCGACAGGGTGACCGCGGTGCTGCCGGCGCTGGCCGAGGCCGAGGTGGAGAATGTGTGGGGCGGCGTGCTCGACCTGACGCCGGACGCGCTGCCGGTGATCGACCGGGCGCCGGGCTGCGACAATCTGGTGGTGGCGGCGGGTTTCTCCGGCCACGGCTTCGGCATCGGTCCCGTCACGGGACCGCTCGCCGCCGACATTGCCTTGGGGCGCCGGCCGGCGCTGGCACTGGAGGCTTTCCGCTTCGACCGCTTTTCGAAGAGCGCCCGGCAGGAAGCCGAACTCACGCTGCATGGCTGAGACCATGGAGAGGAACGAAAGGGACTAGAAGTGCTCGATCCGAAAGGCCGTGTCGTCATGATCTCCGGCGCCAGCCGCGGCATCGGCCGTGCCATCGCCGAGACCCTGCACGCCAAGGGCTATGCGGTGAGCGCCGGGGCGCGGGACGTGGCGGCGCTCGAAGCCGCCCTTGCGCCGCTCTCCGGCGAGCGGCTTTTATGCGCGCGCTACGAGGCGGCGGACCGGGCAAGCCATGCCGCCTGGCTTGCCGTGACGCTGGAGCGATATGGCAGGCTCGATGCGCTGGTCAACAACGCCGGCACCACCAACACATTTTCCATAGAGGAAGGGGAGGAGGCCGATCTCGACGCGCTCTGGACGATCAACGTCAAAGGCCCGCTCTTCCTCACCCGAGCCTGCCTGCCGCACCTGAAGGCCGCGGGCAGCGGGCGCATCGTCAACGTCGCCTCGCTTTCGGGAAAGCGGGTGCGCAACGACAACATCGCCTATAACATGACCAAGCACGCGGTGATGGCGCTGACGCACGGCACGCGCCGCATCGGTTGGGAGCACGGGGTGCGGGCGACCGCGCTTTGCCCAAGCTTCGTCGCCACCGATCTCACCGCCGGCGTCACCAAGGTAAGCCGCGAGGAGATGATAGAGCCCGGCGACCTGGCCGAGCTTGCCGCCACGGCGATTGCGCTTCCCAACAGCGCGGCGATCGCCGAAATGCTGGTCAATTGCCGGCTCGAGGACACGCTTTAAGGAGCATTCAACGACACGTGCGGACAACAACAAGGAAGAGAGGTGGAACCAATGAGAAAAATGATCGGATTAACACTCATGAGCCTGGCCATGGCAGGCAGCGCCCACGCGGCGGGTGAGACGCTGAATGTCGGCATGGCCAGTGCCGATGCCGGCAAGCTCGACCCGCATGTGGCGACATCGACGCCGGACAAGGGCCTCCTACACTGGATGTTCAACGGCCTGGTGCGCATCAAGCCGGGCGAGGCGAACCCGGCCGATATCGAGCCCGACATCGCCGAAAGCTGGACCTCCTCCGAGGATGGGCTGACCTGGACCTTCACGCTGCGCCAGGATGTCGATTGCCACGGCGACTACGGTCCGCTCGATGCCGAAGACGTGGTCTTCTCGCTCAACCGCGCGGCCGATCCCGACATCTCGGCCTTTGCCGACGGCTACGCGGCTTTCGAAAGCGTGGAGGCTACGGGTGACCATGAGGTCACCATCAAGCTGAAGAACCCGGTGCCGAGCCTGCTCGGCCTGTTGGTGCCCTATCACGGGGGCAACATCGTGTGCAAAGACGCTGTCGAGGCGCTCGGCACGGAGTTCGAGCGCACGCCGATCGGCACCGGCCCCTTCATGTTCGAGGAGTATCAGCCGCAGCAGTATGTGAAGCTGGTGGCGAACCCGGAATATTTCCGCGGCGAGCCGCAGATCAAGGAGATCTTCTACCGCTACATCCCATCGGATTCCTCGCGCGACCTCGCCTTCCAGTCCGGCGAGATCGACATGATCTACGGCAAGCAGGACCAGACCTGGGTGGAGCGCATCTCCGAGGTGCCGGGCACCAAGGTGGCGGTGATGACGCCGGGCGAAATGTCGGTCATCCATCTCAACATGACGATGCCGCCCCTCGACGACGTGCGCGTGCGCCGCGCCGTCGCCCATGCCATCGACCGCGACGCCCTGGTCGAGTTCAAGGGGCCGGACGTGACGCTGGCCGCCGTCTCGCCGGTGCCGGAAGGCAATCTCGGCTACACGGGCGACGTGCCGACCTATGAGTTCTCGGTGGAGAAGGCGAAGGCGCTGCTGGCCGAGGCCGGCCATCCCGACGGGGTGACCATCAAGGCCATCCACACGACGCTGCCCGGCATGCTGACCACCATGGAGGCGGTGCAGGCATTGTTGCGCGAGGCCGACATCAACCTGGAGATCGAGACGGTGGAGCATGCCACCTTCCACGAGCAGATCCGCAAGGACCTGAGCCAGGTCACCCACTATGCCGCGGCCCGCTTCCCGGTGGCCGACGTCTATCTGTCGCAGTTCTTCCACTCCGATGCCATCGTCGGCAAGCCGACCGCTGTCGCGAACTTCTCGCACTGCGATGTGGCCGACGAGGAGATCACCGCAGCGCGCGTGGAGACGGACGATAAGAAGCAGCTCGAACTGTGGGCGGAGGCGCAGCGCAAGATCATGGACGAGGTGTGCGCGGTGCCGCTTGTCCAGAGCCTGCAGCTGTGGGCGTGGAAGGACACGCTCGACCTTGGCGTCGAGGTCAACGGCTCGCTCAACCTGAGCCCGCCGGTGACTGAAGCGGCGCGGTTTAGCGAATAGAGGATGGTGCAGGCCAAACCGGTGCCGTCATCCCGGAAGCTGCAGCGAAGCGGAGGCTGTCCGGGACCCATTCCGGAACGTCGATGTCACGGAATGGATCCCGGCCCTCACTTCGTTCGGCCGGGATGACGGCGGTGGGGTTGACTCAACCGGAGCGCGTCTTGCGCTAAGTGTTAGAAACCGCAAGAAAGGGGGCTGCCCGTTGACTCCAATCAATCCTCCTAAGCCCCTTCGGAACACACCATGACAGCATTCGTCCTCAAGCGGCTCGGTTTCGCCGTCATCACGCTTTTCGCGGTGTTGACCATCGTCTTCTTCATCGTGCGGGTTTTGCCCGGCGATCCGGCCATGGCCATTCTCGGCGATCAGGCGAGCCAGGCGGCGCTTAACGCGCTGCGTGCCCGGCTTGGCCTCGATCAGCCGCTTTATGTGCAGTATCTTCAGTTCCTCGGCGGCGTCGTGGTCGGCGACTGGGGTGTTTCCATGGTCTCCGGCCGGCCGGTGATCCAGGAGATCCTGAAGGTGCTGCCGGCGACGCTGGAACTTACCTTCGTGTCGCTTGTGCTGGGGGCCGCGGTCGGCATTCCGCTCGGCGTGTGGTCGGCGGTCAGGCGCAACAAGCTGCCCGACTACATCACGCGCATGGCCTCGCTTCTGGGGCTCTCTTTCCCGGCCTTCGTCTCGGCGGTGCTGCTTCTCATCGTCTTCGCCATCCAGCTTCGCTGGTTTCCCGTCATTTCCTCCGGGCAGGGGACGACCCTTTCCGATCGGCTGCGCGATCTGGCGCTGCCGGCGGTCAACCTCGGCCTCATCATGGCCGCCTACATCACCCGCGTTTCCCGTTCGGCCATGCTGGAAGTGCTCAACCAGGATTATGTGCGCACCGCGCATGCCAAGGGGCTGGCCTTCGCCACCATCATCTGGCGCCACTGCCTGCGCAACGCGCTGATCCCGGTGGTGACGGTGGTGGGCCTTTATCTCGGCATCCTGATCGGCAATTCCGTGCTCACCGAGATCGTCTTCAACCGGCCGGGCCTGGGCAAGCTCATCATCGGCGCGCTCAACCAGCGCGACTACACCATGCTGCAAGGGATGATGGTGATCTATACGCTGATCGTCGTTCTGGTGAACCTGATCACCGACCTCACCTACGGCCTGATCGACCCGAGGATCAAATACTCATGACCGATGCTGCGACAGCGCCCCTCTCGCGCGCCGCCTATCTGCGCAGCGCCGCCGTTGCCATGGGCGGCGGTCTCATCAAGGCGTTCAACGCCAACAAGACCTCCTGGGTCGGGCTCGGCGGTTTCCTCATCGTCGTGCTGCTGGCCGTCCTGGCGCCGGCGATCGCGCCCTACGACCCGCTCGACCAGAACATCCTCTACCGCCTCAAGCCGCCCTCGGCCGAGCATTGGCTGGGTACGGACTTCTATGGCCGCGATACGCTCTCGCGCATCCTGTGGGGCGCGCGCATCTCGCTTGCCATCGGGCTCATCGCCATCGGCTCGGCGATGGTGATCGGCACGCTGATCGGCATGGTGGCGGGCTATTACGGCGGCCGCACCGATATCATCGTCATGCAGGTGATGGACGTGCTTCTGGCCTTTCCCTCGCTCATCCTCG
The DNA here is from genome assembly GCF_009812055.1 of Chelativorans xinjiangensis. Taxonomy (GTDB): domain Bacteria; phylum Pseudomonadota; class Alphaproteobacteria; order Rhizobiales; family Rhizobiaceae; genus Chelativorans; species Chelativorans xinjiangense. The sequence continues at coordinate 368,848 of NZ_WQNH01000001.1, read as the reverse complement.
GCCTGATCGTCGTCGCCATGCTGGGGCCATCCATCGCCAATCTGGTGATCGCCATCGCGCTGACCGCCGTGCCGCCCTTCGCCCGTATCGCGCGGGCGCCGACCATCGCGGTGAAGAACCGCGAGTTCATCGAGGCGGGCCGGGCGCTGGGCTATTCCGATCTGAGGCTGATGTTCGGCCATATCCTGCCCAACATCGCGCCGGAGATCCTCGTCATGGGCTCGCTGTGGCTTGCCACCGCGATCCGCGTGGAAGCCTCGCTCGCCTTCATCGGCCTCGGCGTCAGCCCGCCGACGGCCACGTGGGGCGGCATGATCCGCGAGGGGTTCGAGAACATCCTCGATTCGTTCTGGCTGGCGCTGTTTCCGTCGCTCGCCATTCTCGTTGTCGTCTTCGCGCTGAACCTTCTCGGCGACGGGCTGCGCGATGCCATCGACCCGCGGCTGAGGGGTGAGGAATGAAGATGCCTATCCTATCCGTCGAAGGGCTCACCACCTCCTTCCGCGTCGAGGGCGAATGGCTGCCGGTGGTGCGCAATGTCGGCTTTGCCATCGGCGAGGGCGAGACCGTGGCCGTGGTGGGGGAATCGGGTTCGGGGAAATCCGTCACGGCACTCTCCATCATGCGGCTGGTGCAACAGGGGGTGGGGCGGGTCGAGGGATCCGTCAAGCTGGGCGGCAGGGAGCTGCTGACGCTCGACGATGCAGCCATGCGCGATGTGCGCGGCGGCGAGATCGGCATGATCTTCCAAGAGCCGATGACAAGCCTCAACCCGGTGCTGACGGTCGGCTTCCAGGTGGCCGAGGCGCTCACCCGGCATCGCGGCATGGACGGGGCGGAAGCCGGGGCCGAGGTGCTGCGCCTGTTCGATCTGGTGCGCATTCCCGACGCCAGGCGGCGCGCCGGCGAGCATCCGCACTCCTTTTCCGGCGGCATGCGCCAGCGCGTGATGATCGCCATGGCGCTCGCCTGCCGGCCGAAGCTGCTCATTGCCGACGAGCCGACCACCGCGCTCGACGTGACCATCCAGGCGCAGATCCTGGAGCTGATCCGCGAACTGCAGAACGAGATCGGCATGTCGGTGATGTTCATCACCCACGACATGGGCGTGGTGGCAGAGATCGCCGACCGGGTGGTGGTGATGCTGAAGGGCGAGAAGGTGGAGGAGGCGCCGGCCGCCGAGCTCTTCACCGCGCCGAAGCACGGCTATACGCGGATGCTGCTCGGCGCGGTGCCCAAGCTCGGGGCGCTTGCCGAGACGGCTACCCCGCGCCGCTTTCCCGCCATGGCGCAGACGGGCCCCGGGCCGGAGCCGGACGGCGAGCCGGACAGGCGCGGCGATGCCATTCTGGATGTCGAGGGGCTGACGACGCGCTTTTCCATGCATGGCGGGCTGTTCGGCCGCACCACCGGCTATGTGCATGCTGTGGAGGATGTCTCGTTTGCCGTGCGCGCCGGCGAGACGCTGGCGCTGGTGGGGGAATCGGGCTGCGGCAAGTCCACCACCGGCCGCTCCATCCTGCGCCTGGTCGAGCCGACGGCCGGCAAGGTGCGCTTCGAGGGCGAGAACCTGATGGAGGCCGACGCCGCCGCCTTAAGGGCGGCGCGGCGGCGCATGCAGATGATCTTCCAGGATCCCTACGGCTCGCTCAACCCGCGGCAGACCGTCGGCTCGGCCATCGGCGAGCCGATCCGCGTGCACGGGCTGGCAAACGGGGTGGAGGTTGAGGAGAAGGTGGCGCGCCTCTTGGATCTGGTCGGGCTGACGCGCGAGCACGCGCTGCGCTTCCCGCACGAATTTTCCGGCGGCCAGCGCCAGCGCATCTGCATTGCCCGTGGCCTGGCGCTCGAGCCGAGCCTGATCGTCGCCGACGAATCCGTCTCCGCGCTCGACGCCTCCATCAAGGCTCAAGTGGTCAATCTCATGCTCGATCTGCAGCGCGAGCTCGGGCTTGCCTATCTCTTCATCAGCCACGACATCGCCGTGGTGGAGCGGGTGAGCCACCGCATCGCGGTGATGCTTCTGGGGGAGATCGTCGAGATCGGCCCGCGCGACGCCGTGCTTTCAAACCCGCGCCATCCCTATACGCGCAAGCTCATCGAAGCCGTGCCGGTGCCCGACCCGGCGACCCGTGGCCGGCGGCGCGGCCTGATCGCCGACGAGCTGCAAAGCCCCGTCCGGCCGGTTGGCTGGACGCGGCCCGAGCGGCGCATGGTGACCGTGGGACCGGAGCATTTCGTGATGGAGCATTGAGGGAGCCTACCGGCGATCGATCCCTGACGATTGTCCTGCGCGGCGAACTGGTCCACAAGGTTGAAGGCGGCTTCCTGACGCGGGTATCAGATGTTTGGCTTTCGCGATGTCGAGATCGTACATGCGGTGGTTCGGGCAGGCGGCTTCCGTGCGGCCGCGCAAAGGCTCGGCCTGGCGCAGTCGGCGATTTCCGCGCGCATTGCCGCGCTGGAGAAGCGGCTGGGGGTCAGGCTGTTCGACCGGGTGGGCCGCCAGGTTCGTCTCTCCCCGGCCGGCCGCCGGTTCCTCGAAGAGGCGGATCGTCTCGTGCACAGCCGCGATCGGATCGTCCAGGAGATCACGCAGACGAGCGGGCTCAACGGCACCGTGCGCATCGGCGTCGCCGAGACCATTGTCCATACGATCCTGACGGCAATGCTCAAACGGCTGCGGCGCGAGCATGCCCATGTCCGTTTCGAGCTCTCCGTCGATACGTCCGAGCAGCTTGCCAACAAGCTTGTGGAGGACGAGATCGACGTCGCCATCCTCCTCAGGGACCTGCAACCGCGGGATGTGGTGGCGGCGCCGCTGCGGCCCATCGCGCTCGGCTGGTATGCCTCCGATCGCCTGCCCACGCCGGCCGCGCCTTTGACCCTGGCGGAGTTGGCTGCCCACCCCATCGTCACGTTTCCCAAGGGGACGCCGCCTTACAAGCAGGTTGAGCGGCTCTTCACCGGGTCCGTTGGCGATGCGCCCATTCTTCATGGTTCGGCGTCGCTCTCCACCGTGCTTCATCTCGTTGCCGACCAGTTCGGCATTGGCGTTCTGCCCTGCCGCATGGCGACGTCCCACCAGCTCGGCGCCGCCGATCACGTACAGCAACTGGAGGTGGAGCCCCGCGCTGCGCCGGAGGACCTGAATTTCGTGGTGGCGTACTTTCCCGAGCGCAACCGTGAGGCGGGCCGTATCATCAGCGAAGCGGCCTTGGAAGCCGATCAAAATGATCTGTTGTAGAGATCGATAAGTTATAAAAATGATCGATTGACAAGATCAATGAAGTTTGGAATCCCTTTTCAAGATAGTGGAAGGGGACAGAACATTTTGGCGTCGACGCATTTCCAGGCAATGGCATCAAAGGCCGGGGCATCGAAGGCCGGCCAGCAGACATTCGGTTCGGCCTGTGCCTTGCGCCGGGCGGTTCGTGCAGGCCTCATGCGGAGCGACACGGCGGGAAAGGCGCCCGGCTATCTGCAGGGCAACCTGGCCATCCTGCCGAAGGCCTTCGCACCCGATTTCCTCCTCTTTTGCCAGAAGAACCAGAAGCCGTGCCCCATCATCGGCATCGGCGAGGCCGGCTCGCCGGCGCTGCCGGACCTTGGCGACGACATCGACATAAGGGTCGACGTGCCCCGTTACCGCGTATTTCGCGGCGGCGCCGACTTCGAGAGCGTCGAGGACCTCAACGAGGTGTGGCGCGAGGATCTCGTCACCTTTGTGCTCGGCTGCTCATTTTCCTTCGAGGAAGCCCTGGCGTCGGCCGGGATCCCCGTGCGCCATATCGATGCCGGGCGCAACGCGCCGATGTATCTGACTTCGATAGACACCGTTCCGGCCGGGCCTTTCAAGGGTCCTCTGGTCGTCAGCATGCGCGCCTTCAAGCCTTCCGATGCCATTCAGGCCATTTTGCTTTCGGCCCGGCAGCGCCTGGCCCATGGCGCGCCGGTTCACATCGGCGATCCCGCGCAAATCGGTATCGCCGACATCATGCGCCCCGACTTCGGGGACACACCCGTGATGGAGGAAGGCGACATTCCGGTGTTCTGGGCCTGTGGCGTCACACCGCAGATCGCCATACGCACCTGTGGCGCCGACCTCGCCATCACCCACGAGCCCGGCCACATGCTGGTGACGGACATCCCCGCTGAAGCCGCGGAGAACCGTCTTTCCGGCATCGGCGCGGCGCTCGCCATAAACAGATAAGCGAACCCAACAGAGGATAGAGCCATGAATACCATTCGCAACGCACTTCTGGCCGGCGCGGCGCTCTTCGTCGGCGCGGCCGCTGCCAACGCGGAGGAACTCTCCGTCGTGGGAAGCTGGAGCAGCCTGCCGCTCTACAAGCAATATGAGGCGCCGTTCTGGACCGAGACCCTGCCGGCGGCAGGCGACTTCGAAGTCAGCATGACGACGTTCGACCAGATGGGCGTCGCCGGCGCGGATGTCTATCGGATGCTCGGCGATGGGGTCTTCGATGTCGGGATGACGGTTGCCGATTACACTGTCGGGGATGCGCCCGAATTGGAGGGTCTGGATGTGCCCCTGGTGGCGACGACCGCGGAAGAGGCGCGCAAGATGGTCGAGGCGGCCCGCCCCATGGTCGAAGAGATCATGACCGAACGCTTCAACGCGAAGCTTCTGGCAATCGCGCCGTACCCGCCGCAGGTGGTGTTCTGCAAGCAGCCCGTGTCCTCGCTTGCGGACCTGAAGGGCAAGAAGATCCGCGGCTCCGGTCGCATGACCACAAAGCTGCTGGAAGCGCTTGGCGCCGAAGGCATCAATGTCGACTTCTCGGAGGTTCCAGGTGCGCTCGAGCGTGGCGTGATCGACTGCGCGGTTACCGGTGCCGGCTCGGGCTACAGTGCCGGCTGGTGGGAGGTTTCCTCCCACTTGATGACCCTGCCGCTTGGCGGTTGGGACCCGGTGGTGACCGCCATCAACCTCGACAAGTGGGAAGCGCTTACAGGCGAGCAGAAGGAGTTGCTCTCAACCCAGATCGAGAGCCAGTTCGAGGCACCGGCCTGGGAAGCGGCCTCCGGTGCGCTCGCCACGGACGTTGCTTGCCTTACCGGCAACGGCGACTGCCCGGCTGGAGAGCCGGCCGACATGACGCTTGTCGAGCCGACCGAGGCCGATGCCGAAGCCGCGCGGGCGATCCTGCAGGAAACCGTTCTTCCCGAATGGGCCGACCGTGCCGGCGCCGACTGGGCAAAGCGCTGGAACGAGAGCGTCGGCGAGACCGTGGGCGTGCAAATCCCGCTCTGATAGGTGGAACCGGGGCCGGAGGGCGAAATATGTTTGAGAAAACCGTAGACGCCCTCCGGCGCTTGAACCGGCTGATAGCGCTCATCGTGGGTGTCGTTCTGGCGCTCACGGTGGTCTTCATCCTCGTCGATATCACCCTGCGCCAGTTCGGCCGCTCTTTCGGCGGCTCGGACGAGATATCCGGTTACGTGATGGCGATGGTCGCAAGCTGGGGCCTTCCCTTCGCGCTTCTCGAACTGGCCCATGTGCGCATCGATCTCTTGCGCCTGCGCCTGGCGACGACCGGCCGGAGCGTGCTCGACATACTGGCGATCTCAACGACGGCCGCCGTCACGTCGGTCGTCGCCTGGCAGGCCTGGCCGGTGCTCGAGAAAACCATCGACCGCGGCTCGCGCGCCAATACGCCCCTTGAAACGCCGCTGTGGATTCCTCAGGTGATCTGGTTCTCCGGCTGGGTCTGGTTCGCGTTCGTGTCGACGGTCTTGCTCTTCTGCGCGATCGGGCTCATCGCCCGGCGCCAGACTGCTTCGTTTGAGCGCTCCTTCGGTACCGCGACGGAAGTGGAGGCTTGAGCCGTGATCTGGTCCGTCTCCATCGCGCTTCTTGGCTTGCTCTCCCTCTCCATCCCGGTTGGGATCGTTCTGTTCATCCTGGGATTCGGCATCGACCTGTTCGCTTCGCCATTCCCGCTGATCCGCGGGCTCGGTCAGGTGGTCTGGTCGTCGTCCAACAGCTCCACGCTGATCGCTATCCCGTTCTTCGTATTGCTCGGCGAAATCCTCGTGCGCGGCGGCGTGGCCGAGCGGACCTATTCTTCCCTCGACAAATGGTTCTCCTGGCTGCCGGGCGGCCTGGTTCACGCCAATATCGGCACCGCCACCCTGTTTTCGGCCACTTCCGGCTCTTCGGTGGCGACGGCGGCCACGGTGGCGACGGTCGCCATGCCGCAGGCCGACAAGCTCGGCTACGACCCGCGCCTCTTCTCGGGGGCGATTGCGGCGGGAGGCACGCTTGGCATTCTCATACCGCCATCGATCAACCTGATCGTCTACGGCTTCCTGACCGAGACCTCCATTCCGCGGCTCTTTCTGGCAGGTCTCATACCCGGCCTCCTGATGGCGGCCGCCTTCATGGCGATAACCGCGCTCATCTGCTGGTTCCGGCCGGCTCTCGGCGGTTCGAGCCGCAGCTTCGGCTGGGGGGAGCGCTTCGCAAGCCTCATTCAGCTTCTGCCCATCATCGCCCTCTTCACGGTTGTCATCGGCTCCATCTATGCCGGATGGGCGACGCCGACGGAATCGGCCGCCATCGGCGTCGCCATGGCGCTGCTGATCGCCGCGATCAGTGGCGGGGTGGGGCTGAACATGCTGCGCGAAGCGCTGCTGGGCACGATCAGGATCACCGCGATGATCATGCTCGTCATCATCGGCGCCTATTTCCTCAATTTCACCCTGGCCTCGGCGGGTCTCGGCCGCGAGCTCACCGGCCTGCTGCAGGGATCCGGCCTGTCGCCAATGGGAACGCTGTTCCTGGTGATCCTGCTCTACATCGTTCTCGGCTTCTTCATCGAAACCCTGTCCCTGATGGTCGCCACCATTCCCATCATCGTGCCGATCGTCGCCGAACTCGGCTTCGACAAGGTCTGGTTCGGCGTCCTGATGATCGTGCTCATCGAGATGGCGCTGATCACGCCGCCGGTGGGCCTCAACCTCTATGTCGTTCAAGGCGCGCGCAAATCGGGAACGCTGACCGAGGTGATGGTGGGCGCTCTGCCCTATGCGCTCGTCATGCTGGCCATGGTGGGGATGCTTGTCCTCTTTCCCGGCCTGGCATTGTTCCTGCCTGCCGCGCTGTAACCCTCTTCAAGAAGGAGTATCTCCATGCGCTTCACATGCGCCGAAAGCACGCTCGACCTCGATTTCGCCCACTGCGTCGTGGCCGGCTGGACGGGCCGCAACCCGGACGCCATCCAGCATCATATCGACGAGCTCGCGGCCATCGGCGTAGCCCCGCCGTCCGCCGTTCCGCTGTACTACCGCGTTTCCGCGGGCCTTCTCACACAGGCGCGGTCGCTCCAGTTCGTGGGGGCTAACACGTCCGGCGAGGTGGAGCCGCTCATCGTGCGCGCGGGGGGCAAAACCTATCTGGGTCTTGCCTCCGACCACACCGACCGGGAGCTGGAAGCGCACTCGGTGGCCCTGTCGAAGCAGGTTTGCGCCAAGCCGTGCGCCGGCGAGCTTTGGGATTTCGAACAGGTCGCGGACCGTCTGGACGCTCTCGAGCTGCGCTCCTGGATCAAGGAGAACGGCGACTGGACCCTCTACCAGGAAGGAACACTGAGCGCGATGCGGCCCATGGCGGAGCTGATGGAGGGCGCGGAGCTGGAAGTGTTGTCCAGGGAAGGGCCCGCGGCCATGCTGGGCGGGACGCTCGGCGTCACGTCAGGCGGCGTGCGACCGGCCGCCGAATTCCGCATGGAGATGCGCGACCCGCATAACGGACGCACGATCGCCCATAGCTATTCTATAAGGACATTGCCGGCAGTTGCCTGACAGGAGAGGGATCGAAGATATGACCGATATCGTCGCCAAGGCCAAGGAGGCCATCGCCAAGGTGGAGGGGCTGGGCGATGAGGCCGGCCGGATATTCACCGCCTTCGATCCCGACAGGATCCTGGCCGACGCTTCCGCGCTCAAGGCGCGCAGGAAGGCCGGGGAAGCGATGCCCCTTTATGGCATGCTGGTCTCCCTCAAGGACCTTTTCGACGAAGAAGGCCATGTGACGAGCGCCGGCTCGAAGCTTCTGAAAAACGCTCCCCCCGCGAAAGCGGATGCCGCCGTGGTGGCGCGTCTGAAGGCGGCCGGGGCGCTGTGTTTCGGCCGCACGTCGATGAGCGAGTTCGCCTATTCCGGCGTCGGCCTCAACCCTCACTACGGAACGCCGGGAAGCGCCTTCGACGCATCGCGCATTCCCGGCGGTTCTTCGTCGGGGGCGGCACTCACCGTTGCCCATGGACTGTGCGATGCGGGTCTCGGGACGGATACGGGCGGTTCCGTCCGCATCCCCGCGGCGGTCAACGGGCTCTACGGCTACAAGCCTTCGCAAGGCGCCGTGCCGCGCGAAGGCGTTCATCCGCTGTCCGATCTGTTGGACAGTGTCGGCCCGCTCTGCGCCGATCTTGAAAGGGTGCTCCTTTTCATGCGCGTTCTGGGGGACGGGCTGGAGCCTCTACAGGCTCCGGAGCGGCCGCTGTGCCTGGCGGTTCCGGTCCATGCCTTCGTCAACGACATCGACGCTTTCACGCGCGATCATTTCATGCACGCCTGTGACCTGCTTCGCCAAGCCGGGCATGAGTTGGCGGAGCTCGATCTGGGCTTTTTGCCGGAGGCGCTGGGGCTCAACCGCGTCATCATCGCCTCCGAGGCCCATGCGCTTTACCGCGACCACCTCGACGAGCTTGAGACCGTGGGCGACCCGCGCATCCTGAAACGCATCCGTTTCGCCGAGACGCTTTCCGCCAGAGACCTGGAAGACGCGCGCCGGAAACGCGCCGATGTCGTGCGCCGATTTGCCGATGTGATGGAAGGCTACGATGCGTTGATTGCGCCGACGCTGGCGATCATGCCGCCGACGATTGCCGAGGCGAACGAGAATTTCGACGCGGTCAACGCGATGATGCTGCGCAACTGCTCCCTGATCAATCTCGCGGACGGCTGTGCCATGGCCATGCCCACGAAGGGCAACGGCGTATTGCCGGGAAGCCTCATGCTGGCGGGGCGCAACGGGGATGACGCGCGCATTCTCGGGCTGGCAAAGGCGCTGGATAAGATTGTGACCGCCAGGGCGTGATCGCGCCCAATCAGGGGAGGGGGGCGGGCTCCGCGATTGCCTTTCCGTCGATCGCGTTGCCTTCCCGATCGAAGAAATGCAGGTTTTCGATCGCGATCTCGAGCCCCACCTCGGTATCCGCCGCCGGTGCCGGACCGTCGTGAGTGACGAGGCAGGTCTCATCGTTGTCGAGCGCAACATGAAGCAGCGAAGCTGCGCCGGTGTATTCGCTGATCACGACCTTCCCGCGCAACATGCCTTCGCCTGGCGCGACGACCGAAAGGTGCTCGGGACGCATGCCGATGCTGTGGGCCGCGCCCGTACCCACTTCCCTGCCAGCCGGCTTTAGGGTGATGGCCGCGGCAGGCATGATGTTCATCTTCGGGCTGCCGATGAACTGCGCGACGAAGAGGTTGCCTGGACGCGTGTAGAGTTCGCGCGGCGTGCCGATCTGCTCGATCCGGCCGTCATGCAATACGACGATCTTGTCTGCGAGCGTCATCGCCTCGATCTGGTCGTGGGTGACATAGATCATCGTGTTGCCGAGACGTTTGTGCAGGGATGCGATTTCAGAGCGCATGTGAACGCGCAACTCGGCGTCGAGGTTGGACAGCGGCTCGTCGAAGAGAAAAACCTGCGGGTTCCCGACGATAGCCCGGCCGATGGCGACGCGTTGGCGTTGCCCGCCGGAAAGCTCTCGCGGGTAGCGGTCGAGCAAGGCTTCGAGCTTGAGCGCGGCAGCGGCTTCCTTGACGCGGCGCTGGCGCTCCTCGACGGGCACTTTGCGCACCTTCAGTCCGAAACCCATGTTGTCGCGCACATTGAGGTGCGGGTAGAGCGCGTAGGACTGAAACACCATGGCGACGCCACGCTTGGCTGCCTGCACGTCGTTGATGAGGCGGTCCCCGATATAGAGCGAACCCTTGGTGATATCTTCCAGCCCCGCAATCATGCGCAGGAGCGTGGACTTACCGCAGCCCGAGGGACCGACGAAGACCACGAATTCCCCATCCTTGATGGTCAGGTCCACGCCGCGGATGATCTCGACATTGCCGAAGCGCTTCTCCAGATTGCTTAGTGTCAGGCTTGTCATGTGTGGTTCCGTTGTTTGTGCCGGCCGTGCGGCTATCCCTTGACCCCCGACAGGGCGAAGCTCTCAATGATCTGGCGCTGGGCGATCAGATAGACGCCCAGGATGGGCACCACCGCGAGGCTGGTTGCGGCGAGCTGCAAATGCCAGAGCGGCAGGCCGTAGGCGTCCGTGAAGTTGCTGAGCGCCAGCGGCAGGGTGAAGAGCTCGAGCGAACTCAGAAATACCAGCGGCTCCAGGAACAGGTTCCAGGAAAACAGGAAGGTGATGATCGCGACCGCGGCAAGCGCCGGCCGCGACATGGGGAGCGCGATGCGCCACCAGATGCCGAGGCGCGACAGACCGTCCATCTTGCCGGCCTCCTCCAGCTCCTTGGGCAGCGCCAGGAAATACTGACGCATCAGGAAAGTGGCCATCACTCCGTGCGGCCCGAACACCGGCAGCAGGATCAGCGGTGAGTGGGTATCCATCAGCCCCATCCAGCGGATGAGAAAGAAGTTCGGGATGATCGTGACTTCCTCGGGCACCATCAAGGCCGAGATGAGGAAGAGCATCAGCAGTCCCGCCCCGGCAAAGCGCATCCGCGCCAGCGCGTAGCCGGCCAGAGACGAGAACACCAGCGTCAACGCTGTCACGGCAAGCGCGATGTAGAGCGAGTTGAAATACTGCCGCGCGAAGGGCTGATATTCGAAGACTTCCACGAAATTCTGCCAGCGCCAGACGCGTGGGATCAGGCTGGGCTGTCCGAAGATTTCGGTCGCGCTCTTGAATCCGGAGGAGATCATCCAAAGGAACGGGAAGACGAAGGGGATCGCCACGACGAGAAGCGAGATCGTCCAGCAGATGCGGTTGAGGGTACGGATTTGCCTGACCGTGAGCGTCATTGCATGTCCTTCCGCCTGAGCATCAGCTGGACGATGGTGAGGACCATGACCACGACGAACATGATCATGGCCAAGGCCGAGGCATAGCCGACATTGAAGAACTTGAAGCCCTGCTCGTAGATGTAGAAGGCGAGTACCAGCGTGCCGTTCTCCGGGCCGCCGCCGGTCATCAGGTAGATGTGGTCGAACACCTTGAACGAGCCGATCGTGGTGATGACCATGATGATGAGCGTGGTCGGTGCCAAAAGCGGCCAGATGACCATGCGGAAGATCTGCCAGTTGGACGCCCCTTCCAGCCGCGCCGCCTCCTCATAATCGCGCGGAATGGTTTGCAGCGCGGCGATATAGAGGATCATGTTCAGCCCGACCATCTTGATGACGCGGGTGACGATGACCGCGGCCATCGCCCAATCCGGCTCGCGCAGCCAGTTGGGACCATCGATGCCGACGACGGCCAGGATCTGGTTGACCGCCCCGGCCTCGTTCTGCAGCAGGAATTTCCAGACGATCGCCCAGGCCACCGCGGAGGTGACGACCGGCGCAAAAAAGACGGCGCGAAAGAAGACCACGCCGAAAAAGGGGCGCGACAGGGCAAGCGCGAGCGTCAGCGCAAGCGCCATGTTCAGCGGAACCAATCCGGCTGCAAAGATGAGCGAGTTGCGGACCACGTGCCAGAAGTCGGGGTTCCTGGAGAGGGCGTCCGCGTAGTTCTCCATGCCGACGAAGGCCGCCTGCTGGGTCAGCAGGTTCCATTCGGTCATGCTGTAGAAGAAGACCGCGATCAGCGGGCCGAGGAAAAAGATCAGGAAGCCGGTGAGGATCGGGCTGACGAAGAGCCAGGCCTCTACGGCTTCCCTATGCTTCAGGGCAAGCCTCGGCACGCGCAGGAAGCGTGCCGAGTTCTTATCGGTGGCGGGTACGGCCATCCACTCCACCGGTCAAAGTTGCGGCTGGACCGCCGCGCAGACGGCTTCCAGGGCTTTGGCGACGTCCGCATCCGGCTTCCACAGCGCATCGACGCGGGGTGCCATGGCCGCCAGGATCTGAGGGCTGCGCTCGTGGCTGGGCAGAACCTTGCCTTTGGCGATGGCATCGCTGACACGGGCCATCTGCTCGGCCGAGATCAGCTCGTTGCTCTGGGTGAAGGCGTCGCTGTTCAACACGGACTGGCGTGCCGGCGGGAAGAACTGGGCCATGGTGGCCACATTCTCCTCATTCGTCATGTGCGCCAGAAACTCGGCGGCAAGTTCCTTCTGCTTTCCTTGGTCGAAGACCACGATTGCCGCCTGGCCGATAACGGGAGATTCGCCGCCCGGACCGCTCGGCAAGGGCGCGATGCCCCACTCGAAGCCCGCTTCCGGCATCTTCGAAGCACGGGAAATCTGGTTGATCGTCATCGCGGAGCCGCCGGAGAAGTAGTCGCCTTGCTCTCCCGGCGGCACGATCGATTTGTCCTTGAACACCATATTGTGCAGCTGCTGGACCGCGGCGACCGCCTCGGGATCATCGAAGCCGCATTCGCCGTTCGTCCAGGCGTTTCCGCCATAGGCGCGGATCGGCGGCATCAACGCGTGCATGATGCGGGAATCGTAGCCTTGGCCGTCCTTGAATTCGAAGCCCCATTTGCCCGGATTCGCCTCGGTGAGCGCCTTGGAGACTTGCTGGAACTTATCCATGTCCCATTCGCCCTTGGCGGCGAGCGCGAGCGGGTCTTCCAGGCCCGCCTTATCGAACATGGCCTTGTTGTAGAAGATCATGAAGGGTGAAGTGGAAAACGGAATGCCATAGACCTTCTCGCCGTCCACCCAGAGGCCCATCGCGCTTGGCGAGAAATCCTCCAGGCCATAGCCCTCGATCCCGCGCAGGGCCGGCCCGAGGTCCATGAGCACGCCGGCCGCCCCGAATGTGGGCGCCGCGTCTTCCATGATCCAGCCGAGATCGGGCGGATTGCCGCCTGCGAGCTGGAACGTCAGCTTCTGCGTGTAGTCGGCGGCCGGGATTGTTTCGAACCGCACCGTGACGTCCGGATGCGTTTCCTTGAAGCTTTCGGCGATGCCGTTGAGCATGGCCAGATGAGCGTCGCTTCCGGTCCAAACGGTGAAGCGCAACTCTTCCGCCGATAGCGAAGTCGTCGTCATCATACCCAGCGCCATCAGCGCCGGGACTACCAGACTTTTCCTTGCGGCTTTCATGAACTCCTCCCTGGATTTTTAGCCGTTTTCGAACATGCCCGCCGCGGTCGACGACCTGGCGGGTATTGCTTTGACGCGGGGCTCCGCCACCGCTGTCATGAGGCCGCCTCGGGCAGCGCTCCGGGTGCATCGCCGATGGTCCAGCCTCCGTCGACGGGGATATCGGCGCCGGTGATATAGCCGCCGGCATCGCTGCAAAGCATGATGACCGGTCCTACGCAGTCTTCGGGGCGGCCGGTGCGCCCGACTGGGATCTTCGCTGTGACCGCCTGCCGGAACGCCGGATCGGCGTAGCGCTCCGCCGTGCGTTCGGTCTCTATGGCGCCGGGGGAAATCACGTTCATGGTTACGCCCCGATGGGCGACTTCGCGGCCGATGGCACGAATTGCGGTGAGCTGCGCCGCCTTCAATGCGGCATAGACCACGGTTTCGGCACGCGGCCGCGTCGCCAACACGCTTCCAATCGCCACGACGCGGCCCCAGCCGCGCTCGGCCATGGCCGGCACGAGCCTGCGCGTGAGTGCCAGGAGAGAGGCGAAATTGGCGGTGACATGGGCCTCGACATGGGCCGGCGTCACGTCCTCCCACGGTCGGCGCTGCTCGATTGCCGCGTTGGCGATGAGGATGTCGAGCGGGCCGTGCCTGGCTACGGCCTTGTCCGCCAGATCTCCCGCCGCTCCGGCCTCGGCAAAGTCGGCTTCCATCACGGCGGCATCACGACCCATGGCGGCGATCTCGCGGCGCACTTCGGCGGCTCCATCGGCATCGCCAAGATGATGCAGAACGAGATCGGCGCCGTGCGATGCAAGCCCTAGCGCCAGTGCCCTGCCGATGCCGGTATTGGCGCCGGTGACGAGGGCCCTGCGGCCGGTCAGGGAGAACGCTGCGCCGCTCATGCCGTACCGTCCGCTGCGGGCGCGAGCTTGCCGACCACCTCGAGGGAGGCGATGTCGGCGGCCTCGAAGTGGGCGATGATCTTCCGTTCGGCCAGTTCCGCATCGCCGGCAGCGATCGCGTCATAGATTGCGCGGTGACGGTCGATGGTGGCGTTCCAGTCCGCCGGGGTGCGGTTGGCGCGGCGGGAAAAGAGTTCCGAAACCTCGCGCTGCACCGAGCGCAGCCCCTCCATCTGCACGCGGATCATCGAATTGCCGGTCGCCAGCGCAAGGCCGATATGGAACAGGATATCCGCCTCGGTGAAGCCGGCGGGGTCCCCAAGGGAGCTCTGCATGTCGGCCAACGCTCTTTCCATGGCCGCAAGCCCGGCCTTTCCCCGGCGCTGCGCGGCGAGACGGGCAATGCCGGTTTCCACCACCCGCCGCATTTCGTTCGCTTCGCGCAGGCGCTCGAGGCTCGAGCGCACCGCATAGCCGTAGATCCGCTCCAACGGCTCTCCGTTGAGGGCCTTGGCCCGGGCGACCTTGCCCTGCTGGGTGGAGATCAGCCCCGCCGCCGAAAGCTGCCGCAGCGCTTCCCGCGCGATCGGCTTGCTCACTCCGAACTCTTTGGCGATTTCGCCTTCGGGCGGCAGCGGCTCGCCGGGCGAGATGCGGCCGTCGAAGAGGGCCGCGGCGATGGCATCCGACACCGTATCGGCCAAGCGCGACGGCGCGGCCAGTTTGGCGGAGAAAAGCGGTTTTCTGGTCGAGCCAGTGGCCATGTTCACCCCTTGTTGGGCCATCACCTAGCAGCTAGCCTCCAACTTAGCAACTAAGTTTGTTAGTTGCAAAGCATCTTGGTGACCTATAAAAGGATGCGACGATGACCGACGGAGGGATAAGACCCATGGCGACAGGGGCGGCAGCTGCGACAACGGACACAGTGCCGGGCATCCGCATCACCGATGTGATCGCGCATCCGTTGACCCAGACGCTGCCGAGGCCCACCATCACCTCCTGGGGCGCCTATAGCGAGGTCTCCATCGTCCTTGTCGAGGTGCGCACCGATGCGGGGATCGCCGGCGTAGGCGAGACGCTGGCCCGCTTTTCACCGAAGGCTTATGCAGAGCTGATCGAGACCTCGCTGAAGCCCCGGCTGGTCGGCCAGGACGCGCGCAATATCGGCGCGCTTTGGCAGTCGATGCGGCGCGCCCTTTCGGGCCGCGCGGGCGGCATGCTGATCGAGGCGATCGCCGGCGTCGATATCGCGCTGTGGGATATTTTGGGAAAGGTCGCCGGCCAGCCGATCTATCGCCTGCTGGGCGGTGTCGGGCGCGCGGAGGTGCCGGTCTACGCGGCTTCCGTCAATTGGGGCACCGACGAGTTCATGGACCAGGAGCTCGACCGCTACCTGGAAAAGGGCTTCCCGCGGATCAAGGTCAAGATCGCCAATCCCGTGCGCGAGGCCTGCAAGCGCATCGAACGGCTGCGCAAGCGAGCAGGCGACGGCATCGAATTATGCGTGGACGCCAATTGGGCCTACACGCTGGAAGAGGCGGTGGAGGTCGGCCGCGCGCTCACCGACAACGACTATTTCTGGTTCGAGGAACCGCTGCGGCCGGAAGACGAGCAGGGTTACGAGGAACTGCACCGGCGCTGCGCCACGCCGCTTGCCGCCGGCGAGAGCAATTACTCGCTCGACCAGGCGATGCGTCTCCTCGCCAACCGGACCTTGTCGTTTCTGCAGCCGGACGTCGCCCGCGCGGGCGGCATCAGCGAGACGCGCCGCATGGCGGAATTCGCGGCGGCCCACGACGTGGCCTACGCGCCTCACATCGGCATGTCCGGTATCGTCTGCGAGACGGCGAGCGTGCATCTTGCGGCGGCGATGCCCAATCTGCGCGCCATGGAGTGCGAGACCGATTCCAGCCCGTTCAAGACGGCGATCACCGGAGCTGCTCCGGGAGCCGACCGGCAGAAGAACGGGCTGCTGCCGGTTCCGACCGGGCCCGGCCTCGGTATCGAGGTCGACTGGGACGCGGTTGCGCGGCTCCGCAGCCGGTAGTCGGGGGATCGAGAATTGACCGAAAGCCCTATGAGAACCGAGCTGGCGGAGGCGCTGCGCACCGCATTGCTCGAAGCGGACCCGAGGCTCAGCCGGTTCGACCCCCTGCCGAGGATCATCAGTCACGATGATTTTTCGCGCGGCCACTGTGGATGGTCGCAGCTTGTAGGCAATTACGAAGGCGACCTCGACACCATGCTGCCGGGCTACGCCCAGCATTCCAGCCCAATGCTCTCGACGCTTGCACACTGGGACGCGGGCTCGCATGGAGGCTATGGCAGCTCCTACGCGCTGAAGGTCGCCACCAGGCCGCGGCCGGGGGCCCAGAATGTAGCGATCAAGCGGCTCACCTTCCGCAAGCGCGGGCCGATCCGGTTCGAGATGTATTTCACCTTCAAGCCAGAGGCGACGGAGCTGACACTGGGGGAGACCGACGTGCGGTCCGTCGGCTTCCTGTTCGACCTGCAGGGCGGCGACCGCGACGGCGATGCCGAAAGGGTGATGCCGCATATCCGCTTTCTGAACGCCTCCGACGGCGATCATGTGCAGAAGTGGCAATACAAGCGACAGTCGACCAAGTTCAAGCCGATCGGCAACAGCGACAAGACGCTGAGCCACTATCACCTGGCACCCGATGGCTGGCAGGATCTACCGGGCGGCCAGCAGCGGCTCTGCTACAACGAGATCGCGACCAAGGTGAATTGGAGCTACCTGCGCTTCGATTTCGATCTGGCGGCAATGAAGGCACTGTCCCTCCAGTGCAATGACCGGGTCTTCGATGTGTCGGATTTCGATTCGATCCGCATGCCGGCGATGAAGAACCTCTGGTGCATGCTGAATTTCTGCCTCTTTGCCGAGACGGACGTGGCGAAGCGCGCCTTTCTCTATGTCGATTCCGTGTGCATCTCGGGGGACTTCTGATGCTGCCGGAGAGCATCACCGCCATCGTTGCGCGCAACGAAAGATGGACCGGGGAGGCCGCGACGGAACCTTTCGAGGCCGGATGGGCGCGCGAAGCGGTCGTTTTCGTACGTGCGCTCAAGGAACCGGCCGGGGCGGCGCCGATGGCCTGGATCGAGATTTCGCCCGACGGGATGCACTGGGTGCCCGAAGGCACGCGCCTCAAGATGCCGACCGCGAAGGACGAGATCGCAGTGGCCCGTCTGACCTGTTTCGGTAACTGGCTTCGGGTGGCGACGCGCTTCGATGCGGGCGCCGAATGCACCGTGCTCGTTACAATTCACCTGAAAGCCTGAAGGACGTGGCACGATAGCGTGCGTGTCGCGGCGTAAGAAAAAGCAGCCTCGGGATCGAGGCTGCTTTTCTAGTCCGAAGAGTGGACTGCCGGCCAGACGGGAAAGCCGCTTCTAGCGTGCGATCTGGAAGCGCGGGACCGGCTGGTCGCTGGCGTCGCTGGGGCCGAAGCCCTGCGCGGCGGAGAAGCCGACCGGCCCGCGAATGGTGGAGCCGGACGAGTTGCCGATACCGGCGGTTACGGTCCGATCAACGCCGTTGCCCATCTGGAAGCGCGGGACCGGCTGGTCGCTGGCGTCGCTGGGGCCGAAGCCCTGTGCGGCGGAGAAGCCGACCGGCCCACGAATGGTGGAGCCGGACGAGCCGCCGATACCGGCGGTTACGGTCGACCGATCGACCCGGTTGTCCATTTGGAAGAGTGGAACTGGCTGGTCGTTTGCATCACTGGGGCCGAAACCCCGTGAGGCGTCGAAAGCGAACGCGTTGCCGGCACCAAGCATGGCGAGTGCGGAAGTGAGAACAGCGATCTTGTACATCATAGTCTCCGGTCTTGTTTCTGCGGGGGAAGGAGTCCCTCGCTGTCATGTAAATATACGGTCTATTCTTGATTTTTGCTACTCAACAGTACTACACATAAGTGTATATACCATCGTGATTACTTCACAGACTTGTAGTTATTACCGTGATTACTATCACGCGCTTGTGAGCACCGGGTGTGAGCCGGCGAAGGAACGGCACTTGAGCGCCTTCCGTGCTACGCTGGGCGTCTTTCGATGAAGAGGCTCACGGGATGCCGGCGAGGACCCTATAAGCGGGCTTTTCGCGGAAAGGGGACGATCTCGGCAGGTGGCCTGCGATATTCGGCCGTGGCAATGGCCTCGATGAGCATGTCCAGGCCATCCCGTATCTTTTGGCTGGTGTCATCGGAGCCGCACAATTCGTCCTGTGCGCGCTCGAGAAGTTGCCGCGCGGCCGCGAAATCGCTTTGCATGTCTCACCACAATCTGCGCCCGCCCATTTGTGGCTAATTCTGACCCAGGTCGATTGTGGCTTCGCAAACAAAAATGCTCGGATTTGAAACGAATTGCCGTCAATGCCGTCATCCTGTTTCAGGTGGGAGAAAGTGAGGTAAGAAAAGCAGCCCGACATCTGACGGGCTGCTTCTCGGCTCCGGAGGCAAGGGGGGTAGCCTCCGGCACCGGGGGGAGGATTTCACCCAGCTATCAGCTGGGCTCGAAATCGTCGGCGGCGTTGTAGCCCTGGTAGGTGCGCACGTTGCCGACATCGGACGGCGCGATCGCCGGCACGGTGTTGTCGAGCTGGAAGCGGGGAGCAGGCAGATCGTTATCGTCGCTGGGGCCGAAGCCCTGTGCGGCGGAGAACCCGGCCCGGGTCTGGCCACCAATGCCGGAGGTCACGATCCGGTCGTCCGAGGCGGGCTTGATCTGATGCTCCAGGTAGGAGTCCGGACCGCCGTTCTGATTGCTGACCTTGAAGTCCTGCGCCATGGCGCTGCCGCCCAGCAGGGCGAGGGCGGATGTGAGAAGAATTACCTTACGCATAATAGTCTCCAGTCTTGTCTTTGGCGAGGAGGGGAGGTTCCTCGCTGCTCCACTTAAATGGACACTCAAATCCAAATTTCTAGCCATGACTGCTATCACAAATTTGTGAACGTCGATGATGTGGCGTGAAGCGCAGGGTCGCCGGCTGCCGCAGCCGGCCGGCAACATCCCGCCGGCCGGGGCTAAGGAGCGTTACTCCGCCACGCTGGAGGAACCAGTCGCGGCAGCGTGATGCAGTGAGATCAGCCCCAGAAATCCTGGAGCGTGGTCATTGGAATGGGTCTTTCGGCGCCCTGTTGAATGCTTTCGCCCAGGGAAGCGCGTCGCGCATCAGCGCGTCGGCCGGACGGGCAATGTCCAGGGTAAGCGTGTGCGGCTCGCCCTGCGGCTCCTCCAGCGTGGCGAACTGGCTGTCGAGCAGGGAGACGGGCATGTAATGGCCCGTCCGCTTTTCCATGCGCGACAGGATGAGGCCGCGCGCGCCCTTCAGGAAGATGAAGCCGAGCGGAACGCCGGAGCGGGTGCGCAGGCGCTGGCGATAGGTGCGGCGCAGTGCCGAGCAGGCGGCGACGGCAAGGCCGGTCGGGCCAGCGGCCCTGCCGATCCCTTCGCCGAGGCGGTCGAGCCAGGGCCAGCGGTCCTCGTCCTCAAGGGCGATGCCGGCAGACATCTTGGCGATGTTTTCGGCCGGGTGAAACTGGTCGCCCTCCAGAAAGGGGCAGGCGAGGGCATCGGCTAGAAGCGCGCCGAGGGAGGATTTGCCGCTGCCGGCAACCCCCATGACCACGATCCCTTTCACCCTTTTCACCACCGCCGCCCTCTCAAATCGACGCGGTGATGCCGCCGTCGACATAAAGTGTGTGCCCGTTGATGAAGGACGAACCCTTGCCGGCGAGGAAGACGGCGGCGGCGACGAGTTCCTCCACCTCGCCCCAGCGGCCGGACGGCGTGCGCTTCTCGAGCCATTCGGTGAAGGCGGGGTCGTCGACGAGGGCCTGATTGAGCGGCGTCTTGAAGTAGCCCGGCGCGATGGCGTTGACCTGGATGTTGTGGCGCGCCCAGTCCGTCGCCATGCCCTTGGTCAGGTTGCGGATGGCGCCCTTGGTGGCGGTGTAAGGGGCGATGCCGGGCCGGGCCAGCTCGCTTTGCACCGAGGCAATGTTGATGATCTTGCCCGCACCGCGCGCGATCATGCCGCGGGCAACGGCCTTTCCCACGAGATAAGCGCTGGTGACGTTGGTCTTCAAAAGCAGCTCCCACTTGTCGTCGGGAAAATCCTGAAGGGGCGTGCGGAACTGCATGCCGGCATTGTTGACCAGGATGTCGATCGGGCGCTGCGCCTCGATGCCGGCGATGGCGGCGTTGACCGCCTCGGCATCGGTCACGTCGAAGCATGAGACGAGGACCTCCCCGCCGGCCTCGCGGATGACCCCGGCGGCGGCTTCGGCACGCGCTTCCTCGCGCCCGTTGACGACGACGGCCGCGCCGTGGGCGGCAAGGCCCTTGGCGAGCGCGAAGCCGATGCCGAGGCTGGAGCCGGTGATAAGCGCCGTCCTGCCGGCAAGGTCGAACAATTCAAAACGCATGGGCCGGCCCTCCTTGCCGCTTAATCCTATTCGGGTCTCAGGCGGTTTTCAGCCGCTCGCCCACGTCGCCGCGATAGGTCTGAAGGTGGGTGTGGATGGCGGACTGGCAGGCCGGGACGTCGCGCTCGACTGCCGCCTTCAGGATCGCAGCATGCTCGGAGGTCGTTTCCGGGCGGAAGCCCGCGAATTTCAGCTCTGCGACGACCTGCTGGCGGAACTGCTCGTAGATGTTGCGATGGGTGGCGCGCAGCACGTCGGACGGGCAGGCCGAAAGCAGGGTTTCGTGGAACTCCCAGTCGATGCGCGTCCAGATCGGCACGAAGGGGGCGATGTCCGCAGCGGCCTTCATCTTCCGTTCGATGTGGACCAGCTTGTGATGCGCCGCCGTCAGCCGCGCCTCCCACTCCAGGTCGCCGTTGAGGATCGCATCCTTCGCGCCCTCGCACTCAAGGAGAATGCGCAGATTCATCATGTCGGTGAGCTGCTTCTCACTGGCGAAGGGGACATGAAAGCCCCTCTGCTCCTCCTGCGTCAGCAGGTTTTCGTGGGCAAGGCGCAGGAAGATCTCGCGCATTGCGCTGGCGCTGATGCCGTAGGCCTCCTTGAGCATGTCGGGGCGCAGCTTCTCACCCGCCTTGAATTCGCCGGCCATGAGCCGCGCCTTGACGGCGCGGTAGATGGCTGACGGCCTCATGGCTGTTTCGGCATTCATCGGTACTCCCCCCGGTGAGGGGGCCTCGGCGTTGAGTCTTGCGCTCACTTTATTGCAAGTTTTGTAATCTGCAAGGAATTACAAAATTTTCTGTATTTTTAAAAGTTGGCTTGTGTCGCATAGCACGCGTTGATAAGTTTCCCGACAGCCGTGGAGAGGATACGGCTTCACCTGGAGCGATGGGCCGAACAGATGCCCGCGGAAAATGGGAGGAAATTTTATGAAACTTAAGAAGACGCTTTTTGCGACCACGGCGGCAGCGGTGCTTTTTGCCACCGGCGCACTTGCCCAAACGACCACCCTGCGCATTCAGACGCACTATGCGCCGGAAACGCCGTCGGGTCAGCTCGCCGCTCAGTTCGTCGACGACGTCCAGGTTATGTCCAACGGCGAGATCCAGATCGAGATGTTCTATTCGTCCGCGGTCGTAAAGACCGTGGAAGCTTTCGACGCTGCGGCGACCGGCATTCTCGACTGCGACATGACGGGCGGTGCATACCAGACGGGCAAGAACCCCGCCTTCCAGTTCGTGGGCGACATCATGGGCGGCTACGACACGCCCTACCAGCAGCTTTCCTGGCTTTACTACGGCGGCGGCCTGGAGGCGGCCCAGGAGCTTTACAACAAATTCGACATGCAGCTCATCGGCTGGTGGATTTACGGTCAGGAATCGCTTGCCTCGACCAAGCCGATCGCCGGCGTCGACGACCTGAAAGACTGGAAGTTCCGCTCGCCCCCGGGCCTGGAAACCGAGATCTTTGCCGCGCTCGGCGCCAAGCCCACGGTGATGGACTTCACCGAAATCTTCACCGCGCTGGAAACCGGCATCATCGACGGTGCCGACGCGTCCGGCCTTGCCAACAACAAGGGCCTCGGCCTCTACGATATCGCCAAGCACGCCAATTTCCCGGGCTTCCACTCCATGCCGTCGGACCATCTTGCCTGTAACAAGGCCAAGTGGGACGCGATGCCGGAGGCGCACCGGCGCATTATGGAAACGGCCATGGAGAAGTTGGCGCTGCGCACCGCGCTGACCTTCGAGAAGGAGAACGCGGAAGCCGCCGCCGAGTTGGCGGAGGCCGGTGTGACGGTTCATAGCTGGTCCGAGGAAGACCGCGCGGCTTTCCGCAAGGTCGCCCAGCAGGCCTGGGAAGGGTGGGCCGAAAAGACCCCGGAGGCCCGTGCGCTGGTCGACAGCCACAAGGCCTACCTGAAGCAGCTCGGGCTTCTGTCCGAGTAAGCTGAACGATAGGTGGAAGGCGGCTTCACGGCCGCCTTTCCTTTACCAAGGCGGAAACGGAGGGTGTCGTGGTCGAGCACGAGAAGACGGGCATCATCGACAAGGTCACCTGGTCCATAAGCCGGGTCAGCATGATCCTGCCCGTCGCCATCGTGGCCGTCATGTTCTACGAAGTGGTGCTGCGGTACCTGTTCGCCAGACCCACGCTCTGGGCCAATGAACTGTCGCTGTGGCTTGCCGGCGCCGTCTATCTGCTGGCCGGCCTCTATGCCATGCAGCAGCGAAGCCACATCCGCATCACATTGCTCTATGATGCTTTCCCGCGCTGGGTTCGCAAGACCTGCGATCTGGCGGCCCTTCTGTTCCTGTTGATTTTTGTCTTCGCCGTGATCTGGGGTGGATTCGGGGAGGCCTGGGTCAAGCTCAACCGATGGGAAACCTTCGGCACGGCGTGGGACCCGCCGATCCCTGCGACGTTGAAGCCGCTCATCCTTGCCGTTCTCGTGCTCACCGCCATCCAGGGGATTTCCAATCTGATCTACGACTGGAACCGGGATCCCGAGGAACACACGCCGCTCGATGAGATCGGTATCGATGTCGAGGCGATCAAGGAAGAAGCGGACAAGCCGCGCGGCTGACGCACCACTTCAACCGTAAACAACCAGATCACAATAATAGCGGGGACGGGGAACCATGGATATCGGCGTCATCTCCTTGACCGTGCTCTTGGGCATGCTCGGGCTTTTGGCCATCGGCATGCCGCTTGGTTTCGCCTCGGGTTTCCTCGCCGTCGTCGTGATGGTGATGAAGTTCGGGCCCGAACTGCTCTTTTCGAGTTTCGGCACTGGCCCGCTGAATATCCTGGCCCAGCGCATGTACGGGCTGTGCACGGACTATGTGCTGATCTCGGTGCCGCTGTTCATCCTGATGGCGACGCTGCTGGAGCGCTCGGGCATAGCACGGGACATGTATGACAGCCTCACCCGCTGGCTGAACCGTACGCGTGGCGGCATCGCCATCGTGACCTCGATCATGGCCGTGGTGATGGCGGCGATGTCCGGCATCATCGGCGGCGAGGTCGTGCTGCTTGGCCTGATCGCCCTGCCGCAGATGCTGCGCCTCGGCTACAACCAGAACCTTGCCATCGGCACGATCTGCGCATCTGGTTCCCTCGGAACCATGATCCCGCCGTCGATCGTGCTCATCATGTACGGCCTGATCACCGAAACCTCGATCCAGGCCCTCTTCACCGGTGCCTTCGTGCCAGGCTTCATCCTGGCCTTTGGCTACATCATCTACATCATCGTCCGCACGCGGCTGAACCCGTCTTTGGCGCCTTTGCCGGAGCCGGAGGACGATGACCTGCCGCCGGCGGAGAAATACCGCGCCTTTGCCATCCTCATGGGCTGGTTCGTCGGCGTGTGGGGCGGCGGTGCGCTGGTGCATGCCGCGCTGATCGAGACCCAGAATGCTTTCGGCTTGCTGAGGCCCAGCGACTACGCCCCCTACAGCGGCTCGCAATTGTTGTTCTACGGCGCGCTTGCGCTCGCCGGGCTCTTTCTTCCCACACTGATGTTCGGTGCGGCGAGGGCCAGAAAAACATGGGCCATGTCAAAGGGCCTGGTCGCGCCGCTGGTCGTCGTCTTCGTGGTGCTTGGCTCCATCTATGGCGGCGTGACCGGCATCACCGAGGCCGCCGGGATGGGCACGGTCGCGGTCCTGGCGCTCATCATCATCCGGAAAGAATTTTCCGTTGCGCTGGTCCGCGACGCTCTGATGCGCACCTTCAGGTCAACCGGCACGATCATCTGGGTGACGTTCGGCGCGACGGCGCTGGCCGGCGCCTATACGATCGCCGGCGGGCCAACCTACGTGGCCAACCTGATCGTCGGCGCGGAGCTGCCGACGATCGGCATCCTGCTGGTCATGATGGTCATCTTCCTGTTTCTCGGGGCCTTCATGGACTGGGTCGGCATCGTACTGCTCGTGATGCCGGTCTTCCTGCCCATCGTGCTGAAGCTGCCGCCCGAGGAGATCGGCCTGTTCGGCCCGCTTGCCGACGCGCGCTCCTATGTGCCGGTCTGGTTCGGTATCCTGTTCTGCGTGAACATGCAGGTGTCTTTCCTGTCGCCGCCTTTCGGGCCCGCCGCCTTCTACCTGAAATCCGTGGCGCCGCCCCACATCACGCTGCCCGACATTTTCCGAGGGTTCCTGCCCTTCATCGCCATCCAGATCCTGATATTGATGCTGGTGCTTTTCTTTCCGGAATTGACGATGTTCTTCCGACAGTAGCGCCCGGAGAACCTGCCCTTATGGCCGGCATAGCCGCACGCCCGATCGAAGACAGGCCGATGCTGGGCATCGTCCTGATGCTTTTCACCTATTTTCTATTCTCCTGCGTGGACGTGTCGGCCAAATGGCTGGCGCTTGCGGGCCTGCCGGCGGCGCAGCTCGCCTTCATGCGTTATTTCTGCCATGTCGTGATCTCCGTCGGGCTGATCGCGCGGGAGGGCGTTTCACTTTCCCGGTTCGGGACGGATCGGGTGGGGCTCGTTCTGTTGCGCTCGGTCCTCCTGGTGAGCTGCACCGTCCTCAACTTCATCGCCGTGCGCTACCTGCCGCTGACGCTCACATCGACCATCATGTTCTCCTCGCCGATCATCATCTGCGCGCTGTCCGGCCCTTTTCTGGGCGAGAAGGTGGGTGTGTGGCGGTGGTCGGCGATCGTCGCGGGCTTCGGCGGCATCCTGATCGCCATCCGGCCGTTCGACGCCGGTTTCCACTGGGCGGTGTTCCTGTCGCTCGGCAACGCGCTGGCCTTCGCCATCTATGCGCTCATCACGCGCAAGCTTTCGGGCAAGGTGTCGTCGGACACGATGCAGCTTTACAGCGGGTTGGTGGGGGCGGCGCTGCTTGCACCCTTCGCGATGGCCGCATGGCAAAGCCCCGCCACACCGCTGGATTGGACGCTGATGGTCGGGCTCGGCGTTTTGGGGTGGGTCGGCCATGAGATGTTGACACGCGCCCACGGCTACGCGGCGGCCAGCGCGCTGACGCCGTTCTCCTATGTCTTCATCATCTATCTGGGGACCTGGAGCTACGTCGTCTTCGGCGATCTGCCGGACCGCTGGACCGTCCTCGGCGCACTTATCATCACTGCGGCCGGCATGACCATCTGGCTGCGCGAGCGCTGGTTGGCGAAAAGCGAGCCGGGCCGGCTGGTGCGGCACCCGGCTGCCGAGACAGGCCGTCCGGCCTGAAGCGCTGCCGGCACCGGTTGTCCGCAAGAAAAGGCCGAAGCCCTCCGCGCCTCGTCATTGCTCCTGGGCGGCAAGGATCGCTTCGGAGCGGATCTCCTCGGTCAGCTGCGAGCGCAGGGCGCTGAATTCCGGGCTCGACTTGATCGTGTAGTGGCGCGGGTAGGGAAGATCGACCGGGATGATCGACTTCACCCGCCCCGGTCTTGCCGACATCGTCACCACGCGCGAGGCGACGAAGATCGCCTCTTCGATATCGTGGGTGACGAACAGCACCATCTTGTGCTCGCGCTCCCAGATGCCGAGGAGCATCTCCTGCATCAGGCCGCGGGTCTGATTGTCGAGGGCACCGAACGGTTCGTCGAGGAGTAGGATCTTCGGATTGTTGGCGAGCGCGCGGGCGATGGCGGTGCGCTGTTGCATGCCGCCGGAGAGCTGCTTCGGCCAGTGCCGCTCGAAGCCGTGCAACCCCACGCGGTCGATATAGTCGGCGACGATCTCGCGCCTTTCGTTCTCCGGCACGCCCTTTTCGCGCAAGCCGAAGCCGATATTGTCCTCCACCGTCAGCCACGGGAACAGCGTATAGGACTGGAACACCATTCCGCGGTCAGGCCCGGGGCCCCTGATCTCCCGGCCGTCGAGCACAACCTTGCCGACGCTCGGATGGTCAAGCCCGGCGACGATGCGCAGCAGCGTCGACTTTCCGCAGCCGGAGGGGCCGAGGATGCTGACGAAGTCGTTTTCCGGCACGGTGAGGCTGGTCGGCTGCAGCGCGGTGGTGGGCTTGCCGCCCCGCACGCCGGGAAAGGTGCGGCCCACCCCGTCGATGACGAGCTCGCTCATGCGAGCCTCCACGAGAACAGCCACTGGTTGACCGCCTTGAAGAGAGCATCGGAGATCAGGCCGATTATCCCGATCACGATGATGCCGAAGATGATCTGGCCGGTCGCCATCAGCGCCTGCGAATTGATGATCATGTAGCCGATGCCGGAGGAGGCGCCGATGAGTTCGGCGACGATCACATAGGTCCAGGCCCAGCCCAGGACCAGGCGAAGGCTCTCTGCGATGTCCGGTGCATTGGCCGGCATGAGCACGCGGCGGACGATGCCCCTGTCCGTGGCCCCCAGGGTGTAGGCGGCCTCGACAAGGTCCCGCCGTGTATTGCCGACCGAGCCGGCGACCATCAGGATGATCTGGAAGAAGGCGCCGATGAAGATGACGAGAAGCTTCTGCGTCTCGCCGATGCCCGCCCAAAGGATCAGCAGGGGCACGAAGGCCGACGCGGGCAGGTATCGGGCGAAGGACACGAAAGGCTCAAGCATGGCCTCGATCGGTTTATAGGTGCCCATGGCGATGCCGATGGGCACGGCGATAAGGGCGGCGATCGCAAAGCCACCGACGACCCGCCATACCGTCATGGCGATGTCGTAGAGGAAGCCGCGCTGGCTGAGGAGATACCAGCCGTCTGCAACCATCGTCAGCGGGTCGGCCAGGAATGTCCGCGATACGAACCCTCCGAAGGTGGCAAGCGACCAGAAGGCGACGAAGAAGACGAAGAATCCTACTCCGAGCAGAACGCGGGTTCCGTAGCCGACGGGCTGGAAAGGACGAAACATGCGGGTGATGATCCTCGTTTGGGAGCGGCGGCGCGACCATGGCGCCGCCGCAAGGGGACGGATGCGCGGCCGCTCGAACATCTGCCGGCGGGAGGGC
This sequence comes from Chelativorans xinjiangensis, assembly GCF_009812055.1. Classification (GTDB taxonomy): domain Bacteria; phylum Pseudomonadota; class Alphaproteobacteria; order Rhizobiales; family Rhizobiaceae; genus Chelativorans; species Chelativorans xinjiangense. The sequence goes on along the minus strand of NZ_WQNH01000001.1, from coordinate 341,312 downwards.
GGCGGGGAGGTGCCAAGCGTTTCCCCGCGCCGGAAAACCGTTACTCGATGAAGCTGGTATCGACGATTGCCTTGATGTCGGGCTTGCTGCGGATCACGCCGATCTCGAGCAGCAGATCGGCCGCTGCCTCGGAAAAACTCCAGAACTCGTCGGAGAAGAAGGTCTCGTTGGCCTCGCGGTCCTGCCAGCGCAAATATTGGGCGGAGGTGGCAAACTGCTCGGCCGTCTGGTTCACGTCGGCGCCCATCGTGGCGTAAGAGCCGTCCTGGTCGGATTCGATCAGTTCCAGCGCCTCGAAATAGCTGTCTGCGAGCGCCTTGGCGGCCTCGGGATTTGCTTCGAGGAAGGCGGGTGTGCAGCCGAAGGTGTCCATGACGGCGGGATAATCCAGCGTAGTAGCCAGGATCTTGCCCGAATCGGGGGCCTCACGGACCGTCGACAGATAGGGCTCATAGGTCATCGCCGCGTCGTTTTGGCCGGCGACGAAAGCTTGCGCGGCGGGCCCAGGTTCCATGTTGACGATGCTCACGTCCGACATCGCCATGTCGTTCTCGTTCAGCATCCAGGCAAGCAGGAAATATGGCGACGTGCCGGGCGTCGAGGCGGCGACGGTTTTGCCCTTCAGGTCGGCGAAGCTTTCCACATCGCCGCGCACCGCGATCCCGTCGGCCCCAAAGGACTTGTCCATCTGGAATATCTGCTTGGTGTCGACGCCGTTGGCATTCCAGACGATCCAGGTCTCGACCGTCGTGGCGGCGCACTGGATGTCGCCCGAGGCGATCGCCAGATGGCGGCTTGCCTGCGGGATCTTCTCCAATGTGACATTGAGCCCGTTCTTCTCGAAGATGCCGGTTTCCTTTGCAAGCGTCAGCGGGGCAAATCCGGTCCACCCGGACAAGCCGACGTTGACATCCGTCGTTTGGGAGAAAGCTGGAGAAACACCGATAACCGCCGCCGCCAGAAACCCGACTTTTGCAATTCCACGCATGACCGTTCCCCGTTGCCGATTTTGTCTATACAAATCAACACCGCGTTGCTCGAAGCCTGTCAAGAGCGTTTTCAGCGGCTCGTTGCGGATTTTCCAGGCCTGCTCAATTTTTACGCAGGAACATTTCCGGATTGTCGAAACAGCGGGCACATCGTGGGGAGCCGAGGGGTACTCGGCTTCACGCCCTACGCGCGCTTCCTCAGAGTTGCGTAGATAACGTTGCGGTTTGAGCCGAAGTGCACGGAAGCCTCGACGGTGTTGCGGTCGACGCTCGCGTTGATGATGTTCCACATGTCTGCTTCCGAACGCAGCAGCAACGCCCAGTTCATGAACGTTTCCATGTAGCCGTCGACGCTGATGTCGTCGGCAAAATTGGCAAACAGGAACGTGCCGTTCGGCTTCAGCATTCGAAGGCAGGCCTGCGTGAGCCGCACTGCGACCTTGTGGGAAAGGTAATCGTAAAGTCCTGCCGCATAGACGAAGTCGAACCGGCCAAGACTGTAGGCGTCGGCCAGCAGTCCCCGCACCGAGCCTTCGACCGCCTCCACGGATGTCGCCTGGAATTCGCGTGCGATCGAGCCAACACTCATTGGATCCTGGTCGAGGGCCACCCAGCGATCGATGCGCCCTTCCCGAAGGGAATTTGAGTGTTCCGCCTCACGCAAGTGACCACAGGCGACCGCCAGGATCTCCGTCTCCTTGCCCCTGGCGGTCGCAATCTCGTCGACCTGTTTTGCCAGGAGGTCGCGACGTTCCCGCACGGCGACCGACGACGAGGCGTTGTAGGTGTACCTATAGAGCGCCCGGCCAAGGGGAGAAGCCTTGGCGATCGCTCCCGCCACACTGGGATGGCCGTATATGAAGTCGAGCAACTGCGCGTCGCCGGAATAGCCCCTCGGCTTTTCGAAGGACCAGCGTGTAAACGGATCCTGCAGAAAGAACTCGGAGACCGGATGCCCCTGCACGACCGGGATCAGGGCTTGCCAAACCCCGTTTCGATAACTGCGGCGCATATGATGGAGTTCTATGGCCGTTCGATCGATTACCTGGGAGGGGTCTCGACCGTTTTCCAGCTGCTGCTTGGCGATGTTCAGCACCAGCGCCAGCCGGGCTTGAGCATGTGCAAACTGTTCGGCGAGAGGCTTGCCCACCGCCGAACCGACTTCGGTCGCAATCGCTTCGGGAGTGATGAGACTCTCCCCATCGAAAACCATCCCGCTCATATTTTATGCCCCACTTGGTTAATGCGTATTAACCATACCGGGGGACGAAGGCTTTTGCCAACCGAGGATGAGACAAGCATGACGCGCGGCTGGTCTTCTCACCTTGGTCAACCAAACCTCAACGATTTTAGGAAAAATCAAAGCTTCTCACCCAGAATTCCGTAAGCTGGCCGGGTTATTCTGTCTGTTCGGGCACGCGCAGAAGGCCCAATCGGTAGGGTGGGGGGTGTGGAATTTTCCGTATCTGAGCGTCATTTGATGGATGAGCGGGCGGCCGATTCGCTCGACAAGCGCGCAGGGCAGCGGGAGAGCCTGCGTACGGGAGAACTGCGCGCACTCTACCGAGAGCAAGATGAGAGCGGGCGACGGGCGACGGCCAGGCATGGCCTCTGGCTGGGGGTCGGTGCCTACCTGCTTTATTCGATCACCGACATACTGCTCGTTCCCGATGTAGCAATCTACACGATCGCTGCGCGTGTTGCGGTTGCAGTCGTCGTGCTCATCTTGATCGAAGTCCTCGTTCGCGCGGAAGCCAGCCCCGATGCGCTCGACCTGGTCTGCGCCGCTGCCCTGCTAGCCGGCTATCTCGGGTGGCTTAGCCCCTCGATGATGACGAAGCATGTGCAAAGCTTTTCCCATTACATGGTGTTCGGCACCATCTTCATGATGGGAGCCAACCTGTTCTTCAGCTTCCGCTTCGTCCTTTCGGTGATCACGTCCGGTGCGGTTCTCGCCGGCTCTTTGCTGGCCCTGACGCTGTTTCCTGCGGATGTCTCCTATCAGATCGCGCTCGGAACATTTTACATTTCCTGCTTCATCTTCACGTCGTTCGTGAACTGGAAGCTCAACAAGGAGCGATACAACGTCTTCTTGAATGCCATGGAAGCGAAGCTTCAGCACGAAGAGGCGACCGAACGGGGCGAGGCTCTCCTGAGGCTGTCGAGGACCGACCCCCTGACTGGTTTGGACAATCGCAGAGCCATTGAGGAAAAGCTGCGACAACGCTGGTTTGAGTGGCGCGCCTTTGGGAGAGGATTTGCGGCAATCCTCATCGATATCGACTTCTTCAAGAAGTTCAACGACCATTACGGACATCAGGAAGGCGACCGCTGCCTGTCCGTGGTGGCGCAGGCTCTGGGCCGGACCGCAGCCCGACACAACGCCTCAATCGGACGATACGGTGGCGAAGAGTTTATCGTCTTGGCGGGCATCGATGAACAAAAGCAGGTCGCGCATCTTGCCGAGGAGATCCGCCGCACTGTCGAAACTCTGGCGTTGCCACATGAGAAACGGCCGGACCGGCCCTTTGTCACCGCAAGCGTCGGCGCATCCTTCACCAGAAACGGGGACGGCACGAAGCTGGAGAAGATCATCCACGAGGCCGACAGGGCCTTGTATCTGGCCAAAGGCAAGGGCCGCAATTGCGCTCGGCTGTTCGATCCGAACGATTCCGAGAGCGGTGAGGAAGGCGAAGACATAGCGGCCTTGCTGAAGGTCGCGATCGAGCAGAACCTCATTTCTCTCGTCTATCAACCAATTCAGGACCTCGCGAACGGCCGAATCGAGGCTGTCGAGGCCCTCATGCGGCTTAGAACCGTCGATGGGAAATCCGTTGCGCCGAACCTGTTTATTCCCGTAGCGGAGCGGACCGGCGCCATCGCGAAACTCGGACATTGGGCCATAAGCACTGCCTGCCGGAAACTCCTGGAGGAGCCTCAGGTATCCACCATCTGCGTCAACGTCTCGCCGATCCAACTGAAAATGCCGGGCTTCGCCGCGTCCGTGGCGGCCATTCTTGACGAGACCGGCGTGTCCGGCAGCAGGCTCACCTTCGAAATCACGGAAGGGGTGGAGATGGCGATCCACAACGACATCATCCGCTGCGTGAGTGAACTGAAGCGGCTGGGCATCCGGTTTTGGCTCGACGATTTCGGGACGGGTTTTGCAGGGCTTTCGTGGCTGCGGCTGATCGACTTCGACACGGTGAAAATCGATCAGTCGTTCCTTCACGGTGCACGCGGGGAGGCAATGCTCCAGGATATCGCCGGTCTCGTTCGCAACCGCGGCTCAAGGGTGCTGGTGGAAGGCGTGGAAAGCGAGGATCAGTTGGCGCTCTTGCGCGCCTTGGGCATCGACCTGGCTCAGGGCTTCTATTTGGGACGCCCGAGTTGCGAGATGCGCTACCGACCAAGCCCGGCCACATGGAAAGAGGCGCAGCCCTTCTTGCGTATCGTATGATCGAGAGCCTCTCGGGGAGGGCGGCCGCTGCGACCTGAGATCGGACAGGATCTGCGACCGCTCATTTGTCGACTTCAAGATCGTACGACATTGACCGAACACTTCGCATGGCGGACCACCCGGGCCGTATTCGGACCCAGAAGATAGTCGGAAATCTGCGGCCGGTGCGCGCCGATGACGATCTGATCGGCCCCGATATCGTCGGCAACTTCGAGAATCTGTTCGTAGACCGTGCCGTGGCGGACGATCGTATCGACGGGCATGCCCTCGGGGGTGTTCTCGCTGACGATCTGGTTCAGCCGTTGAAGGGCTTCATTGACGATTTCCCTAACGTCGTAGTCAACCGAACCGCCAGTCTCTCCGCGGATCGCGTAGCGATAGTCGAGGCCGCTGACAAAGTCGGGCACCACCGTCATGACGGTCAGCTTGGCATTGTCGCTGATAGCCTGGCTCAAGGCTGATGAAAGGACCTTCGTCGAGGTCTCAAGGTCGGCCAGATCGATCGGAACAAGAATGCTGCTGGTCATTGGAGTGCTTCTCCTTCGCAATCAGCGGTGTTCGGGGCGTATATAGAGCCAGCCCAACCACAAGATCAGGAGGACGATCGCCAGGTTGAGCAGCGACACGTCGAGGGCCGGATTGATCGCCGCCGGCAGCTCCGGTTCCGGCGGCGCCAGCGCGGCCGCCTGCTTCAGCGTCGGGTCGATCAGCGTGGTTCCGGGGATCGCATCGACGAGCGCGGTCACGGCCGTACCGGGTAAGGCAGAAATAGACGTCGCCACCGCGCCCGGCCCCTGGTCCCCAACCATATCGGTCGTGTCGGGAGCGACGCCCGCGAGCACGACCTGTTCGCCCAGAGTGTCGATTGCGGTGAACTGGCGCGGATACGTGCCGGACGGTACCCGAACCTCGCGCAAGAAGGGGAAGCGGACGAGATTGGCCTGCTCCTTCCAGCCGTCGAGCGCGCGCAGCGTAAGCCCGGTTCCTTCCGTAAGCGCGGCGACCGTCTCGTCCCCCATCGGAGCCACGACAAGGATGCCTTCGGCTCCGCTCGATTCCATTGTGGCGAGCAATGCCTCGGCGGTCTCTTCCTCGGCCGCCTCGACCGTAGCCTCGAGGCCGAGCCCGGCGGCGATCGTGGTGCCCAGGCGATTGCCGGCCGAACCTGGCGGGCCGACGACGATCGAACCGATCGCACGCGTATCGGTGCCGGTGCGCGCCAAAAGGTGCACGACGGACTGGCCGACGGCGGCGACCGCCTCGAACCGCTCGTTGCGGACCGCTTCAGCGCCCGAAAGGTTGAAAAAGGCGTCCGCCTCGACCAGGGCTATTCGCGCATCGCCCGTGCCTATTGCCGACAGCGGATTGGTGCTCGCGGCAAGTTCCACCTCACGGCCCGTGAACGCCCTGCGCGCGGCCCTGAGTGCAGCATTGCCGTAGCCGGTCTCCGCCAGCAGCGGAGATGCAGATATCACGAGCGGCTCTTCGTCGGTGACTACCCCGCCTTCGACCAGTCCCATCTCGGCCAGCGCTGCGCGCGCCACCGTTTCGGCCGACCTCCCGTCGATATCGACGCGGCTGTTCAACGTGCGCATGGTGTCGGCATCGATCTTTCCGGCAAGCGCCTCCATTGCCTCGCGCAGCGCCGGATGCCTTTCCAGGCTTCCGGTCCTTGCAAGCGGGGCCGCCTCGTAGACGGGGAAGAACGAAAGATCGTCATCAAGGACGACCATGCCGTAATCGGTGATCTGGCCGTCTGTCGTGTAGACCTCGCCGACATCCACGACGCCGTCGAGCAGCTTGTCGTAGATGACGTTGCGCTCGTCCAGAGGCACGACGTCGAGCGAGCCGAATTCCATGCCATAGCGCGCGGTCAGAGGCTGCAGCCCGTCGAGCGGCCGTGTCTCGAAATCGGCTTCTATGCCGAAGGTCAAGTCACCGGCGTGGGCGGCAAGGTCGGAGATGCTTTCGACACCCAGTTCCTGCGCCCGGTCGGCCCGCATGGCGAGGCCGAAATTATTGGCGAAGCCGAGGCGCGGCAGCCAGGTCAATCCAAGCGGCGCATAGAGTTCCTGGACCCGTGTCGTCGCCGCATCGCCGTCCGAGAGCGGGTTCTGGCCGATCATCACCAGTCCGGTGCCGTTGTAGTCCGGATAGATGTCGACATCGCCGCGTTTCAACGCCTCGAGGATAGACTGGGTGTTCGGATATTCGATCGGGCCGGCAACGGGAATGGCCTCTTCGCGGATGAGGATCGCGAACATGTGCGCAAGCACATTGCTTTCGCCGAAGTTTTTGGAGCCGACGGTGATCGTGTCGCGACTATCGGAACAGGCGGCAAGCAGCAGAAAGATCAGTGAGGCAAGGATTCCGCCAAGGCGTTTGGACATATCCTGTTCCTCCTCCCTTGACCGGTTTCACGCCCTGGCCCGGCCGACGGTCGAGCCGCGCGCCTCGATCGGTTTCGGCCGGTCGGTGCGTTCCTTGCGGATTTCGCGCATGAAGCCGACGATCTGAATCAGCAGGATGACCGAGAACGGCAGCGCGCCGGTGATAGCCATGGCCTTGGCGACCGGTACCGACTGGGTAAAGATCGTGCCGACGGTGATCGCGGCAATCAACGTCCCCCAGACCATCTTGTGGCCGATCGGCGGGTTGAGATTGCCTTCGGACGTCATCATCGAAAGGACGAACGTGCCCGAATCGGCGGAGGTGACGAGGAAGATGAAGACGAGGGCCACCGCGAGCGTGTTGAGCACGACCGTTCCGGGGAAATAGTCGAAGAATATGAACAGGGCTTTCGATACGTCCTCGAAGACGACATCGGCGAGACCGCCGCCGCCGTACAACTCTATGTAAATACCAGCGCCGCCGAAGACGGCGAACCACAACATCGAGAACAGCGTCGGCACGATGATGACGCCGAAACAGAACTCCCGAATGGTGCGCCCGCGCGAGATGCGCGCCACGAAGATACCGATGAACGGACCCCAGGCGATCCACCAGATAAGATAGGTCAGCGTCCAACCGGTCATCCAGCTTGTGAGACCCTCATAGGGGAACAGACGGAAGGACAGAGCGACGATGCGGGTGAAATATTCGCCGATCGTGTTGAGGAACGTTTCGAAGATGAAGGCCGTCGGCCCGGCGAACATGACCATGAGCATCAGCGCGATGGCGATGATCATGTTGAGGTTCGACAGGATCTTTATGCCCTTGTCGACACCGGTGGTCGCCGAGAGCATATAGCAGACATAGAGGGCGACCATAATGCCGAGCGACGTTGTCAGCGTCTCCGGCACGCCGTATGCGAAGCCGAGGCCGGAGCGCACTGAAAGCGTGCCCATCGCCAGCGAACCGGCCAGCCCGAACACCACGGCGAGCACGCCGAGGATATCGGCGACATTGCCGACCACGTTTCCCGACGGTCCTTTGAAAACCGCTTTGATCGGCGTCGAGATCATCGAGCTTTCGCCGCGGCGGAAGGTGAAATAGGCGATCACCAAGGCACACACGCCGTAGATCGCCCACGCATGCAGGCCCCAGTGAAGGTTGGTAATGACCATCGCCTCGCGCGCGGCGAGCGCGGTTCCTCCTACCATCCCGGGCGGATCCTCGAAATGATAGACGGGTTCCGCGACCCCCCAGAACAACAGCCCCGAACCCATACCGCCGGCAAACAGCATCGCGATCCATGACGGCGTGGAGAACTCCGGCTCCTCATCGTCCCTGCCGAGCCGGATGTGCCCGTAGGGTCCAAAGGCAAGATAGATGCTCAGGATCAGGAAGGCGGTGCAGATCAGGAGCCAGTACCAGGCGGCGCCATTGAGAAGATAGTTTGTGAAACCGAGCATGGTGCCGGTCATGCTGTCGGGATCGACCAGACCCCACCCCCCGATCATGACGCAAAACACCATCGACACGGCGAAGACGACATTCATCTTGTTTCCGGATTCCGCTTTTTGCGTCATCGCGGCCCCTCCAGTGAATGGTCGGCCTACTTTCGACCACATACCGGGCAGGTGCAACCTAAAGATTTACGGTCCCGGCATTGTGCCGTTTGTGCGGGAAGGTTTTTGTTTCGCCGGAAGACAATGGCATCACCTGGTAGTCACTTCCGTCGGTCTCCCGGCTCCCTGGGGCGGCACAGACATTGAATACTGGATGCACGGCGTCGTGCACGCCGAGACAGGTGTCGAAACGGCTCTTCTGTTTTTAAGACCTGCGCCTGAGCCACCGCGCTACGAGCGTCTGGATTCCATAAAAATTCCAGGATGTGAGTGTTCCTTTCAACCGGTGCACCTAGTTTTGTAAACTGGGGGAGAAAGCGCTGATGCTCGATGACAACTGGCGCCGGCAATAAACCGCGGGCCGCTATGTCGGTCGGGAAGCCTATTGTGCAAGCTCCTGCCGGTGATCCCGACCGTGCCGAATCCGAACAACGGCTGCACCGTGAAGCGGAGCGCGGCGCAGCGCTGCAATTGCACTGGATTCGCGATTTTTGGAATGCGCGGTCCCTGGCCGTTCAGTTCCTGGTTGCGGGTGGGTTTGTTTCGGTTGCAGCCATGGTCATCATCGGCCTTCTTGTGACAAGTCTGATCCAGGACAGCGTCACCCGCAATTCTGCCGCGACAACCGCGCGTTACGTGGACAGCGTGATCGCCCCGCTACTGCCGGACATGCAAAGGAACAAGGTGCTCGATGTCCCGGTCAAGCGTGCGCTCGACGAGACACTCGGACAGGGCGCGCTCGGCAATCGTCTTGCATCGTTCAACCTGTGGAGCCGCGACGGAACGATCCTTTATTCCAAGGACAAGACGCTCATCGGCAAGCGCTTCGAGCCCAGCGACGATCTCCAGGCCGCTTTCACAGGGAGGCTGGTCGCGGATTTCCATCGGCCCGCCGGCCTCACGGGCGAGACGGGGCCTAATGGCAGCGGTCCGCTGTTGGAAATCTACAATCCGGTGCTGCAGCCATGGTCCGGCGATGTCGTCGCGGTTTCCGAATTCCAGGAGATCGCCACCGATTTCGAACGCGACCTGCGTCGGGCGCGCGCCTGGAGCTGGTTTGCCGTAGCTTCCGTCACATCGGGTTTCTTCCTCACGCTTTCAGCGATTGTCTTTCGCGGCAGCCGCCTGATCGACCGCCAGAGCCAGGCCCTCAGGGAACGCGTTTCCGAGCTGTTGGATCTGCTTGCCCAGAACAAGGCACTACGCTTGCGTGTCCAGCGCGCGTCCCAGCGCACGACCGCGCTCAACGAGCGCTACTTGAGACGCATCGGCGCCGACCTGCACGACGGGCCCTCGCAGCTCCTGGCGCTTGCAGCACTCAAGCTGGACAGCGCCGCCCTGACTGACGCGCCCGCGGCGAGCAAGGCGCGCGAGCGCGAGGCGCTTGCCATCAAATCCGCTCTGGAAGAAGCCTTGCGCGAAATCAGAAGCATCTGCCACGGTCTCGTCCTGCCGCATGTCGAGGCGGCGGAGCTGCCGGAAATCCTCCGTCTGGCCGTCCGCACGCATGAGCAGCGCACTGGCACGGCTGCCGCACTGTCGATGTCACAGACATCGCATTCCCTCTCGCCTTCGGAAAAGATTTGCATCTATCGATTTGTGCAGGAGGCGTTGAACAACAGCTACCGTCACGGCGGAGGCATCGGGCAAGCGGTGAGGCAGACTGCGGACGCCGGCCGCATCGCCGTTGAGGTTTCCGACAGCGGCCCCGGTTTCGATCCAGCGAACGTGCGCTCCGAGGGGCTCGGCCTCGCCGGCCTTCGCGAGCGGGTGGAAAGCCTTGGCGGCCGGTTTGAAATCACCTCCTCTAAGAAGGGTACGAACGTTCGGATGTCTCTCGACATAGAGGAAGTGGAGCCGTTGTGATGGCAGCGATCCGGATTGCGGTGATTGACGACCACCCGCTGTTCAGGGAGGGCGTTATACGCAGCCTGTCGGAAAACGGCGACTTTGAGATCGTCGGTGAGGGGGCGACGAAGGAGGACGCGCTGCGAATAACCGAAGCCAAGCGTCCCGATATCGTCTTGCTTGACATATCGATGCCCGGCGGGGGCTTGAACGCGATCGAGCCGATTCTCGCTCGCCACCCCACCCAGAAGATCCTCCTGCTGACCGTATCGGAAAGAACCGAGGATGTCGCAATGGCGTTGAACAGTGGCGCCAAGGGCTATGTGCTGAAGGGCGTCGGCTCGCGGGCGCTTGCCGAAATCCTACGCGCCGTTGCGGCAGGCGAAAGCTATGTTTCGCCCAGTTTGTCGGCGCGGCTGCTTTCGGACCTCTCCGCGCGATCGGGCCTGCCGCCCATGACCAACCCGCTTGCCACCCTTACGACGCGGGAAAGGGAAATCCTGAGACTGGTAGCAAGCGGCTTGAGCAACAAGCACGTCGCGCGACGACTCGACCTTCAGGAAAAGACTGTCAAGCACCACATGACGCGCATTCTCGCCAAGCTTGATGTGAGCAACCGCACCCAGGCCGCCATGGTGCTGCGCGATGCGATGGAAAACGGCTATCCTCCGGCATGAACCGGCGCGCCGGAAGCATCCACTCGTGAAAGTCCGCGAAGATGCCCATGGCGCCCGGAGATCGGTTTCGCGATCACTTGCCTACGGCGCGCAGCCGAAGGTGATCGGATTGCGTTGCGGGGCGATTGATTATGATGCGGCCATGTGCATCGGTCATCTCGTAGCGACCGTCCCGGATCTCCTCCCGCATCCCGTTCGAATACTGCACTTCGAGGTCTACCTCTTCGGTCGGCACCTCTTCAGTCGGGACATTGGCGGTTGTCCCATCGGTGGGTTCCTGCTGGTCGGGCTCGACTTGGTCGGTGCTGCCGCTGTCAACGGGCGCGGTGCTGTCAACCGGCTCGGGTTCGGTGCTGCCCTGCTCAACTTCCTCGTCGGGACTTCCTTGGACGGCATCGCCCGCGGCCGCAGGGTCGCCGCTGCCGCCTGGCTCCTGGACGGTATCGCTTGGGCCGGGGGTTCCTTCGGTATCGGTTGCGCTGCCGGGCCCGTCGCTGCTCGGTGAATCCTCGCCCGAGCCGGAATCGCTCCCTTCGGAATCGTCCTGGGCGGCCGCCGTCTGCGGGAGAAGTCCCCTCGAGGGGTCGGTGAAGGTGAAGCGATAGGGGGCCGCGACGAGCGCAGCCGTGAGGGACACACCGAGGAGTGCGGATGTGAGCTTTCCAGCTGAGAACATGGCTCCATTCCCCTACAGCCGCTTGGCTCTCTCAATCCACTCAAGAAGATAGAATACTCCTGACTGTCGACAATAATCATGGAGACTTCGTGCCAAGAAGCGGTCAGATCAGTGCCGTCCTCGTGAAGCGATGGTCCAATGGTCAGCCTGCCGGGACCGGCAGGCTGACACGCAGGCTTCGCTAGGTAAGCGCGACGTCAACCGTCAGCCACACTGTCCCAGGGGACCCATCCTGTCGCAATCTTGCCCGTACAGGATCAGCTGGTCTCCCTCGGCTCTCGCTCCAACAATCGAGGACACGCTCACGTTGTTGGCTTCGAGGGTCGCGCTGAGCGATCCATTCGATGCAATCGCGGCTTGCAGATTGGCGATGTCATCGGCGTGGATGCTGATGGCATTCTCGATCGTGGTGTTGTTCTCGATATTGGTGATTGAGCCGATATTCACGACGCTCACCGTCGCACCTTCACCAACGTCGTTGATCTGTGTGACGAAGGTGTTGCTCGACTCGATCGCCGAAACGGCTTGCACGACCTCTTCGGACGAGGCGGTCGCGGTTGCGGTTACAGCGTCGGTTTCCTCCGGAGCCTCTGCAGTCGCGGCGGCTTCAGTCGTGCCGTCGCCCGGAACCGTGGCTTCTGCGTCCGCGTCAGCTTCCGGAGACGTGGACGTCATCGCCCCTTCGTCTTCCGCTCCGGTCAATGTGCCGGAAGCTTCAGCTTCCGCTTCCGTGCCGGCGCTCGCGGACGTGTCCGCTTCGGTCCCGTCGTCGCCGTTCAAGCTTCCCGAGGCCTCGGCGTCAGCCTCGGCCGCGGTGGACGCGCTGGCGCTGCCCGACAGATCACCGGAGCCGTCCAGCGTTCCGGAGACGTCGGCCGTCCCGCTGGAACTGGTGGAGGCATCCGCCGTACCGGACACGCTCCCATCGTCGGCCGATACGCTACCGGAGGCATCGGATGTGGAGGAAGCGCTGCTGGATGCGTCAACCGAGCTGCCGCCATCGTCGTCATCGTCGGCCAGGGCGGGGAAAGCCAGGATGGAGGTTGCCATCAAGGCAGCGGTCGTGAGTCCTAGTACCCGTTTCATTGGTTTCTCCTCTTCATAGGCGATTCACCGGCCGATGCTGCCGCTTCTCCGGCAGTACAATGGCCGATGAATCTGCGCCTAAACGGGCCTTTCCCGGCGCTGTTCCGGGTATCGGACCTCTACGGCCGGCGGTTCGGACTTTAGACCGTGCCCGATAAGACGGAAGTTTGCGGAAAGGCCTGACCTCCGGCGATTCCGGGCGTTCAAGAGGAGCATGCAGTGCTAGTGGCTGATCATCCAAGGCCTTGCGGACGGAAATGTCTTGGCGCCGTCTGGCTGGCTGACGGTTTTTGACGGACGTCTTCCCGTGCAGCACGAGCATCCCGGTCCGTGCGCTTGGCCACCCCTGGTGCTCTTCGGGTTGTGGGCGGCGCGCTCGTTGGTGGCGTGCGCGACGCGCATTCCCGGTTCCATGAGGGCGAAGTTGGGTGTGCGCAAGATGACACGCGGGGCGGACGCGCCGCATTCGGGGCAGTCGCAGGGCTCGGCCGCCTTCGCCATGGGGCGGAGCGCGGTGAAGACACCGCACTCCCCGCATTCGTAGTCGTAGAAGGGCATCGGAGAAGCCTCACAGATCGGGTGCGAGCGGTACGGAGACCGAGCCGTCGAGGTGCTTCACCGGCCCGGCGTTCCCCGGCATGATGTCGAACTCGAAGATGTCGGTAGGCAGCCACAGCGTAGCGCAGGCGTTGGGGATGTCGACGACGCCGGAAATGTGCCCTTGCACGGGCGCGGTGCCGAGGATGGCGTAGGCCTGAGCCCTGGAGTAGCCGAACTTGGTGAGGTACTCGATGGCATTGAGGCAGGCCTGGCGGTAGGCGATGTGCACGTCGAGATAGTGCTGCTTGCCGGCCTCGTCGACCGAGATGCCCTCGAAGATCAGGTAGTCGTCGTATTTGGGCGTGATGGGGGAGGGGCGGAAGATCGGGTTCTTGATGCCGTATTTGGCCATGCCATCCTTCAGGAGCGAGACCTTGATGTGCAGCCAGCCGGCCATCTCGATGGCGCCGCAGAAGGTGATCTCGCCGTCGCCCTGGGAAAAGTGCAGGTCGCCCATGGAGAGGCCGGCGCCGTCCACATAGACGGGGAAGTAGATCTTCGAGCCGCGGCTCAGATCCTTGATGTCGCAGTTGCCGCCGTGTTCGCGCGGCGGCACGGTGCGCGCACCCTCGGCGGCTGCCTTGTCGCGCGCCTCGCCCTTGAGCGTGCCCATATGGGCGGACTTGTCGCCATTGGGCAGCGTGGCAAGCGCCGGTACACGCTCGGGATCGGTATCGAACAGCGCCTTCTCGCGCGTGTTCCACATCTCCAGCATCTTCCTGTCCGGCAGGCAGCCGATGAGGCCTGGATGGATGAGGCCGGCATATTTCACCCCCGGCACGTGGCGGGAGGAGGTGAACATGCCGTGGAAATCCCAGATCGATTTCTGCGCCTCGGGGAAATGCTCGGTCAGGAAGCCGCCGCCGTTCTTCTTGGAGAAGAAGCCGTTGAAGCCCCAGAGCGAATTGTCGAAGGCGCCGATATCGAGGATGTCGACGACGAGGAGATCGCCGGGTTCGGCGCCCTTGACGCCGATCGGCCCGGACAGGAAATGGACTTGGTTCAGGTCCACGTCGCGCACATCTGCGGCGTCGTCGTCGTTCTTGATCTGACCGCCGGTCCAGTCGTGCGTCTCGACGCGGAAATCGTCGCCCGGTTCGACCCAGCAGGCCATGGGGATGTCGGGATGCCAGCGGTTGTGGATCATCTCGTTCTCGTAAGGCGAAGACGCGAGATCGACCTTGATCAATGTGTCGGGCATGGATGGCTCCTCTTTGTGAATACGTGGATTTGGTCAGACGGACAGGAAGGACGCGACTTTCTTCTCGTCGATTCCCGCCCGCGGGCTTTCATGGACGAATTCGCCGTTCTCGATGACGAGCACGCGGTCGGCGATGTCGAGGGCGAAGCTTAAAACCTGCTCGGAGACGACGATGGAAAGGCCGCGCTCGTCGCGGATGCGGCGCAATGTGCGCGCCATCTCCTTGATGATGGAGGGTTGGATTCCCTCCGTCGGCTCGTCGAGCAGCAGCACCTTGGGCCGCGAGGCGAGCGCGCGGGCGATTGCAAGCTGCTGCTGCTGGCCGCCGGAGAGGTTGCCGCCGCGCCGGCTCTTCATTTCGAGAAGCACGGGGAACAGCTCATAGATGTCGCCCGGCACCGTGCTTTCGCCGGTCACGGTGAGGCCGGTCTCGATGTTCTCCTTCACCGTCATCGTGGAAAAGACCATCCGCCCCTGCGGCACATAGGCGAGGCCCTTTGCGACCCGCTCGTAGCTTTCCGAAGCTTCGATCGCATCGCCGTCGATGCTGATGCCGCCCGCTTGCGCCGGCAGCATGCCGATGAGCGACTTCATGAGCGTGGTCTTGCCCATGCCGTTGCGCCCCATGATGGCGACGATTTCACCGGGCTTCACGCCGAAGGAGACGGAGTGGATCACCTCGCTCTGGCCGTAGGAGACGCTGAGATTGTCGACGTTGAGCATGTCCGCCTCCTAGTGGCCCAGATAGACTTCGATGACCTTCGGGTCGTGCTGGACGTGGTCCATCGAGCCCTCGGAGAGGACCTTGCCCTGGTGCATCACGGTGACGCGGTGGGCGATGTCCTGGACGAATTTCATGTCGTGCTCGATCACGATCACCGAATGATCCTTGATGATCTGGTGCAGGAGTTCCGCCGTCTTCACGCGCTCCGACACACTCATGCCGGCCACCGGCTCGTCGAGCATCAGGAGCTCCGGGCTCTGGATCAGGAGCATGCCGATCTCCAGCCATTGCTTCTGGCCGTGGCTTAGGATCGCTGCTTCCGTCTTGAGCTGGTCCCTGAGGAAGATCATCTCGGCGATCTCCTCGACGCGGTCGATCACCTGCTTGTCGCGCTTGAAGGCCAGCGCGCCGAAGACGCCGCGGCCGCGCGGGAAGGAGAGCTCGAGGTTCTCGAAGACGGTCAGATCCTCGTAGATCGACGGGTTCTGAAATTTCCGCCCCACGCCGGCGTGGACGATCTCGTGCTCCCTCATCCGCGTCAGCTCCTTGTCGCGGAAGCGGATGGAGCCTTCGGTTGCCGTCGTGCGTCCGCAGATCAAGTCGAGCACGGTGGTCTTGCCGGCGCCGTTGGGGCCGATGATGACGCGGATCTCGTTCTCGTCGACGTAGAAGGAAAGGTCGTTGACCGCCTTGAAGCCGTCGAAGGAGACGGTGAGGCCTTCGACCGAGAGAAGGAAGTCCCTGGGTGTGGAGGCTGGGTTGGCCTGTTGCATGGGTGGGCCTCCTATTCAGCGGCCAGCTTGACGGCTTCGGCCGGTGTAGCGTCGGGAGCGGGCGGCGAAGGCGACTTCCGCGTGAGCTTTGCCAGAAGCGGCTCGACATGGGAGCGGAAGAGGCCGGCTAGCCCGTTGGGGAAGGCCATGACGACGGCGATGAAAAGGCCGCCCATGGCGAACAGCCAGAGTTCCGGAAAGCTCTCGGAGAAGCTGGTCTTTGCCCAGTTGACGATGAGCGCGCCGTAGACCGCGCCGAAGAGCGACAAGCGCCCGCCGACGGCGGCAAAGATGACCATTTCGATGGACGGCACGATGCCCACGAACGAGGGCGACATGAACCCCACCTGCAGCGTGAACATCGCCCCGCCGATGGCCGAGAAGGCGGCCGCCAGGCAGAAGATGAAGATCTTGAAATCGGCCACGCTGTAGCCGGAGAAGCGCACCCGGTCCTCCTTGTCGCGCATGGCGATCAAGAGCCGGCCGAACTTGGAGACCCGCACTGCCTGACCGAGGAGGAGCACTACGATCAGGAGGGCGGCGTTGACGAAGTAGAGGATGAACTTGGCGCTGTCGGTGCGGATGTCCCAGCCGAGCAGGGTGCGCAGGTCGGTGATGCCGTTGACCCCGCCGGTGTAGCCCTGCTGGCCGATGATGAGGATGGTGAGGATGGCGGCGATCGCCTGGGTGATGATGGCGAAATAGACGCCGCCCACCCGCCTTTTGAACATGGCCGCGCCGATGATGTAGGCGAAGATGACCGGCACCAGCACGACGGCGGCGAGCGTGAACGGGAAGGACTTGAAGGGGATCCACCAGAAGGGAAGTTCGGTGACCTGGTTCCAGTCCATGAAATCGGGAATACCGGGCGTGGACTGGATGGCCGTGTTTTCCGGGCTGGAAGCCTCCAGCTTCAGGAACATGGCCATGCAGTAGCCGCCGAGGCCGAAGAAAATGCCCTGGCCGAGGCTTAGGATTCCGCCGTGCCCCCAGCACAGAACCAACCCCGCGGCAACGAAGGCATAGGTGAGATACTTGCCCACCAGGTTGAGGCGGAAGACGTCCATGGTGGCGGGGAAGACGATCAGGATGAGCGCGGCAAGGACGGCAAGGGCTATCCATTCGCGCCGGGTGTAGAAAGTGGCGTTCATCGCAAGGTCTCCCTCAGCGGCGCATCTTGAGTGTGAAGAGGCCTTCGGGCCGCAGCATGAGAATGCCGACCACGGTCAGAAGCGTGAGCACCTTGGCCATCGAACCCGACATGAAGAACTCCATGGTCGACTGGGCCTGGCTGATAGTGAAGGCGGAGGCGATGGTGCCGATGAGGCTGGCCGCGCCGCCGAATACGACGACAAGGAAGGTGTCGACGATGTAGAGCTGCCCAGCCGTCGGCCCGGTGGAGCCGATCATGGTGAAGGCGGAGCCGGCAACGCCCGCCACCCCGCATCCGAGGCCGAAGGTCACGCGGTCCACCTTCTTGGTATTGATGCCGACGGCACCGGCCATCGCGCGGTTCTGCACAACGGCGCGCACGCGCCTGCCCCAAGCGGAACGGAACATCAGGATAAAGACGCCAAGGGAGATAAGCATCGTCAGCACCATGACGAAGATGCCGTTGATCGGCACCTCGATGATGTCGGTCAGTGCGATGGACCCCATCATCCAGTCGGGCAGGCTGACGCCGACCTCGCGCGCGCCGAAGACTGAGCGATAGAGCTGCTGCAGAATGAGGCTCAGGCCCCAGGTCGCCAGCAATGTGTCGAGCGGGCGCTTGTAGAGATGCCGGATCATCGCCCATTCGACCAGCATGCCGAGCGCGCCCGAGACGAGAAAGGCGAGCGCCATGGCAACGAAGAAGTAGACGGGAAACAACGCCGGCACATAGGCCGTCACGAAATGCGAGCAGAGCCAGGTGACATAGGCGCCGAGGATCATGAACTCGCCATGGGCCATGTTGATGACGCCCATCTGGCCGAAGATGATGGCAAGCCCCAGCGCCATCAGCACGAAGACGGAGAAGAGGATGAGCCCGGCGAAACCCTGCATCGCCAGGATGGAGCTGAATTCGACAAGGGTGTAGTCGCCGATCATGGTTGCCTCGTGCTGTTTGCGTTGACGCCGGCGCCCTTCGCCCGTGGCGTCATCCCGGAAGCCGAAGCGGAGCGGAGGCTGTCCAGGACCCATTCTCGCCTCGCTGAAGCTCTGGCGACGCGGGCCGGAACATGGACGAGTCACGGAATGGATCCCGGCTCGCGGTCGCTTGCGCTCCCTTGGCCGGGATGACGCGTGGCGTGGGGAGCCTCCCCGGATGAGCGCCGGAGAGGCCGAGCTGGAGGCTTATTGATAGCCTTCGGGGAAGGGGTCGGGCTCCACGAGGTCCTCCGTCTCGAACACCACCTCGTACTGGCCATCGTCGAGCGCGTGGCCGACCCGTGTCTTGGACCACAGATGGTGGTTCTCGTGGATGCGAACGTAGCCTTCCGGCGCCTTGGTGAATTCGATGCCCGGAGAGGCTTCGCGAACCTTGTCGATGTCGAAGCTGCCGGCCTTCTCCACCGCCATCTTCCACAGCCACGGTCCCAAATAAGCGGCCTGCGTCACGTCGCCGATGACGATCTCTTCGCCCCACATCTCCTTGAAGGCCGTGACGAACTCGGCATTGTTGTCGTTCGGCAGGCTCTGGAAGTATTTCATGCAGGCATAGGCGCCGACGATGTTCTCGCCGCCGATGCCGAGGATCTCGTCCTCCGTCACCGAGATGGTGAGGAGCAGCGGCTTCTCCTTGGTCATGTCGATGCCCGCCGCCTTGAGCTGCTTATAGAAGGCGACGTTGGAGCCGCCGACGATGATGGCGTAGATGACGTCCGGCTTACGGAGCTTGATCTTGTTGATCACCGAGTTGAACTGGGTGTGGCCGAGCGGGTAGTACTCCTCGCCAACCACTTCCAGTCCCAGCTTATCGATATGCTTGCGGGCGATCTTGTTGGAGGTGCGCGGCCAGATGTAGTCGGAGCCCAGAAGATAGAAGCTCTTGGCGCCCTTGTTCTGCGCCACCCAGTCGATACCGGCGATGATCTGCTGCGTGGCTTCCTGGCCGGTGTAGATGACGTTCGGCGACTCTTCGAGACCTTCGTAGAAGGTCGGGTAGTAGAGCATGCCGTTATACTGTTCGAAAACCGGCAGCACCGCCTTGCGCGAGGCCGATGTCCAGCAGCCCATCACGGACGCCACCTTGTCCTGAACGAGAAGCTTCTTGGCCTTCTCGGCGAAGGTCGGCCAGTCGGAGGCGCCGTCCTCCTGGATGAAGTCGATTTGACGGCCGAGCACGCCGCCCATATCGTTGATCTGCTTGATGGCGAGCTTTTCCGCCTGCACGGAGCCGGTCTCCGAAATCGCCATGGTGCCGGTGACCGAGTGCAGGATGCCCACCGTCACCTTGTCGTCGGTCACGGCGAGGCCGGTGGTGTTCACCTCCGCCGTCGGATAGTCGGCCGCGTTCACTTTGCCGCCCAGCATGCCCATGAAGGGCAGGGCGCTGATGCCGGCAAGAACCTGCCTGCGTGTGGCGATGGGACTCTTCCGAGGGGTATCGTCGCTCATGATGCTTGTGCCTCGCTTGCCTGATCTCAAACCTGCTGGCCTATCGCCAACTGCCGCAATTTTGGGCATTTAAGGCTGCTGCCTATCAACGGGGCATTTGACGTATTCCCGCGGCGCATTTTTCCCCCTAAGCTGCGGCAAATAACGAAGGGGAACTCCGCGCACCGGCTTCGGTACGGAAAATAACCCAGGCGCCGCAGCATCGTGCTGCCGGCGCTCAAGGAACGCGCGGGCGGGGCAGGGACGCTGGAGAGGGCATCGGTTGCGTGTGGAGTAGACCGATGCATGTGAAGCAAGTCGTTTGGGGGGCAAGGCGGACATGACCGCGGGTTTCAAGGTCACCCGCGTGCGCCGCACCTACAATGTCTGGGTGGCCAATCAGACGCTTGAAGACTTCGCCTTGCGCTTCACGGCCACCAAAGTCCGCCGCTGGCCGGCCTGGCGCATCGCCAACACGGCCATCGGCGCGGTTTCATTCCTGGCGCTCGAGGCTATCGGCGGAACGCTCACCCTCAACTATGGGTTCGAGACGACCTTATGGGCGGTTCTATCGAGCTGCCTCGTCATGTTCCTCATGGGAATCCCGATCTGCTACAATTCGGCCAAATATGGCGTGGACATCGACCTTTTGACGCGCGGGGCAGGCTTCGGCTATCTCGGCTCCACGGTCACCTCGCTCATATATGCGAGCTTCACCTTCATCTTCTTTTCCATCGAAGCGGCGATCATGGCGACGGCGCTGGAGCTGTGCTTCGGCATCCCGCTCGCCGCCGGCTATGTGGTGAGCGCGCTCTTCGTCATCCCGCTGGTCATCCACGGCATCACCTTCATCAACCGCTTTCAGGCCTGGACGCAGCCCTTCTGGATCGTGCTGCAGCTCCTGCCCTTCCTCTATATCGCCACCCAAAGCGTGCCGGCGATGCGCGGCTGGACCGGATACACGGGCCTTCGGGGGCCGGTGGACGGCACCTTCTCGCTTGCCATGTTCGGCGCGGCCTCGGCGGTCGTCTTCTCCGTTGTCGCGCAGATCGGCGAGCAGGTCGATTATCTGCGCTTCCTGCCGCGCAAGCTCACCGCCAACCGTATCGCCTGGTGGAGTGCGCTCATCGCTGCCGGCCCCGGATGGGTGGTGCTGGGGGCGATGAAGATGCTGGCCGGCTCCTTCCTCGCCTACTTCGCCTTCCAGAGCGGCGTCGCCTTTTATGACGCGGCCGAGCCGACGCGCATGTACCTGTCGGTCTTCCAGCAGATGGTGGCAAGCCCCGAGCTTGCCCTGGGGCTGACGGGCATCTTCATCGTCCTGTGCCAGGTCAAGATCAACGTCACCAACACCTATGCCGGGTCCATCGCCTGGTCGAATTTCTTCTCCCGCCTCACCCACAGCCATCCCGGTCGCGTGGTCTGGGTGGTCTTCAACGTGGTGATTGGGCTGCTTCTCATGCAGTTCGGCATCTACAAGGCGCTGGAGCAGATCCTGGGCCTCTACGCCATGATCGCCGGAGCATGGCTTGCCGCCATCGTCGCCGACCTCACGGTCAACAAGCCGCTCGGCTTGTCGCCGCGCCACATCGAATTCAAACGCGCCCACCTCTACGACATCAACCCGGTCGGCTTCGGCGCGGCCGCCATCGCCATCCTGTTGGCGTTGATGTCCTATCTCGGTCTGTTCGGCGCGGTGGCGGCCGCGCTCTACGCCCATGTCGCCATCGCCGCCGCCTTCCTTCTTGCGCCCGTCATCGCCGTCGCCACGGGTGGACGCTACTATCTGGCCCGCACCTCGCACTTGCCCGATGGACACAGCACCATACAATGCTGCATCTGCGAGCACAGCTTCGAGCCGGAGGACATGGCCGCTTGCCCAATCTACAGTGGGCCCATCTGCTCGTTGTGCTGTTCGCTCGACGCACGCTGCGGCGACCGCTGCAAGGAGGGCGCGAGGCTGTCGGAGCAGATCGGCGGCTTCGCCCGCGCCGTCTTCCCGCCGCACGTCGCCGACCTCGTCGGTTCGCGCATCGGCAGCTATCTCGGCATCCTCACCATGGTCACGGCGCTGATCGCGCTGGTGCTCTCGGTGGTCTACTACCAGTCGACCGTGGGCGGCGGCCTGCCGCCCGCCCTCGTCTTCCCCATGTTCCTGCGGCTTTTCGCCATCATCTTCGTCATTGCCGCCATCATGGTCTGGCTCTTCGTGCTCGCGCATGAAAGTCGGGTCTTCGCCGAGGACGAGGCA
The DNA here is from genome assembly GCF_009812055.1 of Chelativorans xinjiangensis. Lineage (GTDB taxonomy): Bacteria > Pseudomonadota > Alphaproteobacteria > Rhizobiales > Rhizobiaceae > Chelativorans > Chelativorans xinjiangense. The sequence continues at coordinate 319,438 of NZ_WQNH01000001.1, read as the reverse complement.
CGGCGCCACACGACGCTCCTGATGGAGGAGATCGAGGCGCACGAGGAGACGGACCGGCAGCTTCAGAAGGCAAAGGAGGCGGCCGAATCCGCCAACCTCGCCAAGAGCAAATACATCGTGGGTCTGAGCCACGAGCTGCGCACGCCGCTCAACTCCATCCTCGGCTATGCGCAGCTCCTGGAGCGCCACGACCCGACGCCCCAGATCGTCGGTAACGCCGCCCGCACCATCAAGCGCTCCGGCGAGCATCTGGCGGGAATGATCGAGGGGCTTCTCGACATCTCCAAGATCGAGGCGGGCCGCCTGCAGATCTATCGGGACAAGACCGCACTTCGCCCCTATCTCGACCAGCTCGTCGACATGTTCTCCCTGCAAGCGCAGGAGAAAGGCATCGGCTTTGTCTTCGAGCCCGGGTCCTACATTCCCGAATACGTCTACACGGACGAGAAGAGGTTGCGGCAGATCCTCATCAACCTGCTCTCCAACGCGGTGAAGTTCACCGAACGCGACCGGGTCTCCTTCCGCGTCACCTATCGCAGCCAGATCGCCACTTTCGAGATCGAGGACACGGGCATCGGCATCGCGGCCGAAGACATAGACCGCATCTTCCTGCCCTTCGAAAGGATAGAGGGCACGGGTGGCGTCAGCCCGCCCGGTACCGGCCTCGGCCTCACGATCACCAAGCTTCTGGTGGAGATCATGGGCGGGGAACTCAGCGTGAAATCGGAACGGGGACGGGGCACGACGTTCACCGTGCGCCTCATGCTCAGCGCGGCCACACGGCCCGACGAGCAGAAACCGCCAGCGGCGGCCATCGCCGGCATAAAGGGGAGGGCGTTCAAGGTGCTGATCGCCGACGACGATCCCGCCCAGCGCGCCTTGATCGGAGATGTCCTCGAGCCGCTCGGCTTTGCGGTCACCGCCGTGCCGGACGGCACCGCCTGCCTTGCCGCGCTCGCTGAGGCGCGCCCGGACGCGCTCATTCTCGACGTCGCCATGCCCGGCGCCTCGGGTTGGCGGGTGGCGCAGGAGGTTCGCAGCCATCTCCACCCGAACCTGCCGATCATCATGATTTCCGCCGACGCGGGCAACGAGCGCAACCTGCCGGAATACCGCCGCGCGCATGACGGCTATCTCGTCAAGCCGTTCAGTGTCGACGATCTCATGGAACAGCTCGGCTCGGCGCTCGGCATCGAATGGACGTATCATGAGCGGCCGCTGGCCGAGAGCGGTGAGGGCATGTGATGGATGGAGGCTTTCATGGCTATGCATACACGAAAGGAGCAGCCGGAATGGGCGTGAGCGCCGCCTCCTCGGCACCACCCGTCGTGCTGGTGGTGGATGATTCGCCGGATGCGCTCGGCATGCTTACCGACGCGCTGGGCCTGGAGGGCATGAAGGTGGTGGTCGCGACAAGCGGGCGCGCTGCACTCAACATCGCCCAGGAGATCGGGCCGGACATCATCCTGATGGACGCCAAGATGCCCGGCATCGACGGCTTCGAGACCTGCCGCATCCTCAAGACGGAGATGGGTATGGCCGACATCCCCATCATCTTCATGACCGGCTTCGGCGAAAGCGAGCACGTGGTCAACGCGCTCGCCTCCGGCGGAGTGGACTTCGTCGTCAAGCCGGTGCCGATCGTGGAGCTTCTGGCGCGCATGCGGGTGCATCTGGCGAATGCCCGCCGCGCCCGCTCCGCGCGCCAGGCGCTCGACAGTACCGGCCGGCGCATCGTCGTCACCGACAATCGGGGCACGCTCCTGTGGGCGACGCCGCAGGCAAGCGAGCTGCTCCTGAAATGCGGCGTCGCGGTGGAGGAGGGCGGCCGCCTGCCATGGGAAGTCACCGATTGGCTCCTCTCCCAGAAGCCGGGCCGGACCGAACCGTACATTCTCAGCCGCAACGGCAAAAAGGTGGAATGCCGCATCGTTGGCGGTGCCGGCGGGGCGGAGCGCCTGATCCGCTTGATCGACCGTGAGGCAGGCACCGACGAGGAGCGGCTTGCGACTGCCTTCGATCTGTCACTCCGCGCGGCAGAGGTGCTTCTGTGGATCACGCACGGAAAGTCGAACAAGGAGATCGCCGAGATCCTCGACCTCTCCCCGCGCACGGTGAACAAGCATCTGGAGCAGATATTCAACAAGCTCGGCGTGGAAAACCGCACCGCTGCGGCCACCATGTCGGTACGCGTGCTATGGGACCGATAAGCCGGGCATGGCCGCCCGGGACGACCGGACGATGACATGAAGAAAGCGATCAACCCGCCGACCATCCGCAGCCCCTTCGGCAACTACAGCCATGGGCTCCTGATACCTTCGGGCGGTAGGCTGCTCGTCACATCCGGGCAGCTCGGCATAAAGCCCGATGATGAAATTCCGGAGGATATCGAGGCGCAGGCGGTTCTGTGTTTCGAGGCGGCCAAGGCGATCCTGGAGGAAGCCGGGATGACCTTTGCCGACGTGATCCGCATCGCCGGCTTTGTCACCAACCGCGACGATTTTCCCACCTACATGGCCGTGCGCGACCGCTACACATCTTCGCCGCTCCCCGTCTCCACCCTCGTCATCGTCTCGGGCTTCACCAGGCCCGAATTCAAGGTCGAGGTGGAGGTGACAGCGCTGAGAGCCGATTAGATCAGGATGACGCTTCGTTGAATCGTCATCCCGATCTATCCCTTTGTTTGAGCATGATCTTTTCCGAAAACCGGCATCCACTTTTCGGGATCATGCTCTAAAACCGCGCCATCTCCGTTCCGACACGGGCAAGGAAGCGCGCCCGCGTCTCCTGTGTCGAGCGGTTCATGTCGTAGTGCGCGAGGTATTTGACGGGCACGACCGGCCGCACGGTGGCGCGCAGCACGCGCTTGACCAGTTTGCGCGGCGGGTCGCCGGCCAGAAACGCGCGCAGCGGGTTTGCGCCGTAGGTCATCACCGCGGCGAGCTTGCGGATATTGGTGAGCCGGGGTTTTACGCGACCATCGGCGATATCGAAGGAAACACCCGGCACCCAGACCCGATCGAAATAGCCCTTGAGAATTGCCGGGAAGCCGAAATTCCAGACCGGCGAGACGATCACCAGGCCTTCCGCGCTCTCCAGCCGCTGCACATAGGGCTCGATCAGGGCGCGGTTCTCCGGGATGTCGTGGTAGACGAGCCGGTCGTGACGGCTGAGCACCGGGTCGAAACCTTCCGCGTAGAGATCACAGTCGTCGACCTCGTGGCCGGCTGCGCCGAGGCTTTCCACCACCGTGGCGTGGAGGGCCGCGCTGTAGCTCGATTCCACCGGATGCGCGAAAAGGACAAGGACGCGCATCAGGCGCTCATGAGCGCCTCGAGGCCTGGATAGAGATAGGTCTTGCCCGATTTGAAGTCGAAGTCGGGATTCTCCCAGGCGATCATCTTGCCGGGGTTGAGCAGGCCCTTGGGGTCCGTCTGCTTCTTGAAGGCAAGCTGGATCTTGTCGGTCTGTTTCATGCCGCCTTCCTCCAGCGTGTAGCGGTGCGGGTTGAAGATCGGGCAGCCATTGTCCTCGTGGATCCTGATGATCTCCTCCAGCCGTTCCTTGGTGGTGAAGCGCACCAGCGGCAGGCCGGAACACTGCACCTGCCCGTCGAAGCGGATGAATTCCAGGTGCCCAGGGACCTCGTCACCGAGGATCTCCGTCATGCGCCGGACCTTCTCCACGTGGTTCGGGCCCGGATACTGCACCTGGAGATAGGTGAAGCTCTTGTCCGCCTTCATCGCGCGAAGCGTGGTGTGGTTCCAGGTAAGCTCGAAGGCTTCCGGTATGCCCTTCATGCTCTCCACCTCGTCGGCGCGGAAGAGAAGCTCGCCGCGGAATTTCTCCACGAGCGCCCGGAATGGCTCCATGGCGTGCGGGGCGACCATGATAACGACCACGGACTGGTCGCGGTGGCGGATATACCGCTTGTGGCGGGAGAAGCTGTCATAGGGAATGGGCGCTGCAATCGGCGCGATTTCCTTGACCAGAAGCCCGTTAGAGGCGGCAAGCCGGTCGGAGAACTCGACCGCGCGCATGAAGCCGTCGAAGCCGACGAGCACATCCACCCAATCATAGGCTGGCGCCAGCGGCATCTCGACCTCGGTGATGATGCCATTGGTGCCGTAGGCGTGATTGACCTTCTGCAGCTCCCAGCCGGTGAGCTCCATTACGCGCGGCTCCGCCTCCATGGTTACGACGCGCAGCCGCAGGATGTTGCCGAGGTCGCGCAGGCCGCCCCATTTGATGGAGCCCACGCCGCCCGAGCCGCCCGCCACGAAGCCGCCGATAGTGGCGGTGTTGTGGGTGGAGGGGTGGAAGCGCAGCTCCTGCCCCGAATGGGCGCGAGTCTCGCGGTCGAGTGCGGCCATCACCGTTCCCGGTTCTGCAATCACCCGGCCTGGGAAGATGGCCTTGACCTTGTTCATGCGCGCCATGTTGAGCACGATGCCGCCCGACAGAGGCATGGCCTGGCCGTAATTGCCGGTACCCGCACCGCGCGCGGTCACCGGGATGCCGTGATGATAGGCGACTTTCAGCGTGCGGATCACCTCTTCCTCGCTTTGCGGCGAGACGAGCAGGTCGCCCGTCACCTGGTCGAGCTGCTCCTTCAGGATCGGCGAATACCAGAAGAAGTCACGGCTCTTCTGCCGCACGAGGCCCGGATTGTCCTCGACAGCAATGCCATCAAGCTCTGCCTTGATCTTCGCGTAATCCGGCATCAGTACACCCCCAGAAGTTCGTCGAGTTCGCGATAGTCCGGCAGTTGCCGCTCGATCGTCTTCCCGCCGCGCATCACGATCCGGTCGGACTGCGGGCGGGCGAGCAACTCGGTCCAGCCGCGGGCGCTGAAGAGCACGAGATCGGCGGGCCTGCCCACGGCGATCGTCCCGACGTCGGGGCGCCGGAGGATTTTGGCGGGGTTGGCGGTTATAAGACGCGGTGCCAGGTCGATGGGATGGTCGAGATGCAGGACACGCACGCCCTCGCGGAAGACCTCGACCGGATCGAGATCGCCATAGGCATAGAATGGATCGCGGGTGTTGTCCGAGGCGATGGCGGTTGCGACTCCCGCCTCGGCCAGCTCGTTGATGAGCGTCACCCCGCGCCAGCGTGGCGTGCGCCCTGCCTGCCGGTCCTGCAGATACATGTTGCACATGGGCAGAGAGACCACGGCAAGCCCCGCCTCGGCCACCTTGTCGATGGTCTCGGCAGCCTCATTCTCGCCCTGACGGGCGAGCGAGCAGCAATGACCGACGACAACATGGCCGTCGAAGCGGTTGCGGATCACGGCCTCGGCGATCGCCTGCAGCGTCTTCGCTTCCGCATCGGCCGTTTCATCGACGTGGAGGTCGATGTCGAGCCCCTTCTCCATCGCCGTCCGGAACAGAAGTTCCAGCTGCTCTTCCAACATCGGCCCCATGCGGGTGACGCCGCCGAGCAGCCCGCCGTGGGCCGTTACCTGCTCAACCAGGTCCAGGTAGGCAGCGCGGTCCTCCATGAGGTCCAAGGGGAAGAGCGCGACTGCCTGAAGATCAATGCGGCCGGCCCATTTCTCGCGCATCTCGGCGAAGACAGGCCAGGAGATTTCATGCTGCGGCGGCAACGAGTCGATATGCGTGCGGATGAGCTTGGTGCCGTGCGCATAGGCTGAGCGCAGGGAGAAATCCATGCGCGCGGCGACGTCCAGCGCCGACCAGTTGGCTTCCCGATCGCAGCGCACAGCCTCGATCGCGCCGTCGAAGGTGCCGTCGGGATTGTTCTTGCGCGACCAGATGTGTCCCTTGTCGAGATGCGTGTGCATGTCGGCGAAGCACGGCCATACCTGCCCACCGCGCAGGTCCACGGCGGGGATGCTCTGCGCCTGTTGGCCGGGCTCGCTGATGGCGGCGATCAGGCCGTGGGCGATCTCGATATCGGCGGCAAGGAGGCCATCGCGCGCGGGTGCGGCATAGCCGCTCGCTGCCACCGCGGGCAGCGCCGCATTGCGCAGGATGAATCGCTCCGACTGCGGGATTTCGAGGAACGATGGCAGCATTCTAGTTTTCCCTGCGCACGCTGCTCTCGTGCCAGCGCCGGAGCGAGAGCCAGGCGATGAACGAGGTGAGCGCGAAGATCGCGACGCCGAGCAGCGACAGGAGAATGAGCGCGGCGAAGAGCCGTGGAATGTTGAGCCGGTATTGCGCTTCGAGGAGCCGGAAGGCAAGGCCCGAATTGGCGCCTGCCGATCCCGCGGCGAATTCCGCCACCACGGCTGCAATCAGCGCCAGCCCGCCGCCGATCCTGAGCCCGGTCATGAAGTATGGCTGAGCCGCCGGGAGCTTGAGATAAAGCAGCGTCTGCCAGCGCGAGGCGCCGTAGAGGTCGAAAAGGTTCAGGAGGTGGTGGTCGACGCTCTTCAGGCCCTGCACCATGTTGGAGAGAATGGGGAAGAAGGCGACCAGGAAGGCGCAGATGAGGAGCGCCACCTGCGTGGTCGGCGCATAGATGAGGATCAGCGGTGCCACGGCCACGATGGGTGTCACCTGAAGGATCACCGCAAAGGGATAGAAGGCGAGTTCCACCCAGCGCGACTGCACGAGGAAGACAGCAAGGCCGACGCCGCCTAAAAGCGCCAGCGCGAGGGCCATGAAGGTGATCTTCGTCGTAACGAAGAGCGCCGGCCACAGCGTGCCCCAGTCGTTGAGGAGCGCGTCCGCAACGGTCAGCGGGCCGGGCAGGATATAGGGCGGCACGTCGTTCAGCCGCACATAGAGGTCCCACGCCAGAAGAGCCAGGAAAAGCATGAGAAGCGGCACGCTCACGCGCAGCAGCTTTTGCGACGTGCTGGCTCTGGCCGGAGCGGGCGCATCCGCCTGCCTCGACGGGATATTACCGCCGGCAATCGTCATCCGCACCCCGCCGCTCATGAGACAGGCTCTGCGCTTGCGATCGCTTCCTGGAGCGTGCGCGAGACGCGCTCACAGGTGGCGCGATACTCCTCGGAGGTGCGGTAATACCCGTCGCGCATATCGGCCCGCTCAAGCGGAACCTCGGCGAAAACTTGGCCGGGTCGAGCCTTCATGACGACGATGCGGCTCGAGAGATAGGCGGACTCGTAGACCGAGTGTGTGACGAAGATCACCGTCACGCCGGTCTGCCGCCACAGCCGCAGCACATCGTCGTTGAGCTTTTGCCGGGTGATCTCGTCGAGCGCGGCGAAGGGCTCGTCCATCAGCAGGAGCTTTGGCTTGGTCACCAGCGCGCGGGCGATGGAGACGCGCATCTTCATGCCCCCGGAAAGCTCTCGCGGATAGGCCTCCGCGAAATCCTCAAGGCCGACCATGGCGAGCGTTTCCATGATCTGGTCGCGGGCCTGGCGCTTTGGAAGATGTCTCAGCCGGAACGGCAGGTAGACATTGCCGAACACCGTCTGCCACGGCATCAGGGTCGGCTCCTGGAAGACGAAGCTTATGTCGCCCTGCGGCAGGCCCTTGCTGTTGATGCGCGAGCTCGGCCAATCGATGGTGCCGGAGCTCGCAACGCCGAGACCTGCGATGATGCGCAACGCCGTGGACTTGCCGCAGCCGGAGGGGCCGAGCAGGCTCAAAAACTCGCCGTTCTTCACGTCGAGCGACATGTCCGACAGAGCGAGCGTCCCGTTCGAGAAGACTTTCGAGACCTCCCGCATCGTCACCACCGGCCGGGCGGAGGCGCGCATGCCAACGACAAGCTCGCCGGGCGCATGCATTATGTTCATGTCTCGGCCCTTCACCCGCTTGCTCTGCCCGCCGTAGGCCGGGCTCAGCTTTTCACGTCCGTGCCGGTCTTCTTGCACACGAAATCCGTCGTATAGGACTGCTCGTAGTCGAGCGAAGCGTCGAGGAGCCCGATGCCGACCATGGACTCAAAGAAGCTCTTGTAGCGCTCATCGGTCATGCAACCGATGCCCATTTCGAGCGCGGCTCCGGATTCGATGATGCCGTACTCCTTCATCTTCTCGATGGAATAGGCGATCTGACCGTCGGTCATTTCCGGATTGTCGGTCTTGATCAGTTCATTGGCCGCGGCATTGTCGCCGTAGAGGTAGTTGTACCAGCCGACGATGCTGGCATCGACGAAGCGCTGCACAAGGTCCGGGTTCTCTTCGACCAGCGACTTCTGGGTGGTGATCATGGTCGAATAAGGAGCAAAGCCCTCATCGGCCAGGAGAAAGACCTTCGGCGTCCAGCCCGCCTGGTTCTCGATCTCGTAAGGCTCCGAGGTGAGGTAGCCCTGCTGGCCGGACTTCGGGTCGGCGAGGAAGGGCGCCGGATTGAACTGGTAGGGCTTGTACTGCTCGTCGCGGAAGCCGGTGCCGCGCGCCTTCATCCATTCGAAATAGGTGACGTAGCCGTCCTTGCCCATGAACAGGGTGTCAAGCTTGGCGAGGTCATCGAAGGTCTCGATGCCTTGGTCCGGATGCGCCATGAGGATCTGCGGATCCTTCTGGAAGATGGCCGCCACGTTGACGATCGGAATGCCGTTCTTGACAGCGTCGAAACCACCGAGTGTGCCGCCCATGTAGAAATCGATCTTGCCGGAGATCAGCAGCGCGCTGTTGGCCGCCTGCGGCCCGCCCTGCACGATGGTGACCTTCAGGCCGTATTTCTCGTAGGTACCGTCGGCCACTGCTTGATAGAAGCCGCCATGCTCGGCCTGCGCCAGCCAGTTGGTGCCGTAGGTCACCTCGTCCAACGCGAAGGCTTTTTCCGTACCTGGGCCGGCAAGCGCGAGCGCGGTTGCCGCCATGCTCAGTTTGCGCAAAAACATCATTCTCGTTCCCCTTCATCCCTTGGAATGCCGGGAGCCGGCATCTTGTTTTGCGGTATATTGAGCCCGCCTCTTGCACTGCGAAAAGCATCAAATTCCGCGCATATTGCTGCCTTTGAGGCATCACTGTATAGGTTTTGTGCATTTCCCTTTTCCTGCACGGAATTTCAGCACCCGAGACCGCCATGCTGCACTCCCGCAAGCTCCGATACATCGACGAAATCGCCCGCTGCGGTTCGATCCGCAAAGCGGCCAGCCGGCTGAACGTGGCTTCCTCCGCCGTCAACCGGCAGATCATCGCGCTCGAGGAGGAGATCGGTGCACCTATCTTTGAGCGCCTGCCGCGGGGCCTGCGGCTGACGGCGGCGGGGGAACTCTTCGTGGAGCACATCCGCGGCGTGATGAAGGACTATCAGCGGCTGGAGGCGCGTATCCGAGGGCTGAAGATGCCGCAGGCGGGCAAGGTGACCATGGCGACGACCGTGGGGCTCGCCGCGGGGCCGCTGCCCGGCGTCGTTGCGCGCTTTCTCGACCAGCACCCGCGCATGGCGATCCGTCTGCGGACCGATGGGCCGGAGAGTGTGCTCAATTCAGTGCTTACGGGGGAGGTGGACCTGGGTCTGGGCCTCAACCTGTCGCCCGCACCCGGCATCCGCGCGCTCGCCAGCTTCGAGGTGCCACTCGGTCTGGTCGTGGCGCCGGGGAACGCGCTCGCCCGTCAGAAGCAGGTGCACCTGGCGGACACGATCGGCATGCCGCTGGTGCTCGCTCACACCGACAGCAGCCTGCGGGATGTCATCAACCTGGCTTTGGCGCCGTTGAACGTGCCGGTCGAGCCGTTGCTCGAGACCAATTCGATGGAGATGCTGAAGCAACTCGTGAAGATCGGTACGGGTGTCACCTTCATGAATCCGCTCGACGTGATCGAGGACTGCCGGCGCGGCGAGCTGGCCTTCCTGCCGCTTGCCGACAGGCATATCCGCAAGCAGCCGTTGAAGCTGATCGCGCGTGCCCGCGCGCCGTTCGACGCGACGGCGAGCGTGTTCGTCGAGCATCTGACGTCGGTTCTGGCCGAACTGACCGCCGAATTTCACTCGGCATAGAGACGCGCCAGCGGAAACCGAACCACGTCTTCCAGGAGTTCAATGAAGCCCGCCACCTGATGGTGGGCGGTCGCGGCACCCTTTTCCGCCGTGGCCTTGGAGGCATCGCCCACCACGCCGAGTGGATTGAGATCGCGCGCGATCCAGGCGAGCCCATGGAGTCCCGCGGGGCGGATGTGGCGGTATTCCTTCGCCATCTTCTCGCTGGCGGAGCCAAAGTCCCGAGCCTTCTCCATGCGCACCAGGTCCGGGCGGAAGTGGAGCATCAGGGAGGTTTCCACGTCGCCACCGTGGATTCCAAAGGTGTTCTCGCGCGCATCATAGAGCCCGTCGGGCGTGCCGAAGCGGCTCCATTGCGTCGTCACCGCCACCATGCCGTGGCGGACCCTAAGCTCACGCGCGACGATATTCATGAGGTCGACATTGCCGCCGTGAGAATTGACGAGCACGATCTTGCGCAGGCCGGTTTCGGCCACCTTCTCGCCGACCGCCGTCCACGCCTCGATGAGAAGCCCCGCCGGCAATGACAGCGTCCCCAGCCCATATTTGTGCTCGTTCGCCTTGCCGATTTCCTGAACGGGCAGAACGAGAACCCGAAGATGCTCGGGGAGCCCCGCCCGCAGCTCCTGCAGCATGCCGGCCGCGATCGCCGCGTCGGTGGCAAGCGGCAGATGGGGCCCATGCTGCTCCGTGGAGGCAAGCGGCAGGATGGCCACCGCATCTTCAGGCGACAGGCCTTCGAAGTCGAACGTGGTCATCTCGTTCCAGAAAAAAGGCGCCCTCACTGGTCTTCCCCGATGGTCGGACATGGCATCGACCTAGGCCACGAAGGCGGTAGAGGAAAAGCATCAATTTGCGTGCAGAGTGCTCTCTTGTCGGCATCGCCTTCACGGTGCGCACGATGATCGCCGCACTGGGGATCAATCCGCATTGGGTCTTTGCGCGTTTCGCAGGAACTTTCCCCGCCTCGGCCAATTCCGCAGGGTTTATGACTTGCGTTCGCGCACCCGCGTGCCGCCCGCACCCGGCGCCGCTGCAGCCAGCCCGTCCCAGGCGGCCATGGCGCAGGCCGCGACGGAAAGCAGCGTCTCGTACGAGGCGCCGTCACGCGCCTGGATCGACATGCCATGCTGCACCGTTGCATAAAACGACGCGACGGCAAGACAGTCCAGGCCTTCGGGCATTTCTCCCTCCCGCACGGCGCGCTCCAGCCGGTCGCGCAACGTTGCGACATTCGCCGCACGCTTGTCCCGCAGTTCCCGACAGACATTCGCATTGGCGTCGGTTGCGTTGAGCGCACTGAGCACGATCAGGCAACCGGCGGGCTGTCCGGGCCGCGTATAAGCTCTGGCAGTTGCGACAAGGAAGCGTTCGAACGCTTCGTACGCGGTCGACGCTTCCGGGATCGCGCTCCATATCTCTGTGCCTTCCGTCTCGAAAAGCGCGACAGCCTCCCGGAATAGAGCCTCTTTCGAACCGAAGGCGGCATAAAGGCTGGGCGAGTTGATCCCCATCGCCGCGGTCAGATCGGACAGCGAGGCGCCGTCATACCCTTTGGCCCAGAACACCTCCATGGCCTGCCGCAAGGCGGCGGCGCGGTCGAAGCTGCGTGGGCGACCTCTCTCGACCATTAAACCTCTTTCTGTGATGACCGATACATAAATTGCTTGACCGTGCGATGCAAGATCGGCATGAAATATGTATCGACCGATACATAAAGGAGAATTGGGATGTCACGACTTGAAGGCAAGGCAGCGCTGGTGACCGGCGGCAGCCGCGGCATTGGTGCCGCGATCGCGCGGCGTCTTGCAAGCGACGGCGCCGATGTCGCCGTCACCTATGCACGGTCGAGCGAGAAGGCGGAGGCGGTTGCGGCGGAGATCCAGGCGCTGGGACGTAAGGGTTTGGCGATTGCTGCCGACAACATGGACGCGTCCGCCGTCTCGGCCGCAGTGGACAAAGCAGCCGCCGACTTCGGGCGGCTCGATATCCTGGTCAACAACGCCGGTATCTTCACTCATGGCACGCTGGAGGAGATTTCGCTCGAGGACTTCGACGCGACAGTCGCCGTCAACACGCGCGCCGTCTTCGCTGCGTCAAAGGCCGCAGCCGGGCATATGAGGGAAGATGGCCGCATCATCTCCATCGGCAGCAATTTGGCCGAACGGGTTCCCTGGCCCGGCATCAGCCTCTACGCGCTCAGCAAGGCCGCCCTCATCGGATTGACCAAGGGCTTGGCGCGCGACCTCGGACCGCGCGGAATAACGGTCAACATCGTCCATCCTGGTTCCACCGAGACAGACATGAACCCCGCAGACGGACCGCAGTCAGACCTGCAGCGCGGCGCGATGGCCATTTCCCGCTACGGCCGACCGGAGGATGTCGCAAGCCTCGTTACCTGGCTCGCCGGGTCAGAGGCGCGCTCCGTAACCGGCGCGGCCTTGACGATCGACGGCGGTGCCAACGCATGAGAAACGTGTCAGGGCATCGGCGGCCGAGCCGGCAACCGTTACTTCACGAGCCAGCGCCACTTGGTCTTGATTTGTGACGGAGCGGATCTAGGTGTTGCCCACTTTGGAGGCTGAAACAGTGACCTGACCAAGGAGTTCCAGCCGATGACCGCTCACAAGTTCGATCAGCCCATTTCAGTTTTCTTAGGCCTCGGCTTCCCCCGTGAAGTCAATTCCGTATTGGATGCCTACGACCTGCTCCTCGAATGGAACGGAATTCCCGACCTGGACTATCACGCTGCCGTGGACGTCTGCAGCAAAGCCCTCAATGGAGAAAGAACGGTTCAAGAAGCGCGGGAAGCGTTCAGGCGGTTTGCCAACAATCGGGGGATCCTGTCAGAGCGGGTCCTCGAACGCGCTGCTAGAGCAATTCCAGGAAAAGTGGAAACCGATTTTCCGCCCGGAATTGCGACAAAACAATAAGTTAGACCAGTTCATCGATTCCATGAACGATGAACTGGTCTAAGAATGTCGCGCAGGATCGGCCAACGCCCCGCGCCTGACACGGACCGGAGCGCCGGCTACCGGCTTTGCTCGCGGATCACCGCGCCGATCGGATCGATCGCCTCTGGCTGCGCGTTGTAGGAAAGCGCGCTGTGTTGCGAGACAGTTTGCGGGGCAGCGGCGGCGGTCTGCTCGATCGGAGGCGGCGCCACGGGCTGCGTTACCAGATGCCTGCTTCGTTTCTCGTAGAACGCGTTGCCGCCGGCAACGAGCACATAGTGCATGTTCTTGTAGGGGAACGTGAGCCCCGCGGTGTGGAAGAACATGGATTTCCGCACTCCGGGATGCCGCTCGCCCCTCAGCACCGCGTCGGCGGCACTTTGCACATCCGGCAGCGCCTTCGAATTCATCGACCGGGAAAGCACGCCAGGCGCGAACTGCCCCTTTTGCCCAACGACGCCGCAGATCGTATCGGGATATTCCTCGGAATCGACCCGGTTCATGACCACCGTGCCGACAGCCACCAGCCCGTCACGGCTCGACCTGTTGGACTCGAAGAACATGGCGCGCTCCAGGCACTTCCTGTCCTTCTGTGTATAGGCATGAGACCTTGTGCCGACGGACGATGTAGCGACGCCATCAACGCTCTGGGCACACCCCGCAAGCACCAAGAGCGACGTGATGAGGCTTGGAACAAGCGGCGTCCTCGATCCCCCGGCAATCATAAAATACGTCTCATCGCTGCCCCGACGACAGTTTGCGGCTGCGGCAAGAATGAGAAAATTAACGGCGAAAAGATGTCAACGAAAGGTCGCGTCTCTCCAAGACCGGAGAGGGATACCAATCAATAACGGCTACATTGGAACAAAAAAGGGGAGGGGGAACAAAAAAAGGGAGGGCCGAAGCCCTCTCCAAGTTCCACAATCGCCTGGGAGGAGGCGCGTTGGGTTCCCTCTTCTACATCACCTGTTGGATGGAGACTGTGAGGATGTTCACACTCGCTGCGGTCATCTTGCCTCGCACGACCTCTACTCCGCCGCTTGAGGAAGGGGGAGGGGCAGGGAATGCTGTACGTCCTCCTCCTCGTCGACCGGCGACAGCAGGTCCGGTCGCCGGACCCGATAGAAGGCGGCATAGAGCGCGGGGACGAACAGGATCGTGAGCACCGTCGCCACCGCAAGCCCGCCCATGATGGCGAAGGCCATCGGCCCCCAGAACACGTTTTGCGACAGGGGCACCATGGCGAGAATTGCCGCGAGGGCAGTCAGCACCACCGGCCGCGACCGCCGCACCGTCGCTTCGATGATGGCTTCCCACTCCGGCTTGCCTTCGTCGAGGTCGTGCTTGATCTGGTCGACGAGGATCACCGTGTTGCGCATGATCATGCCGGCGAGCGCGATGAGGCCGAGGAGCGCGACGAAGCCGAAGGGCTGGTTGAAGACCAGGAGGCCCAGGGTGGCGCCGATGAGGCCGAGCGGCGCGGTGGCGAAGACAAGCACCAGGCGCGAGAAGCTCTGCAGCTGGATCATCAGGATCGTCAGCATGGCAAGCGCCATGAAGGGGAAGACCTCGAACAGGGCCGCGTTCGCCTTGGCGCTTTCTTCGATGGAACCGCCCATCTCGATGCGGTAGCCGACGGGCAACTCCTCGATCAGCGGCTGCAGAGCCGGCCAGATCTCCGCCGAGACGTCGGGCGGCTGGACGCCGGCCGGCACGTCGGCGCGCACGGTGATCAGCATGTCGCGGTTCTGCCGCCACAGGATCGGCTCCTCGTGGCCGTAGACGACGCGCGCCACCTGGGACAGCGGCACCGGCGCGCCGCCGCGCGTGGCGATGGTGAGGTCGCCGAGATGTGCCACGTCGAGGCGTTCTTCCTCGACGGCGCGGGCAACCACGTCGACCACCTCGATACCGTCGCGCACCGACGTCACGGTAAAGCCGGATAGCAGCGTCTGCAATGTGCGGCCGATGTCCTGCGGCGTGAGCCCCAGCGCACGGGCGCGGTCCTGGTCGATCTCCAGGCGGATCGACTTTGCTTGCTCGTTCCAGTCAAGATTGGGATCGAGCGCGCGCGGGTTCTCAGCCACGATATCGCGCACCCGATAGGCGATGCGGCGCACCTCGAGCGGGTCCGGCCCGATGACGCGGAACTGGACGGGAAAGCCCACCGGGGGGCCGAAAACGAGTTCGGTCACGCGCACGCGCGCTTGCGGCAGGCCGCCTTCGTCCACGAAGCTCTGCAGCCGCGCCTTGACACGGTCGCGCGCCGCCGCATCCTCCGTATACATGACCAGGATCGCGTAGTTCGGCTTGGGCAGTTCAGGGTTCGAGGCGAGGAACCAGCGCGGGGCGCCGGCGCCCGTATAGGTGGCGTAGGTCAGCACCTCCTCGTCAGTTGCGACAACCTCTTCCATCTCGCGCGCGGCGGCTTCCGTCGCCTTGAATGGGGCGCCCTCGGGCAGGCGGATCTCGACCATCAGTTCGGGCCGTGGCGAGGTTGGGAAGAACTGCTGCTGCACGAAGCCGAAGGCCCAGATCGAGGTGGTGAACAGGCCGACGACCGCGGCGATGACGAGCCAACGCCAGGAGATGCACCAGTCGATCATCGTGCGTAGCCCGTGATAGAGGCGCGTATCGTAGATGTCGTGATGCCCGCCTTCGCCGGCCGCCTTCACCTTATGGAAGTTCGGCAGGAGCTTGACGCCGAGATAGGGCGTGAAGATCACAGCTACGAACCAGGACGCAACGAGCGCGATGGTCACCACCCAGAAGATGCCGCCGGCATATTCGCCGGCCGTCGACTGGGCGAAACCGACCGGCAGGAAGCCGGCGGCGGTTACCAGCGTGCCGGTGAGCATCGGGAAGGCCGTCGAGGTCCAGGCAAATGTCGCCGCCTTCAGCCGGTCGAAACCCTGCTCCATCTTCACCACCATCATCTCGACGGCGATGATAGCGTCGTCGACGAGCAGCCCGAGCGCGATGATGAGGGCGCCAAGCGTGATGCGCTCGAGGCTCATTCCAAGGAGATCGAGCGCGATCATGACGATCGCCAGCACCAGTGGGACGGTGAGCGCCACCACGATGCCCGTGCGCCAGCCGAGCGACAGGAAGCTCACCGCCAGCACCACGGCGAGCGCTTCCATGAAGACCTTGACGAACTCGCCGACGGACTCCTCGACCACATGCGGCTGGTCCGCGACCAGCTCCACATCGAGCCCGACGGGCAGGTCGGCGCGCACCTCCTGCATGGCTTCCTTGAGGTTTTCGCCGAGCGTCAGGATATTGGCGCCTTCGGCCATGACGACACCGATGGCGATCGCCGGCTGGCCCTCGTGCCGCACCGTATAGGTCGGCGGGTCTTCATAGCCGCGCCGCACGTCGGCAATGTCGCCGAGCCGGAACACGGTGCCGCCCGCGGCGACGGGAACGGCAGCGACCGCCTCCACTCCCTTGAGCGCGCCTTCGACGCGCAGGAAGAGCCGGTCGGACGCCGTCTCGATCTCGCCGGCGGGCGTTACCGCGTTCTGCGCGGCGATGGAGTTGAAGATCGCCTGCGGGTCGATGCCGAGCGTGGCGAGCTTGGAATGGGAGAACTCAACGAAGATTCGCTCGCCCTGATCGCCATAGAAGCGGACCTTCTCCACATCCGGCACCCGCAGGAGCCGCTGACGGATTTCCTCCGCCGCATCCTTCAGGTCGCGCATCGAGGCGCCTCCGCCCGACAGCATGTAGAGCGCGCTGTCGACGTCGCCGAACTCGTCGTTGAAGAAGGGGCCGATAACATCGGAGGGAAGCGAGGAGCGGATGTCGCCCACGCGCTTCCTCACCTGGTACCAGATGTCGGCCACCTCACCTGGAGGAGTGGTGTCTTTAAGCTGCACCTGCATGTAGGTGGAGCCGGGCTTGGAATAGGTGGTGACCTTGTCGAAATAGGGGATTTCCTGCAGCGTCTTCTCGATCGGGTCGGCGACCTGGCGCTGGATCTCGCCCGCCGCCGCGCCCGGCCACACGGCGGTGACCACCGCCACCTTGATGGTGAAGCTCGGGTCCTCCGCCCGCCCCAGCCGGGCGTAGGAATAGACACCGCCGAGCGACAGGACGATGATCAGGAAGAGAACCAGCGTCTGGTGGGTGACCGCCCACCGCGAAAGATTGAAGTTCTGCATGGCTCCCCTCCGATCATTCGGTGCTGGCGGATTGGATTTCAGCCACCCGCACCGTGGTGCCCGCTTCGAGCTTCTGCACGCCGAGAGTGACAACCTGCTCGCCTTCGTTAAGCCCGTCGCTGATGACCGCATCCTCGGATCGGTAGGCCTCGACGACGACCGGCCGGCGTTCGAGCTCGTTGGAGGTCGGATCGACCACGAATACGACCGGTCCACGGCCGTCGTCGAGAAGTGCGGTCATCGGCACGCGCGCAACCGGCGTCCGGTCGCCCTTGGTGAGCGATACCGATGCAGTCATCCCGAGGCGCACGGTCGCGTCCGCGTCCGGGATGGAGAAACGCACGGGATAGGTGCGGCTTGTTCGATCAGCCTCCGGCGCGATCTCGCGCAGGCGTGCCGTATAGGTGGCGTCGCCTGCCCACAGGGTGACCTCGGCCGTGGAAGCGTCGAGATCGGCAAGGCGGCTTTCAGGAATCGCTACCTCGACCTCCTTCTCGTCGAGGCGGGCGACGGTCACCACCGGCTGGCCCGCCGATACCACCTGGCCGGCCTCGGCCGACGTGGCGCTGACGGCGCCGGCGGCGGAGGCCTTGAGCTCCGCGTATTCCATTTGGTTGGCCGCGAGGTCGACCGTGCGCTCCGCCCGCTCGAGCCGCGAGCGGGCCTCGTCGAAGGCGAGCAGCCGGGCGTCGAGCGCGGCTTGCGCAACATGGCCACGCTTGAAGAGGGCGCGCGCCCGCTCGGCGTCGGCCTCGGCCGTGCCAAGCCCGGCACGTGCGGCCCTCAATTCGGCCTCGCCCTGCTGAAGCTGCAGGCCGAGATCGATGGGGTCGAGGCGCGCCAGAACCTGGCCTTTCTCCACCTGGTCGCCGACATCGACCAGCCGTGCGGCGACCTTGCCGCCGACCCGGAAGGCCTCCGCCACCTCGATGCGCGGCGCGACGGTGCCCGTGTAGGTGCGCGTCTCTGCCAAGGGTTGAAGCTCTACCGTGGTTACCCGCACCACCGGATCCGGGCGCTCGACCACCTCCGCCTCCTGGCACGAGGCGAGCGCCACCGTCGCCGTCAGAACTGCAATCCACTTCGCCGCTGCCGGCCTCATGTTTCACCTCACTGGTGTGAATACTTACTAGTGATAACTCTCTACATTCATCAGCATCCGGGTGCACGAAGTCCCCCCGCGGCGGGCGGGCTTTGCTAGCCCGTCTTTCCGAGAGCCTTCAGGATGAAGCGGATCTGCCCGCGCAGGTCTGCCTCGGTGTCTTCACCGTGCCGGATGCAGTGTTCGATCAGAAGCGGATGGAAGAACGGGATGAACGAGATCTTGACCGCCCGCGCCGCTGCCGCCGGATCATCGACCTGGAATTCACCCGCCTCGACGCCCTCGCGGATGATCGCTTCGAAGATCGTCGTCATCCGGTCGATATGTTCCTTGATGATCGGCCAATTCTCCTCCATGGCCACCGCGATCATGTCGTGGGTCTTCTTTTCCTTGATCAGCGTGGATTTGTTGTGCCGGTGGATCGCCGTCAAAAGCCGGTCGATCTTCTCGGCAGCCGTCGCCTTTGTCCGCGCGACGGCAAAAGCCAAATCCACGATCTCCTGTGTCACGCGCCCGCAGATCGACTCGTTGATGGCGCCCTTGGAGGGAAAGAAACGGTAGATGTTGGCCGGGCTCATGCCGAGTTCGGAGGCGATGTCGGCCACCGACGTCTTCTGGTAGCCGATGCGGCGAAAGTGATCCTCCGCCACTTCCAGAATGCGCACGCGCATCTCGTCAGGATCGGTTCGCGTTCGGACCGGGCGACTCATCGGCGTCTCCAAAAAATGATGAATATTGATATTCGTCACAATTCATTTTGTCAAGCCCGTTGAAAGCGGCTGGCGTGTCGATGTCAGGCATGGTCCTCGGGTCAAGCCTGGGGACCCATGCCTGAACGGTCCAATAGACAAAACGGTCAAAGCTAAGGGCGGTCGGTATTAGCCGCTGTGCCGGTGCCGGCGAAGTGACTGGCACTCCGCCGGCTATGCTCTTAGATCATGATGACGCTTCGTTGAATCGTCATCCCGATCTATCCCTTTGTTTCAGCATGATCTTTTCCGAAAACCGGTATCCACTTTTCGGGATCATGCTCTAGGCGAATTCCCGGCTGATAAGGAGATCTTCGACACGAACCGGGAAGCGCCGGACACGCACGCCGGTCGCGTGCCAGACCGCATTGGCGATAGCGCCCACCGTACCCGTGATGCCGATCTCGCCCACTCCCTTCACACCGATCGGATTGACGTGAGGATCGTCCTCCGGGATCAGGATCGCATCGAGCGAGGGCACGTCCGCGTTGACGGGAACGTGATACTCGGCAAGATCGGCATTCATGATCCGCCCTGTCCGGCGGTCGGCAATCGCTTCCTCGTGCAGCGCGAAGGAGGCGCCCCAGATCATGCCGCC
The DNA here is from genome assembly GCF_009812055.1 of Chelativorans xinjiangensis. GTDB lineage: Bacteria > Pseudomonadota > Alphaproteobacteria > Rhizobiales > Rhizobiaceae > Chelativorans > Chelativorans xinjiangense. The sequence goes on along the minus strand of NZ_WQNH01000001.1, from coordinate 299,973 downwards.
GAAATACTGGCTGCGTACGAGACGGGGATTGATGATCCTGCCGGCAGCGAAAGCTCCGACCAGTCGCGCCACCCGGATCTGGCCGAGGTCGGGATCGACCTTCACCTCGGCAAAGACCGCGCCGTGCGAGTACATCGCGTGGGCCGAAGCAACCGCCGGGTCGCGGGCGGTCTTGGCGGTGCCGACGACGTCGCTGCGACCGGCACGCGCCAGAATCTCCGCATAGCTCTCGCCGCGGCTCTCGTCGTCGCGGCGGTGAAGCCGGCCGGAGCGGGCGACAACGCCGATATTCCCGGCGCCGAAAAGCGGCGAGGCGGGATCGTTGGTGGCGAGCTCCGCAAGCCGGGCGATCGCATCCTCGCCGGCATTGTGCAGTGCCAGTCCCGCGCTGGCGGTATGGCCGGAGCCTCCAGCGATGCCGCCGTCGGGCAGGCTCGATATGCCGGAATGGAGCTCGACCTGGTCGGGATCGAGGCCCAGAGCCTCTGCCGCGATCTGGGCAAGCGCCGTCCAGGCGCCTTGCCCCATATCGGCGCCTGCCGTTTCCATCAGCGCCGTGCCGTCGGCGCGCAAGGTGGCACGCGCCTCAGCCGGAAAGTGCGGACAATGGAAGACCGCCGTGCCCATGCCCCAGCCGATGAGGAAACCATTTTCGTCGCGCATCGTGCGCGGCGCGAGCGGCCGTCCGGACCAGCCGAAGCGCTTGGCTCCCTCGGCATAGCATTCGCGCAGCGCCTTGGAGGAAAAGGGCTTGCCGGTAACCGGCTCCGTTTCGGCGTAGTTGGCGAGCCTGAAGTCGAGCGGGTCCATGCCGCAGGCTTCGGCCGCCTCGTCCATCGCGACTTCAAGCGCAGCCGAGCCGGATGCGAGGCCCGGCGCACGCATCGGCCCCGGCGTGCCGACGTCGAGCCGCAGGCCTTCATGCTCGGCGAGAATGGCGGGGCTCGCATAGAGCGGCAGCGATGCGTTGGCCGCCGGCTCGAGAAATTCGTCGAAGCTGGAGGTGGTGCAAAGCGCCTGATGGTGAAGTGCGGTCAGGCGCCCCTCTTCATCCACGCCGAGGCGCAGCTTCTGCCAAGTACGGCCGCGGTGCCCGACCGGGCCGTACATCTGCGCTCGGGTGAGCGCCAGCTTGACCGGCCGGTTGAGCATGCGCGCGGCAAGGATGGCGAGGATCTGCGGCCCGTTGAGGATCGCCTTCGAGCCGAAGCCGCCGCCGAGGAAGGGCGAGCGGATCAGCACGTTCTCGGCCGGAATGCCGAAATAGGCCGCATAGGATGCGCAACTCAGCGCCAGCGTCTGGTTCGGCATGTCGATCGTCACGCGGTCGCCGTCCCACTGGGCGACGACGGCGTGCGGTTCCATCGCATTGTGATATTGCGGCGGAGTGACATAGTCGGCCTCCGTCACCCGAACGGCGGCGGCGAGACCCGCCTCGATGTCGCCATGGGCCGTGCGTGCCGGTGCGCCGATGCCGATCCCCTCGGGATCGAAGCGTTTGCCGCTTTCCAGGTCCGTGCGAGCCGGCTCGACTTCATATACGGGGTTGAGCAGCGCGGCACCTTCCGTCGCGGCCTCCAGCGTCTCGGCGATCACGATCGCGATCGGCTGGTTGACGTAGCGCACGGTATCGTCCTGCAGCACCTCCACGCGGAAGCCGAAGGGCGGCATCTTCTCGTCCGGATCATGCGCCAGCGGCGGTCGGTTGGCCGGTGTGAGAACCTCGACGACGCCGGGATGCGCCTTGGCGGCCTCGACGTCGAGCGCCGTGACGCGCCCGCGCGCGATGCTGCTTACGGCCGTCACGGCGTAGAGAATGCCATCGGGGTGGTTGTCGGCCGCATAGGTCGCGCGCCCGGTGACCTTGAGAACGCCGTCGCGGCGCGTCAGCGGCTGGCCGGCACTGGACCCGTGCCGACGGTGCTGGGGAAGGGGAGAAGTGGTCTCAAGCGGCATGGTTCGCTCCGGGAGTTGTCGAGAAGGGCGAGGCCGGCAGCGCAGGGATGGCTTCCGGCGTGCCCTCGAGCGCGAGGGTCAGGGCGCGCGCGACGATGCGGCGCGCCAGTTCGATTTTGAAGGCGTTGTCGCCGGAGGGGCGCGCCTCCGCGAGCGCGATTTCGGCTGCCTTGGCGAATGCCTCGGGGGTTGCCTCAGCGCCTGCCAGCGAAGCCTCCGCCTCGCGCGCCCGCCAAGGTTTCGCCGCAACGCCGCCGAGCGCGATGCGCGCCTTGCGGATCGCACCGGCTTCCATTTCCAGCGCGGCGGCCACTGATACGACGGCAAAGGCAAAGGAAGTGCGCTCGCGCAGTTTCAGGTAGCGCGCATTGTGCGCAAATGCTGTCGCTTCGGCTGGAATCTTGAGCGAAACGATCAGTTCGCCGGGCGCCAATGCCGTTTCCTGTTCCGGCGCGGCGCCGGGCAGGACATGCAGCGCGTCGACGGGAATCTCGCGGGCGCCCCGCGTGCCTTCCACCTCGGCCACGGCATCGAGCGCCACGAGCGGCACACAGAAATCGGAGGGGTGGGTGGCAATGCAGTGCTCGCTCCAGCCGAGCACGGCGTGGAGGCGATTTTCCCCTTCGCGCGCGTCGCAGCCCGATCCCGGTGCCCGTCGGTTGCAGGCGCTTGCCAGATCGTGGAAATAGGCACAGCGCGTACGCTGCATCAGATTGCCGCCTATGGTCGCCGCATTGCGAAGCTGTGCCGAGGCTCCCGAAAGCAGCGCTTCGGCAACGGCCGGAAAGGTCCGCGCGAAGCGGTCGTCATAGGCAAGGTCCGAATTTCTAACCAGCGCACCGACCCGCACACTGCCGTCCGGCAGCCATTCGATGCGATCGAGACCGGGCAGCCGCGTGATGTCGATGACCCGCTCGGGCCGTGCTGTCCCGCCCTTCATCAGGTCGAGCAGGTTGGTACCGGCCGCGAGATAGGTCGACCCGGGTACAGCCGCAGCTTCCACAGCCTCCGGCACGCTGGCCGGCCGGATATAGTCGAAACGGTTCATGCCGCGTCCCTCCGGTTGCGTTCTGCGAGATCCTTCTGCGCCTCCAGCACCGCTTCGGTGATGCCCTGGTAAGCACCGCAGCGGCAGATATTGCCGCTCATCAGTTCGCGGATGCGCTCGGGGTCGTCACCCGCGTTACCCTCGGAGATGAGACCGACGGCGCTCATGATCTGGCCCGGCGTGCAGTAGCCGCACTGGAAGCCGTCATGCGCGATGAAAGCGGCCTGGACCGGATGCAGGTCCTCACCATCGGCAAGCCCTTCGATGGTGGTGATCTCCGCCCCGTCGAGGCTGGCAGCCAGCGCGAGGCATGAGTTGATGCGCCGCCCATCGACCAGCACGGTGCAGGCGCCGCACTGGCCCCGGTCGCACCCCTTCTTGGTGCCTGTCAGGTGGAGCCGCTCGCGCAACAGGTCGAGCAGCGTCACGCGTGGGTCGTCCAGCGCGATCTCGCGCTTGAGACCATTGATCGTGAGGCTGATGGAGAGTGACATATGGTACCCCATTCAGTGATTGTGATGTATGGATCGGAGCCACCAAGGGTGGCAGAGGATGCGGGCGCGGGAAGGAAGTGACGCGAACGCCCTTCGGCCCTGGCCGGGAATGCGTGCCTTTGTGCGATCGCCCGGTGTGGAACTTATTTATACGGAGGATGCCTCCGTTTATCAAGAGGGAAAGATCCCTGTCTGGCGGAAATGAGACCTGAGAACGCAAAGACAAGGCGCAAGCCGCGCGCGGACTCGCTCCGCAACCGCGAGCGCCTGCTCGAGGCGGCGACGCAAATCTTCAGCGCCGGCGGCCCGCAGGCGAGCCTTGAAGCGGTCGCGCGCCAGGCCGGCGTCGGCATCGGCACGCTCTACCGGCATTTTCCGACGCGCGAGGCCTTGTTCGAGGCTGTCTACCGCCATGAAGTGGACCTCCTCGGCGAACTTGCCGAGCAGCTTGCTCGCGAAGACGACCCGGTGGAGGCGCTGCGAAAATGGCTACAAGCCAACGTTCGCCTCGTGGCGACCAAGAAGGGCATGATCGAGGCGCTTCAACTCGTCGCGCACGGCTCTTCGGACCTGAAGGCCTATTCCTTCGAGCGGCTGACCAATTCGATCGGCCTGCTGCTCGACCGCGCCGTCGCGGCGGGCGAGATCCGCTCCGACGTTCCGCCGGAAGATCTGCTGCGCACCCTCGTCGGCATCTTCTATTCCCAGGGCACGACCGACTGGCAGCCGACCGCCCTGCGCCTCGTCGACGTCTTCGTCGACGGGCTGCGCAAGCGCTGAGACCGATATGCGATCACGTTCGACCTTTTTGCGTGAGCGCGGGGCAAACGTCACAACCGCTCCTGGATCAGGGTCTTGAACGCGCTAATTCGTTCCTCATCCCGCCTGTAGAAAATCCATTGCTTGATCCGTTTCGAGCGCACGAGCCCTGCCTGGGAAAGCACCCGCATGTGCTCGCTGAGAGTCGCCGGGGAAATCCCCAGCTTTTCCGCTATCAGGACTGCGCAGACGCCATCCTCGACAAGGTCGCCATCGACCTGTGGCCGGAAATGGGACCGAGGGTCCTTGAGCCAGTCGAGAATCTGGAGCCGCCGCTCGTTAGCGATCGCCTTGATGACATCGACCTCTTGCATTTCGTTAATTTGCCAAGTTACTAATTAATGTCAACCGCCTTTGGAGCCCTTTTATGACGATCGATACGCCAGTCACCCCAGAGCGCATCCGCGATGCGGAGGTGCTGATCCGGCCTCATATCCGGCGCACGCCCGTCCTCCAGGTCGACATGGCGGATTTCGGCGGAGCGCCCATGCCGGTCGCGCTCAAGCTCGAGTGCCTGCAGCATACCGGATCGTTCAAGGTCCGCGGCGCCTTCACCAATCTTCTTGGAAGAGCCGTGCCCGACGCCGGGGTGGCGGCTGCTTCGGGCGGCAATCACGGGGCGGCGGTCGCCTATGCGGCAAGACGTGTGGGGGTGCGCGCAACAATCTACGTGCCAAGCGTTACCTCGCCCGCCAAGGCGGAGCGGATCAGCAGCTACGGCGCAAGGCTGGTGGTGGAGGGAGAGCGCTATGCCGACGCGCTTGTGGCGAGCGAGATCTTCAGCAGGGAGTCGGGCGCACTCGCGATCCACGCCTACGACCAGGCCGAGACACTGATCGGCCAGGGAACGCTCGGGCTTGAGATCGAAGAGGACCTGCCGGCGTTCGACACCTTGCTTGTCGCAGTCGGTGGCGGAGGGTTGATCGGCGGCATCGCTGCCTGGTTCGCTGGTAGAAGGCGGATCGTCTCGGTCGAGCCGGAAGGCTCTCCGACGCTGCGCATGGCGCTGGATGCGGGCCAGCCTGTCGACGCGCCTGCCGAGGGAATTGCCGCCGATTCCCTTGCGCCGAGGCGGGTCGGCGAGCTGGTGTTCCCGATCGCACAAGCGTTCGTGGAGCGGTCTATCCTCGTCAGCGACGAGGAGATCAGGCTCGCGCAGGCCGCGCTGTGGGAAACAGCGCGGATTGTTGTGGAACCAGGTGGGGCGGCAGCATTTGCCGCCCTCCTCGGCGGAAGGTACGTGCCCGCCGCGGGCGAGCGCGTTGCCGTCCTGATCTGCGGCGCCAATACAATGGCTGTGCAGTTCCCGTGAAGTGTTCGAACGTCAGCAACTTCCAAACGAGATGGGCGAGCAGATCGGACTGTTCAAGGAACGCCTGGGCTGCTTCAAGTCGTCAAAGGCGAGGGTATGATTTCGTCACGCAAGACCGAGAACTGCCATAAGTTCTCGCGCGGCGGCGGCGCCCGCGCGGTTCGCGCCAATGGTGGAGGCGGATGGGCCGTAGCCCACCAGATGCACTTCGGGGTCCTTCGCGACCTGCGTCGCCAGCCGCCCTGTCATGACAATGCCGTCGTCGGGCTCGCGCAGCATGAGCGGCGCGAGGTGATCGAGCGAGCTGCGGAAGCCGGTGCACCAGAGGATCACGTCGGCGCGAAGCGCGGTGCCGTCGGGCCAGCGCACTCCATCCTCGGTGACCTCGCTGATCATGGGGAGCCGGTTCAACACGCCGCGTGCCCGCATCGCCTCGATGGCAGGCGTGAGCGGAATGCCGGTGACCGAGACGACGGACGCAGGCGGCAGGCCGCGGCGCACCCGGTCCTCCACCATCGCCACTGCCGCGCGGCCGGCACGCTCGTCAAAAGGTCCCTGTCGGAACGCCGGTGGCCTTCGCGTCACCCAACTGGTGGTGGTGATGCGCGAGACCTCGTCGAGTAACTGGATCGCCGAGATGCCGCCCCCTACAACGACGACATGCCGTCCCCTGAACTCATCGGCCGTGTGGTAGTCCTTCGTGTGCAGTTGTCTGCCCTTGAACCGATCGCGCCCGGGGACGTCGGGAACGTAGGGGCTCTCCCAGGTCCCTGTGGCGTTGATGAGCCCGCGTGCCGAGAACTGGATGCGGTCCGTTTCGACCCTGAAGCGACCGTCCCTCTCGCAGACGATCTTCACCGTCACCGGGCGGTAGACCGGAAGCTCGAACCTCTTCTCGTATGCGGCGAAATACGCCGGCACGGCGGAACTGGCCGGCACCTCCGTGGCGCTGGTCTCGACCGCCTCGGAAAAGGGCATGCCCGGCAGATCGTGGATACGGTTTACGGTGCTGAGAGTCAGCGAGGGCCAGCGGTGTTGCCAAGCGCCGCCCGGCTCGTGCGATTGGTCGAGCACCACGAAACCCTTGTGCGGGGCCAAGCCTCGCCTCTTCAGGTGATATGCGGCCGAGAGACCCGCCTGGCCGGCCCCAATGACGACGATCTGCACCTTGACGGCGACACTCGGTGCGATGGGGCCTGGGTAGGTCTGAGACATCGAGGGTTATCCTCCGTATCGAGCCGCAGACCACGATCCGGGCTATCACGCGGCGAGACCCCAGCGCCTTTGGGCTGCCATTCACGCGCTCGCATGCGGGACACGGGGTATTCAAGCGCTCCGTTGACGTATGGTGGCCAGCGCAGATGCGCAACCCAGGCCCTACGGGCGTCCCGTCGCTGAAGCGATAAAGACGGAGCGGTAAAAGGGACTTGTCGGCCGTCCTGATCGTTGACGGAGGCTCGCGCGGCGGCCGCTGCGCCTGCCTCAAAGCACGTCGATGGAGGTCGGCATAGACGGGGGCTGGTGAAGCCTGCCGTCCGGCGCGGTCGAACTCTGCGATGCGCTGAGCAGGCTGGTTCTCCTACCCGAGGAGGGCGCGGCGAAGGGTGGCGTAGCGCGATCTTTCTCGAAACGCGAAAGGTGAATGGCGCAGCCGGTGCCTTCTGTCGTCGGTCGTCCTATGGCTTTTTGGTCTCCGGTCAAATGATGACCGAGGAGGAGATTTGATGAGCGGCCGAAAACGGGACTTGCGCTCGAATTTCGAGGTCGGAACGTCGCGTTGGGCGGTTCGGCGGGCGCAGTGGCGCGCTCTCGGTATCACCGACGAAGACATGCTCAAGCCGAAGATCGCGGTCGTGAACACGTCGTCGGATATAGCCATCTGTTTTTCTCATATCGATGAAATCGCCAGGAGAGCGAAGGGATGGATTCGCGAGGCGGGCGGGCTTCCCTTCGAGATACGCACCACGGCTCCGTCCGATTTCATTATTTCCGCAGGCCGTCGCGCCACCTTCATCCTGCCGAGCCGTGACCTGATCGCCAATGATATCGAGGTTCAGGTCGAAGGGGCACAGCTCGACGGGATGATCCTTCTGACCTCCTGCGACAAGACCGTGCCGGGGCAGTTGATGGCGGCTGCCCGGCTCAACATTCCCGCACTGGTCGTGATCTGCGGTTATCAGTCTAGTGGCGAGCTGGACGGCGAGCATGTGGATATCGAGGAGGTTTTCCTGCACGCCGGCCACCACGCGCAGGGGGCAACCAGCCTCGAGCGGCTTACTGCGATGGCCGATGCTGCCATTCGTTCGCCGGGCGTGTGTTCCGGCATGGGAACGGCAAACTCGATGCATTCGGTGGTCGAGGCGTTGGGCATGGCGCTGCCGGGAAGCGCGCCTGTCGCGGCCAATTCGCCCCGCATGTGGAAGATGGTCGAGCGAAGCTGCAGGCGGATTGTCGAGATGGTGTGGGAAGACCTCCGCCCGAGGCAGATCCTGACCGAAGGTGCCTTCCGCAATGCTGCGCGCGTGGTGCTGGCTGAGGCCGGTTCGATCAACTGCATCAAGCATCTGCAGGCCGTAGCGCTGGAGGCGGGCGTCGACATCGACATCTACGAGACCTTCGACAGGGAGTCGGATCGCATACCGGTGCTTGCCGCCGTACGCCCCATCGGCGCCGACACCATAGAGGCGTTCGAAGCGGCGGGCGGCGCGCGCGCCGTGATGAAGCGGCTGGAGCCGCAGCTCGATACGGAAGTGCTGACGGCAACCGGCCGGAGCCTTGGCACCGAACTCGCGGACATGGCGTTGGCCGATGACACGGTCATCCGGCCGCTGGAGCGACCCTGGTCGAAGGAGGCGGCGATCGTGCTCCTCAGCGGCAGCCTTGCGCCGGAAACAGCCATCGTGAAGGTCGGGCTGCGGACGCCGGACCGCAAGCTGGCATTTCGTGGTCGCGCCCGCATTTTCGAAGACAGCGCCAGTGCCGAGGCAGCCTTGTCGGCGGGGCGGATCGTGGCTGGCGATGTGGTCGTGCTTCGCGGGCAGGGCGTTCGCGGCGGGCCCGGCATGGGCGGTGCATCGCGGCTGGTCTTCGCACTGGAAGGCGCCGGTATGGGTGCCGAGGTGGCGGTGGTCACGGATGGGCAGCTTTCCGGCCTTGTGAACAAGGGGCTGGTGGTCGGCGAGGTGCTGCCGGAAGCCGCCGATGGCGGCCCGCTCGCACTCGTTCGCGATGGGGACGTGATCGACATCGACGTGCGCGACAAGCGTATCGATCTTGAGGTGGATGCCGAAAAACTCGCTGCCCGCGCGGCGGACTTCTCGCCGCCTGAACCGCCGGACGACAGCGGGTGGCTCAGGATCTACCGGCAGAACGTTCAATCGCTCCGCCGAGGGGCCTCGCTCATCGAAACCGCCGTGAAGGAGAAGGAATGACCGCATCGCGTCCCATCAACCTAGAGACCACCATCGTCCGGTGGAACGGCATCGACGAAAGCCGTGAACTGGAGGTGGATCTGTGCGTTGTCGGGGCAGGGATCTCCGGCGCCACCACCGCGCTGGAAGCGGCACGGCTGGGCATGAAGGTCGCCATTGTCGACGCGTTCCCCGCGCTCGGCGGACAGGCGGTCAACTCGATCATCGGCACGTTTTGCGGGCTCTACCGCAACGGCACCCACGGCTACCGCTTCACCTATGGCGTGGTGGACGACATGCTTGCGGCGCTGGGGGCAGAGGACGCGGTCTACTATCGGCATGGGCCGATGACGACGGTGGTGCACTATAACGAGATCGCCCTGTCGCGCTGGGTGGAGCGCTCGATAGAAGCGGCCGGCATCACCCCCATCGTCGGTGCGACCCTGCGCACCGTGCATCGGGACGACCGACGTATCACCGGTCTCCACTTCATCACGCGATATGGCGATGTGACGATCCGCGCGCAAAGCTATGCCGATTGCTCGGGCGATGCGGCGCTGATGTACCGCGCAGGGTTCGCCTGCCGTGAGCCGGTGGAGAAGATCTACGGCAGCCAGCAGGCGGTGATCGAGGGCATCGGCAGCAGTGAGCCGCCCTCGCGCGAGGAACTGTCGGCGCGCATCGAGGCGAAGGCGGCCGAATACGGCCTTATCCGCCACAACGGCCTGGTCTTCTATTTTCCGGGGAAGGATGTGGCTGTCCTCAACATGACGCATGTGGAGACGCCGCTCGACCCCGTCGAGGCCTCCCGGACCGGCATCATCGGCAAGGACCAGGTGGACCGTGGAGTCCGGCTCTTGCGCGACGAGTTTCCGGAGGTTTTCGGCAATATCCGCGTGCGCAGCTACGGCTTTCCCGGCATTCGCCAGACCCGCTGGATCAAGGGCGTGCACCAGATCACGACGGAGGAGGTCAAATCGGGCCATCGCTATGCCGATGCCATCGCCCGCACCGCCTGGCCCATCGAACTGCACAACGCGCCGGAGAACTTCGTGTGGGAGGTCTTTGGCGAAGACCACGTCCACTATGTTCCGCTGTCGGCGATGCTATCGCCCGAAGCCGAAAATGTCGTCGCGGTCGGCCGCTGTATCGACGGCGATCCGGCGGCACTCTCCTCGGTGCGGGTCATGGGGCCGTGCATGGCCATGGCCCGGGCGGCGGCCAACGCCCTTGATCTCGCGGGGTCGGGAAGCGTGCACGACATCGATATCGCCGCGTTGCAGGAGCGCCTGGCGGATAATCTCGAACGCTGCGACAGCGTGGCGCCGTGATGGGAGGAGGGACCAAAGCCAGATGAGATGCGGCCGGACTATCCACCGCGCGTCATCCCGGAAAGCCGCAGGCTTGTCCGGGATCCACTCCGTGACATCGACGTTCCGGAATGGGTCCCGGACAAGCCTGCGGCTTTCCGGGATGACGCGCGGTGGGGTAATGCGATCTAATCCGACCTAGCAACGGAGGGTAGAGTCGAATTGCATCTAAACGACCGTGAGAAGGCGATGCTGGACGGCGCCGAAGGCCCGGCGCGTCAGCGCGCGATGGACCTTCTCGTCCGCTATGGCAGCGCGCTCGGGGCCGAACGCCTGATCGCCGTCACGAATGTGGCGGGCACGTGGTCTTCGACGACACCATGGGTGCAGGCGGATCTCGATGCGCCGGACGATTTCGATACGATCTTTTCCCGCTTCAATCTTGACTCCGACGACACGGTCGAGACGCCGCAGGCGGTGGTGTCCACCTGCCAGTTGATCCACGGCATCGACACACGGAACCACGCGCTCCAGGGCTTCAGCCGGGAAAAGGCCGAGCTGCAGCGCAAATCGGAAGAATTCTTCGGCCGCCGCGGCGTGCAGTGGGCGTCCACCTGCACGCCCTATCAGGTGGGCAATGTTCCGGTGAAGGGAGAGCATCTCGCATGGATGGAGAGTTCAGCGGTGGTCTATGCCAACGCCGTTCTCGGCGCGCGGACGAATGTTGAAGGGCGCGAATCGACGGGTGCGGCCTCGATCACCGGCCTCATCCCGGACTTTGGCCTCCACATCACAGAAAATCGGCTGGCGACGCATCGGGTCCGGGTCGAGGCGACGCCCGAGACCATGATGGACTGGGGCCTCCTGGGCTATGCCGTCGGCGAGATGGTGATGGACGACATTCCCCTTCTCTCCGGCGCGATCCCGCAGCCGCGACCAATGCACCTAAAGCATTTCGGCGCCGCGGCGGCGAGTTCGGGCGGGGTGGAGATGTACCACATACCCGGCGTGACGGCGGAAGCCTCGAGCGAGGAAGAGGCGCTCGGCGGTCGCGCGCCACGTGAAGAACGCGTCTACGATGCCGCAGCGCGGCGGCGGGCGTTCGAGCATATCAACGCCCAGGCAAGCAATCGCAGTGTCGATTTCGTCATGCTGGGCTGCCCGCACAATTCCATCGAGCAGATGTGGCAGATCGCGACGTTGCTCGACGGGCGCAAGATCAGCCCCGATGTCGCTCTCTGGGTTCACACGCCGCGCCAGATTCGCACGCTGTGCGACGACTGCGGCTATACGGCCGTCATCGAGCGTGCCGGCGGCCACGTCATGTCCGACAGTTGCCCGGCGATTAACCGCGCCACCCCGCCCGGCACCAATGTCATCGCCACCGATAGCTGCAAGCAGGCGCACTACCTGCCGGCCATCACGGGCAAGCAGACCTGGTTCGGCTCGCTCGATCACTGCATCGATGCCGCCATGACCGGACGGTGGAATGGGGATCTGTGATCATGGCGGTGGAGACCGAAACAGTCATAATCCGGGGGCGCTGCGTCGTGGGCGGCGTGGCCGAGGGGAGAGCGTTCGTGACCACCCAGACGATCTCCGGCTGGGGCGGCATCAATGCTGCGACCGGCACCATCACCGAGATGCGGCATGAAAGGCGCGGCGAATCCTTCGCCGGGCGTGTGCTGGTGTTTCCCGGCGCCAAGGGGTCGTCCGGCTGGTCCCATTACTTCCACATGACCAGACGGCTCGGGACAGCGCCGGCGGCCATGCTGTTCACCATCATGACGACCAAGATTGCGCTCGGCGCGGTGGTGACCCGTGTGCCGGCGATGACGGATTTCGACCGCGATCCCTTCGAGGTGATCCGCGATGGAGACCTGGTTCGCGTGGATGCCGACGCGGGGAGGGTGGAAGTCACACGCGTGCAGTCGTGATTTCGAGCGTCCGGGAGGACGAAGGTTCAGCAAGGAGGAGGAAGACATGAGACATCCAATTAGGGAGATAAGATATCTTGTTGCGGCGACGGGTGTGGCCCTCGCGCTGCAGTTTTCCAGCGCGACCTCGCTCGCCGCGCAGGAACTTGTTTACGGTTCGTGGTTGGGCGCCAGCAACTATACCAACACCAAGGCTTTGGTGCCCTACTTTGACATGGTGCGCGAGGCCACGAACGGCGAAGTTGACTGGAAGATGGTCGGCGGCGCGCAGCTTGCCACGGGGCCGGGCACGCCCGAGGCCGTGGGCAGCAATCTCATGGACGCCGGTCTCGTCATGGCGCCCTATCAGCCGCGGATGCTGCCAGCCACCAACCTGATCTTCAGCCAGTCCCTCATCGGCGACGACTATCTTGCCTCCGTTGGCGCGATGAATGAGGTTTTGATGCTGGGCTGCGACGAATGCCACGAGGAGTTCAGCGCCAACAACGCTGTCAGCTTCGCCGGCTATGGGACTTCGCCCTACCTCTTCATGTGCCGCGGCAACCTCCAGTCCATCGAGGATTTGCAGGGCCTTGCCATTCGCAGTTCCGGCGGCGGGGTGAGCATCACCAATATCCTGGGCGGCACGCCGGTTTCCATGCCGCCGAGCGAGGCGACCTCGGCGCTCGAGCGCGGCGCGCTCGACTGTGTGCTGGGCGCTGTCGCCTGGCTTACAAGCTACGGCTACATGGATGTCGTTGAAACGGTGATCAGCGCGCCGATGGGAATGGGCGGCCCGCCGGTGATGATGTACGTGAACCGCGACGTTTGGGAAGCCATGTCGCCCGAGGCGCGCAAGGCGCATATCGACCATGCGCCCGATCTGGTGACGATGACCACGTTCGATTCGCAAATCGCCGTGGACGAGAAGACGGTCGAGGAGGCGCGTTCGCGCGGTATCACCTTCATCGAGGGAGGCGAGCCCTTTGCCGAGGTGATGGAAAAGCGGGACGCGATCCAGTACGAGGAGAATGTCGAGGCCGCTCGCGATTCCGGTGTGAAGAATCCGGAAGCGATCCTCGACTTCTATCTCGCGGCCTTCGAGAAATGGAAAGGCATCATTGAGAACGAGGTCGGCGACGACCGCGAAGCCTTCCGCAAGGCGCTGTGGCGCGAGGTCTACTCCAAGGTCGACCCGGAAACGCTTTGATGCCCGCTTGGTGCACCCCTACGGGGTGCACCATTTCCCGTCATCCGGCAGCCTTTTCCGGTCGTGAAACAAGGATCGTTCCATGGCTCTGCTCGAGCGCCTTCTTTCCGGGCTGACCCGGTTCTTTGCCTGGGTCGCCGTCGCGGCAACCATCCTGATGATGCTCCACGTGACGGCGGACGCGATCGGCCGCACTTTCTTCAGCCGTCCGATCGTCGGGACGATCGAGATCGTTTCGGCCTATTACATGGCGGCCATCGTCTTTCTGCCGCTAGCATTGGTGACGTGCGAACGGGGCCACATCATCGTGGATCTGTTTACGGGCTGGATGAAGCTGCGCTCAAGGACGCTGCTCGATGGGCTCGTGGGTATCGTCACCCTTACCTATACCGCCACTTTCGCCTGGAAGGCCTTTGAGATCGCCGTAAGCAAGACGCGCATACGCGAGGCCCAGGAAGCCGGCACAGGCGTCATCGAGATATGGCCCTCCCGCTGGACGGTCGTGGCGGGTTTCGCACTCATGGCGATCTATCTCGCCATCTATGTGGTCAGCGATCTTCGCGCCGGCTTCACCGGGCGCCTGGATCCGCGGGGCGGTACCGGCGGCTTTGGCAGCGGGAATACGCGGGAAGGGGGCTCCGAGCTATGAGCAACGAGCTTCTGGGCTTCGGCAGTCTTGGCCTCGTCCTCCTGCTGATCGCAATCCGCATCCCCATCGGCGTGGCGCTCGGCGTCGTCGCCTTTCTTGGCCTTATGCTTCTGCGCAACGAACGCGTCGCCTTCGCGGTGATGCAGAACACCCCCTTCGAAGTGGCCGCCAAGTGGGAGCTTTCGGCGGTGCCCATGTTCATCCTGATGGGAGCGGTGGCCCATGCATCCGGCATTTCGACGGCGGTATTCAACGCCGCGCGCCTGTGGTTCAGTGCCTTGCCGGGCGGTCTCGCCGTGGCGACCAATTTCGCCTCCGCGGGTTTCGCCGCCGCTTCCGGCTCCTCGGTCGCCACGTCGGCGACCATGGGCCGGCTCGCCATTCCCGAGATGCTGAAGGCGGGCTATGCGCCAAGCCTGGCGGCCGGGGTAGTTGCGTCCTCGGGCACGCTCGGCGCCCTGATCCCGCCGTCGATCCTCTTCGTCATCTATGGCGTTTTCGCCGAAGTCTCGATCACGCGGCTCCTCATCGCCGGCGTCATCCCCGGGCTGCTGACGGCCTTTATTTATGCCGCCATGATTATCGGCCGATGCTATTTCCAACCCGAGGTGGCGCCCCGGCTCGACCATACGATGAAGGGACGCGCCTTGTGGCGCGCGCGCTGGGCCTCGCTCCTGCCGATCTGGCCGCTTCTGATCCTCATCGTCGGAATCATCGGCGGCCTTTATGCCGGCGTCGTGACCCCCACGGAAGCCGGCGCCGCAGGCGCGTTCCTGGCCTGCGCGGTCGGTTTCGCGCAGCGCCGGCTGACGATGGACATGCTGTTTTCGGCGGTCTTCGACACGATTAAGACCACTTCGCAACTGCTGTTCGTCGCTTTCGGCGCGGTAATGTATACGCGCTTCCTCGCGCTTGCCGGCGTGCCCGGCATGATGGCGGCGTTGATGGGCGACTGGGCGCTGGACCCGGTTCTGATGCTGGTCGCGGTGTCGATCATCTACATCATTCTCGGCATGTTTCTCGATCCGCTCGGCGTGCTCCTGCTCACATTGCCGATCGTGCAGCCGATGTTCGCCGCGCTTGGACTCGACCCCATCTGGCTCGGCGTGATCGTCGTGAAATATATCGAGATCGGCCTCATTACGCCGCCCGTCGGGTTCAACGCCTATGTGGTGAAGAACGTTGTCGGCGACCGGATCTCGCTCGAGACGATCTTCCGTGGTATCGGCTGGTTCCTTGCGTGCGAGGCGATCATCATGGTTCTGTTGCTGAGCTTTCCGCAACTGTCGCTGTTCCTTCCCAACATGATGCGCAATTGACCGTCATGCGGAAAAGCATTCATTCTTCATCCCTCAATTCCTGAGCGGGTGGACGTGAATGTTTCAGCTGGTCGATCTGGAGGCGTTTCTGGCTACGGCGCGCCTCGGCAGCTTTTCTGCTGCCGCGCGCGAGATGGGGACGGCCACATCGGTCGTCACCAAACGCGTTTCGCGGCTGGAAGATGTCGTCGGGACGAAGCTGTTCACGCGCTCCACGCGGAAGCTTGCCTTGACGCTCGACGGCGAGCGCCTGCGTCCGCGGTTGCAGGTGGTCCTCGCCGAGTTGCACGAAACCGTTCTCAACGGCGCAATTCGGGACAAATCCATCCGCGGCAGACTACGGGTGAAGTCACCCACGACGGTCGGCACCATGTTTGTCGGACAGTCGCTTGCGCGGTTCCAGAAGGCCAATCCAGGTGTCACGACCGAACTCTTGATGATGGATCGCTCGGTCAATCCTCTGGAAGAGAATTTCGACGTGGCACTTGGCGCGCTGCCTTCCTCCTACAACAGCGTGGAGGACGTTCCTCTCTGCCAGTATCACCGCGTGGTCGTGGCATCGCCGGATTTCATAACACGCTACGGTGCGCCTCGCCGCCCGGCCGAGATCATCGGATACAATTGCCTCGCCTTCCTTCCTATCGGCATTTCCTGGACTTTCAACAGCGAGGGAGGAACGCAGGTGGTGGATACCCGCTCGGTCTTCCTTGTCAACGACAGCCGTGTTCTGCTTGCCGCGGCGTTGGAAGGGCTCGGCATAACGGTCCTGCCGCGCTTTCTGGCGGATGCTGAAATTCGCGACGGGCGCCTATGCTCGATCCTGGAGGATTATCCAATGACGCCGCTGTGGTTCAAGGCGCTGGTGCCGAGAAACCGCCTGGAGCGTCCGGAGGTCGCTGCCCTGGTGCAGCATCTCAAGGAGGAGTTCGTTTCCCTGCCTCCCTGTGGCAGCGATCCGCGATAAAGCTTGCCGCGGGCCGGAGCCTTCCCCCTTTGCTTGGTCCGGACGAAAACCTGTCTGCACGTTCCTGGGGGTTACTCTAGCGGCTCTCCCACGGCGGAAGGGGCTGCGACGCCGCGACAAGAGTATCGATGATCGCTCGGACGGTCGGGTTCGCCTGGCGGCTTTCGGGAACCAGGATCTTCATGTAGAGATCGGGTACACGAAATTCGGGAAATATTTCCGTCAGGTCGCCGGCCGCCAGCGAGGGCCGTGCCATGTAGTCGGAGACGATTGCAACGCCGACGCCATGCACCGCGGCATCGCGCAGGACACGGCCGTCGGTTGCGCTGAAGACGCTGTTGACTTCAACGCCCACCTCGCCAGAGGGACCTTTGAAGACCCACCGCGTTCCGCTCGCCGGAAATGTGATGCAGTCGTGGTGGGCCAGATCGCGCGGATGCTGCGGGTGCCCGCGTCGTGAAAGATAGGCGGATGAAGCCACGATCGTTCTGGGCAGCGGGCAGAGGGGGACGTCGATCACATGCGGATAGGTCGCAGGCAACGCGCCGAGCGCCAGATCGTATCCTTCTTCCAGCGGGTTCACGGTGCGGTCGATCATGACGAGATCGACGCGCACACCCGGATTGTCGATGCGGAACCGGATCAGCGCGTCGCTCAGATGCAGCGCGGTGAGCGTGGACGGGCATTTGATGCGGATGTGCTCCTGCACCCGGGCGCCCTCGACACCGTCGATAGCGGCCTCCAGATCGGCCAGGAGGGCGATAAAGCGCTGCTGATAGCCGCGTCCGGCCTCTGTCAGGTTCAGGCCGCGGGTAGAGCGCATGAAGAGCTGTGTCTTCAACTGGTGCTCAAGCTGCGAGATCCGCTTCGAGATGACCGATGGTACCGTGTTGGACTTACGAGCGGCGGCCGAGAAGCTGCCGACCCGCGCGACAGTCAGAAACGCTCGTATGTTGGAGATGACGTCCATTCAGCAAAAGCGATCCCTGAATACCCGCCGAACAACGGGCCTCCTTGATCAGCCTCCCTCACCGGCCGCTGTCTCGGCAAAGTTTTTGTGATCTCGCACGAAGGAGCCTTGCGTGCGCAGGATGGCTTGGACCTCGGTGACGTCGACCTGCCGCGGTTGGAGCCCCCGATTGGCGGCGACGCCCGCGGCCACACCGGCCGCTTGCCCGGTAAGCCAGCATTGCGGGATCTCGCGCATGAAGCCGTGCGAGTTGGCATCGCACGAGATGTGCCGCCCCGCCGCAACAAGCCCGTCGAGCCGCGTCGGCACCAGCGCGCTGTAAGGCACCGAGATCACGGGAAACTTGGGGGAGACGGAAGGGCTGACCCCGATTTCGTCCGGCAGAATCTCGCCGGACGACCATTGCTGCCTCTCGATCCGGCCGACGCCTGCAAGGCGCCTTGTGTGGCGCACGCCCAGTTGCGGCGCGCTGAGCATCACCCAGGCGTTCTGGAAGCCTGGAGCATGCTTGCGGAAGAACGCGCAATGCGCCTGCGTGAAGCGATGCGAGCGAATCTCGACCTCCGTCATGTCGTCGACGTTGAGCGCCGACAGCCCCGACTGCCGCGGCCCGAGAAACAGCGCGACGTCATTGCGCCAGGAAACGTAGGGCGCCTGGAAAAAGCCCAGTTGCTCGCGGCCGCGCTTGTTGAGCTCGGAGAACGCCTCGGGCTCGTTCAGGCGGAAGTCGAGCCAGGTCTTCATATCGACTCCGCCCAGCATGAAACCGGTGTTCATGCTGTGGTGGACGTCGCCTTCCTCGATGTCCGTATCGAAGCCCGCGCCTGCTCTGGCGAAAACGTCACCGTCGCCTGTGCAGTCGACCACGACCTTGGCGAACAACGCTTGCCGGCCCTCCTTGCTCTCGAAGACGACGCCCTTCACCGCGCCCGCCTCGACAATGGGTGCGGCCATCCAGGCGTGGAAGACGAGGCGCACGCCCGCCTCGATCAGCATCTCCTGAGAAGTGAGCTTGAGCTGCTCGGGATCGATCGTCGGCGCCCAGGTCACGATGCCATGGAAAGCCGAGGTGCGCAGCCGCCAGTATTTCGCCTGCGCCTCGTCACGCACGCCCCAAAGCGTCCGGTCAGGGCCGGCGACCGCATCGCTGGGCAGTCGATCGATCACTTCCTCGGCGAAGCCTTTGATGACTTGCCGGCCCTCCCAGTCGGTCATGCGGTCGATCCAGATGACGACGCCGCCCGTGGAAAGACCGCCGAGGTGGTTGTAACGCTCGAGCACGACCACATCGGCGCCGGTCCGCGCAGCAGCCAACGCCGCGGCACAGCCTGCCGGCCCTCCGCCCACCACGACCACATCGCAATGATGATAGACCGGCACGTCGCGCGCCGCTTCCCGATACGTTCCCTTACCATTGCGCGGAGGCAATGTGTGGGCACGCTCCTCGAAGATGTCGGAGCTGAGGAAGCGCTCTTCGGTCTGGCGAATTTCCCGGATGCGCGGTTTCGGCTCTTTCATTATCGCTCTTTCCCTCTTGCCTCATTCTCCGACGGGGGACGCGCTGGCGCGCGCGTGGCCACCGAGGTTATCCGCCGGCTCTGCGGAGAGGATCATGCCCGCAGCGCGCTCGGCGATCATGACGACCGGCGCGCAGGTGTTGCCCGAG
This sequence comes from Chelativorans xinjiangensis, assembly GCF_009812055.1. Lineage (GTDB taxonomy): Bacteria > Pseudomonadota > Alphaproteobacteria > Rhizobiales > Rhizobiaceae > Chelativorans > Chelativorans xinjiangense. Next base: position 280,930 of record NZ_WQNH01000001.1, on the reverse strand, counting down.
GGGATGGTCGGCATGATCGACGCGTCGACCACGCGCAGTCCCGCAATGCCATGGACCCGCAACCGCGCATCGACCACTGCCTCCGGTCCCGGCCCCATTTTGCAGGTGCCGACGGGATGGAAGGTGGTCGAGATGGTCTGGCGCGCGTAGTCGAGGATTTCGTCGCGGGTCCGAAGCCGGGTGCCGGGCGCGATCTCCTCGGGCTCGAAGCACGCCATGGCGGGGGCGCCGACGATGCGGCGGACGAATTCGACCGAACGGACGGCGATTTCGCAGTCGTAGTCGGCGGCGAGGAAGTTGTTGAGGATTGCCGGTGGGGCCTCGGGGTTCGGAGCCGTGGCGTGGACGTGCCCTCGGCTCTCGGGGCGCAGGATGCAGACCGCCGATGTCATGCCTGGGTAGTTATGGATCGGCCCGCCCACGCGATCGTAGCTGGCGGCCGAGGCATGAATCTGGATATCGGGGGCGGGTGCGTCCGCCATGACCTTGCCGAAGACAGCAAGGAGCGCCGGCTGAGCGGAGAGGGGGCCGCGGCGGCGGAGTGTGTAGTCGGCACCCATGAGCGCCTTGCCCAAGAGTGAGCTCGCCCGGCTGTTGAGCGTCCTGGTATTGCGCACGCGTGTCTGCACGCGGATATGCCAGTGGTCCTGCAGGTTCTCGCCGACTCCCGGCAGCTCATGCACGGGATTGACACCGAGCGCCCTTATCCGCTCTGCTGCACCGATGCCCGAACGCTCCAGGAGAGTGGGCGTGCCGAACGCGCCCGCGCACAGGATCACCTCGCGCCGCGCTGTCGCAGTGACGCTCTTGCCGTCCGCACGAAATGCCAGCCCCGTCGCGCGTCTGCCCTCACAGATAACCCGCTCTGCCAGGGCGCCGGTGCGGATTGTCAGGTTCCTGCGGCCGGAGGCGGGGCGGAGGAACGCCTTTTCGGTGGATTGCCGGCGGCCGCGCATGACCTGCGCCTGGAAATACTGAACGCCTTCATTCTCGCCGGAGTTGTAGTCGCGTGTCGCCGGGATGCCGATTTGGGTGGCCGCCTCGGCGTAGGCGTCGAGCACCGGCCAGCGCATTCCCGGATCGGTGATCTTCCACTCCCCCGTTTTGCCGCGCCCTTGCAGGTCCTCGCCGATGAAGTTTTCGGAACGCATGAAATAGGGCAGTACGTCGTCCCAGCTCCAACCCTCGTTCCCTTGTGCCGCCCAGTTGTCGTAGTCCCATCGGTGGCCGCGTACATAGACCATGCCGTTGATGCCGGACGAACCACCCAGCATCCGGCCTCGCGGCAGCGGAATGGTGCGCCCGCCGCAGTGGGGCTCGGGCGCGCTTTTGTACATCCAGTCGAATTTTGGGTTGCCGAGGAGCTTCGGAAGCAACAGCGGCACCTCGATGTAAGGGTGTCGGCCGGAGCCGCCCGCTTCCACCATCAAAACGCGGATGTTCGGGTCCTTGCTGAGGCGGTTCGCAAGCAGGCAGCCGGCGGTGCCGCCGCCGGCGATGATGTAGTCATAGGTAAGTCCGCTCATCGGTCCCCTCAGTTCATCAACGCAGGCAGGAACAGTGCCAGTTGCGGAAAGGCGATCAGGAGCGTCACCACGATCAGGTCGCAGACCAGGAACCAGCCGACGCCGCGGAAGATGGTGGTCACCGGAATCTCACGGCCCGCGACGCCGCTGACCACGAAGACATTGAAGCCCAGCGGCGGGGTCAGCATGCCGATCTCGATGAACTTCACCACCAGCACGCCGTACCAGACGAGGTCGAGGTCGAGCGCCTTCAGAAGCGGGATGAAGACCGGCATGGTGATCAGCATGATGCCGATCGGATCGAGGAACATGCCGAGGACCAGGTAGATTGCCGTCATGGCGAGAACGACAGCCAAGGGATCGAGCCCGAGCGGGGCGACGAGGTCGGTCAGCATGGCCGAGGCGCCCGAGAAGCTCAAAAGGCGCGTGAACATCAACGCGCCCATGCCGACGAAGAAAATCTGCGCCGTCGTCATCACCGCCTCGCGCACCGCCCGCCAGAGCTTGGCAAGCGTCATGCGGCCTTGCACGACGGCGATCGCAAGGGCGAGGAGCGCGCCTGCCGCACCCGCCTCCGTCGGAGTGACGGTGCCGCTATAGAGCCCGCCGATCACACCGAGAACCAGAACGAAGAGCGGCCAGATCTCGGCCAGCGCCCGCCAGCGCTCGCGGCGGAGGTTGCCGCCCGCGTGGGCGACGCGCGGGGCGAGGGCGGGATTGCGCCAGCAGCGCAGGACGATCATGATCGTATAGGCAACGGCGGTCATGAGGCCGGGAATGATACCGGCGATCAGGAGGTTGACGATCGATGTCTCGGCGAAGATGCCGTAAAGCACCATGAGGATCGAGGGCGGGATCAGCGCGGCGATGGTGCCGGCAGAGGCGACGACACCCGAGGCAAGGCCCTTGTCGTAGCCCGCCTTCAGCATCTCGGGGATGGCGAGGCGTCCCATCGCGGCAGCGGCGGCGACCGACGAGCCGCAGCCCGCGGCAAAGCCCGCGGAAGCGGCGTTGGCGGCGACGGCGAGGCCGCCGGGAAGGGCAGAGAGCCAAAGGCGGGCGGCGTTGAAGAGCGCGGTGGCGATGCCTGAGACATAGACGATCGAGCCCATGAGCAGGAACATCGGGATCGCCGAAAGGTCCCAGTTGGCGGCGAAATAGTAGGGGATCTCGCGCAGCTGGCCGAGCGCGGCGTTGAAGTTGCGCAGCCACCAGAAGCCCGCGAAGCTGACGACGCCGAGCGCCACGCCGATCGGTGTGCGGACCGCGATCAGGGTCAGTACGGCGCAGAGGCAGACCAGGCTCAGGATCAATCCATCCATGGCTTTGCGCTCATGCGTCGGGGATGCGGGCGTGATGGGGGCTCTCGCCGTCGTCCGGCAAAAGCAGACGGGCGAGCCGCAGCGTTAGGCAGAGGAACAGGCTGGCCCCGGCGATCGGCAAAAGCCAGCGCCCCGGCCAGACGATCATGTAACCGCCGGAGATCTCCAGCACTTCGCCTTGTTCCGTGCGTCGTGCGGCCGAAACCCAGCTCTCCCAGGTGAAGGCGAACATGTAGGCCATACCGAGAAGCGTGGTGAAGATGGCGAGCGCGCGGCGCATCCACGGCCGCATGGCGTCGGTGAACACGCCGACCGAGATATGGTCGTCATACTTGCCAAGAAGGGCGATCGGCAGGAAGGCCACGGCGATCATGTAGTAGGCCGCGACCGTCTGGTTCGCCTGCCGGAGCGGCGCATTCAGCACCGTGCGCGCGAAGACATCCACGCTGACATGGATCATCATCGCGAATCCGGCGAGGATCGCGAGCGCCAGAAGTGCCCGCGACCACAATTCCAGGAGCCGATCGATCCGGTCCAGCAATTAGAGGCTCCCCGGATCGACCTTGGAGTAAACCTCGTCCCAGAGGGCTTTCTCGAAGGCCTCCACATCGGTCCCGATCTTGGCCGACAGGCCGCGCCACTTCACGAGCGCGGTGTCGTAGGCGTCGAGAAACGCTTCGGGGTTCTCGACGCCAAAACCTTTGGCAAAATCGATGGCGATGTTGCGCTGGTCCCGGATGAAATTGTCCATCAGCGCCTGCCATTCTTCGGGATTTTGCGGTTCGACCATCTTCACGCCGTTGTTGGCGATCTGGTCTTCCAACACCTCGTTGGTGCGGATGATGAAATTGTTGATCGTGTGCGCCGCCGAAAGATGCACCACGGCTTTAAGGTGAGCGCGCTTCTGGTCCTCGGTGAAGCTGTTCCAGACATCGCGGTTGATCATCAGGCCGATGATCGGGGCCGAAACGCCGAGCGAGAAGTCAGTCACGTTCTTGGCGAAATCGCCATAGCCGAAGGTCTTGAGCCAGTCGCCGATGCCGGTGGTGCAGTCGATGCCGCCGCGCTGGAGCAGGGAGACCGTATCGATCAACGAGACCTGGACCGTGTTGGCGCCTGCCATCTGCATGATGTTGAGCGGCGCGCCGGAGGAACGTACCCGCAGGTTCTTGAGTTGGTCGACGGTTTCAATCGGATCTCGGCAGATCAGCATATAAGGCGCGCTGGCATATCCCCCCATCGGCACCATGTTGAGCTTCTTGGTCTCTTCTATGCACGACGGGCAGTGCAGCATCACCACCTCGTTCGCCGCGCCAGCTGCCGCGACCGGGTCGTCGCCCGGTACGGCAAGTCCGTAGAGCGTGGCGGTGGAGGGCAGAAGGTTCGGGACGTAGTTGGTGGCCGCCACGCCGGCATCCATCAGCCCGTCCTGGATTGCGGCGAATGTCTCGACCCCTCCGGCGAGCTGGCCGCCGGCGATCAGGTTCCACTTGATCTCGCCGCCCGTATCCTCCTCGATCCGCCGGAAGACCTCCGGCAGGGCATCGGAATTGATGTAGTCGGAGGCCGGGACCCAGGACCCGTAGGTGAGTTCCGCCGCGGAAGCCGTGGCCGTGGAAAGCGCCAGAGCGATCGTCGAGGTGAATACAGCCAGACGTCTCATCAAGTCTCTCCTCCCTTTGATGAGCAATTCGTTCCGCGCCTTTGCCGCGCGGATTGGGGTATTCCGGAATAGGGGGAAATGCTGCGTCGAACGGGGAGCGATGCGAACGCGCCACCGCTTCGCCGGTAGCTGCACGCTGTAATATCGCTACCTTCTAGCTGCACTGGCATTCCTCCCGGTCAGGAGGCTATTCAATCGTGACTCGACAGGGAATGACTGATTTAGCGCTTACATCTTTCGCAAAACGCGAAGGCCGACCAGCAAACGATGGCAGTGTCGGCATGCATCATGCCTTGGTGGAAGTATCCGCCCGCCTGGCGGCCGGCTCCGGAAGATCCACCACCACATATTTGCCCTCGACCTCCACCGGCACGGTGTCGGCAACATACGGCCCCTTGACGAGTTCCCCGCCGGCGACAGCCTCTACGGCATAGGCGCGGGTACGGGTGGATTTCGGGTCACTCCAGGATTGCCCGGTGCGCACGTCGTATTCCCAGCCGTGCCACGGGCATTTCAGCATCTCCGCTTTCCGGCACAGGCGGTAGTCCCCCGGCCCGTCGCTCTCCACCGTTCCGGAGAGCCGGCCGCCCGACAGGCGGGCGCCGGCGTGTGGGCACCGATCGAGGAGGGCGAAGAACTCCTCGCCCACCCGTATCAGGCAGATTTCCCTGCCGGCGACCTCGATCCGGCGGATGCCCTTGTCCGGGAAGCCGTCCACACTTGCCACGACGTGCCGGGTCATGCGTAGCCATAGAGCTTGCGAGCGTTGCCGCCGAGCACGCTCTCGCGCTGATGCGGCTCGACCGGGAAGCGGAAGATGCGGTAGGCGTCGTCGTAATCCCAGTGTGGGTAGTCCGACGAATAGAGAATCCGGTCCCAGCCGATCCAGTCGATCACGTCGGCGATGTGGCGGCCGTTCTTCGGCTCTTCCATGGGCTGGGTCGCCCACCAGAAGTGCTCTTTCATATAGTCCGAAGGCTTGCGCTTCAGATGCGGAACCTCCTTGTGGAAGGTGTCGAAGTGCTTGTCCATTCGCCAGCCGAGCGCCGGCGCCCAGGAGAAGCCACCCTCGATGATCGCCACCTTCAGCTTTGGGAAGGCCTCCACAACACCCTCGATGATGAGACTGGTCACCAGTGCCTCGGAGCCTGGAACGAAGGTGTAGTGCTCCTGGAAATAGAAGCTCGGCCAGCCGGTCCCGGTGGAGGGCTTGCCCGAGGAATAGCCGGCCGGATGCAGGCAGAGCGGCAAACCCGCCTCGGCCGCCGCCGCATATATCGGCCAGTACTTGCGGGCGCCGAGCGTCTCGTTCGGGCGGGTGGACATGATCACCTGGACGAACCGCCTGTCGCCGGCCCGGCGCTCGATCTCGGCGACGGCGGCTTCAGGGTTGTCCTGCGGCACCACGATCCCCGCCCTGAGACGCGGCTCGGGCTCCACCCATTCGGCAATCTGCCAGTCGTTCACCGCCCGGGCCATGGCGGCGGAGAGGTCGGGATTGCGTTCTTCCATGCCGCCGCGCCCCAGCGCGATCAGGTGACCCACCTCGATGTCGAGCAGGTCAAGATGCTGTTCGCGCAGCATCTCAAGGCTCGATCCAGGCGGTCCATCCGTGGGACGGGCGTCCATGCGCATCCCGTTCGCGGTCATGCGTGGGTAGGAGAGCTGCCCAACCAGTGCCTGGCGGATATGCGAGCCGAAGGTCTGCAAATGCTCGACCCAGCGCTTTTCCATATAGGGAAAGAGTGCCGCCGGCGATTTCTGGGTCGGATGGATATCGCAGTCGACGATGCGAAGCCGCGTCGTGCCCTCCGTTTCCACGAGCGGCCGGTTCATGTCGTCTCCTCCATGGCTTCGGCGGCCTGCCGCACCGCTGGGTCGTCGGCAAGGCGCGGGTAGGCCCTCAGCGCATTGGCGACCAGGATGCCGGGAAGGGCTTCCTCGGGCAGGCCGGCCGGCAGGGGCTCGTCGCCGGTGAACTGCCGGTGCGGATAGTCGGTCGAATAAAGCAACATGTCGGTGCTGCCGATGTGTTTCAGGGTCTGGCGGAGTTCGTCGGCACCCGGCGGATCGGCCGGCTGCAGCGACAGGAATACACGACCCGCCATGACCTCGGAGGGCTTGCGGTCCAGCCATGGTACCTCCTGGCGCACCCCGCGCCAGGTCTTGTCATTGCGCCAGATCGTCGTCGGCAGCCAGGCGAAGCCGCTTTCCAGGAAGACGACATGCAGGTCGGGGAACTTCTGGAACACGCCTTCGCCGAGAAATCCCGTGAGGATGTTCTCGAAGGCCATGGACTGCATCACATAGTCCTCGAACTGGTAGGACGGCCAGCCGGACACGCTCGGCGGGATGCGGTAGAGCCCGCCTGCATGGATCGCCAGCGTGAGGCCGTGTTTCTGGCAGGCCTCGTAGATGGGCCAGTAGTGGCGGTTGCCGTGATGGATCTCCTGCATGGCAAGCATCAGCACCTGCACGAACCGCCGGTCGCCCGAAAGCCGCTCGATCTCGGCGACCGAAGCCGCCGGGTCCTCGCCCGAGACGTAGATCGAGCCGCGCAGGCGCGGTTCGGCGTCGAGCCAGGTCGCCGCCACATAGTCGTTGACAGCGCTTAAGAGTGCCGCCCGCATGTGGGGATTGTGGAGCGCCACGACGCCGTGGAGCATCGAGGCAATCGCGATACCGGTCCCGAAGCGGTCGAGCGCCGCCGGCACGTCCAGCCCCTCGAAATCGGGATTGCGCGTAAGCGGCGCGTTCGCCGGATAGGAGGTCAGCCGGAACGGCATCGAGGGAAGCTCGCGATCGGTCACCTGCATCTGCCAGTATTCGTCGAGGAAGGGTAAAAGGTCGCCGACCTCCGCCTGCGGCAGATGAAAATCCGCATCGATGCGCAACGGTCTCCGTGACGGCACGTCGCTTCCTCCCGGCATTCGTCTCGAACGCGGATCATATTTCCAGCCTCTGCCCTGAGGAACTGAGCAATTCACGAAAGCACCTGTCGCGAAACGAGCGCTCCCGCGCACGGGTTCATCGGCGTGCTGTTGGCCGCACTGCAATTCGGATCGGCCGGCTGCCGTCATTCAGGCCATGCCTCGTCACCCCGCCGGTTTTCGCGCTGGAGAAAAACAGGCGCGCCGAAATCCACTCTTCACGCGGGCCTCGACACCCTGCAATAACGCAACCCCAAGTCTCACGATCACGGCGTTCGCAGGGCCGCCGCCGATCATTGCGATGAGAAAAACGGCACATGGATCGGATATGGCAAGAACCGTCATCATCGGAGGAAGCCACGCGGCAATCGCCGCGGCCAGCGCGCTGCGCCAATACGCGGCGGGGATGGAGATCGTCATCGTCTCCGAGGAAGACGAGCTTCCCTATCAGCGGCCGCCCTTGTCGAAGGAGTACATGTCGGGCGCCATGAGCATCGAGCGGCTGCGGCTGCGGCCGCGCGAATGGTACGACGAACGGCGCATCGGCGTGCGCCTCGGCGCTGCTGCGACCGCGATAGACCGGCGCAAGAAAGCGGTCCGGCTCGCCGACGGCGACACGCTCGCCTACGATGCGCTCTTGCTTGCCACGGGCGCCGGCGCGCGCCGTCTGCCGGCTGAAATGGGCGGAGACCTTTCCAATGTGCGCGTCATGCGTACGCTGTCGGACGCCCGATGGCTGATGGCGGAAATGACGGCCGGCATGAAGGCGGTGGTGATCGGCGGCGGATATATCGGTCTGGAGGCGGCCGCGGAAGCAGCCAAGAAGGGGTTGGAGGTCACGGTGATCGAGGCCGCCGATCGGATCTTGAAGCGGGTGGCATGCAAGGAAACCGCCGCGGCCTTCCGCGCGCTTCACAAGGCGCACGGCGTGGAAATTCTCGAGAATGTGCACGTCGAACGCATCCTTGAGAGGGACGGGCTGGCCGGCGCGGTGCGGCTGAAGGATGGCCGGGAACTGGCGCTCGACCTTGCAATTATCGGCATCGGCATCGACCCGAACGCGCAGTTGGCACAAGCGGCTGGGCTGGATGTGACGGATGGGATCGTCGTCGACGACCATTGTCGCACGAGCGACCCAGCCATCTTCGCGGCCGGCGACTGCACCGTCTTGCCTTTCCAGGGGATGCCCACCCGCCTCGAATCCGTACAGAACGCGCAGGACCAGGCCGCCATTGCCGCCGCCAACATCGCCGGGATACCCACGGTCTACAAGCCGCATCCCTGGTTCTGGTCCGATCAGTATGATGTGAAGCTGCAGATCGCCGGATTCAACCGGGGCTATGACGCCGTGCTTGCGCGGCCGGGCAAGCGCGAGGGCTCGGTCTCGTTCTTCTATTTCAGACAAGGGTGGTTGATCGCGGTGGACTGCCTGAACGACGCGGCGACCTATGTCATGGCGCGCAAGCTGTTGGAGGCGGACGCGGTGATCACGCGCGCCGAGATCGCCGACGAAGCCTTCGATCTGCGGGAAAGGGTCAAGGCCCTTTCCATTGAACGTTCGGCCGCAGAATAGGCAAAACGGATGGATAAAAAGACGACAAGTGATATCCCGCGAGTGAGGCTTCCCGAACTGCCGATCGAGGGGGGATGCCAGTGCGGCAACCTCCGCTATCGAATTATCGAGGCGCCCCTCACTTACTACGTCTGCCATTGCACGGACTGTCAGAAACAGTCCGGCAGTGCGTACGGCTCGTCTCTGATGGTTCCCGCGCAGGACATCGAACTGCACGGTCCGTTTGAGACTTACGTCTGCAGGGGTGGCTCGGGCAGGATGTCGGATCGCGTCTTCTGCCCCACCTGCGGCGGACGCGTGACGCACCAAATTCAGGGCAGCGACGTCGTCGTGGTAAAGCCAGGCACGCTTGACGATACCTCCTGGCTGAAACCGGCGGGGCACATCTTCACCGCGAGCCGGCAACCTTGGGTCCCGTTGCCCGAAACGGGTGCTCTCCTGTTCGATCACGGTCCGGACATGCAGGCGCTACGGGATCACTGGCGCCGGATGGTCGGCGGAACAACGATTTCATAGGGGCTGGTGAGATACGGAAAGGCGCTTCGCTGAAGGATCTCAGACTTCGGTCCTACCGGTATAGCACCACCGGTATCTTGCACGAGCGTATCATCTCGGTCGTCGTCGAACCGATGATGAGGTTGCGGATGCGGTTGTGCCCATAAGCGCCCATGATGAGCAAGTCGATGCCCTCCTCTTCAACGATCCCGCTGATGACCTTGTGAGGCTCACCCGGCAAAAGCCGGGACGTCACATCGTAGCCGCCGCCTTCGAGAAGGCGCCGGGCGTCATCGAGCTTCTTCGTGTTCTCGGGCGTGTCCGGCCCCACGGTTACCAGATGGCAGTCGAGCCCCGCATAGAGCGGGCTGCGCGCTACATGGTCGAGCGCCATCATGCTGCTCGTCCCGCCATCGTAAGCGATCAGCAACTTCTGTATCGGTTTGAAGGCCCGTGAGGCGACGAAGACCTGCTTTTTCGCGGCGCGCACCACACGTTCAAGATTGGAGCCGAGATGAAGCTTGGCGAAGTCGGCCGCTTCGCCGCGCTTGCCGATGACGAGCATCTCCGACTGCGCCTCGAATTCGGCCGCCGTCTCGACCACGTCGCCGATGCGAAGCAGCATCGACACGTCATCGACACCGGCCTCGACCAAACGCGCCTTCGCATCTTCGAGAATGGCCCGGCCACGCTTCTGCGCAAGCTTTGCGCGCGCTTCGTCGAGGGCGCTCAACTCTTCGAGAAGCGCCGAGCGCGCGCCGAGCGCGATGTTGCCGGAAAGGTTTGCCGGTTCGCTGGAGGTGTCGCGCCGGCCGATCACGTGAAGCAGCTCTATCCCGACTTGGGTACGGCCGGCGATCCAGGCTGCATGGTCACATACGCTCGATGCATAGACGGAGCCATCGATAAGGGCTGTGATTTTCGTCATGGTTTCCCCTCCTTGGCCTAGTGGCCCATCAGGCGTTCCATCGCGCCGGGCTTGTCATGGATCGCAAGCCGGTCGACGATGGTTTCGCTCGCTTCGTTGAGACCGATGATCTCGACATCCGCCCCCTCCCGGCGGAACTTGAGCACGATCATGTCGAGGGCCGCAACGCTGGAAATATCCCAGATATGCGCGCGGCTGACGTCGATCGTGACCTTCTCCAGCGCCTCCTTGAAGTCGAAGGCAGCGGTGAAGTCCTCCGCCGAGGCGAAGAAGATCTGGCCCTCGACGGTGTAGCGGCGCTCGCGGCCGTCTTCAAGGAGCGTGGAGGAGACGCGGAAGATCTGCGCGATCTTCCAGGCGAAGAAGAGACCGGACAGAAGCACGCCGGCGCCCACCCCGATCGCAAGGTTGTGCGTGAAGACCACGCAGACGACGGTCGCCAGCATGACGATCGAGGACGATTTCGGGTGGGTCCGCAGGCTTTTGATCGACGACCAGGAGAAGGTGCCGATCGACACCATGATCATGATCGACACCAGCGCCGCCATGGGAATGGCACTCACAAGGTCGCCGAGCACGACCACCATGAACAGCAGGAACGCGCCGGCGGCGAAGGCGGAGAGCCGCCCCCGGCCACCGGATTTCACGTTGATGATCGACTGGCCGATCATGGCACAACCGGCCATGCCGCCTATGAAGCCGGTGGCCGTATTGGCGATACCCTGGCCGATGCATTCCTGGTTGCGGTTCGACGGCGTATCGGTGAGGTCGTCGACGATCTGCGCCGTCATCAGCGATTCCAGAAGCCCGACAGCCGCGACCGCCGCCGAATAGGGCAGGATGATCATCAGCGTTTCGAGATTGAGCGGAATGTCGGGGATCAGGAAGACCGGCAGCGTCGACGGCAGCTCGCCCATGTCGCCGACGGTACGCAGGTCGAAGCCGAAGATCATGGCGACGGATGTGAGCGCGATGATGCAGACAAGCGGCGAGGGGATCGCCTTGGTGAGATATGGAAAGAGGTAGATGATCGCCAGGCCCGCTGCGACCATGACATAGGTGAGCCAGGGCACGCCGGTCAGTTCCGGGATCTGCGCCATGAAGATCAGGATCGCCAGGGCATTGACGAAGCCGGTCATCACCGAGCGCGAGACGAAGCGCATGACATAGCCGAGCTTCAAGAGCCCGGCGGCAATCTGGAGAAGGCCGGCAAGCACCGTCGCGGCGAGAAGATATTCCAGACCGTAATCACGCACGAGCGTGACCATCAGCACGGCGGTTGCCGCGGTCGCCGCCGAAATCATGCCGGGCCGCCCGCCAACGAAGGCAATCAGGACGGCGATCGAAAAGGAGGCATAAAGGCCAATCTTTGGATCGACGCCGGCGATAATGGAAAAGGCGATGGCCTCGGGAATGAGCGCGAGGGCGACGACGAGGCCGGAGAGCAGGTCTCCGCGCACATTGCCGAACCACTGCGCGCGATAGGCGGACAGAAAGGGCATGTCAGTGATGGTTCCGATCTTTGGAGGGTGCGCGACCGAAGAGTGGGCCACGCAGGGCAACGGCTTTGTTCAAACGGTAGTCCGGCGGATCGGCGGCCGGAAGAGCCACCCGGGATTTCACCGGGTCCTGATGGATGGCTACGCCATACTGAAGCGGTGCCGTTGCCGCAATGGCGCGTCTGCATGGCTGCTATGCGCCTGGCTTACGCGATTCATCTGGGCACTGCCGCCGTGCTACGCTGCCCGCGTTTGAGCCAAGTCCGCGGCGGTTCGCCAATCATACGCCGAAACATGGTGATAAAGGCGGCGACGCTGTCATAGCCGAGATCGAGCGCGATGGTGGTGACCGGCTCACCATCGGCAAGGCGTGGCAGCGCGGCGAACAGGCATGCCTGCTGCCGCCACATGGAAAGGCTCAGCCCGGTTTCACGATGGAACGTGCGGGTGAAGCTGCGGCGGCTCATCCCCGCCGCCTTAGCCCATTCATCGATCGTGGTGTGCGGCGAGGGCGCCTCGAGGAAGCGCCGGCAGAGGAGGGCGAGCTGTCGGTTGGCGGGAAAGGGGAGTGCCAGCGGCCGCTCCGGCAGGTGCGGGATCTCGTGCAGGAGGAGATCCAGGATAAGTGTGCCGCGGCCGGCGGGCGGTTCCTCGCGCGGCAGCGCCATCGCCTCGACGATGAGGTTCCGCATCAAACCGGTGATGGAGAATACGCGCAGGTCCTCCGGCAGTCCGGCGATCGCGCCCAGCCGCACGTAGACGGAGCGCATCTGGACGTCGCCCAGCATGTCCACCGCATGGTCGACGCCGGCCGGCAGCCAGATCGCGTGTTCCGGCGGCACCATCCAGCGTCCGGTGCCGGTGCTCACCATGACGACTCCGGAGAGCGCATAGAGAAGCTGCGATCGGTTGTGGCGGTGCGTTTCTACATGGTGCCCATCCGGATAGTCGGCCGGCAGCGCAACCACATTGGCTTCCGCTGCCTCAATCCATTGACGCCGCCACCGGTCGGCGCCGGCCAGCGGCCCGTCGTCCGCCTCATGCGCGCGCAATTCCACCATTGCTTGGCCCACTTTCGAAACTTTTGGACCAAAACACGAAAGAAGAACACAAGCAATCGGCCTATGAGGAACCACCGCAACGTCATGGAACCGATCTTGAGCGACACGTCCGCAGTCACCGCCAGAAGCTCCGCCGAGACCACAGCCTTCGTTGTGATCGCTGCCGTCAGCGTCTGTCATCTCATCAACGATGTGATGCAGTCGCTGCTCGCGGCGATCTATCCGATGCTGAAGCAGGACTACGGGCTCGACTTCTGGCAGATCGGGCTGCTGACGATGACGTTCCAGGGAACGGCATCGCTGCTGCAGCCGATGATCGGGCTTTTCGCCGACAAGCGCCCGCTGCCCTATTCGTTGCCCGTCGGCATGGGCGCGACCTTCGTGGGACTGATGTTCCTCGCTTTCGCCGGCCAGTATGCCCTCCTCGTCCTCGGGGCTGCGCTGATCGGACTTGGCTCGGCGGTTTTCCATCCCGAATCCTCGCGCGTGGCGCGGCTTGCCTCCGGCGGGCGTTACGGGCTCGCGCAGTCCCTGTTCCAGGTCGGCGGCAATTTCGGTTCCGCGGTCGGGCCGCTGCTCGCCGCCTTCATCGTCGTGCCGCGAGGCCAGGCCAGTGTTGCCTGGTTCTCCGCCGCCGCGCTCGTCGGGATGATGATCCTCTGGCAGGTCGGCAACTGGTACGCCCGCTATCAGGCCGCCGCGGTACGGCGGCCCAAAGCTATCCCGACAGTAGCCGTTCCGCGGCGAAAGATCGTGATCGCCCTTGTCGTGCTGACGATCCTCACCTTCTCGAAGAATATCTATGTCGCCAGCTTCTCGAGCTTCTACACGTTCTATGTCATCGACAAGTTCGCCGTATCGGTACAGACCTCGCAGGTGCTCCTCTTCGTCTTTCTCGGGGCGGCCGCGGCCGGAACGATCCTCGGCGGGCCGGTCGGTGACCGTCTCGGCGCCAAGGTGGTGATCTGGGTCTCTATTCTGGGGGTGGTGCCGTTCACCCTCGCGCTGCCCTATGCCAACCTCGAATGGACCATCGTGCTCTCCGCCATTATCGGCTTGGTGCTCGCCTCGGCCTTCCCCGCCATCGTCGTGATGGCGCAGGAGCTCGTTCCCGGACGCGTTGGGATGGTGGCCGGTATCTTCTTCGGTTTCGCTTTCGGCGTTGCCGGCGTCGCGGCGGCGCTGCTGGGCGTGGTGGCCGACGCGAAGGGTATCGGTTACGTGTATTGGCTCTGCTCGTTCCTGCCGCTGCTCGGGCTTCTGACCGTTCTGCTTCCGAACATCAGGCCGGCGGCGCGGACGAGGTCGCGGTGACTGCCGGCACGGACATGTCGCGCACGTGACATAAAGGGGCGACATGGTCTGTCCTCTTGAGATGAGTGGAGGACTTCCTTGCCTGTTTCCTACGATGCCGTCCTTGCCGACATGGTTTCCGCAGCCCGCGAGGCGGGAGCGCTGACGCTTGAGTATTTCGGACGGTTTCGTGATCTGGAAATCCGGGTCAAGGGACCGGCTGATTTCCTGTCTGAAGCGGATATGGAATCCGAGGCGCTGATCCGCGAAAGGCTGCTCGGCAAATATCCCGAATGGAGCTTCACCGGCGAGGAATTCGCGGCAATCGAAGGCGCGGACACCCGCTATCGCTGGCTGGTCGATCCCATCGACGGCACCACCAATTTCATCAACGGCATGCATTACACCATTTCGATCGCCCTGCGCTGCGGGGGCGAGACCGTATGCGGCGCGCTCTACAATCCGGTCGCCGACGAAATGTTTACCGCCATCAGGGGCGAGGGCGCCTATCTCAACGGGCGGCGTTTGTCGGTATCGCGGCAGGCGGATCCGCGCTTTTTTGCCGTGGGAACCGGACTGCCCACCAGCAACCTCGCCCTTTACCCGGGCGCCTATGAACGGCTCGACCGAATTCGCAACCCCATCGGTGCGGTGCGGGTCGTGGGGTCGAGCGCCAACAGTTGCGCGCATGTGGCCTGTGGGCGTCTGAGCGGATATTTCGAGGAGTCCGGCCTGCTCGACTGGGCCGTGGGCGTCCTTCTGGTGCAGGAAGCAGGCGGGATCGTCACCGACTGGTGGGGACGCGGGCCGGAATTTTATGAAAAGACCGGCGCAGTGATCGTCGCCAATCCGGCCTGTCACGCCTATCTTCTCGAAAAACTCAAGGATGCCCCGCGCAAGGACCCGCGTTAGACCACTTCATCGTTTCATGGAATCGATGGCTTGGTCTAACTCCATGTTTTGTCGCAATTCCGGACGGAAAACCGGTCTCCACTTTTCCTGGAATTGCCCTAGAAGGACGCTTCCAGCGCCATCGCGAGCCCCTCCGGATCGTCGGTGGTGATCTGGTCCGCCTTGAGCGCCAGCAGGCGCTCGGCTGCGGCAAGGCTGGCCGGGCTTGCGTCGGGAATCGTCCAGGCATCGACGCGCCGGCCGCCATTATGGAAGGCGCCGATAAGGTCGAAGCCGGCTCGATCGGCCGCCAGCACCAGGCCGTAGTCGAGATAGATCATTTCTGCTTCGGGAGCCGCAGCGAGGGCCTCGGCGGCGAAGGCGGAGAAATCACGCGAGGCTTCCAGGCGCTCAAAGATTGGGCCATAGCAGGGATCGTAGCCAACACGGAGCCCTTCGACGTCCTCGGCCAGCAGCCGGACGGCGTCCGCATCGCCCGAGGACAGGATCATGTGGCGGGCGACTGGCCTGACGCTGGCTTTGAAGGCGGCAATGGCGGTGGCGTCCAGCGCTGCAGCATCTTCCTTGAAATCGAGCTGAAGCAGCGCATCAGGATGGATGGGGCCTTCGGCGAGCAGGGCGCCCAGATCCTCCAGCAACATCACGCGGTCCGGGATGGGCCGGCCGTCGTTACCGCGAAGATTGAGCGCGCGCAGCGTTTCGGCGCGGCAATCGACGACGCGGCCGGCTCCGGTCGTCTCCCGCTCCAGCGTCAGATCGTGCAGGACGGCGTAGCCGCGGTCGGCGTGGATCACCAGGTCCACCTCGACGCTGGCGCCAAGGCGCATGCCTTCGTGGATACGGCGGCCGGTGAACACCGGATCACCGGCCCGGCGCCGGCCGCGATGCCACTTGAGCCAGGTGCGGTGGCCATTGCGGATAATCACGCGAGGGTCAGGCATTGCTGCGGACCGCGCGTCTTCCGGCGGGCCGCGATTGCTCCTCGACCTGGGCCCCGCGATAGATCAGTACGTTGTCGCGGTAGGCGAGGATGGTACCGACGTTAAAATCGACCGGTCGGCCCGCGGTCCACGCATCGCTCTCAGGCATCATGGATTTCACCCTGTGCCCGTCGGGCAGTTCGACATCGATCATGACATGCGAACCATAGTCGACTGCGCGATGAATAATACCCATCCCCTGTCCCTGGGCCGGCGAGAGGCCGAGAGCCTCGGGACGGACAGCAAGGGTCGCGGGGCCGTCGGCAATGGGAATGCGGGCGGCAAGGCCGGGACATGCAAAGACCTGGGTGTCTATGATACCTTCGAGCAGGTTCATCTGGCCGATGAACCCGGCGACGAACGGGGTCGCAGGTGCGCGATAGACCTCGGAGGGAGGGCCCACCTGCTCGACGCGCCCATCGCGCATCACCACAATACGGTCCGCCATGGCCAGCGCTTCGTCCTGCCCGTGGGTGACAAACAAAGTGGTGATGCCCAGCCGCTGCTGGATATCGCGCACGTCCTCGCGCAGCCTTTCCCGCAGATGCTGGTCGAGACTGGCGAAGGGTTCGTCAAGCAGCAGGATCTTGGGCTCCAGCACCAGCGAGCGGGCCAAGGCCACGCGCTGTTGCTGGCCACCGGACAATTGGTGCGTGAGACGGGAGGCGTAGCCCGTAAGGCCGACCAGTTCGAGCACCGCTTCCACGCGGCGGCGGATTTCGTCGCGCGGAGCGTGGTGCAGCCTGAGCCCGAAGGCGATATTCTTGAAAACGTTCATATGGGTCCAGAGCGCGTGGCTCTGGAAGACCATCCCCGTGGGGCGCTTTTCGGGCGGCAGATGGATGATCTCCTCCCCGTCGATCCGTATCGAGCCGGCTGTGGGGCGCTCGAAGCCGCCCACCATGCGCAGAAGTGTCGATTTTCCCGATCCCGAGGGGCCGAGCAGGCAGACGAGTTCGCCGTTATCCACCTCAAGGGTGAAATCGGCCACGGCCGTCGTTGTATCGAACTGCTTGGAAACCCCTGTTATTTCCAAACGCGCCATGATCCGAACCTTCCCGTTCACGCTCCGAAGCCGCGCGCAAACGCGCTGCCACCTATGACCCTGCGGGCAAACATCAGGGCGATGAATGACGGCACCCAGAGCAGCACCGAGAGCACCGCTCCATATTGGATGACCATCTGGTTGTTGATGAAACTGATCATCAGTACCGGCATGGTGCGGATGCCGGGGGCGCCGATGAGCCAAGCCCCTTCGGTTTCGTAGAAGGTGCCGACGAAGCTCAAAAGAAGCGCAGCGACGATGGTGGGGCCTGCCTGCGGCAAGGTGATGGACCAGAATACCCGCAAGGGACCGGCGCCCGCATCACGGGCTGCCTCCTCCATCCGCCGATCCACGCCCTGGAAGGCGGCGACTGGAATCCAGATCATGAACATCAGCGTGCCCACGAGCTGGATCAGAACCACGCCCCAGAACGTACCGATGAGGTTGAGCTGAAGGAAGATCGCCGCAATGGCGATGAGCAAACCGAATTTGGGGAAGGCGTGGCCGGCAAGGAACGAGAAGAACAAAATGTTCCGGCCGGGAAAATTCAGGCGCGCGAAGGCATAGGCTGCCGGCAGGCAGATAAGCGCGGAGAGCAGCGTGACCACGGTGGAAAGCTGCAGGCTGAGCGTCAGCGCCCCCCAGACGTCCGAACGGCTGAGCGTCTGGTTCCAGAACCGCAGCCCGAATTGCTGCGGCACCACGGCCGGATAGCGCCAGATCTCTGTGAAGGCCCACGTGCCCACCACCACCAGCGGGAGGATGATTGCGGTGGATAACAGCATGGCAAAGACGATGCCGGGCCAGTCGATGCGCTGGCGGTTGGAGGAGAGCGCCGCCATGATCACCCACCCTGGTTGCGCGCGACCGAGCGCACGTAGAACAGGCCGAACACGATGCAGAAGCCGAAGGCGATGACCGCCTGGGTGATGGCGTTGAGCGGATCGTTCACCTCGCGGAAGGTGCGCTGCATGAACGGGCCCATCATCTCCGGGGAGGCCGGGCCCAGAAGGTAGGGCAGAGTGAACGCGGAAAAGATGCCCAGGATGGAAAAGGAGAGCGCCACCAGAACGGAATTGGAGATGCGCGGCAGGATGATATGCCAGAATACCTGCAGCCTGTTTGCGCCCACGTCACGGGCCGCCTCGATCGACTGATTGGCGACGTTGCCGAGCCCCGCAAGGAGGATTAGCACGGTCAATGGAATATTGTCCCAGACCAGCCCGATGACCGGCCCCCAGGGCGTCAGGTAAGGCGTGCGGATCTTGGGCAGGCCCACCGAGTTTAGCAGGATATCCACCATGCCGTTTGGGCCGAGCACACGGATGAAAGCGTATGCCAGGATGATCGACGGCACGAATAGAGGGAAGATCGCAAGGCCCTGCACATAGGCGGGCAGCCGGCCGCTGGAGAAGCGCAGATAGAGCGCGATGGGGAGGCAAATCACCAGAAGCAGCAAGGCGCACATGCCTGTGGTCCACAGCGTGATGCCAAGATTGTTGAGGCTATATTGGTCGGAAAAGAAGAAGACGTAGCTGGAAAGATTGAAGCCGTAATTGCCGTCGGCATCGAGCCGCCAGACGGTGCGCGCGATGGCGCTGATGGTCGGCCAGATCACCAGCCACCCCACCAGGAACACCGGAACGGCAACGAGCAGGAGGCCCCACGGCCTCCTGTTGTGATTGGTATCGATCAGCAGCCGGGAGGCGGCTGCTTGGGTCAGGTCGGTCACGAGTCGCGTGTGACGTTGGGTGCCACGTTCCGGTACCAGCCATCATTGATGGCCGCCTCCCACTGGCCACTCGGGAAGGTGGGGATGGTCGTGGGCACGATGTCTGCGAAGCGCTCGCGCAGCGCGGGCTCCACATAGTCCCAGGACACGCCCGGGAAGCCGCCGAGCTCGGTGAGGATGGCGCTCTGGATGTCTTCGCTGAGGACGAAATCGGCCAGCTTGAGCGCGGCATCCTTGTTGGTGCCGTTCTCGATGATCACGGCGCGCGAGAAGTCGCCGCACAGCGCCAGGTCCTGAAGCTGCACGAGACCGGTTTCCGGCGGCAGCACGCCTTGGTCGATGGCCTGGAGCACCTGATCGGACCACACCGGAGTCATGGTCACCACGCCCTGGGCGAGGAGCTGGATGGACTGGGTGTTGCCCGACGAATAGGCGCCGCTGTCATAGAGCGAGGGCGCGATGTCGGAAAGGATGGCCCAGGCCTTGCCGAGCGCCTCGTTGCCGAACTCCTCGGTGTAGTTGTCCACCGTGAACAGGGAGGGGTCGCGGCCATTGGCCTGATGGATGGCACGGCGGACGAAATTGCCGCCCGACCCGCCCTTGTCGGGGCGGTTATAGACGAACTGGCCGGGATTGGCCTTGATCCACTCGACCAGCGCATCCCAGTTCTTGGGCGTATTGGCTGGGTCCAGCTTGGTGCTGTCATAGGCGAGCAGCACCTGCGAGCCGCGATATGGCAGGCTGTAGTCGCTGTCGATGGCCAGCGGATTGACCTTGGAATAGTTCGAAAGCCCGGCATCCTTGACGTTGGTGTAGATGCCGGCCTCAATGGCGCCCGCGGGCAGGCGTGGATTGGCGGTTTCGAAATAGTCGGCCTGGGGATCGGTCCCGGTCTGCTTTGCGGCAATGGCGCGCTCGCCGATGGCGATGATGCCCGCGCCGTCGCCGGCGTCCACCAGATTGATGGTGATGCCCGGATTGGCCGCCTCGAAGGCCGGCTTCACGATGTTGGCCCAGAAGTCGTAGATGTTTGAATCTGAGCTGGTATACCAGTCGATGACCCCTTCGGCTGCCGAGGTCATGCGCGGCAGGATCAGCGTGCCTGCCGTGGCGGCCGTCGCAAGCATGAATTCACGTCTTTTCATGATTCCGTTCTCCCGTTTTGCCTCGGCGCGATCGGCTTCCCGTTGGTTCTTCGCCCGATGGATTGCACAGCAACACCCCGCAGCCCGCCTGTCGGCAGGCAGCGAGACGTCAGACACCGTTCGAAGAGATCACTGTTTTGCAACAGTCGTATTACACTCGACGGGTGGGAAAACTGGTGGGCACCCCGTGCGCTGCACAGGCGTTTTGTCTCCGTCGTCGATTGCCGTCATGCATAGGCGTCGGCCGTTTCCCGGCTTGACTGGATCCCGAAGCGTAACGAGTATTCCCTCAAAGGGCTGTCAAAGGCCCGGGAGGAAACGATGACCAGCTCCATTAAGCTGTTTGATGGCGCGTTCGGCCATGTCTCGATCCTGAACGTGGCGAACGACCTTGTGACCCACGCCCACGAGGAGGTCCACATCATCATCTGGCTGGCCGGCGTGGCTGGAGAGATGACTGTCGGCAACGAGCGCGTGCTGCCCGGCGAGCATGTCGCCGTGGGCGTCAACTCGCTGCAGCCGCATCGTCATGACTTTCCGGCCGGCGGCAAGGAAGGGCGATTTCTCGCCTTTTACATCGATCCGGACTGGATTGCCGGCCGCAGGGGCAGCCGTCGCGAGGAAAATGTCTTCGCTGCAAGCGCGATTCCCACGGACAAGCGCTTGAACGAATCCGCCTTCAGGCTCCTCGAAAGCCTGACGAGCGGCAACATGCCTGCTCATCTGGTCGAATACGAGACCGAGCGCTTCATCGACTCGGTGTTCGACACCGCCGCCTCGCAGCAGCGGCGCAGGAGCGTGCGTGTCCGCGTGGCCGCGCGGGACCATCGCGTGCGCAAGGCTGCCGCGCTGATGAAAAGCCATGTTTGCGAACGGGCCTGCCTCGACCAGGTCGCGCGCAGCGTTGGCCTGTCACGGCCGCACTTCTTCGCGCTCTTCAAGGAGCAGATGGGGCTCACCCCCAATGTGTACTGGAACTCGATGCGCATGGCCGAGGCGGCGCGCCGGTTGCGGGCATCGGAACAGTCGCTGATCGACATCGCCTGCGGGCTCGGCTTTTCAACACAGGGAAATTTCTCCCGCTTTTTCCGCGACCATTTCGGCGTGCCGCCCAACGCCTACCGTTCGGCCGCCCGCAGGCTTCGGCATTAACCGCCGCGCCGCTCCATTTTTTCAGACTGTTTGATAGGCGTTCCAGACGCATTGATAAGCATCGTCCGGCAGGCTGGCTATGATCGCCGTGAGGGCTGGCAGCAAGGAGCGTTTTCTCATGGCGACGGTCACGGTCTCAAGCGTCATCGATGCACCCGCCTCCGATGTCTGGGCGTGCATCCGCGACTTCAACGGTCTTCCTGACTGGCATCCGCGAATGGTCAAGAGCGAGATCGAGGGTGGCGGGCCATCGAGCGAGATCGGATGCGTGCGCAAGTTCGAGATCGCTAGCGGGGCGACGATCAGGGAGAAGCTGCTGGGCCTCTCCGATCGCGATTATAGCGTCACCTATTCCATTCTCGAGACGCCTCAGCCGATCTCGAACCATGTCGCCACGCTGAAGCTCATCCCGATCACCGACGGCGAGCGCACCTGCGCCATCTGGACGGCAAGTTTCGACGCGCCCGCCGAGGAAGCTGAAAAGATCGCCGAGGGGATGGGAGCGAATGTTTTCCAGGGCGGGTTCGACGCGCTGAAGAAGCGCTTCGCGGGAGGCTGAGCGGGAGGACCGGCGATGGGTATGAGCCTTCAGACCTTTTCAACCGCAAGCGAAGCGCAGGCGGCCCTTGGTGCGTCCGGTGTTCGCTACATGGGCGGCGGGACGCTCGTGGTCCGGGCTGTGAATGAAGGGGACCTCTCCTTTTCGACCATTGTCAGGACGACCGATCCTGCCCTGTCGGCGATTGAAACATCCGACGCCGGCGTGAGGGTCGGTGCCTCCGTGACGATGGGCATGGTCCTCGCGCATCCCGGGCTGAGCTATCTTGCGCCGGCGGCGCGTGCGGTGGGTGGCCCCGCGGTCCGCAATATGGCGACGGTGGGCGGCAATCTGTTTGCGCCCGCGCCCTATGGGGATTTCACGGTCGCACTTCTCGCTCTCGACGCGAAGGTGTCCGTCAGCGGCAGCGGCGAAATGGCGCTCGAAGCTTTCCTGCAGGAACGAGACAGCCTCGGCGCTTCCGCGCTGGTGACGTCCGTGACCTTCGCTGCGCCGGCAACGGACAGCTTCCGGTTCCTGAAAGTCAGCCGGGTGCATCCCAAAGGTGCGGCCGTTCTCACCATCGCCGCCGATATTCGCGAAGAAGCCGGCTCGGTCGTTCAGGCAAGGATCGCCCTTGGCTGCATGGCCGACCGCGCAATCCGCACGCATGCGGCCGAAGCGGCACTTGTCGGGCGGCCGCGCACGAAGGAAGGCATAGCGCCCGCGCTGACGGCGGCGCTCGAGGGCATCGATCCGCCAACGGACGCGATCGCCAGCGCCTGGTACAGGCGTGAGGTACTGCCCGTTCATCTGGGCAGACTGCTGCTCGGCTAGGGAGGCCTGGAAGAAGCCAAGCCACCACACCGTCGACTGGGAGGAAGCGATGGCAAAGGTTCCGGTCCAATTCACGCTGAACGGCAGCGAGCGGGCTGAGTTCGTGGAAAGCGGAAGCACGCTGCTCGCCGCGCTGCGCGACAAGATGGGCGACACCTCGCCCAAGGGCGGGTGCCTTCAAGGTACCTGCGGCGCCTGCACAGTGATGGTCGACGGGGAGTTGCGGCTGTCGTGCCTGACATTGGCGGAGACGTGCAACGACGCGCAAATCCGCACCACGGCGGGGCTTGCAAACGGCGAAGTGCTGCATCCCCTGCAGCGCGCCTTCGAGGACGCGTTCGCGGCGCAATGCGGCTTTTGCACGCCGGGCATGATCATGGCCGCCGCGGCCTTGCTCGAGCGCAATCCCAATCCGGACAGGGCCGATGTGGTGGAGGCGATCTCCGGCAACGTCTGCCGCTGCACCGGCTACGAGCCGATCATCCAGGCCGTGCTTCTCGCCGCGCGCGCCAATTCCACGTCCGCTGCTTGAGGGAGACGGGAATGAAGCTGTCGAAAAGCTATTTCGCCGACGAGCGCACCGACGATTTCGTCGAGATCGGCCAGCCGCGCCCGCGTTCCGACATCAGGGGACATGTCACCGGCAGGACCGCCTATTTCGCAGACCGCACCTTTCCGGGCCTCCTTCATCTGAAGATGGTGCGCAGCCCGCACCACCACGCACGCATCCGCGGCATCGACACGAGCGAGGCGGAGAAACATCCGGGCGTCGCCAGGATCATTACGGCGAAGGACGTGCCGCAGAACCTCTACACCATACTGATCCTGATCCAGGTGGGACCGGAGGACGAGCACGTGCTCGCCGAGGACAAGGTACGCTGGAAGGGCGAGGCGGTGGTGGCCGTGCTCGCCGAGACCGCGCGCGCGGCGGAGGAGGCAGCCGCCAAGGTCAAGGTGGACTACGAGGTTCTGCCCGCCGTGCTCAGCATCGAGGAGGCGCTGAAGCCCGATGCACCCATCGTCAACGAGCATCACGGCCGCAACTACTATCTCTACGACAGCGGCGAATGCCGGAAGGTCCGCTTCGGCGACGCGGAGAAGGGTTTCGCGCAGGCCGACCACATACTTGAGGAGAGCTACTCCTCCGGGCCGATCGAGCATGCACCGCTCGAAACCAGCGGCTGCATCGTCACGCCCGAAGCGAACGGCCGTTTCACCTGCTATACCAACACGCAGGCGATGTTCTTCACCCTCGACAACGCCTCGATCATCCTGCAGATGCCGGGCCACAAGCTGCATATGGTCGGCGGCACGGTCGGCGGCGGCTTCGGCGGCAAGGTGGATGTGACCGTCGAGCCGGTCGCGATCCTCGCCGCCAAGCTCACGGGACGCCCGGTATCCTTCATCTACTCCAGGGAGGAGGAGATGCAGGTCTCCTCGCCGCGCGCGGCGGAGAAGATCGTCATCAAGGACGGGGTGATGAAGGACGGGCGCATCGTCGCGCGCCAGGTCATGGCTTACATCGATGCCGGCGCCTATTCCCGCCATTCCCCTTATGGCGCGCAGAAATCGGCGGCGCATTTCCCCGGACCTTACACGATCCCGAACGTCGCCATCGACAGCTACTGCGTCTACACCAACCGCACGCCGTCGAGCGCCATGCGAGGCTTCGGCGTGACGATCGGGGACTTCGCGCTCGAGGTGCAGACGGACAAGCTGGCGCGGCTGATCGGCATGGATCCGCTGGAGTTCCGCTTCATCAACGCCTATCGCGACGGCGACATGAAAGCGCACCGCCAGCCAACGGAGGGAGCCGCGCTGATCGAATGCATGCAGGAAGCTTCCGTCATCGCCGGCTGGCCGGTGGACGAGCGCTTCATGAAGATGTCCTCGCAAACGAGGGAGGGCTGAGCGATGGCCGTAAAACGCGGCCGCGGCGTGGCGGCGGTCAACTACCCGACCGGCATGAACCTGGGCGGTGATCCCACCCAGGCGCTCGTCCACTCCACCCCCACCGGCAGCTTCATGGTGACGCTGTCGAGCGTCGACCTCGGGCAGGGGCTGAAGCAGATCATGGCGCAGATCTGCGCCGAGACGATCGGCGTGCCGACCGAGAGCGTCACCGTCGACACGGCCGATACCGACACCGGGCCACACTGCATGGGCACCTTCGCCTCGCGCGGCACGCACCGCGCCGGCAATGCCGTCATCCAGGCGGCGCGCGAGGCGCGGCAGGTGATGCTGGAAGTCGCAGCCGAGGAACTGGAGGTGAACGCCTCCGACCTCGATACCGACGGCAGCGGCAACATCCACGTGAAGGGCGCGCCGTCGCGCTCCATCTCGATCTTCGACACGGCGCTCGCCGCGCATTTCAAGCACGGCCGCTCGATTTCGGGGCGCGGCATGTTCCTCGTCCCGCGCTCCTATCCGGAGACGGAGACGGGCGCCATGAAGCCCTCCACCTGCTATGCCCATGCCTGCACGGTGGCCGAGGTGGAGGTGGACGAGGAGACCGGCGAGGTCGTCGTTCTTTCGGTCAAGAACGTCTTCGAGATCGGTCGCGCGCTCAACCCGAAGATGGTCGAGCAGCAACTTGTAGGCGGGTCGTGGATGGGGATCAGCCATGCGCTCTACGAGACGACGGAGCCCTACTATCCGGACCGGCATCATGGCGCGCGCGATTACAACGAATATCTGATGCCCGGGCCGGGAGACCTCGCGGAGACCGAGATCGCCGTCCTGGAGCGTCCGTCGGGAGACGGTCCATTCGGAGCGAAGGGGCCAGGCGAGATGTGCGCAAACCCGCAGATACCGGCCGTCGCCAACGCCATCTTCGATGCTGTCGGCGTGCGCGTCGACACGCTCCCCATCACGCCCGAGCGCGTGCTGCGGGCCCTGAAGCAGCGCGACGCCGGCGCGGCGGCCTGAGCCATGGCGCGCAAGCCGGTCGCATCCCTCACGGCCTCTCCCGAGGCGATCACCGCGGGTCTGGCCAGTGCGCGCTATGTGACGGATGACGGGCTTGCGACCGCCATTTTCCTGGCGATCCGCCTCGGCAAGCCGCTGCTTCTGGAGGGCGCGCCGGGCGTCGGCAAGACGGAAGCGGCGAAGGCGATCGCCGAGATATTCGGCCGAAGCCTGATCCGCCTGCAATGCTATGAGGGGATAGACCCGGCGCATGCCATCTACGAGTGGAACTACCAGCGCCAGCTTCTCGCCATCCGTCAGGCCGGCGAGGGCGAGGTCGATCTTTACGACGACCGTTTCCTGATCGCCCGCCCGCTTCTGAAGGTCCTGAAGGCGCCTGAAGAAAACATCCTGCTGGTCGACGAGATCGACCGGACGGACCACGAGTTCGAAGCGCTGCTCTTGGAATTCCTGTCCGATTTCCAGATATCCATCCCCGAACGCGGCACGATCCGCGCCACGGCGCGGCCGGTCGTCGTGCTCACCTCCAACCGCACGCGCGAACTCGCGGAGGCCTTGCGGCGGCGCTGCGTCTATCACTGGATCGGCTATCCCGATCCCGACAGGGAGGCGGAAATCATCATGTTGCGCGCCGGCGACGTCGCCGAGCGGACGGCACGGGCGGCGGCGAAGGCGGTGCGCGAAATCCGCTCGCGGCCGCTGGCCAAGCCGCCCGGAATTTCCGAGGCCATCGAATGGGCCAACGCGGCGACGGTATTGGAGAAGGGCGGCAGCCCGTGGCCGGAAGCCTTCCGCAGGGCGGTCGGCGTTTTGATCAAGGACGAGGAGGACCTTACCTTCCTCGCGCCCGAACTCGGCCGCGTGGTCGAGGAGGCGCTGGAATGATGCCGGCCCGCCCGCTCCCGAAAGGCGCGCAACCCTTTGTCGGGTTCGGCCGGTTGTTGCGCGGCTTCGGCCATGGCGCGGCACCTGAGCAGGTCGAGAGTTTCATGGAGGCGGTGTCGCTGCTCGGTCCGAGGTCCATGGAAGACATTCGCCAGGCGGCCATTGCGACATTCGCGCCGCCGCCGGAACGATTCATGGAGTTCGAGGTACTTTTCCGCAGCCATTTCTACGGCGAGGCGGCTGTAACGGTTTCCGATGACGCCGACGAGGAGGAAACGCAGGTCAAGGACGAGGGGAGATCCTGCGAAGAGCACATCGAGATTCGTGCGCATGACGAAAGCGGAGAACGGTCTTCCACCGCCGAGCAGCTGGCTGTGCGCCATTTCGCGCGGGCGCCGGAAACGGCGCTCGATGGGTTTGGCCGCCATCTGGCTAAGGCGTTGCCACGCCGCCGGACGTTTCGGCATCTGCGCGTCCGCTCGCGCGGAAGGATCGATTTGCGCCGGTCGCTGCGGGAGATCGTGCGTTTCGACGGCGACATTCCCGAACCCATCCTGCGTCGCCGTCAGGTGGTGCCGCGCCGGCTGCTCGTCCTGATCGACATATCCGGGTCGATGAAACTTCACACTGAGGACTATCTGAAGGTCGCCCACGCCGCCGTTCAGGGCGTTGGGATGGCCGAGGTCTTCACCTTCGGCACGCGGCTGACGCGCATCACCCCGGCGCTCAGGATCCGCAACCGCGATCAGGCGCTGACGCGCGCTGCCGAATGCGTGGACGACTGGGACGGCGGCACTCGCATCGGGCCGACCCTGCTCGCCTTTCTGTCCGTGCCGCGCTTTGCCTCCTTCGCGCGCGGCGCGGCGGTGCTCGTCCTCTCCGACGGTCTCGAGCGGGGCGATCACGCGGAGATGGAGATTGCGATGCGTCGGCTCTCCTCCCGGGCGCACCGGCTCTCGCTGTGCACACCGCTGGCCGGCGACCCGCATTTCCGGCCCGAAACAGCAGGACTGCAAGCCATCCTTCCCGCGCTCGACGATCTTGTCGACGGCTCCTCCACGGCGGAGCTGACGCGCTTCATGCTTTCGCTCGGACGGCCCGCCAGACCGGCCGCCGAGATATGGCAGAGGGCAACATGATGCAGAAAGCCATCGATACCCATTTCCACATCTGGCGGCAGAATGACCTGCCCTGGCTCGTCGGCCCCATGGTGCCCCGCATCTTCGGTCCCTACGAGCCGATCCGGCGCGACTATACGATCGGGGAATTCCTCGACGACCAGAAGGATTCGAGCATCGAGAAGGCCGTCTACGTACAGACCAACTGGGCCAGGGAGCGCTTCGAGGACGAGGCGGCCTGGGTACAGGCGACGGCGGAGGAGACCGGGTGGCCGCACGCCATCGTCGGTTACGCCGACATGACGGTGGAAGACGTCCGCCCGCAGCTCGACCGGCTGAAGCGCTATCCGCTCATGCGCGGGGTGCGCATGCAGCTCCACTGGCACGAGACGCCGGAATACCGGTTCGCCGCCTCGCCGCGCCAGGTCGTCGACCCGACGGTCCGTGCCAACATCGCGCACCTGAAGGACTACGGCTTCTCCTTCGATCTCCAGCTCTTCCCAGGCCAGATGCGCGATGGCGCTACGATGATTGCCGAAAATCCGGAAACGCAGTTCATCCTGACGCATACCGGCATGCTGACCGATATGTCGCCCGACACGGTGGCCGAATGGGAGGCAGGGCTGCGGATGCTGGCCGCCCAACCCAACGTTTCCGCGAAGCTCTCCGGTCTTGGCACCTTCGTTCACAGGAACGACCCGGAACTCATTTCCTTCATCGTCGCCACGGCGGCGAACATCTTCGGCAGCAGGCGGCTGATGTTCGGCTCGAACTTTCCGATCGAGAAGCTGTGGACCGACCACCTGTCGATGATGAACGCCCATCGCGCCGCCGCCGCCCCGCTCTCCACTGAAGATCAGGCCAACATCTTCTGGAACACCGCCGAACGCATCTATCGGCCGGTGTAAGGTTCAGTTTCTGATCGGCTGCAAGCATGCGTACCGAAGTTCGGTGGCGTAGCGTCACCTCAACTCACAGGCTCTATCGAAGCGAAGCGCGCAGAGCAAAGGGCCAGGAGATACTCGAGGGGCGGCCAGTCCGCCATCTCATCGCGAAAGATCGCGCCGGAGCGTGTCCGCTTTCGACCGAGCTGGACGGGGACGGGAATGATCTGCGGACCACGCGCTTCCGTGACCGCCGCGTCCGGCAGGATGCTCAGGCAGTCGCTCTTCTGCAAGAGGCCAATAGCGGAGATGAGGGACTCGCACGTGATGCGGATCTCGGGTGTGCGGCCCAGGCGTTCGATCGAGGCATGCACCGTCGCGCTCTCGTACGCCGGATCGTTGGAGTATATCAGCCAAGGATAGTCCAGGAGAACCTGTGGTTCCAGAGAACCGTTCGGTCTCAGTCGACCAAAGAGAGGGTGATCCGCCCGCGCGACGACACGGTCATGAACGACCGTGAACTGCTTTCGGCTGAGCCGCTTGTCGACCTCGTCGGCGATCTGCAGCCCGCCGAAAAACACATCGACCCGACCTTCCAGAAGGTCGGGAATCGCCGTCTCGAAATCGGCGTTCTGCAGCTCGATCACCAGGTTCGGAAATGCTCGCTGGAGTTCCCCGATCAGCCCGGGAAGAACGACGGCCCGCCACAGCGGCCCCGCCCGGATGCGCAAACGCATCTTCTTGCTGGTATTGCTGGACTGCAGCTCCTGCTCGGCCAGTTCCCAGTGGCGCGATAGCCGCAGCACCGACGACAGGACCTTCGCGCCAAAGGCCGTGGGCGTGACGCCGCGGGCGCCGCGTTCCAGGAGTGGTCGTCCGAACCGCTTTTCAAGCTTTGCCAAGGAGCGCGACAGGGCCGGCTGGGTGATGCTCAATCTTTCCGCCGCACGTCGCAGGCTGCCCTCTTCGACGATGGCTTGCAGGCGGAAAAGATGGGTCATGAGATCGAGCATCTGAGCGATAACTTTATAACATCGCCACCGCGCCTTTTTGCATTATTCATGCATGACTGCAATCGCTAGTGTGACCGCCGGCGCTCAACGGCTCGCGGGAGGCGGGCAGCAGCGGTCCACGGAGGAGAATATGTCCATCAGACGAATTGACGGCCTTTCGCGCCGCGCCTTTCTGGCGTCGAGCAGCGCGTTCGCGCTTGCCGCGCTCGCGGGGCGGAGCCTCGCGCAGGAAGTCAAGAACATCGACCCGAGCCTTGCCGAGAAGATACCGATCGCAGACCCGAGCCTCGACCTGCCGCCGGCCGACGGCCCATTCCGGTGGCTGGACAGCGGCGGTCAGAAGGGCGTGTTCTATCGGCAGTTCTTCCCGAAATACGCCGAGGCGCGGGGAATTGAGGTCGTCTATGACGGGCTGCCCTGGAACGAGATCGCGACCGTGCTGCCGCTCGGCATTCGCAACGGCTCGGCGCCGGACGCCTTCAACCTGCCGAATGGAATGCCGCCGGCGGTCGCCGTCGCGGAGGGCTGGGTTCAGCCGCTCGACGAGCTAATCCCCGATTTCGAGGCCTGGAAGGCGGGCTTCCCGGCCGGCTCCTTTGTCGAAGGCGTCAACGTGATCGAAGGCAAGACCTACGGCTTGCCCTACACGTCCGAGCGCCGCTGCTCGTCTCTGCTCTTGTTCAACAGGAAAGCGATGGAATTGACCGAGTTCGATCCCGGTCCGGATTCGCCGCTTACCTGGGATCAGTTCCGCAAGGCGGCAGCGCAGATCACCGAGAATTCCGGCGGATCCATGTTCGGCCTGATCATGGGCGGCAATCAGGGAAACCGCTGGTCGGCCAATCTGGTCCAACTCGCCAACCGCGCCGGCGCGGCCTGCGCGAGCAGCGTTGCCGGCTGCCTGACCGGCGTCGACTACAGGACCGGCGAGATCGTTATCGACAGCGACGAGTTCGTGCAGGCGATGGAGCTCCTGCTGGCCATCCGCGACGACGGCAGCATGTTCCCCGGCATCATGAGCCTCAACGCGCCGCAGGCGCGCGCCTTCGTCGAACAGGGCGGCGCCGGCATGATCCTGCAAGGGCCGTGGAACGTGCCGATCTGGGAGGCCAACAATCCGGATTTCGATTTCGGCTTCACCGCGACACCGGCACCCGAGGGCAAGGACGGCAAGACCATCGTCGACGCGCTGCCCTCGGCGGCCAATACCATGTATGTGAACGCCGCGGCCAAGAACCCCGCCTATGCGGCCGACGTGTTTCATTACATGGGTACGCTTGAGGGCCAGGTCGCCTGGGGCAACGTCGTCGGTCCCTCGGACCCGCCAATCTTCCCGAAGGCGGCCGAGGAGGCCGAAATGTCGGAGCGTTCGAAGGCCGTCATCGCGCTGCAGGAAAAGCAGGTGCGCGTCAGCCCCGTGGTCTACGCGCGCAGCCCTGGCTTCACCAAGGTGGCGCAGCTCTACGAGGAGCCGACGCCGAACCTGGCGAACGTCGTACAGGGCCTCTACACCGGCCAGCTCAGCGGCGTGAAGGAGAACCTCTCCAAACTAAAGGGCGCCATGAACGCGGCGCTCGACAAGGCGATTGCCGACGCCAATGCGGAAGGGGCGAATGTCCGCCGCGAGGACCTCGTCTATTCGGACTGGGATCCGAGCGTCGACTACGCTTCCTAGAGCATGATGAATTCTGGTTGGGCTAGTCCTATGCGCGTCATCCCGGAAGTCGGCTTGAGCGAAGCGAAAGGCGGCTGTCCGGGATCCATTCCGGAATATGGACGAGTCACGGAGTGGGTCCCGGACAACCTCCACTTCGCTCCGGTTTCCGGGATGACGGGGAATGTGCCGGTTCAGGGGCCATGTGGCGATAGCTCCCGGGAAACACGAGGCAGCACAATCCGATGAGCGCCACAGAGTTGCACATATCGCACGCGCCGGCTGCAACGAGACAGGGCCTTGCGGCCCGCATCTGGAAGTCGCGGATCGACTATCTGTTCCTCGTTCCGGGGCTCCTCATCTTCGGCGCCTTCATCGTCTGGCCGCTGATTGCCTCCGAATACTACTCGCTGCTCACCTGGACGGGCTTCGGCGCGGCCAAGAAATTCGTCGGCCTGCAGAACTACCGCGAACTCCTGCAGGATGAGTTCTTCCTCAACGCCTTCAAACGGTCCTTCCTCTTCACCCTGGCGACCGTGCCGCTGCAGATGTTCATAAGCCTGGTCTTTGCGATCCTGCTCAACAACAAGCTGCTCAAGCTCTCCACGCTCTTCCGCACGATGATCTTCCTGCCGGTGGTAACGCCGGTGGCCGTTATCGCCATTGTCATCGCGCTCATGCTGAGCCCCTTCAACGGGCCGATCAACGGCCTCCTGCTCGATGCCGGGCTTTTCGAACGTGCGGTCGACTTCCTCGGCAGTCCGCAACTCGTGCTTTGGACGCTCGCCGGCGTCTTCGTGTGGAAATGGACGGGCGTCACGCTGATCTACTGGCTTGCAGCACTTCAGACGGTGCCGGACGAATTGTACGAGGCGGCCAAACTGGACGGCGTGAGGACCTGGCAAGTGACGGTCTTTGTCGTCCTGCCGATCATCGCCCCCTTTGCGGTCGTGATCGGGCTGATCTCGGCCATTGCCGCGCTCAACGTCTTCCCGCTGATCCAGTCGACGACGCAGGGCGGCCCCTTCTTCGCCTCGGAGGTGATGGAGGTCTTCATCTTCCGCATCGCCTTCGCACCGTCGGGCGGCATGGTCCCGCAACTGGGTTATGCAAGCGCTGCAGGCGTCTTGTTCGGCCTCGCCGTCATGATCCTCACCATCTTCCAGATCGTCGCGGTGCGCCGCGCCCGCAGGAAGGACCCGGCCAATGGCTGATGTCGCCCTGTCCCGCAGTTCGGCGATTACGAGCCGGCAGTCTTTCCTCAATCCGCGCCGTCGGCGGCTTATCACCTCGGTCGTGCTTGCCGCGATCTGCATCCTCTGGGTCTATCCGCTCGTCTGGATGGTCTCCGCCTCGTTCAAGTCGAACAGCGAGATTTTCGCCGGTGGCGGGCTGATCCCCGAGAACCCGACCTTCGAGAATTTCGTGCGGGCCTGGCATGAAGCCAACATTGGCGCGTATTTCTTCAATACGCTCTTCGTGACGGTCGGCTCGGTCCTCATCACGACCATCTCGGCGGCGCTGATGGGCTATGCGCTCGGCCGGCGGCCGTTTCCGGGGCGGGCGGCGCTCTTCGGCCTGATGCTCTTCACGCTCTTCATCCCGCAGGGCTACACCATCATTCCGGTCTTCGAGCTATTGTCGAATTTAGGGCTCGGCCAGTCCCTGTGGGGACTGATGCTCGCCACCTGCGGCCATTCCATCGTGATCTTCACGCTGCTCTTCGCCGGCTACTTCAGCCAGATGCCGAAGGAACTCGAGGAAGCCTCGCGCATGGATGGCGTCGGCCCGGTCAAGACCTTCTGGTACGTGATGCTGCCCTTGTCGAAGCCGATCATCGTGACGGTGGTCGTGATGCAGACGCTGCAGGCCTGGAACGACTTCCTGCTGCCGCTGGTCATCACGCTTGCCAACCCGGCGCTGCGCACGCTCTCGGTCGGCATCTACTCCTTCCGGGGCGAGCACTTCATCGATTGGGGCGGCATGACGGCCGGTTCGACCATCACCATCGTGCCCGTCATCATCCTGTTCCTGTTTCTTCAGCGCTACTTCATCGACGGCCTGGCCGGTGCGGTGAAGGGCTGACAAGGAGAAGAAAATGGCCGGTGTCAAGCTAACGGACATCCGCAAGAAGTTCGGCGCCGTCGAGGTGATCCGCGGCGTCGACATCGAGATCAGGGAAGGCGAGTTCTGCGTATTCGTCGGGCCTTCCGGCTGCGGCAAGTCCACCCTTCTGCGCATGATCGCCGGACTGGAGGATATCACTGCCGGCTCGGTGGAGATCGGCGGCCACCGGGTGAATGATATCGATCCTTCCGAACGCGGCACGGCGATGGTCTTCCAGACCTATGCCCTCTATCCGCACATGACCGTGTCGCAGAACATGGGCTTCGGCCTGCGTATGAACGGCGTGCCGAAGGCGGAGATCGCCAAACGCGTGGCCGAGGCGGCGCGCATCCTGCAGATCGAGCCCCTCTTGGACCGCAAGCCCAGGCAGCTTTCGGGCGGGCAGCGCCAGCGCGTCGCCATCGGCCGGGCCATCGTCCGCGATCCACAGGTATTCCTGTTCGACGAGCCCCTGTCGAACCTCGACGCCGAACTGCGCGTGGCGACCCGGCTCGAGATCGCCAAGCTGCACGGTCAGCTCCAGGGTTCGACCATGATCTACGTCACGCACGACCAGGTCGAGGCGATGACGCTGGCGGACCGGATCGTGGTGCTGCGCGACGGGCGGGTGGAGCAGATGGGCGAGCCGATGGAGCTTTACGAACGGCCGGCGAACCTCTTCGTCGCGGGCTTCATCGGCAGCCCGAAGATGAACTTCATCAAGCTCCGCGCTGCAAGCAATGGCGGGCAGCCCGCGGCGGAATTGCCGGACGGCAGCCGGCTCACGCTGTCGGGCGCCGAGGCCGACAGCGTCGCGACGCTCGGTGTGCGGGCGGACGGGCTCAAGCATGTCGACCGCGACGGCGTGTTCACCGGCGAGGTCACCGTGGTCGAGCAACTGGGTGACGCGGTGTTCGTCTATGTCCGCACCTCTTGGGACCAGGAGATCGTGGCGCGCTTCGAGCCGGGTGCGAAGGTTCGCGTCGGCGAGCGGATCAGCTTCGCCCTTGGCGGCCGTACCCACTTCTTCGATGCCGACGGCCGCGGGCTGACCGGTGTCACCCCCGGCAACACCATTTCAGAAGCAAGGCTCTCCGCATAATTTCCGCACATACGAGGACGAGGATGCGCCCCAACATCATTTTCATCATGTCGGACGACCACGCCGCCCGCGCCATTTCCGCATACGGGGCGGGGCTGAACCACACGCCGAACATCGACCGGCTCGCCAGGGAAGGCATGCGCCACGACGCAACCTACGTGACCAATTCGATCTGCACGCCGAGCCGGGCGGCGATCCTGACCGGCACCCACAACCATGTGAACTGCGTGACGACGCTCAACACGCATATCGACAACCGGTTGCCCAACGTCGCCAAGCATCTTCGCAAGACCGGCTACCGCACCGCGATCTTCGGCAAATGGCATCTGGGCGAGGGCAAGGCGCATGAACCGACAGGTTTCGATGAATGGGCCGTGGTTCCGGGGCAGGGCGACTACTGGGACCCCGCCTTCATCGGCCCGGAGGGGCGCAAGCGCGTCCCCGGCTACGCGACCGATGTCATCACCGACATGTCGCTCGACTTCATCGACCGCTGCGGAGAAGAGCCATTTTTCCTGATGTGCCACCACAAGGCGCCGCACCGCAACTTCCAGCCGCATCCGAAGTACAACCATCTGTGGGCCGACGAGGATTTGCCGCTGCCGGAGACATTCAACGACGACTATGCGAACCGGGCGGCCGCGGCCGCGGCCGCGAGGATGCGTATTCGCTCGGACATGAATTGGGAGGATCTCGGCCTCGTGCAGCCTGAAGGTCCGGCCTCGCGGGCGGGCGAGCTGATGGTCGACGGCTGGTTCGCCCGCAAGGTGCCGGAGCTGAAGTCCGGCGAGACGATCACCGTGGTCTGCGCGGAGACAGGAAAAAACCACACTTTCGACGATCCGCAGAAATTCGCGGAGTTCAGATACCAGCGCTACATGAAGCGCTATCTTCGCACCGTCCAGTCGATCGACGAGAATGTCGGCCGCATCCTCGACAAGCTCGATGCAAAGGGCCTCGCGGGCAACACCATCGTTGTCTACACCTCTGACCAGGGCTTCTTCCTGGGCGAGCATGGCTGGTTCGACAAGCGGTTCATGTACGAGGAATCCCTGCGGATGCCGTTCCTCGTGCGCTATCCGCCCGAAATCGCGCCCGGCTCGACGAGCAAGGATATCGCCTGCAATGTAGACTTTGCGCCGACCTTCCTGGACTATGCCGGCGTGCCGGTGCCCAGCTATATGCAGGGCCGCTCGATGCGCCCGGTGCTGGAAGGCAATACGCCTGACGATTGGGAGCAAGTCGCCTATCATCGATACTGGATGCACAACGACGAGATCCACGAGGCGTGGGCGCATTACGGCGTTCGCGATCAGCGTTATAAGCTGATCTATTGGTATAATGATGATCTCGGGCAGTTGGGCGCCCGGCCGGGCGGCGCGCCGCCGGAATGGGAGCTGTTCGATTGCCGGGAGGATCCCTTCGAACTGAAGAACCTGGCCGACGATCCGGCCTACAACGAGGTCTTCGAGACGATGCTGGCGAAACTCGACGCGAAGATGGCCAAGATCGGCGATGTGCCGGAGCACGACAGCACAGCCGTACGTGCCGCGCGCCTGGACAGGGCAGCGGCCTGAGATGAGTTGCTGCGGCGCTTCCCGTACGGCGATTGGTTCGACGGCACCTTCAACCGTGCCGACGGACGCTTCGGAGGCGCTTGCGATCGCGGATGCCCGCCGGCCCGAGATCGTTCATTTCTCAGGCGGAGCGAGCCATGTCGGCACCCGCCAGCCGGAGATACCGCAGGACGGGGAGGGGCTGTTGCGCACGGTGAAAGTCCGTCCCTTTGCGGTTGAGGCTTGCCTGGTCACCAATGCGCGCTTTGCCGCTTTCGTGGCCGAGACCGGATACGTGACCGAGGCCGAGACATTCGGCTGGGGGCTTGTCTTCCGCAGACTTTTGCCCGACCCCGAGGCGATCCCGCCTTCGGCATCCGCCACGCCTTGGTGGGTCGTGTGCGACGGCGCGGCCTGGTTCGCCCCGGAGGGGCCCGGCAGCCATGTCCGCGACCGCGCGGACCACCCGGTCACACATATCTCCTGGGCCGATGCGCAGGCATTCGCGGCCTGGGCGGGCGGGCGCCTGCCGACCGAGGCAGAGTGGGAGCACGCGGCGCGCGGCGGGCTCGAGGACCCCCGCTTTCCCTGGGGCGACCGGGAACCCGATGAGGGGGATTTCCTGCCCTGCAACATCTGGCAGGGACGCTTTCCCTACGAAAACACCCGCGCCGACGGCTGGCTGGGCACTTCCCCCGTCACCGCCTTCGCCCCGAACGAGGCCGGTCTCCACGACATGGCCGGCAATGTGTGGGAATGGACGTCGGAGCCCTTCATGGTGCGCTCGCAGACCCGTGCGGCGCGGCTCAGAAACGAGGAGGCGCGAGCAACGAAGCAGAAGCTGCTGAAGGGCGGCAGCTTCCTGTGCCACCGAAGCTATTGTTATCGCTACCGCATCGCCGCCCGCTCGGGCGTTCCGGCCGACAGCGGGGCCAGCAATTCCGGCCTCAGGGTCTTCTACGATGCCTGACCAAGCCCCTATCGACCCAACGGAACTCCCATGAGGCTGATCTTCGTCCTCTTCGATTCCCTCAACCGCCTGGCGCTCGGCCCCTATGGCGGGACGATCGGAACGCCGAATTTCGACCGCTTCGCCGAACGGGCGGTCACCTTCGATCGCCACTATGTCGGCAGCCTCCCATGCATTCCCGCGCGACGGGACATCCAGACGGGGCGCGCGGGCTTCTTCCACCGGAGCTGGGGCCCGATGGAGCCGTACGACAGGTCGTTTTGCGAGAGCCTGCGGAGGAAGGGCGTACACACGCATCTTGTTACCGACCACTTTCATTATTTCGAACCGGGCGGCTCGGACTACCACACCCAGTACGACACATGGGATTTCATCCGTGGGCAGGAATACGACCCGTGGAAGGCTATGTCCGAGCCGCCGCTTGAGAAATTCGCCGAGACCTACGACCGGCGTCACTACGACCCGGTGAAGAAGAGGCGGCGTCTGCGCCATCTGGTCAACCGCGCGTACGAGAAAGGCGAGGCGGACCTGCCGATGCCGCGCTGCTATGCCTCGGTCTTCGAGTTCCTCGACGCCAACCGCGGCGCCGACAACTGGATGCTTCAACTCGAGCTCTTCGACCCGCATGAGCCCTTCCACGCGCCGGCGCGCTTTCGGCGGGAAGGCGACAGTGCCTATGAGGGCGCGGTGCTCGACTGGCCCGACTACAAGCGCGTGACGGAGACGGAGGAGGAAGTCTCCGAGATACGAGCCAACTACGCCGCGCTGATCAGGATGTGCGACGAGTACTTCGGCCACCTGCTGGATTATATGGACGAGCATGACATGTGGAAGGACACCGCCATCGTGCTCTCCACCGACCACGGGTTCCTGCTTAGCGAGCATGGCTGGTGGGGCAAGAGCCGGATGCCCTACTACGAGGAGGTCGTCCACGTCCCCCTCATGGTCTATCATCCGGACCATGCAGGCGCCGGTGGCCGGCGGGGCAACGCCCTGACCCAGACCCCCGACATCATGCCGACAATCCTCGACATCTTCGGATGCGACGCCCCCGTCGAGGTCACCGGCCGGTCGCTGCTCTCGCACATGCCGACGCCGGAGGCTGAAACAGACCGCATCGTCGCCTTCGGCCTTTTCGCCGGTCCTGTAGGCGTCACGGACGGACGATACGTGATGTTTCATTATCCGCGGGACGTGCTAGGCGAGGGCCTCCATGAGTATACGCTCATGCCGCAGCACATGGTGGGTCCCTTCACCGCGGGCGAGCTCCGTACCGCTGAACTGAGCCCACCTTTCGACTTCACGCAGAAAATGCCGCTTTTGAAGATTGCCGCTACCCGAGAGGCCGCAAGGCCGCCCAATCTCGGCGGCTCGTTCGAGGACCAGGGCTTCCGGCTCTACGACCTTGACACGGATCCCGGCCAGACGACGCCGATCCGTGATCCCGCGGTCGAGGCGCGGCTCTATGCGGGCCTCCGTGCCTACATGGCGGCCCATGACGCTCCGGCCGAAAGCTATGCGTGGCTCGGGCTCGAGCCCGGCACCGACAGTCGTGCCAGCGCGTTGAATGACGAATGAGATGATCGATTATCCCACGATTGGGTATCGGAAAACTGCGCGTGACGGATGGGCCGGCGGAAAGATCTCTCCATGGCTCATTTCTTGTGCTGCGGGTAAATCGTTTCGCCGCGCGCCAGCATGTCGACGAAGGCCTCTATCTTCTTCTTCCGGCCTGCCTCGGTCTTCATATGCTGGGTGCGAAAGGCCAGCGCGTAGCGGTTCTGCGCGTTCAGTTTCTCTAGCGTTTCCCGGGCCTTTGGGTCGGCATCGATCGCCGACTGGAGGTCATCGGGTATCCTCATGTCCTTGCCGCTTGCATAAGCGCGGCCCCAGCGGCCGTCGGCCTTCGCCGCATCGACCTGCTTGAGTCCGTGCTCGGTCATCCGGCCCTCCTCGATCAGCCGGGCGACATTGTCGACATTGATCTGGCTCCATATGCTCCTGCCTCGCCGCGGCGTATAGCGTTGCAGATAACTCCTGTCGTCGAACCCCTTGCGTACCCCGTCGATCCAGCCCCAGCAGAGCACCACGTCGATGGCTTCTTTGGGCGTGATCGACCTGAGCCCCGAACCGACCTTGTGAATCTTGATCCAGACCTCATCTTCCTTGTTGTGATGCGTGCCGAGCCACCGATAAAAACTCTCCGAATCCTCGAACTCGCGGACCTTATCGGGATTAACGTTGATTGGCGCCATCAGTCAGCACTCCGAGGAGGGTTGAAAGCCAAGAGGCGAAGGCCCGCAGCACTGCAAGCACACTCTGCACCTCCTCATCGAACGTTCCTCCCATACGGCGGTACACTGGCTTTGCCAACACTTTCTAGCTCTGATACTTTAGGCTTGAAATATCTCACCTCAGGTGCGATCCTGCCTCAGGCTTTCGCCGAGAGTGAGGATGTGGGATGAAGGTTGCGGTTCTGGGAGGCGGTCCGGCCGGCCTTTACTTTGCGATCTCGATGAAGCTGCGGGAGGCCGGCCACGAGGTCACCGTCTATGAGCGCAATCGCCCGGACGACACCTTCGGTTGGGGCGTCGTGCTGTCGGACGAGACGCTCACCAACCTCACGGCCAACGATCCCGTGAGTGCCGCCGCGATCCGCGAGCACTTCGCCTATTGGGACGATATCGCCGTCCTCTACCGCGGCACGCGGACGGTCTCGACCGGCCACGGCTTCTGCGGCATCGGCCGCAAGATGCTGCTCGTTCTCCTGCAGGAGCGGGCGCGCGAGCTTGGTGTCGATCTGCGTTTTCAGGCGGAGATCGACGATCCACGCCCCTTCATGGAAAGCCATGACGTCGTCATCGCTGCCGACGGCCTGAACTCCAAGTCGCGTACGGTCTTCGCCGATGTTTTCCAGCCTGACATCGACGTCCGCAGGTGCAAGTTCGTCTGGCTCGGCACACACCAGAAATTCGACGACGCCTTCACCTTCATCTTCGAAGAGACGGAACACGGCTGGGTTTGGGCGCACGCCTACCAGTTCGATAACGACACGGCCACGTTCATCGTCGAGTGCTCGCAGAAGACGTGGGAAAAATTCGGCTTCGGCGAGATGTCGAAGGAAGAGTCCATCGCCACCTGCGAGAGGATCTTCGCCGCACATCTCGATGGCCACGAGCTCATGTCCAACGCCAGCCACATCCGCGGCTCTGCCTGGATCAGTTTCCCCCGTGTGCTCTGCGCGCGCTGGTCGCACAGGAACCTGGCGCTCATGGGCGATGCGGCGGCGAGCGCGCATTTCTCCATCGGCTCGGGCACAAAGCTTGCACTCGAAAGTGCGGTGGCCATGGCGGACTATCTCCACTTAGAGCCGACGCTTGAGGCTGCCTTCGTGAAATACGAGGATGCCCGCCGCACGGAAGTGCTGAGGCTGCAGTCGGCGGCGCGCAACTCGCTCGAATGGTTCGAGGACGTGGAGCGCTACCTCCACCTCGATCCGGTTCAGTTCAACTATTCACTCCTCACCCGGTCGCAGCGCATCAGCCACGAAAACCTGCGCCTGCGTGACCCGGAATGGCTGGGAAGCGCCGAGGCCTGGTTCCAGCACCGGGCAGGCAGCAATGTAAATGGCGCCCGCCCGCCAATGTTCGCGCCCTTCCGGCTGCGCGACATGCGGCTCGTCAACCGCATCGTGGTCTCGCCCATGGCCCAGTACAAGGCGGTCGACGGCTGCCCGACCGACTGGCATTTCGTCCACTATGCCGAGCGCGCCAAGGGCGGGGCGGGGCTCGTCTATATCGAAATGACCTGCGTGACGCCCGAAGGGCGGATAACGCCAGGTTGCCCCGGCTTCTACAAGCACGAGCACGAAATTGCCTGGAAGAGGATCGTCGATTTCGTCCATCGTGAGACCGAGGCAAAGATCTGCGCCCAGATCGGCCATTCCGGCCCGAAGGGATCGACCCAGGTCCCGTGGGAGGATTCCGAAGCGCCGCTCGTTTCCGGCAATTGGCCGCTGCTGGCGCCCTCGACGGTCCCCTGGAGCGACCTCCATCAGACCCCAAAGGAGATGACGTGCCAAGACATGGACGAGGTGCGCGAGGCCTTCGTTGCCGCGGCCGAGATGGCCGCCCGTGCCGGCTTCGACATGCTGGAGCTTCACATGGCGCACGGCTATCTCCTGTCGGCGTTCATAACGCCGCTCACCAACCGGCGCACTGACGAATATGGCGGCAGCCTGGAAAACCGCATGCGCTACCCGCTGGAGGTGTTCCACGCGGTGCGCGCGGTGTGGCCGGATGAAAAGCCGATCTCCGTGCGCATCTCGGCGAATGACTGGGTGGGCGAAGAAGGCATCCGTCCGGAGGACGCCGTGGAGATCGCCCGCATGCTGCAGGCGGCGGGTGTCGACATCTGCGACGTCTCGGCTGGTCAGACTTCGCTTCGGGCAGAGCCCGTCTATGGCCGCATGTTCCAGACCCCGTTCTCGGACCGCATCCGCAACGAGACCGGCATGGCCACCATGGCGGTCGGCAACATTTACGAGCCGGACCATGTGAATTCGATCCTGATGGCGGGCCGTGCCGACCTCGTGTGCCTTGCGCGGCCGCACCTTGCGGATCCCTATTGGACGCTGCATTCCGCCGTTGCGCTCGGCGATCGCCACGTCAGATGGCCTGATCCCTACCTGCGCGGCCGCGAGCAGGCCTACCGGCTCGCGGAACGGCGGGATATCATGCCGGGGAAGGTGTGATGGCCGCGGTCGTCGGAACGCACGCGCTGGTGACCGGCGGCGGCTCGGGCGTCGGAAAGGCGATCGCACTGGCGCTGGCCGATGCCGGCGCACGGGTCACCATCTGCGGCCGGCGTATCGAGCCGCTGCAGGCTGTTGCCGGCGAGCGCCCGCATATCCATGCGACAATCGGCGATGTGACCGACCAGTCCTCGATGGACCGGCTCTACCGGGGTGCCGAGGCCGCGCGCGGTCCGATCGACATCGTCATCGCCAATGCCGGCATCGCGTCCAGCGCGCCTGCCGCGAAGACGACGCTTGAAGATTGGAGGAGGACGCTCGACATCAACCTCACCGGCGCCTTCCTCACCGTCCAACCGGCGCTTGAGGGAATGGCCACGCGGAAGAAGGGACGCATCATCTTCGTCGCCTCAGTCGCGGGTCTCAAAGGCTATGGTTATGTCGCGCCCTACGTTGCCTCCAAGCACGGGGTGGTCGGCCTCATGCGCGCGCTCGCGGTGGAGTTTGCCAAGACGGAGATCACGGTGAACGCCGTCTGCCCGAGTTTCGTTGAGACGGAGATGTTGATCAGATCCGTCGCCCGCATTGCGCAGAAGACGGGACGCACGGAGGAGGAGGCGCGCGCGAGCTTGATGGCGGCCAATCCGCAGGGCAGGTTCATTCAGCCGGAGGAGGTGGCCTCGGCGGTGCTCTGGCTCTGCAGCCCGGGAGCGGCCTCCATCACCGGCCAGGCCATATCGGTTTCGGGGGGTGAGACATGGTGAGCGCGCCGCTGTCGGTAATCGATGCGCGGTCGGGCGACAAGGAGCGCCTGCGCCTCTGGATCAGGATGCTGCGCACCACGCGCATCGTTGAAGGGGAGTTGCGCGAACGGCTCAAACGCGGCTTCGATACCACTCTCCCACGCTTCGACGTGATGTCGGCGCTCCACCGTGAGCGCGAAGGCATGCTGATGAGCGACCTTTCGCGCTTCCTGCTGGTCTCCAACGGCAACGTCACGGGCATCGTCGATC
Organism: Chelativorans xinjiangensis; assembly: GCF_009812055.1. Taxonomy (GTDB): domain Bacteria; phylum Pseudomonadota; class Alphaproteobacteria; order Rhizobiales; family Rhizobiaceae; genus Chelativorans; species Chelativorans xinjiangense. The sequence goes on along the minus strand of NZ_WQNH01000001.1, from coordinate 238,317 downwards.
GACTGGTGGCCGACGGCTACGTGGCACGCGCCAAGCGCGACGGGGACAAGCGCACCTCCGTGGTGCGCCTGACGCCGGCAGGCGTGGAAGCCTTCGAGAAGATGGCGGCCGCCCATGAACGCTGGATCGCCGAGCTCCTCGGTGGCGTAGACACAGCCGAGGTGCACCACCTTTCCGAAATGCTCCACGCATTCCGCAGCAACTGGGAGGGCGAGCATTGACCCCAATCGAGATGGCGGGCCTTGAGCCCAAGCACTTCCTCTGGCGGATGGAGGGCCGGGTCGCGGTCGTGAGACTCGATCGGCCGGAGCGGAAGAACCCGCTCACCTTCGCTTCCTACGCGGAGCTGCGCGACACTTTCCGCAACCTCGTCTATGCCGAGGATGTCGATGCCGTTGTGCTTCTGCCGAACGGCGGAAATTTCTGCTCCGGCGGCGACGTGCACGACATCATCGGCCCGCTGATCGGCATGGAGATGAAGGAACTCCTGGCCTTCACCCGCATGACGGGCGATCTCGTTAAGGCGATGCTCAATTGCGGCAAGCCGATCATCGCCGCGGTGGACGGCGTCGCGGTGGGGGCCGGCGCCATCCTCGCCATGGCCTCCGACATCCGCCTCGCAACGCCCGAGGCCAAGTCAGCCTTCCTTTTCACCCGCGTTGGCCTTGCCGGTTGCGACATGGGCGCTTGTGCGATCCTGCCACGCATCATCGGCCAGGGGCGGGCGGCGGAACTTCTCTATACCGGCCGAACGATGAGCGCGGAGGAGGGTGAGCGCTGGGGCTTTTACAACCGGCTCGTCTCCGCCGACAAATTGGAGGCGGAAGCCCTCGATCTGGCCGCGCGCATCGTCTCCGGCCCGACCTTCGCGCACGGCATCACCAAGACGCAGCTCAATCAGGAATGGTCGATGAGCCTCGACCAGGCGATCGAAGCCGAAGCGCAGGCGCAGGCGATCTGCATGCAGACCCGCGACTTCGAACGCGCCTACCGCGCCTTCGTCGCCAAGCAAAAGCCGGTGTTCGAGGGCGATTGATGGCGGACAAAAGCTTCCTCACCTGGCCCTTCTTCGAGGACCGTCACCGCCAATACGCGGAGCGGCTTGAAGCCTGGTGCGCGGCGAACTTGCCAGTTGACCACGCGGATGTGGACGCCGCATGCCACGAGCTGGTGCGGATGCTCGGGCGCGACGGTTGGCTGAAGCCGACCGCGGTCGATCCCGCCGATCCCGCGCCCCTCGACGTGCGCACGCTCTGCATCACCCGTGAGACCCTGGCTCGCCATGACGGGCTCGCCGACTTCGCATTCGCCATGCAAGGGCTCGGCACCGGCGCCATCAGCTTCTTCGGGACGCCGGAGCAGCAACGCTGGCTCGGCAAGACCCGTGCCGGCGAGGCGATCTCCGCCTTCGCCCTTTCCGAGCCACGTTCGGGCTCCGATGTGGCGAACATGGACATGAGCGCGACACGCGACGGCGGTTCCTACGTTCTTACCGGCGAGAAGACCTGGATCTCCAATGGCGGCATCGCCGATCTCTACGTTGTCTTCGCACGCACCGGCGAGGCGCCGGGCGCCAAGGGCATTTCCACGTTCCTGGTGCCCGCCGATACGCAGGGGCTGAAAATCGCCGAGCGGCTGGAGGTGATTGCGCCGCATCCCATTGCCCGCCTTTCCTTCGAGGGCGCGCGTGTTCCAGCCTCCGCGATGATCGGCAAGCCGGGCGAGGGCTTCCGCATTGCCATGTCGGTGCTCGACGTGTTCCGCTCGACGGTGGGTGCGGCCGCTCTCGGCTTCGCCCGCCGTGCACTCGATGAGAGCGTGAAGCGGGCGGCCGAGCGGAAGCTCTTCGGCGCGCCAATGGCCGAGTTGCAAATGGTGCAGGGGCACCTGGCGGATATGGCGCTGGACGTCGACGCTGCGGCACTTCTCGTCTACCGCGCCGCCTGGACGAAGGACATGGGTGCTGCCCGTGTCACCCGCGAGGCGGCCATGGCGAAACTCTTCGCCACGGACCGCGCTCAAGGTGTGATCGACCGTGCCGTCCAGCTTCACGGCGGCGATGGCGTCCGCCGCGGACACATCGTGGAAAGCCTCTATCGCGAGATCCGGGCGTTGCGCATCTACGAGGGCGCATCCGACGTCCAGAAGGTGGTGATCGCCAGGCAGGTGTTGGGCGCGGTATAGCGCCACTCGTGTATTCTTGATGGTTTCGCAAATTGAGGAGTTTCATGCATAGCGTTCTGCAACCCCAGGGATGGGCAAGACCCAAAGGTTATGCAAACGGCATCGCCGCCCGCGGCAGGCTCGTTTTCGTCAGCGGTCAGATCGGTTGGAACGAGAAGTGCACGTTCGAGAGCGACGACCTTGTCGCGCAGGTACGGCAGACGCTCCTCAACGTGGCAGCCGTGCTCGCGGAGGCTGACGCGCGGCCAGAGCATATCACCTCCATGACCTGGTATCTTACCGACAAAGCCGAATATCTCACTAATCTCAAGGAGATCGGCGTTGTCTACCGCGAGGTGATGGGCTGGTACTATCCCGCCATGGCCGTCGTTCAGGTGGTCGCGCTGATGGAAGATCGCGCCAAGGTGGAGATCCAGGCGACGGCCGTCGTACCGGAGTAAGGTTTCCATGGGCGAGGTGACACCGATCCGTTTCTCCGAGACTGTTTCGGCAAGGCTGGAGAACGGCGTTCTGGTCGTCACCATCGACAATCCGCCGGTCAACGCCGCCTCGGCGGACATGCGTTCCGGCCTCCTGGCGGCGATCCGCCATGCCGGCACTGAGGATGCCGCCCGCGCGGTGGTCGTCACCGGCGCAGGCAAGACCTTTGTCGGCGGTGCCGACATCAAGGAGTTCGGCCAGCCGGGAACCGAGCCTATCCTGCCGGAGGTTGTCGACGCGATCGAGAAGTGCAGTAAGCCTGTCGTGGCAGCCATCAACGGCCCCGCCCTTGGCAGCGGTCTCGAAATCGCGCTTGCCTGCCATCGCCGTATCGCCAGCGATACAGCGACCCTCGGCCTACCCGAAGTGAAACTCGGCATTGTGCCAGGGGCGGGCGGCACCCAGCGCCTCCCCCGCCTCGTCGGCGTCGCCAAGGCGGTGGAACTGATTGCCGCCGGGCGCAGCGTGGCTGCCGGCGAGGCCCTCTCCCTTGGCATCATAGACCAGGTGGTGGCAGGCAATCCCGCCGCTGGCGCGGTCGCCGCCGCACGGGATCTCGCATCTCAACCGTTGCGCCGGACGGGCGAATTGGCCTTGCCGGCGGAAGACCCGCAAGTGATTGATGAAGCGGCCGACAAGGCTCTATCACGCGCGCGTGGAAGGGCGGCGCCGGCCGAAGCGGTGCGCCTTGTGAGACGTGCCGGCGAACGTTCCCTTGCGGAGGGGCTCGCCGATGAACGCGCGACGTTTCTGCGGTTGCGCGATTCCGACCAGGCGAAAGCATTGCGCCATGTCTTCTTCGCCGAGCGCGCGGCAGCGAAAGTGCCCGGCCTCGAAGGCGTCGAGCCGCGGATGGTGCAAACCATCGGCGTGGTTGGGAGCGGGCTAATGGGCTCCGGCATCGCCGTCTCCGCGCTCAATGCGGGTTATCGCGTCATCGTTGTCGAGCAGAATGCGGAGGCGGCGGAGAAAGGCTTCGATCGGATCGCCGGGCTCTTGGATCGGGCAATAAAGTCAGGGCGCATCGATGCGGCGGGCCGGGCCGAGCGCCTTCAGCGCCTTTCTGTCGGCAGCGATCTGGAAGCCCTTGCCGCTGCCGATCTCGTGGTCGAAGCGGTCTTCGACGACCTGGATGTCAAGACGAAGCTTTTCGAGAAGCTGGACAAGATCGTCCGGCCGGACGCCATTCTCGCCACCAACACAAGCTATCTCGATCCCGACGCCATCGCGGCGGCGACATCGCGGCCGGAGCGCATCTGCGGCCTCCATTTCTTCTCGCCCGCGCAAGTGATGCGGCTGGTCGAGGTCGTGCGCTGCGCCAAGACGAACCCGGAGGTGCTGGCGACTGGAATCGCCGTCGCGCGCCGGCTCGGCAAACTGCCCATCGTGTGCGGCGTCTGCGAAGGTTTCATCGGCAACCGCATCTTCTCCGCCTATCGGCGTGAGGCCGAGTTCCTGGTCGAGGACGGCGCTTGGCCACAGGAGATCGACGCGGCGATGGAGGACTACGGTTTCGCCATGGGCCCGTTTGCCGTCTTCGATCTGGCAGGCCTCGAGATCGCCTGGGCCCGGCGCAAGCGCCAGGCGGCCACCCGCGACCCTTCGCAGCGCTATGTCGAGATCGCAGACCGGCTCTGCGAGATGGGCCGTTTCGGCCAGAAGACGGGCCGCGGCTGGTACGCCTATCCGGATGGAAAGCGTACCGTCGATCCGGAGGTAACCGCCGTGATCGAGGCGTGCCGGAAGGCCAAGGGCATCGCTCCACGGCAGGTTTCTTCCGGCGAGATCGTATCACGCCTGCTTGCGGCCATGGCTGCGGAAGGCGATGCCCTTTTGGCCGAAGGCATTGCCGAAAGGGCGAGCGATATCGATCTCGTCATCATCAACGGCTACGGCTTTCCCGCACATAGGGGCGGGCCGATGTATGTGGCGAAGGAAGGATTGCGCCCATGAACCAGCTTCCGGATCTCGCCGCCATCGAAGCCATGGACGAGGCAGATCCCCTGCGCTCGATGCGCGACCGGTTCAGCCTGCCCGACGGCGTCGTCTATCTCGACGGCAACTCTCTCGGGCCGGCATCGCCCTCCGTCTTCGGCGAACTGGAAAAGGCCGCGAGAGAGGAGTGGGGCGAAGGCTTGATCGGCAGCTGGAACAGCGCCGGCTGGTTCGAGCTGCCGATCGAGCTCGGCGACCGCATCGGCCGGCTGACTGGTGCAGCGCCCGGGCAAACCGTTGTCGGCGACACGACCTCGATCAACATCTATAAGGCGCTCCATGCAGCCATGGGCCTGCGGCCTGGCCGCTCGGTCATCGTCGCTGAAGGGGGCAGTTTCCCGACCGATCTTTATATGGCGGAAGGCGTCGTCTCCACCCGGCCGGGCACGCGGTTGCTCCTCGAAGGTGTCGATGCGCCGACGATCGAGGAATTGATAGACGACCGCGTCGCCGTCGTCCTCGTCAACCACGTGAACTACAAGTCCGGCGAACTGCGCGATATGGCGGCGCTGACACGCAGAGCACATGAAGCCGGCGCTCTGGTCGTCTGGGATCTCTGCCATTCGGCGGGCGCACTGGCTGTCGACCTCGATGGCGCGAATGTCGATTTCGCCGTCGGCTGCACCTACAAGTACCTGAACGGAGGCCCCGGCTCGCCAGCCTTCATCTATGTCGCCAAGCGCCATCAGGCCGAGGCGCGTCAGCCACTCAGCGGCTGGTGGGGTCACGCGCGACCCTTCGCTTTCGAACCGCGCTTCGACGCGGATACGGGCATCCGCAAATTCCAATGCGGCACGCAGCCTATCCTCTCGTTGCGGGCGCTGAAAGCGGCGTTCGACGTCTGGGATGCCGTCGATATGGCGTTGGTGCGGGAGAAGAGTCTCGCACTCACGGACCTCTTCATCCGGCTCGCCGAGACTAGGTGCGGATCTTTCGGCCTCGTGCTCGAAAGCCCGCGTGAGGGCGCAAAGCGTGGCAGCCAGGTCTCCTTCGCCCATAACCACGCTTATGAAATCGTGCAGGCGCTGATCGCACGTGGCGTGATCGGCGATTTCCGCGCGCCCGCCACAATGCGTTTCGGCTTCACGCCGCTCTATCTGCGTTATCTGGATGTCTGGCGCGCGGTCGAGGCGCTTGAGGAGGTGCTGCGGACGCAGGCCTGGAAGGATGAACGCTTCGCCGCCCGTGCAGCGGTAACGTGAGGTGGGCTCTCACACCCCCAAATAACGGTCCTGAAGCTCTGGCGTAAGTGCCTCGGGCGGACCTTCGAACACCGTCGCGCCCTTCTCCAGGACGAAGCAGCGGTCGGCAACGGGCAGGAGTTCGGCGAGCGTCTTGTCGACCACGAGGATCGACTGGCCGCCGGCCTTGAGCTTGGCGATCGCCGCCCAGATGTCGCGGCGGATCACGGGCGCGAGGCCCTCCGTCGCCTCGTCGAGGATCAGGAGGCGCGGGTTGGTCATCAAGGCGCGGCCGATCGCCAGCATCTGCTGCTCGCCGCCCGACAGCGTGTTGGCGTATTGGTCGCGCCGTTCAGCCAGGCGGGGAAAGAGCTCCACCACCTTTTTGAAGGTCCATTCGCCGGCGCGCGCTGCCGCAACGAGGTTTTCCGAGACTGTGAGGTTGGGGAAGCAGCGGCGGCCCTCCGGAACCAGCCCAAGCCCCAGCTGCGCGATGCGGTGTGGTCGCTGGCCGGCGATTTCCCGTCCCGCGAAGCGGATGGAGCCCGAGCGCAGGCGCACGAGACCGAAGATCGACCCGATCGTCGTCGTCTTGCCCATGCCGTTGCGGCCCATCAGAGCCACTACCTCGCCCTCCTGCACATCGAGGCCTACACCGAACAGTGCCTGCGAGGCACCGTAAAAGCTTTCCACCCCTTTAAGCTCGATCAGGCTCACGCCGGTTCTCCGAGATAGGCCCGGCGGACTTCGGGATCATTGCGGATCTCGTCTACCTTGCCCGTGGCGATGATGCGGCCATAGACGAGCACGGAAACGCGGTCGGCGAGCGCGAACACCGCATCCATGTCGTGTTCGACCAGAAGGATTGGCGCTTCCCGGCGCAAAGCGTCGAGGAATCCCGTCAGGTTCTTCGAGCCCTCCGGTCCCATGCCGGCCATCGGCTCGTCCAGCAGGAACGCCTTCGGTCCGAGCGCCAGCGCAATGGCGATCTCAAGCTGCCGGCGCTCGCCATGCGACAGCTCCTCCGCGGGCACATGCGCACGATCCGCAAGGCCGACGCGCTCCAGCATGGCCATGGCCGGTTCCGCAAGGCTCCTGTCGCGCATCACCGGGCGGAAGAAGCGCAGGCTCGACCCCTGCCTTGCCTGCACCGCGAGCATCACATTGCGCAGCGCGGAAAATTCCTGCGCCAGCGAGGAGGTCTGGAAGCTGCGCGCCAGCCCCAGCTGCGCCCGCGCTGCCATGTCGAGGCCTGCCATGTCCTGCCCGAGGAAGTGGATCGTCCCGCTGTCCGGCGTCAGCGAGCCGGAGATCTGGTGGATGAGCGTGCTCTTGCCGGCACCGTTGGGGCCGATAAGGGCGTGGATCTCGCCGGAAACGAGATGAAGGCTCACGCCGTCGGTTGCCTTCAGCGCACCGAAGCTCTTCCTCAGATCGCGGATTTCGAGGACCGGCTCAGCCATATCGCTCCTTTCCCGCAACGAGGCCCATGAGCCCGCCACGCGCGAAGAGCACGACACCGAGAAGGATAAGGCCGAGGAAGAGTTGCCAGCGCTCGGTGATGCCGCCGAGAGCGTATTCGAAGAGCACATAGAGCATCGCTCCCGCCACCGGGCCGAACAGCCGGCCCTTGCCGCCAAGGATGATGAGCACGATCAACTCGCCCGACATATGCCAGGAGAGCATGGACGGGCTTGCAAACCGGTTGAGGTCGGCAAAAAGCGCGCCGGCTAGCCCGGTGACCATTGCCGAGATGGCAAAGGCCGTGAGCCGGATCTTGAAGGGCGCGATGCCGACGGCCGCAAGCCGGGTTGCGTTCTGCCGTGCCGTGTGAAGCGCGGCGCCGAAGCGCGAGCCGCCGAGCGCCCAAAAGAGCGCAAGCCCCAAAAGAAGCAGCCCGTAGCAAATCAGGAAGAAAGGGAGCGGCTGCGCCGTGTTGGCGCCCGGAAAGGTGTTCCGGACATAGATCGACAGCCCGTCCTGGCCGCCATAGGCGGGCCAGGAAATGGCGAAGTAGTAGATCATCTGCGCGAAAGCGAGCGTGATCATGATGAAGTACACGCCGGAGGTACGCAGACTTATCGCACCGACAGGAAGCGCCACGAGACCGCAGGCGACGACGGCCACCAGCCAGATCGCCGGCATGGAGGTGGTGGCTTGAATGCCGAGGAAAAGCGGCTGAGCGTTGAAGGCATGGGTGGCAAGAATGCCGGCGGCGTATCCGCCGAGGCCGAAAAAGGCCGCGTGGCCGAAAGAGACCAGACCACCGAGCCCGAGAGCGATGTTGAGCCCGACTGCCGCGAGCGCCAGAACGGTGATGCGCGTGGCGAGCGTTACGTAGAAGGGTTCATCCATGACGGAAGCCGCAAGCGGCACCACCAGGAGCAGGAGGGCAAGGCCCGCGTTGGTGATGGCTTCGCGCGTTACGATCTGTCTCATGGCTGTGCGGCGAAGAGGCCGGTTGGCCGGAAGGCAAGGATGAGCGCCATGACGATGTAGATCAACATGGACGCCAGTGCACCGCTGATGAGTGCGGTCTGCGAGGGGGGAAGCACCAGCATGAGTGCCTGTGGCAGGAGGAACCTCCCCATCGTATCGACCACGCCAACGAGGACGGCGCCGAACAGCGCGCCCTTGATGGAGCCGATGCCCCCGATGACGATGACCACGAACGCGAGGATCAGCACCGGCTCGCCCATACCGACCTGCACCGATTGCAGCGCGCCGACCAGCGCCCCCGCAAGCCCGGCAAGTGCCGCACCCAGCGCAAAGACGACCGTGTAGAGCGTCGAGATGTCGACGCCGAGTGCGGCGATCATCTCGCGGTCGGATTCGCCGGCGCGGATGCGCATGCCGAGCCGCGTACGGGAGATGAGCAGGTAGAGCCCGATCGCCACGACGATGCCAACGCCGATGATGGCGAGCCGGTAGAGCTGGTATTGCCCGCCTCCCGGCAGCGGGACCGCGCCCTGGAGCAGGGGAGGGATATCGAGATAGAGCGGAAAGGAGCCGAACAGCCAGCGCGTGCCTTCCGAGAAAATCAGGATCAGCGCGAAGGTGGCAAGCACCTGGTCGAGATGGTCGCGTTCGTAAAGCCGTCGGATGACGGCCATCTCGACGATCGCGCCGGCGGCGGCAGCAGTGATCAAACTCGCAATCAGCCCAATCCAGAAGGAGCCGGTGGCGGCAGCGACGGTCGCGCAAGCGAAGGCGCCGGCCATGTAGAACGATCCGTGGGCGAGGTTGATCAGGCCCATGACGCCAAAGATGAGCGTCAGCCCCGCTGCCATCAGGAACAGCATGACCCCGAGCTGGAGTCCGTTCAGCAGTTGCTCGATCAGGAGTGCGGTGGACAAGGAGGGCGATCCGGATCTGCGATTTGACGCATCGCTGTTTCCTCAGCGTCAAGCTGGCGGAGTGGCCGCGCCGTCACTCACGACGGCGCGGCATGAAGGCAACTGTGCCGTCTACTGCATGTTGCACTGTTCGGCGTAGGCGTCCTTGTGGTCCTCGAAGGCGGTGCCGACGATCGTGTTGGTGAGCACGTCGTCTTCCTTCACCACCTCGCGGATATAGACGTTCTGCACAGGGTGGTTGTTGGTATTGAATTTGAACTCCCCGCGAACCGAATCGAAATCCGCTTCCTTCAGTGCCGCCCGGAACGCCTCCTTGTCCTGCACGCTCGCCTTGGAGAGCGCCGAAAGGATCAGGTTCGCCGTGTCCCAGCTCTGCGCCGCATAGATCGAGGGCAGGCGGTTGTACTCGCTCTGGAAGGCTTCCACGAATTCCCTGCTGGCCTCGTTGTCCAGGTCTTTCGCCCACGTGGCCGAGTTCTTCACGCCCAGTGCGGCATCGCCGACGGCAGGCAGAACATCCTGACTGAAGGAGAAGCCGGGTCCCATCACCGGAATGTCGACGCCGGACTGGGCATATTGCTTCATGAAGGCTATGCCCATGCCGCCCGGCAGGAAGAAAAAGACGGAGTCGGCGCCCGAGGCGCGGATCTGCGCGATCTCGGCCGCATAATCGGTCTGCCCGACCTGCGTGTAGACCTCGCCGGCGAGTTCGCCTTTGTAGAAACGCTTGAAGCCGGTAAGCGAGTCCTTGCCCGCCGGATAGTTGGGGGCGAGGATGAAGGTGTTCTTGTAGTCCTGGTTGGCGTATTGCCCCATCGCCTCGTGGAAATTGTCGTTCTGATAGGCGACGTTGAAATAGTTCGGGTGGCAGTTGGCGCCTGCGAGCGCCGAAGGGCCGGCATTGGGCGAGAGATAGATAACATCCTGCGCGACCGCATTGGGCACCACGGCCATGGCCAGGTTCGACCAGATGATGCCGGTCATGAGGTCGACCTTGTCGCTCTGGATCATCTTTTCGGCAATCTGAACGGCAAGCTCGGGTTTCTGCGCATCGTCCTCGATGACGAGTTCGATGTCCTTGTTGCCGGATTGCTTGATGGCCAGCGTGAAGGCATCGCGCATGTCGATGCCGAGCCCGGCGCCGCCGCCCGAAAGCGTGGTGATGACACCGATCTTCACCGGCTCGGCATAGGCATGGCCCGATACGAGCAGCGACAGCCCGATGAGGCCGGTTGCAAGAACGTTCTTCATTTTATTCCCCTCCAACATTCTTCATCTTATTTTCCCCTGGTGGTTCAGAGGCTGGTGCGAACTTTCCAGAGTTCGGGAAACAGTTCAACCTCCAGCATCTTCTTGAGATAGGAAACGCCGGACGTGCCGCCGGTGCCCCGTTTCATGCCGATAATGCGCTCCACGGTCGTCACATGATTAAAGCGCCAGCGGCGGAAATAATCCTCGAAGTCGACCAGCTTTTCGGCAAGTTCGTAGAGTTGCCAATAGCGCAGGGGATCGCGGTAGATGGTCCGCCAGGCCTCCAGCACCTCTTCGCTTTCGGCCCGCGCCTCGCGCCAGTCAATCCGCTCCGCATCCGCGCCGACGTCGAAGCCGTTGCGCGAAAGAAGCAGGATCGCTTCGTCGTAAAGCGAAGGCTCCGCCAGGATCGCCTCCAGTTTCGCGATGCGTTCAGGCTCGTGCGTATGGGGGCGCAGCATCGCCGGGTTGCGGTTCCCGGCCATGAACTCGATGGCGCGGTATTGCCAGGACTGAAAGCCCGAGGACTGGCCGAGCGCATCGCGGAACTCGGTGTACTCGCTGGGCGTCATCGTCCTCAGCACATCCCAGGCACTGTTGAGCTGTTCGAAGATGCGGGCCACCCGCGTCAGCATCTTGAAGGAAGGCTCGAGCTGGTCGGCGCGGATCCTCCGCATGGCCGAGCCCAGCTCGTGCAGTGCCAGCTTCATCCACAGTTCGGAGGTCTGATGCTGGATGATGAACAGCATCTCGTCATGGGCGGTAGAGAGCGGCTCCTGCGCATCGAGCACCCGCTCCAGGTGCAGATAGTCGCTGTAGGACATGCGGTCCCGGAAGGACGTCTCGGCTCCTTCTTCGGAGGGGTCGTATGGTTTGCTCAAGGCGTCTTCTCCGTCCTCAGCCGGAACCGCTGGATCTTGCCCGTCTGTGTCTTGGGCAGGGCGTCGACGAACCTTACCGAGCGCGGGTATTTATAGGGCGCGATGGTGGCCTTCACGTGGTCTTGCAAGCGCTTCACGCACACGTTGTCGCGCGCAATGCCCTGAACCAAAACGACATGGGCCTCCACGATCTGTCCGCGCTCGGCATCGGGCGCACCGATCACCGCGCACTCGGCGACATCGGCATGGGACAGCAACGCCGCCTCCACCTCGGGACCGGCGATGTTGTAGCCGGCGCTGACGATCATGTCGTCGGAACGCGCGACGAAGTGGAAGAAGCCTTCCTCGTCCTCCAGAAACGTGTCGCCCGTAATATTCCAGCCGTCGCGCACATAGTCCCGCTGCCGCGCGTCGGCGAGGTAACGGCAGCCGGTCGGCCCACGCACCGCCAGCCTGCCGGGCGTGCCGCGTGGAAGCTCGTTCATGGCCTCGCCGACGATGCGCGCCTCGTAGCCACCGACCGGGCGACCGGTCGAGCCGGGCTTCAGGTCCTCGAACCGGTTGGAGATGAAGATGTGCAGCATTTCAGTGGCGCCGATGCCGTCGAGGATCGGCTTGCCGGTCTTCCTCATCCATTCCTCGAAGACGGGTCCCGGCAACGTTTCCCCCGCCGAAACCGCCGCCCGGAGCGAGGAGAGATCCGCGCCTTCGTCCATCGCCTTCAGCATGGCGCGGTAGGCGGTGGGCGCGGTAAAGGAGATGGTCGCGTGATAGGTCTCAATGATATCGATCATATTGGCGGGCGTCGCCTGCTCCAGGAGAGTGGCGGCCGCGCCGAAACGCAGCGGGAAGATGGCAAGCCCGCCAAGGCCGAAAGTGAAGGCGAGGGGAGGGGAGCCGACGAAGATATCGTCAGGCGTTACCCGCAGGATCTCTTTCGCGTAGCCGTCGGCGATGACCAGCAGGTCGCGGTGGAAATGCATGGTCGCCTTCGGCACGCCCGTGGTGCCGGAGGTGAAACCGAGGAGGGCGACGTCATCACGGCCGGTTTTCACGGCCTCAAAGACAACGGACTTGTCGAGCGCGATGCGGTCGAATTCCGCGTCGTGGTTCGCCGTACCGTCGAAGCCAACCACCTGTTTGAGGAACCGGCTGTCCTTGGCGCAGGCGACGAGCTCGTCCATCAGCCGGGTGTCGCAAAGTGCGAGGACGATCTCCGCCTTGTCGATGATCTTGGCCAGTTCGCTTGCGCGCAGCATCGGCATGGTGTTGACGACGACCGCGCCCGCCTTGGTGGCGGCCAGCCAGCAGGCCACCATGGCCGGGTTGTTCGCGGAGCGGATGAGAATCCGGTTGCCGGGCTTGATACCGTAATTCTCGACCAGCGCATGGGCGAGCCGGTTCGTCCAGTCGGAAAGCTCCTTATAGGTGCGACGGCGGCCGTTGCCGATCAACGCCGTGCGGTCCCCGAAACCTTTCTCCACCATGCGGTCAGTCAGTTCGACGGCGGCATTGAGATATTCGGGATACTCGAAACCCTCGAGCAGGAATTCCGGCCACTCCTCCTCCGGTGGAAGATTGTCGCGTGTGAAGGTGTCCGTATGCGCCGTCGGCCCGAGCATCAGGTGGCCTCCCTCATGGTGCGGAGACAGTGAGACCGACTTGCCGGCATCCCGCTAGATGCGCTCGCAGACGGCACTTCACTGGCGCGGAAACGGCAAAGGGCACTGCGGTCTCCCATCCTCGTTGAAGCCTATCAAGGATGGCACCGGCCGCAATTTACTTCAAGCCTAAAATTTCTAGCCGGAAGGTTGACTTTGCCTCCTGCCCTCCTGCTTCTATGCGGGAACAAGGAGGAGCATCATGTTCGAGCGCTTGATAACCGACTGGGACGATGCTTACGCCAACGGCCCGAACATCCCGGGCGGCGACCGCTGGCCGGAGGCGTGGGTGGAGCCGGCGCGAAGCTTTCGCGAGAGCCTTGTCGCCGCAGGCCGTGCAAAGCTCGATCTCGCCTATGGCGAGAAGCCGCGCAATCGGCTTGATCTCTTCCTTCCCACTGGAAGGCCCAAGGGCCTCGTCGTCTATGTCCACGGAGGCTATTGGCTGCGGTTCGACAAGAGCTACTGGTCGCATCTTGCCGCAGGCGCCGTTGAAAACGGCTATGCCGTCGCGATCCCTTCCTACAGGCTCTGCCCGGAGGTCCGCATCGGCGGTATCGTGGAGGAGGTCGCCGCGGCAATCGAAGCGGCGGCGGCCATGGTCGAGGGCCCGCTGATGCTGACAGGCCATTCGGCCGGCGGCCATCTCGCCAGCAGGATGGCCTCAGCCACCACGCCGCTCGCCTCTCAAATCTGGGAACGCGTCCGCCGCATCGTCTCGATTTCCGGGGTGCACGACCTGCGCCCGCTTATGCGCACGACCATGAACCAGGAACTCCTTATCGACGAAGCCGAGGCAGTGGCCGAAAGTCCGGCACTGCTGCGCCCGATGGAAGGCGCGCGCATCACCTGCTGGGCGGGCGGGAGCGAGCGCGCCGAGTTCCTGCGCCAGAACGAGCTGCTTGCAAACATATGGGCGGGCCTCGGCGCGATCACCTCGGCAGTGGTGGAGCCAGACCGCCACCATTTCACCGTCGTCGATGGTCTCACGGATCCGCGCCACCCCCTCGTTCGGTGTCTCCTCGCGGAATAGGGCCACGCCCGCTCTTTCTCAATCGCCGGGATCGGGAATCTTCAGTGGATAGCCGCAAGCCTTGCAGTGGACCGCATCGGGGTCGTGGCGCTGCAGCCCGCATTGCGGGCATGGATACCGGACTTTGTAGGGCCGAAAGATCGCCTGGGCCAGACGGATGAAAAGCGAGATGCCGGCGATCATGATAGCGACCGAGGTCAGCTTGCCCCACGTGCCCGGCAGGAGGATGTCACCGTAGCCCGTGGTGGTTATGCTCGCGACCGTAAAGTAGAGGGCATCGACATAGCCGGCGAGGCCTGAGCCTTCCCTGAAGAAGAACGTGTAGATGAAGCCGGTCACCACGAACAGGAAGGTGACCAGATTGAGAGCCGAATGGATGATCTCGCGCCAGGGCCCGTAACCCCGCCGCGTAAGTGGGCGCCATAGAAAGCCGCTGCGCGAGAGCGACCATAGCCGCAGGACGCGCAGGAATCCAAGATTGGCCAGCCAGAGCGGCGCGAGCAACGTTACCAGGATGAAAAGATCGACGAGACTTGTGGGCTGCCGCAGCCAGCGCGGAATGTCATTCGCGGCAAGGGCGCGAGCCGAGATATCCGCAGCGAGCAGAGCCGCGATCGAATAGTCGATCCAGAGAAAGGATGGCCGCCCGCGCAGCACCGGGCTCACGACGAAGAATGCTATGATCAGAAGATCGACGACCATGACAGCGAGTTGGAACCGCAACGCACTTTGTGAATGACCATGGTAAAGAATGCGCAAGCGTTGCCGCAGGCGGTCTAGCGCATTTGCTTCCCGTTCCGTGCCGCCGGTTTCTGAGGAGATACCCATCGTCCATTGCCCAATGCATTTTAACGGGAAGGGGTTCCGGCAACAGCGACTGGTGTCGTGCGCAGCGCACCTAGCTTATCTGATCCAGATCATGGCTGGCTGAGATTTTTGCCACAGGGACCGAGACTGGCAGAACGCGCGCCGCCTGTAAACCGCGGCAGCGCGCTTGACAACTTGTGCGCCTTCATGATGCGCTGATGATCGAGCGGTCGGCCGAACGGCATGAAGCCGCGCCAGAACCCGCCCGAGGAAACGGCATGCGACCCGAACTCGGCCCCCACGTCGCAGCCGCGCTTTGGCGGCGCCAGATGTTGGAGATCCTGCGCGCCTGGTGCATGAGCGATGCTCATGCGCAAATCACTACAGATGTGCTTGTTGCTGCCGACCTGACGGGCATCGACTCCCATGGGATGGCTCTGCTCCCGCTCTATCGACAGCAGATTGAGGACGGTGGTGCGACGGCGACCCCGAACATAAGCCTCGTGCATGACCCGGCGGCATCGCCGAGCGGGCGAATGCGGCATTTCTACTAAGGGAGGAGCGCGCACCGACGTAAATGAGGGTTTGATGCAAGACTGATTTGACAAGGGAGGAATGAGGAATGCGAAAGACCATCCTGACACTCGCGCTGGTCGCAGCCGGAGCGGCGGTATCCGTGCCGGCACAAGCGCAGCAACTGCGTATGATGACCGGCCCGCAAGGCGGCGCTTGGTATCCCCTGGGCGGCGCCATTCAGGGCATGGCGTCCGACGCGCTCGGCGTCTCGATACAGGTTCTGCCGGGCGGCGGCGTCGCGAATGTACAGGGCGTGCAGAACGGCGATGCCGATCTGGGATTTGCCAATTCCATTTCCACGGTGGATGCCATCGAGGGGCGCGAGCCCTTCGAGGGCAAAGCCGACAATGTCTGCAATCTGGCCACCCTTTATCCGCAGTATTTCCAGATGGTCGTAACAGCGGATAGCGGCATCGCGTCGGTCAAGGATTTCGCCGGCAAGCGGCTGAACACCCAGCCCGTCGGCAACACCGCAGAGCAGGTGACGCGGGCGGTGCTGCAGACGGCTGGCATCTCCTATGAGGATCTGAAAGCCGTTGACTTCGTGTCGTACTCGGATGGTGTTGCCCTGATGCAAGACAACAATTCCGAGGTCTTCGCGCTCGGTACGACCATCCCGTCCTCCGCCATCATGGACCTGGCGAACAGCACCGCCATCAAGCTGGTGCCTCTCGAGCAGGAGTTCATCGACAAGATGAGATCGGAGATCAATCCCGGCTACACCTCGATCACCATTCCGGCCGGGACGTATCCGAAGCAGGACGAGGACGTCGTTACGGTCGGTTACGCAACCCACGTCATCGCACGCTGCGACCTCGAGGTGCAGATCGTCGAGGGCTTGCTCACCCAGATGTGGGAGAATCGCTCCGACCTCGCCACCATCGCCTCGGCCGTGAAGGATATGTCTCTCGAAACGATGGCGCAGGATGTGGGCGTGCCCATGCACGAAGGTGCCAAGGCGTTCTACGCGGCTAACGGAGTCGCGCAGTAGAAACGCGTGTCAGGGGGCAGCCCGCTGCGGCTTCCCCCAACCCTTCCTTGCTTGCCTCATTGCCACCTGCCGGCATGATCGCCTAGCCCATCGGAGCACGCGATGATTCGCTACGAATTCTGGTTGAAGCGGATGATCACGGTCGTGGCCGTGACCATGAGCCTTTTCCACCTCTACGTGGCATATTTCGGCCCCCCAAACGCGTTCACCCTGCGCGCGACCCATTTCGGCTTCGCCTTGGTCCTCGCCTACCTCTCGCTGCCGGTCCTGCGTTCCCGTCAGGGCAAGGGGCCAGGCCTCCTGGACTGGCTGTTTCTCGTCGTCTCGGTGGCCGCCTCGGCCTATCCGATTATCGAACAGACCTACTTCAACACCCGCATGGCCTATGTCGGGCCGGTCTCGACCACCGATCAGGCCTTCGCCGTGCTGATGATCATCGTCGTGCTGGAGGCCACCCGCCGCGCGATCGGGCCGATCCTGCCGCTTACGGCGCTCGCTTTCCTTGGCTACCAGATCTTCTTCACCAACACCCGCGTCGTCCGTCTCCTCGAATACCAGTACATGACAACCGATGCGCTGTTCGGCATTCCCGCGCAGGTCTCGGCGACCTATGTCGTGCTGTTCGTCATCTTCGGCGCCCTGGCCGAGCGGCTGGGTATCGGCAAGCTCTTCATGGATTTCGCGCTGGCCTTGACGGGGCACCGGGCCGGTGGGCCAGCCAAGGTCGCGGTGGTTACCTCGGGCTTGTTCGGATCCGTGTCAGGCTCGGCTGTCGCCAATGTGATGACGACCGGAACGTTCACGATCCCTCTGATGAAGAGGATCGGCTACCCCGCTCCCTTTGCCGGAGCGGTCGAGGCAGTCGCCTCCACGGGCGGCCAGATCATGCCGCCGATCATGGGCGCCGCCGCCTTCGTGATGGCCGAGTTTTTGGGAACGAGCTATCTGAACGTGGCCGCTTTCGCGCTGTTGCCGGCGCTTCTTTATTATCTCGCCGTCTTCCTTGCGGTGCATTTCGAGGCCCGCAAGCAGGGGCTGCAGGGGTTGCCCAAGGCCGACCTGCCGCGCGTTGGCCAGGTGCTCAGGGAGCGCGGCCACCTTTTCCTGCCGCTGGCGATCATCATCGGCACGCTGATGTCCGGGTTCTCGGCGCCGTACTCCGCACTCATGGGGATCTTCTCGATCGTGCCGGTGGTGCTCTTGCGCAGCACGACACGCGGCGAACTCACCATCGCCAGGGTCATCGACGGGCTTGAATCAGGTGCCATCAATTCGGTCATCGTCGCCCTCTCGTGCGCCTCCGCCGGTATCGTCATCGGCGTCATTGCCCAGACCGGCCTCGGCCTCACCTTCACCGGCATCGTGCGGGCAACGGCCCAGGACCTGCTGTTGCCGGCGCTCATCCTGACGATGGTGGCGGGGATCATCCTCGGCATGGGCATGCCCACGACCCCCGCATACATCGTCCAGGTTGCGCTGCTGGTGCCCGCGCTCGTGCGCCTGGGCATCCCTGTCGAGGCGGCCCACATGTTCGTCTTCTATTTCGCGATCCTGTCCGCAATCACCCCACCAGTGGCGATCGCGGTCTATGCAGCGTGCGGCATCAGCCGCTCGGCCGTCTGGGCGACGAGCTGGGCGGCGGTGAAGCTTGGACTGACCGGGTACATCATTCCCTTCATGTTCGTGTTTGGACCGTCGCTGCTTCTCATCGGCGACTGGCACGTGATTGCCCTGACGGCGGTCACTGCGACCGCGGGCGTCGCATTGCTCGCCGGTGGATTGAGCGGCTTTTTCGTGAAGCCGGCAAACGTGTTGACGCGGGTCCTGTTCATCGCCGCCGCATTCACGCTGATCAAGCCCGGAGTCTGGACCGACCTTTCGGGCCTGGCCCTGGGCGCCGCTGCACTATTGATCAATCTGCGCTGGCCGGCAGCGGTGCGCCTGAAGCCCGCGGGCGGCAAGCCGCATCTCGGACCAGTCGATGCTCCGATTGCCGCCCCGATCGACCCGACGGACATCTTCCAGGCTCCGGCCGCGCATCCATCACGGAAACTGCCGGATTCATGACGCGTCGCGCCGGCGCATATGCCTTTGCGCCGCCGGCCGGCAAACCTGAGTAAAATGGGCTTGCGGAAAAAACGCCTCGCGCTGGCTGCGCAAGGACCGTTCAAGGCATCGGGATGTCCTGCGTGAACTTGGGAACGTGGTAGCCTTTCACCACGGGCTCGCGAGCGGCGATCTCGACATACCAGCGCTTCACCTCTGGGAATTCGTCAAGCGCGATATCCTGCCATTCGTAGCGGGACACCCAGGGCCAGATGGCGATGTCGGCAATCGAATAGTCGCCGGCGACAAACCCTTCCCTGCCAAGTTGCCGATCGAGCACGCCGTATAGCCGGCGTGCCTCCTTGGCATATCGCTCCTCCGCAAAGGGCGCCTTGCCCCGGTTGAACTTCAGATACTGATGGGCTTGGCCGAGCATCGGCCCGAATCCACCCATCTGCCACATCAGCCACTCGATCGTCCTGAGCCTGCCCACCCCCTCGCGCGGCATCAGCAGACCGGTCTTTTCGGCAAGGTAGATGAGGATCGCGCCCGATTCCATCAGGCTGAGACCGTTGTCACGGTCGACGATGGCGGGGATTTTGTTGTTGGGTGAGATCTTGAGGAAGTCGGGCTCGAACTGCTGGCGGTCGCCTATATCGACCGGATGAACCGCGTAATCGAGGCCCATCTCCTCAAGTGCGATGGAGACCTTGCGGCCGTTCGGTGTCGTCCAAGTGTAGAGATCGATCATTGAGCATCAGACCCTTGCTGCCGTAGACTGGGAGGGTCGGCCGGGGACCGGCCGACCCTTCCCTCATATCACTTTAGGCACCAAGCGTCCGCCTCAGCCCTTTCGGGGTAAGCTGGTCTCCACCAGCCGGGCCCAATAGCTTGCCCCGATCGGCAAAATCTCGTCGTTGAAATCGTAGCTTGGGTGGTGCAGGCCGAAGTCCTTGCCTTCCACGCCGCCGCCGATCCAGATAAAGGCACCCGGGCGCTCATTGAGCATGAAGGCGAAGTCCTCGCTGCCCATGCTCGATGAGCCGTTGCGGTCGATCGCTGCGGCGCCCACCACTTCTTCCGCCACTTTCGAGGCGAACTCGGTTTCCTGCTCGCCATTGACCAGCGCCGGATAGCCTTCCTGGTAGTCGAGCTCGATCGTGCAGCCATGCGCTGCCGCCACCCCGTCGCACAGCGCTCTTACCCGCCGCTCCACGAGCTTGCGCACCGCGGCATCGAAGGTACGGATCGATATTGTCAGGCTCGCCGTCTCCGGGATGACGTTCAAGGCGGTTCCGGCATGGAACTCGCAAACACTGACCACGGCCGAGTGCAGCGGATCGACATTGCGTGCAACGATCAGCTGCAGGCCTTGATAAAGCTGCAGGCCGACGGCGATCGGGTCGACGCCGTCATGCGGCCGGGCGGCATGGGCGCCGCGACCGCGGATGGTGATGAACGCCTTGTCGGCCGCTGCGAGCGTCGGGCCCGGTCGCGTCGCAATGGTGCCGGCCGGCAGATGCGGCGCATTGTGCATGCCCCACACCGTATCGCACGGAAAGCGGTCGAACAGTCCTTCGTCGATCATCATCTTGGCGCCGGCGCCACCCTCTTCGGCCGGCTGGAAGATGAAATACACGGTCCCGTCGAAGTTGCGTGTTTCGGCGAGGTAGCGCGCAGCACCGAGCAGCATCACCGTATGGCCGTCGTGACCGCACGCATGCATCTTGCCTTCCACCGTCGACTGGTAGGCCAAGCCGGTCTGTTCGAGGATCGGCAAGGCGTCCATGTCGGCGCGCAGTCCGATCGCCCGGCTGCTCGTCCCCCGGCCGTTGAGTACGCCAACCACGCCTGTCTCGGCTATGCCGCGATGCACCTCGACACCCCAGGATTCGAGCCTGTTCGCCACCAGTTCCGCCGTCCGATGCTCTTCGTAGCGAAGTTCGGGATGCGCGTGGATGTCGCGCCGCCACGTGGTGAGCTCGTCATGGAAATCAGCGATGCGGTTGTGGATGGGCACAGGCGTTGCTCCGTTCCTTGCTGAAGCGGCCCAGAGGGAGGCACGAGGGGCCGCCGGGAATACGTGTCGCCAGCCGGTATCGGCTTGCGTTGCATGGGATGATAGCCGTGTTTAGAGAAGGCGTAATAGGTCTTTCTGCTGCCGGCAATAGTATCCTAGAAATATAGTGCGAGATGAGCCGTCGCTTTGCCTCAATTGCACGCATTTGCCGAAAATTACGGCACACCCCAGCCTGTTTTAGAGGCAGCGTTACCGCACCCCGCGACTTTCGGCGATGGGCAGAAGAATCACGCCGCCAACAAAGGGGTGTTCATCCATACAAATCATGATAGCGTTTTGCTCTTCGCATGTAGCCTAACGTGGTGCTCAACTAAAAATCTAGGCGGGGCTATTGCAAGAGGGGAGTTCCAATGAACGAACGAGAGTTGCGTGGACTGATCGAGGACGTACGGATCGGGAAGCTTTCCCGTCGCGCGTTTGTAAGGGGAATGGTCGCGGTCGGTCTCACCGCACCGCTCGCGGCGCAGATGTTGTCGCACTCCGGCATTGCGATGGCCGCCCCGTTTCCAGAGTATAAGCCGACCCAGCGCGGCGGCGGCGGACCGCTTCGGCTGCTTTGGTGGCAGGGCCCGACATTGCTCAATCCGCATTTCGCGGTTGGGACCAAGGACCAGGACGGCTCACGGCTTTTCTATGAACCGCTGGCTGCGTGGGATGCGGACGGGAATCTGGTCCCGATCCTCGCCGCCGAAATCCCGAGCCTGGAGAATGGCGGGCTCGCGGAGGACGGTATGTCCGTCACCTGGAAGCTCAAACAGGGCGTGACGTGGCATGACGGCGAGCCGTTCACGGCCGACGATTGCGTGTTCAACTGGGAATACGCCACCGACCCCGACACAGCGGCCGTCACCATCGGCAGCTATCAGGGCATGAATGTCGTCAAGGTGGATGACCACACCGTGAGGGTGGAATTCGAGGAACCGACCCCGTTCTGGGCCGATCCCTTCGTCGGCACGCGCGGCATGTTGATCCCGAAGCACCTGTTCCAGGATTTCAAGGGCGCGGCGTCGCGTGATGCGCCGGCGAATCTTGCTCCCGTTGGGACGGGGCCATACCTCTTCGAGCAGTTCAATCCGGGCGACCTCGTAACCGGAAAGCTCAACCCGAACTACCACGAAGAGAACAGACCGTATTTCGATTCGATCGAGATGAAGGGCGGCGGCGATGCCGTATCCGCGGCGCGTGCGGTGCTCCAGACCGGGGAGTATGACCTTGCCTGGAACATGCAGGTCGAGGATGAGCTCCTGAAGCGCCTTGAAGAGGCCGGCAAGGGCCACATCGAGATCATGGATGGCGGCGACATCGAGCATATCCAGATCAACAACACCGATCCGTGGACGGAGGTCGATGGCGAGAGGTCGAGCCTCAAGACGAAGCATCCGTTCCTCACCGACCCCGCCGTCCGCAAGGCGCTCAACCTCCTGGTCGACCGGGGGTCCGTGGAGCAGCATATCTACGGCCGCGGCGGGCCTGCCACAGCCAACTTCCTGAACAATCCGGAACAGTTCCGGTCGACCAAGACCTCCTATGAGTTCGACGTCGAAAAGGCAGTCGCGATCCTGGAGGAGGGCGGCTGGACGCCCGGTGCAGACGGCATCCGCGAAAAGGATGGCGTGAAGCTGAAGTTTGTTTACCAGACCTCGATCAACGCGCCGCGCCAGAAGACCCAGGCGATCGTCAAGCAAGCCTGCCAGAAGGCCGGGATCGAGGTCGAGCTGAAATCGATCACGGCGTCGGTGTTCTTCTCTTCGGACGAGGCCAATCCGGACACGTACACGAAGTTCTACTGCGATATCCAGATGTACACCACGACGCAGACCCAGCCGGATCCTGGCGTGTTCATGAATCAGTTCCTCTCGTGGGAGGTCGCGACCAAGGCCAATAAATGGCAGGGACGCAACATCACCCGCTGGACGAACCCAGAATACGACAAGCTGTACCGGGAGGCGGAGGCCGAGCTCGACCCGGTGAAGCGCGCGGCACTGTTCATCCGAATGAACGAGATGGTGATCGAGGAGGTGGCGGTCATTCCCGTGGTCTCGCGTCCCCGCGTGGCGGCGCTCTCCAACAAGCTTCACGCTCCACTCAGCGGCTGGGACAACTACACCGCGCATTTGAAGGACTGGTATCGCGACGCCTAGCCGCGCCCGGAACGCAACGAAGGCCGGCCTGCGGGCCGGTCTCCAAGCTTTCGGGTAAGGTGTTGTCCATGAGCCAGTATCTCCTCAGACGATTACTCATTGCGGTGCCGAGCCTGCTCGGGATCAGCATTATACTGTTCACCATATTGGCGCTTGCTCCCGGCGACCCGTTCGGTGAGCTCGCCACAAATCCTGCAGTTCCTCCGGAAGTGCGTGCCGCGCTGCGCGAGAAGTTCGGCCTGAACGATCCTGTTTATGTCCGTTACCTGCGCTGGCTGATGGCGATGTCCCAGGGTGACTGGGGCTTTTCGTTCGTCAGCCGCGTCGACGTCGACGTCTTGATCCTGCAGCGCCTGCCGACGACCTTGATCGTGATCGGCGCCTCGCAAGTCCTGGCTCTGCTGATTGCGCTGCCGGTCGGCACCTACGCGGCGACCCGTCCGTACTCGCTCTTCGACCAGGTTGCCAACACCCTCGCCTTCGTCGGCTTTTCGTTGCCGACCTTCTTCACCGGCATCGTGTTCATCCTGATCTTCAGCGTCACCCTCGACTGGCTGCCATTCGTGTACCGGTCGGAGATCGATGCCACCGGGTTCGCCTTTGTCTGGGGGCACATCAAGCAAGCGATAATGCCTGTCGCCGTCCTCGGGCTGTTCCAGGGTGCCTCCTGGACGCGCTTCGTGAGGTCCGCCGTTTTGGATGTGGTTCGCCTCGACTACGTCACCACCGCGCGAGCCAAGGGCCTCGCGGAACGTGTTGTGATCATGAAGCACATCGTGCGCAACGCGCTGATCCCGGTGGTTACGCTGGTCGCCCTGCAGATGCCGATCGTCTTCGGCGGCGCCATCGTCACCGAGCAGATCTTCCGGATTCCCGGGATCGGCTCGCTGCTGATCAGCTCAATCCTGGCCAACGACACACCGGTGATCATGGCGGTTACATTCGTCTTTGCCTGCTTGGTCATCCTGTTCAACCTGATTGCGGATATCCTCTATGGCTGGCTCGACCCGCGCATCTCCTATCGTTGAACCTGCCACCGGCGTTCCCATCGCCGTTGCGGCGCCGCGACGGCATGTGACACCCGGCAGGGAAGCTTGGCGGCGCTTCCGTCGCCACCGCCTCGCCGTGCTGAGCGCCGGGATCCTGATGACGATGATCGTGGCGGTGGTATTCGGGCCCCTGATCTGGCGTGTGCCGATCAATGAAATAGACTTCGCGGCTATGCTCGAGAGCCCCAGCTGGGCGCATCCGCTCGGCACCGACGATCTCGGGCAGGACCTGCTTGCGCGGATGATGTACGGCGGGCGGATTTCGCTCGCGGTCGGCCTGGCTGCGATGACAATGGCGGTCGTGGTCGGCACCCTCGTCGGCGCGGTTGCCGGGGTTTCACGCGGCAGGGTTGATGCAGGTCTGATGTGGCTGACGGACTTGTTTCTTTCCCTGCCGCAGCTTCCACTTCTGCTTCTGATCATCTACCTCTTCCGCGACAGCCTGAAGGAGGTGGCGGGACCCGAGATGGGCACATTCGTGCTGATCGTCGTGGTGATCGGCGGCTTCCGCTGGATGCCTGTCGCCCGGCTGGTGCGCGCGCAGTTCTTCTCGCTGCGGGAAAGGGATTTCGTCGAGGCGGCGCGTGCCCTCGGCGCTTCGACCTTGCGCCAGGTCGTGCGCCACATCCTGCCGAATGCACTCGGTCCAGTGATCGTTGCCGGCACAATTGATGTCGCGGCGGCCATCATCGCGGAATCGACGCTGTCTTTTCTCGGTCTGGGCTTCCCGCCCGACATCCCGACATGGGGGCGCATCCTTTATGATGCCAAGGATTATCTGGACGTTGCGCCGCACTGGGCGTTGTTCGCCGGCGGCGCGATCTTCCTCGCCGTACTCTCCATCAACTATATCGGCGACGGGCTTCGTGATGCGCTCGACCCGCGCAGGGTGATGTGATCATGGATGCGCGCACGGCGGAGCCGCTTCTCGAGATCAGTGGTCTCAAGACGTATTTCAAAACCGACGATGGCACTGTGCGCGCGGTCGATGGTGTCGACCTTGCGATCGGCCGCGGCGAGGTCCTGGGCGTCGTCGGCGAATCCGGATGCGGCAAGTCGGTGACCGCGCATACGGTCCTGAAGCTCATCCAGATGCCGCCCGGCAAGATCAACGACGGCCGCATATTGTGGCAGGGTCGCGACCTGGTGCCGCTCGACCTGGAAGAGATGCGCAAGATCCGCAGCAAGGAGATCGCGATCATTTTCCAGGAGCCGATGACGTCGCTCAATCCGGTCTATACGGTCGGGGAGCAGATCGCCGAGGTGGTCCGGGAGCACGAGCATGCGAGCCGCCGCGAAGCCTTGGACAGGGCGGTCGAGATGTTGCGGCTCGTTCAGATTCCGACGCCGGAGCGCAGGGTCCACGACTATCCGCATCAGTTCTCCGGCGGCATGCGCCAGCGGGTGATGATCGCCATGGCGCTCTCCTGCAATCCAAAGCTCCTGATTGCCGATGAACCGACCACGGCGCTCGACGTGACCATCCAGGCGCAGATTCTCGACCTTCTGGGCGAGATGAAGGAGCGGTTCGGGATGGCGATCATGCTGATCACCCACGATATGGGCGTTGTGGCCGAGACCGCCCAGCGCGTGGTCGTCATGTATGCCGGCCGCGTGGTGGAAGAAGCCTCCGTCGAAGAGCTGTTCGACCGGCCGCTGCATCCGTACACGCAAGGCCTGATCCGCTCCATTCCGAGGGTTGACCGGGCGGCGGACCAGCGGGCACGTCTCGAAGCCATTAGCGGAACGGTGCCAAGCCTTCTCGATCCACCGCCTGGCTGCCGGTTTGCGGCACGCTGCAAATTCGCGACAGCCGCCTGCACCCAGGCGGCGCCGGACCTGCGCGAGGTCGAGCCTGGGCACAAGGTTGCCTGCATCCTTTACTGACCGAGAGGGTTCCGATGACACAGCCGCTCCTGCGCGTGAACGATCTGGTGAAGAACTTTGCGCTGAAGGGCGGCATTCTGGGGCGTATCGTCGACGAGGTGCACGCCGTGGACCAGGTCAGCTTCGATCTCAGCGCCGGCGAGACGCTGGGGCTCGTCGGCGAGTCCGGGAGCGGCAAATCGACGACGGGGCGTTGTATCCTCCGGCTGATCGAGCCGACCGCCGGCGAAATCTGGTTTGAGGGCAGGGACATCGTCAAGCTTGACGCAAAAGAACTCGGTGCACTCCGTCGCGACATGCAGATCATCTTTCAGGATCCGTACGCGTCGTTGAACCCGCGTATGACAGTCGGCGCCATCGTCGGCGAAGCCCTGATCATTCATGGACTCGCCAAAAGCCGCCGCGCCATCGAGGAGCGCGTTGTCGAGCTTCTGGAAACCGTCGGTCTGGGTGCTGACCACATGCGGCGCTATCCGCATGAATTTTCGGGCGGTCAGCGCCAGCGGATCGGTATCGCTCGTGCACTGGCAGTCTCGCCGAAACTGATCGTTTGCGATGAGCCGGTCTCAGCACTTGACGTGTCGATCCAGGCGCAGGTCATCAACCTGCTCGAGGACTTGCAGAAAGAGTTCGGCCTGACCTACCTGTTTATTGCCCATGACCTATCGGTCGTCGAGCACATCTGCACGCGGGTCGCCGTCATGTACCTTGGCCGGCTGGTGGAAATCGCCTCTTCCCGCGACCTCTATACGCGGCCGCTTCATCCCTATACGGAAGCTCTGCTGTCGGCGGTGCCAGTGCCGGCACCGCGGGCCAAACGCCAACGCATCCGCCTGGAAGGCGAGGTGCCAAACCCGATCAATCCGCCGACCGGTTGCCATTTCCATGCGCGCTGCCCGATACGCCAGCTGCCGCTCTGCAGTACGGAAAAGCCACAGCTGAAACGCGCTGCCGACGGCCATTGGGTGGCTTGCCATCTGCGGGGATAAGCAACGGGTTGGACCGGTTCCTCGATTCCATGAAACGATGAACGGGTCTCACGTTGCAGCCGCTGAACTCCGTGCGCAACGGCGAATGCTGTGCCTGCAATCAGCGGGCCTCGCTCTTCAGTTGATCCTGAATTCCCCTCAGGGCACTTCCACCGAAAACGTGTCCTCAGGCAGTGATAGGGATCTGGCAATTCTTTCACGGTAGCCTTTGTCGTACCTGCGGCCGGCCTCGATGTTTTCGATTTCTTCGATAGAGAGCCCACAAGCCACCGCCAGCTCCTCGACCGAGTACCCAAGGAATTCACGGTAGGCGCGGACGATGTGCGTCCCTCCAGACATGGCCTCGAGAACGGCCTCGGGGAGTTGGATTTTGGCAATATCGTTCATAGTCCCTCCGAAAAACCGAAGCAGAAGTCAGTGGCGGAAAGCCCCCACCGCACCAACCAGCGTGATCTGTCGTTCAAGCGCGGCCTGGTCACAAGCGTACGCGGACTTGGCCAATGTAAATGTCGGATGACAAACGGCCCGAAAGGACCTCAACCAAAAGACTGCCGCCCGCGATGAAAGGAGCGGTCTTGTCGAATATGGCTATTGATCACCGGCTGATCAAGTGGAGCCTGACCCAACCGGTGCTTATCGGAAAATGGACGCGCGCTGCTTGGAAGCGATCAACGGCATGCTCGACCGCATTTGACGGGCGCCTGCCGTTTTTCATGACCAGCGCGCGGCTGCGGACTTCCTTCGAACAAAATCCAGAAAAGCGCGCAGCGGCGGAGCCATCTGCCGGCGACTTGGATGGTACAGATAGAAGCCCGGAAAGGCCGGCGACCACTCCTCCAGAAGCTGCACCAGCCTTCCGGCTGCGACCAGGGATTCGATCTGATGCGTGAAGAGATAGGCGATGCCGGCGCCATCGAGGACGGCGGCCGTCACCATCTCCGGCTCATTCACGATTAGGGGCCCCTCTACAGCCACCTCGAGTTCTTCACCGTCGCGCTCGAACTCCCAGCGATAGAGACTGAAGTCGGTCGGCCAGCGGAAGTTGATGCACCGATGGCGCCGCAGATCGTGGGGCGTTGCAGGCATGCCGAAACGATCGAGATAGGAAGGTGCTGCCACCGCCACCTGTCGGAGTTCGCCGCTGATCCTGACGGCGATCATATCCTTTTCCACCTTCTCACCGAGCCGGATACCGGCGTCGAAACGGCTTGCCACGATGTCGACCAGCTTGTCGTCGACGACGATGTCGAGCGTTATCTCGGGATAATTGTTCAGGAACGG
Source organism: Chelativorans xinjiangensis (assembly GCF_009812055.1). GTDB lineage: Bacteria > Pseudomonadota > Alphaproteobacteria > Rhizobiales > Rhizobiaceae > Chelativorans > Chelativorans xinjiangense. The sequence goes on along the minus strand of NZ_WQNH01000001.1, from coordinate 210,448 downwards.
CCCGATCATCGGTGCGAGATAATGCATCGCGGCGATGCGGGTTGTGTTGATCCGCAGCAGACCCGAAGGCGTATCGCGCAGGCTGCGAACATCCGCAACGGCTGCGTCGAGATCAGCGAACACGGGAAGGAGGCGGCCGAGAAAGCGCTCCCCGGCCTCGCTCGGCGCGACGCTGCGGGTCGTCCGGTTGAGCAGCCTCACTCCGAGCCGCTCTTCCAGGCGCCGAATGACCTGGCTCAAGGCTGAAGGCGACATGCCAAGATGGGCGGCTGCGCGAGCGAAACTGCCATGCTCGACCACCGCGGCGAAGGCTCTCAGCTCGGCATAGTCGCCGCCACGCATTCTATATCCGTTTCTTCATAGCCAACGAAAATCATAGCACATTATCAAATGAATGCGATGTGGCATCTTGCCGGCCTCATTAACCGGAGATGACCATGAGCACATCCCCTTCCTTGGACACCTACCGCCTTCTCGGCCGCTCCGGCCTGCGGATTTCCCCCCTTGCACTCGGTACGATGACCTTCGGAACCGACTGGGGCTGGGGTGCCGACGAGCACGAAGCGCGTCGCATCTTCGACACCTATGTCGACCGTGGCGGCAATTTCATCGATACCGCCAACCAGTACACGAACGGCACGTCGGAACGCTTCATCGGCGAATTCGCGAGGGAAAAACGCGACAGCCTGGTGATCGCCACCAAATATACCCTGTCCTCCCGGCCGGGCGACCCCAATTCCGGCGGCAACCACCGCAAGAGCATGGTGCGTTCCGTCGAGGCGAGCCTGGAACGGCTGAAGACCGATTATATCGACCTTCTCTACCTTCACGTGTGGGACTTCACGACGCCGGTGGAAGAGATTTTGCGCGCCATGGACGATCTCGTCAGCGCGGGCAAGGTTGTCTATGTCGGTATATCCGACACACCGGCCTGGCAGGTTTCGCGCATGCAGGCGATCGCCGACCTGCGCGGCTGGGCCCCGCTCGTCGCCCTGCAGATCGAATATAGCCTCATCGGGCGAACCGTGGAGCGTGATCTTATCCCCATGGCGCGCGAGATGGGGCTTGGCGTGATCCCGTGGTCGCCGCTTGCCAGCGGTGTTTTGACCGGCAAATACAGCAAAGCTGACCTCGAAATCGGCACCGGCAGTGCTTCCGCCGTCGGCACGCGCAAGAACGTTGCCGCCGCCAATGGCGCGCTCAGCGAGCGGGGCCTGGCAATCGCGGACGTGGTCAAGGCGGTCGCCATCGAAGCCGGCAAATCTCCGTCACAGGTGGCGCTCGCCTGGACGCTTTTAAATCCGTCGGTCGCGTCTCCGATCATGGGCGTGCGGACCTTGGCGCAGCTCGAGAACAACCTTGGCGCCCTTGACGTGACCTTGACCGACGATCAGCGAGCCCGTCTGGATGAGGTAAGCGCGATCGACCTTGGCTTCCCGCATGAGTTTCTGGCCCGGCCGATGACACGAAACGTCACGTTCGGCGACGTGAAGATCGCGGCGCGATAAGGCCTCCCCAGGGCTTTTGGTTCGCATCTCCTCGGCCAGGGAGCGCGGAGCGTCTTGGAGTTAACCATAGCGCTCCGGTTTCCGAACGGAACCCGCTTCGGTCGCGTAAGGATGGAGAAATCGCTCGCGGGAAATACGCGAAACCATGAACTGAAGAACAAAAGCCAAAAAAAACCACACTCCTGCTGAAAAAAGGACCGGCAACAGCTCGATGAACGCCGGATTCTCCGGCAGGCCGAGATCGTTCAGGTCGGCCGCTCCGTTCGCGTAGACCTCAATGTATCAGAGCGCGGTGTCTTAACTTCGGTTAAGAAAGGTGTCTTAACATCGGTTAAGAAAAAAGACACACATCTCGACTCAGAGTGATCAGAAATAATTCAGCGTCGTACTGTACCAATCTGGTCCCCCCAAACTCTGCCCAGAGGTAAAAATATGCGGCTGCTCGCCCTTCTCTTGCTACTGGTCGCCTCGACCCCGGCTGTGGCACAGCCGGCTAATGGACAGAGCGCCGCTCAGACCACTCAAGTGGGTGCTGATGTCGAAGCGCTTATCCGGGTCCTTGAGAACGATGAAGCCCGCGGGCAGTTGATCGAAAGGATGCGTGCCGGAATCCCGGAGGCGCAAGGGGATGAGTCATCGCCGCAGACTGCGCCCGAAATGACCATCCTGGACCGGATCACCGCCTATACCGGCAGCGCGGTGGAAGGCAGTGCGGAGCTAATCGGCACCATCATCCGGCTCGCAGATCACCTGGGTGCGGTCGTTTCGGGTGCCGCCACCATCAGCGTGAGCGGCCTCTGGAATTCGGTGCGTAGCGTCCTTCTGGTCGTTACGATCACTTTTGCCGCCTATTTCATGCTGCGGCTTGCCTTCAGGCGCTTTCAACGTGTGCTTGCTGGCGCAGCGGAAGGCGCGGGCATTATCCGGCACACCGGGATCATTGGATTGTCCGCGGGGGCGGACCTTCTCACCGTCCTCGGCGCTTGGGTGATGGGATACCTGCCGGCCTTCTATACTGGCATCCAGGCGGGGAACAGCCGGACGCTTTTTCTCAACGCCTTCCTGTTCATAGAGCTTGCCAAGGTGGCCGCTCGCATCCTGCTCGCGCCGCGGTGGCCGGCGCTGCGCCTCGGGCGCATCGACGATACAACGGCAGCCTACTGGTACTTCTGGCTGAGCCGCCTCGTCAGCGCTATCGGCTATACTTTCCTTTTCGTCGCGCCGCTTCTTGCAACGAACGTGTCAAGCAGCGCGGCCGAGGCGGTCCGTGTTTTCGTGCTGTTCTGTGCCCTTGCAATGGCATGGGTCATCATCCTGCAGAACCGCGACGCCGTGCGCGCCCGGCTGGGCCGTTATGCCGAGCGCGGGGAGGCGGAACCTCTCGTGCGGATCCTGTCCGGCGTCGCCACTTTCTGGCACATCGTGGCGATCGGCTATCTCACGCTCATCTTCGTGCTGTGGCTTGCCAACCGGGAGGCGGCCCTCCCGTTCGTTCTGCTGGCAACCGTTCAATCGCTTGTCGCGATGGCCATCGGTGTTGCGCTAAGCGTGGTCGTGGTGCGGGTCGCCACTGGCGGCATGCATCTGCCGGCCGACATCAAGGCGCGGCTGCCGCTGCTTGAGCAGCGGCTCAACGCGTTTGTACCGAACGTCCTGCGGGTCATCCGTGGCCTCGTCATGGTCACCGTCGTGCTCGCTATCGCACAGATCTGGCGGCTGGCCGACTTCATCGGCTGGCTGTCAAGCGAGTTCGGCCAGAGGGTTGTGACTTCGGTGATCGCCGCGTTCCTTATCCTCTTAGCCGGTGGCCTTGTGCATCTTGCCGTCCAGTCCTGGGTGGAATACCGGCTAAACCCAACCTACGGCCGCATGCCGAGCCCGCGCGAGCGGACCCTTCTGGGGTTGTTCCGCAACGCATTCACGATCGTATTCAGCATCGTCATCCTGCTCTTGGTGCTGACCCAGCTCGGCGTCAACGTCGGACCGCTGCTTGCCGGCGCCGGCATCATTGGCCTGGCGGTGGGCTTCGGCTCGCAGAAGCTGGTGCAGGACGTCATCAACGGCGCCTTCATCCAATTCGAGAACGCGATGAATGAAGGCGACATGGTCACCGTGGGGGGAATCACCGGGGTTGTCGAGCGGCTGACGATCCGGTCGGTATCGCTGCGTACGGTCGACGGCGCCTATCACCTGATCCCATTCTCATCCGTCGAATCCGTGGCCAACTTCATGAGAAACTTCAGTTATCACGTGGCCGCCATCGGCGTGAGCTACGGAGCAAATATTTCCAATGTGAAGCAGGCGATGCGGGACGCCTTCGAGCGGCTGAAGGAGACGGAGTTCGGCGAGCATATCATCGACGATCTGGAAATGCACGGAGTGACCGAGTTCGCCGATTCCGCCGTGGTCGTTCGTGCCCGTATCAAGACAACGGCCGGCCAGCAGTGGACGCTGGGGCGCGCCTATAATGAAATCCTCAAGGAGGTGTTCGACGAGCGCGGCATCGAGATACCCTTTCCGCAGGTCACGCTCCACCTGCCGGAGGGCAAGACCTCGCCTCCGGCACAGGCGACACCAGTGGTGGGCGCATCGCGCACCGGAGAGAAAAGCCGCAAGCGTAACGCCGACGGGCCGGCGCATAAGCGCCAACGCAAATCCAGGGTCGCCCAAGACGGACCTGCCGACGAAAGCCAGGGGTCGCTCGAAGAAGTCTAAGGCTTTTGCTGTCAGGTGGCATTGCCTGACGTCCGCATCAACTCCATCGCGGTTCGGGCGGGGATCAGAGACTTGGAATTGGGCGCGACGCAGCGCCGGCAAGCCGAGCGCCGACTGTTAGCTACTGCCCGTTCGCATCTTGCAGCAACGTCGCCACGAAGCGTTTGGTACGCTCGCGTTCGGGATTGGCGAAGATGTGCTGCGCGGAACCGATCTCGACAATGGAGCCGGCATCGAGGAAGGCGGCCTGCTGGGCAATGCGCGAGGCAAGACGCAGGTCATGGGTGGCGATCACCATGGTCGTTCCCTCGCGCGCAAGCTGGGTCAGGACCTCCACGACCTCGCCGGCAAGTTCCGGATCGAGCGCCGAGGTCGGCTCGTCGCACAAAAGCACCCGCGGCGAAAGGGCGAGCGCACGGGCGATCGCGACGCGCTGCTGCTGGCCGCCCGAGAGCGTCGCCGGCCATGCGTCGGCCTTCTGAGCGAGGCCGACCTTCTCAAGCAGTGCCATGCCGCGCTCCCGCGCCTTCGCCTTCGGCCATTTGAGCACGGTGACCAGCCCTTCCATCACGTTCTCGATCGCGGTGCGATGCGGGAACAGTTGGAAATTCTGGAAGACCATACCGGTCTGGCTGCGCAGCCGTCTTATATCCTTCCAGCCAAGCTTCATGCCGGGGTGGAATTCAAGCGCCTCCTCGCCGACGCGAACTTTTCCGGAGGTCGGAATCTCGAGAAGGTTGATGCAGCGAAGCAGCGTGCTTTTCCCGCCGCCCGAGGGGCCGATCAGGGCGGTGACGGAGCCTTCGGGAATCCGCAGGCTGACGCCCTTCAGAACGAGATTGTCGCCGAAGCGCTTTTCGATATCGGTGAGCTCGATCATGCCCGCGCCTCCAGAAAACCACCATAGCGGCCGAGACGCTGTTCCAGACGCACCTGGAGCTGCGACAGCACCGAACTCAACAGGAGATAGATCAGTGCCGCCTCGATATAGAGGATCAGCGGTTCGTACGTCGTCGCCACGATGCGCTGCGCGGCCTGGAACAGCTCCGGTACAGTAATGGCGGCTGCCAGCGAGGTGTCCTTCACCAGCGAAATGAAGGTGTTCGACAGTGGCGGCACGGCCACGCGCGCGGCTTGCGGCAGGATCGTGCGGCGCATCACCTGGCTCCAACTCATGCCGATCGAGTACGCTGCCTCCCACTGACCTTTCGGCACGGAGGAGATGGTCGCGCGGATCGTCTCCGACGTATAAGCGCCAATGTTCAGCGTAAATCCGATGAGCGCTGCCGGAAAGGCATCAAGCACGATGCCGGCGCTGGGCAACCCATAGAAGATGAGGAAGAGCTGCACCAGAAGCGGTGTCCCGCGGAAGATCCAGACGTAAAAGCGCACAGCCGCGGCAAAGGGTGCCGGCGCGAACAGCCGCACCACTGCCACGACCAGCCCGAGCATCAGGCCGAGAGCGAACGACAGCAGCGTCAACGGCACGGTGAAGCGCAAGCCGGCCAGAAGCAGCGGGCCAAGCGAGGACAGCATCAGGTCGAGCCAATGCGGCACGGGAACCTCCTTCAAAAGGCAAGCGGGGCGCGGACCTTGAAAATCCGCCCCGCTCGCTCGTGTCGAGACTATCCGCCTATTCGGAAACGTCCACGCCGAAATACTTCTCGGAAAGCCTTTGGTACGTGCCATCGGCCTTGATCTCCTCGAGCGCATTGTTGATTGCGGCAACGAGTTCCGGCTGGCCCTTCCTGACGATGATGCCCGAGTAGCTCGCCTCGTCCTCGGTCGCGGCGATCTCCACCGGTGCGTTCGGCTGCTGCTTCTTGAAGTCGTAGAAGGACAGGCTGTCGTTGATCGTCGCATCCGCCCGGCGGTTGACGACAAGCTGGACCGCCTGATCGAAGCCTTCGGTGGCAACCAGTTCGGCGCCCGCCTGCTCGGCCATCTTCGCATAGTTGCTTGTCAGCGACTGGGCGGACTTCTTGCCGTTCAGGTCCGCGAAGCTGCCGATCTCGTCATTGTCCTCACGCACGATGAGCGCCGCCTTGGAGGCGATGTAGGGATCGGAGAAATCGTACTTCGCCTTGCGCTCCTCGGTGATGCCGACCTGGTTGATGACGGCGTCGTAGCGGTTCGCATCGAGCCCTGCGATGAGACCGTCCCAGCGGCCCTCGAGAAACTCAGCCTCCACCCCAAGGCGCTTGGCTACCTCCCGTCCGAGTTCGACGTCGAAGCCGACCAGGTCGCCGGAACCGTCGTGGAAGGTGAAGGGCGCGTAGGTTCCTTCTGTTCCGATCCGCAGCACGCCCGCGGCCTTCACATCTGCAAGCTCCGCATGGGCGAATGAGAGGGCCGCCGCTTGCAGGGCAAAGGCGGCGAGGAGGGTCTTCAGCCAATTCATTGTCGTCATTCCCGTTGCATGTGTTGGCGGCAAGCGCCGAATGGTCCGGAAATCTAAGGCTAACGGGCGTTTGGGCAAGGCTCCGGAACCTGCGAAGGGCTCTCCACGGACAATTGCATGTTGCTTAAACCGCGTACAGGAGAACGAATTTCTCCCTAACCCGCGGACGTCTCAATGCGGTTGTCGGATCGATGCGAATGAGTGAGCGTCAAAGGTTCTATACGCACCCTGATTTTCCTGGACGATCGCCTGCGCGCGAAGGCCTGCTTCAGCCGGCGGTCTCCTCGGCTCGGCCAATATGATCGTGGACAAATTGCTTGGCCCTCCGCACGCTTTCTTCCAGCGTTGCATCAAGCGCCAGAAGCGCCGCGATTGCGCTTGCAAGCATACAACCCGTTCCCCGCAGTCTGCGGTTCAGGCGAAGCGCCTCGAACCGAACCGGTTCGCTATCCGGCCGCAGAAGGATATCGCTCGACCACTTCCCCGACCCATGTCCGCCCTTGATCAGCACCGCCGGCGCGCCAGCGTCGAGCAGATTCCTGCCCTGGCATAGCACCTCCTCTTCACCCCGAACCGATAGAGAGCCGGCAAGCAGGGCCAGCTCCTGAAGATTTGGAGTGGTCAGTCGGCAAAGCGGCATCAGGTCGTGCGTCAGCGCGGCGACCGCATCCGGCTCCAGCAGTGCTCCGCCGGAGGATGCTGCGAGCACGGGGTCGAGAACCGCCGGCACATGGGGATATGCGCGCAGGACCGATGCCACCGCCTCGATGGTGCCTTTCCTGGCGAGCATGCCGATCTTGATCGCGCCGACCGGGTTGGCCCCCAGCGCGGCACGCATCTGATCGGCGACGAGGGCAGGCGGCATGGCTTCCACGGCTAGAACCTGCCGATGCGTCTGCACCGTGACCGCGGTCACGGCAAGGGCGGTGTGCAGGCCGAAAGCGGCGATTGCCTCGATGTCGCGCGACAGACCGGCGCCGCCCGATGAATCGGAGCCGGCGACCACCAGGACACGCGGAGCCGTCATCGCCATGGCGCGGTCGCATCGATCCACGCGCGGGTCCGCGCCTCCGGATCGGAGTGCAGCAATATGTCGGTGACGACGGCAGCCGTATCCGCACCTTTCTCGAAGACCCCCGGAAGGCGTTCCGGCGTCAGGCCGCCGATGGCGACAAGCGGCAGCGGCGCGACGCGGCGTTTCCACTCGGTGATGCGGTCGAGGCCCTGCGGCGCCCATTTCATCTTCTTCAGGATGGTCGGATAGATGGGCCCGAGCGCGACATAGTCGGGCGAAGCGGCGAGCGCGGTGGCAAGCTCCGCTTCGTCATGGGTGCTGAGCCCGAGCCTGAGGCCTGCCGCACGGATCGCCGCCCTGTCGGCGGTAGCAAGGTCTTCCTGGCCGAGATGGATCCAATCGCAACCCTCCTCGATGGCCAGCTGCCAGTGGTCGTTGATCACAAGTGTGCAGCCATGGGCAGCGCAGATTGCCTTTGCGGTGCGTATTTCCTTACGCAGCCGGTACTCCTCCATGTCCTTGATGCGCAACTGCAGGAGCTTCACCCCGAGCGGCACGAGCCGTTCCACCCAGGCGGCGCTGTCGGCGATGAGGTAGAATGCATCGAGTTTCACGAGAACACCGCCTGGCCGATGACCGGCGTCGACGGTACGGCCGTCTCCCTGGGCTCGACGATGCCGGCGTGGAAGGCATCGAAGCCGGCCTCCACGGCGCAGGCGAAGGCGCGCGCCATGGCCGCGGGGTCACCGGCCTTGGCGACCGCCGTGTTGAGAAGCACGGCGTCGAAACCGAGCTCCATGACGGCGGCAGCGTGGGAGGGGCGGCCAAGGCCGGCATCGACGATAAGGGGCGTGTCGGGAAAATGCGCGCGCAGCGACCCGAGCGCCCGGACGTTGAGCGGTCCTGCCGCAGAGCCGATGGGCGCACACCACGGCATCAGCACCCTGCAGCCGGCCTCCATCAGCCGCTCGGCGACCACGAGATCGTCGGTCGTGTAGGGGAAGACGCAGAAGCCCTCCCCGGAGAGGATGCGCGCGGCTTCGACGAGCCCGAAGACGTCCGGCTGCAGGGTGTCGTGGTTGCCGATCACCTCCAGCTTGATCCAGTCCGTGGCGAAGACCTCCCGCGCCATCCGGGCCGTGGTGACCGCTTCCTTGACCGAATGGCAGCCGGCCGTGTTGGGCAGGACGCGCACGCCGAACGCGCGGATCAACTCCCAGAAGCGCCCGCCCGAGACGCCGCCCGCCGCCTCGCGGCGCAGCGATACGGTGACGACCTCCGTGCCCGAGGCCCGCACGGCCTCGGCGAGGATGGCAGGCGAGGGATATTGCGCGGTACCGAGGAAGAGGCGCGAGGCGAGCTCCACACCGTAGCATGTCAGCATCGGGTCATCCCCCCTGCATCGGCGAGAGGATCTCGATGCGGTCCTCGTCGCGCAGCCGGCAAACCTGCCGCTCTCCCGCCTGCACGAGTTCGCCGTTGACGGCCGTAGCGAGCCAGGCTCCCTCGTAGTCGAGTTCGGCGAGAAGCTCGGCGAGTGTCGCCGCCGAGGCCTCAAGCGCTTCGCCGTTGACGATCAGCTTCATGTTCGGACTCCGTGTTGCTTGCGGATGCGAAGACAAGTTCGGCCGCCTGCTTTGCCATTGCCGGGGCGAGCAGGAAGCCGTGCCGGTGGAAACCGTTGACGGTGACGGTCCCCTCGCGGAGGCGGACGCGCGGGAGATTATCGCGATAGGCCGGCCGCAGTGCCGCGCCCGTCTCGGTGATCTCGGCCTCGCCGAAGGCGGGGTGGAGCGCGTAGGCCGCGTTGAGAAACTCCATGGCCGAGCGGGCGGTGATCGGGCCGTCATTGTCGCTTTCGATCATGGTCGCCCCGACCATGAAGTGGTGATCGGCGCGCGGAACGACATAGATCGGATGGCGCGGGTGGAGGAGCCGCACCGGCCGCGCAAGACCGACGTCGCATGTGCGCAGAACCAGCATTTCGCCGCGCACGCCGCGCAGGTCGAGGTCCTGGGCCGCTATTCCGGTGCAGTCGATCACGCGGTCGAAGCCGGAAAGGGCAGGCTGCCCGACGCCGAAGAGGAAGGTGACGCCCATCGCGGAGAGCTTTTCGACGAGCGCCTCCATCGCCCGCCGAGGATCGAGATGCGCTTCCTCGGCAAAGAAGAGACCTTGTCGGAAGCGGTCGGCAAGGTCGGGCTCGAGTTCGGCGATCGCGTCTTCCGCCAGCCAGCGGTGGTTCTCCGTCCGCTGCGAGAAGCGCTTCAGCTCCGAGGCCTCGCGGGGATGCGCCACGACGAGCGTTCCCGCCCGCTTTACATGGCCGGGCAGGGCCGCGCTCCACCAGTCGGCGGCGTCGCGCCCGAGCGTGACCACCGCCTCCTCGGCGCTCTCGCGTTCGCACCATGGGGCGAGCATGCCGCCTGCAAGCCACGAGGCATTACCGCCGATGCCGGCGCGGATCTCGGTGACGGTGACGGCAGCTTTGCGCCGGGCAAGCTCATGGGCAACGGTAAGGCCTGCCACCCCCGCTCCCTTCACCAGGACACGCACGGCCTACCCCTCGCGTCCGGAAAATGGGGCGGCATCCGCCGTCGTGGCCTCGATCTCCTCGACAGGCATGTAGAGGTCGCCGCCGGCGCGGTACTTTTCCGCCATCGCCGCCATGCCTTCTTTCTGCGCCTCGGCGCGGATGTCATGGGAGATACGCATGGAGCAGAATTTCGGACCGCACATGGAGCAGAAATGGGCAACCTTGTGCGCCTCCTTCGGAAGCGTCTCGTCGTGCATGGCGCGCGCCGTCTCGGGGTCGAGCGAGAGGTTGAACTGGTCCTCCCAGCGGAATTCGAAGCGCGCGCGCGACAGCGCGTCGTCGCGCACCTGTGCCGTCGGATGTCCCTTGGCGAGATCAGCGGCGTGGGCGGCGATCTTGTAGGTGATGACACCCGTCTTCACGTCGTCGCGATCGGGCAGGCCCAGATGCTCCTTCGGCGTCACGTAGCAGAGCATGGCCGTGCCGAACCAGCCGATCATGGCCGCGCCGATGCCGGAGGTGATGTGATCGTAGCCGGGCGCGATGTCGGTGGTGAGCGGCCCCAGCGTATAGAAGGGCGCTTCGCCGCAGACGGCGAGCTGCTTGTCCATGTTCTCCTTGATCTTGTGCATGGGAACATGGCCCGGCCCCTCGATCATCACCTGGCAGTCCTTGGCCCAGGCGATCTTCGTGAGCTCTCCCAGCGTCTCCAACTCGGCGAACTGTGCCGCGTCATTGGCGTCGGCGATGGAGCCGGGGCGCAGTCCGTCGCCCAGCGAAAAGGAGACGTCGTAGGCACGGCAGATGTCGCAGATCTCCTCGAAATGCTCGTAGAGGAAGCTTTCGCGGTGATGGTGCAGGCACCATTTGGCCATGATCGAGCCGCCTCGGGAGACGATGCCGGTCACCCGGTCGACGGTGAGCGGGATATAGTGCAGCCGCACCCCGGCATGGATGGTGAAATAGTCAACGCCCTGCTCGGCCTGCTCGACGAGCGTATCCCGATAGACCTCCCAGCTAAGGTCCTCGGCGATGCCGCCCACCTTCTCGAGCGCCTGGTAGATCGGCACCGTGCCGATCGGCACCGGGGAATTGCGGATGATCCACTCGCGGATGTTATGGATGTTGCGGCCGGTGGAGAGGTCCATCACCGTGTCCGCACCCCAGCGGATCGCCCACACCATCTTCTCCACCTCCTCGGCCATGGAAGAGGTGACGGCGGAATTGCCGATATTGGCATTGATCTTGGTGAGGAAGTTGCGGCCGATGATCATCGGCTCGCATTCGGGGTGGTTGATGTTGGCGGGGATGATGGCACGCCCGCGCGCCACCTCGTCGCGCACGAATTCCGGCGTCACGTAATCGGGAATGGCGGCGCCGAAGCTCTCGCCGTCGCGCTGTTGTTTCAACCGCTCGCGCCCCAGGTTCTCGCGGCCCAGGTTCTCACGGATCGCGATGAACTCCATCTCCGGCGTCACGAGGCCGGCCCGCGCATAGGCAAGCTGCGTGACTGCCTTTCCGCTCTTCGCGCGCAGGGGACGGTGGCGAACGGAAAATTCCGGCGTCAGCCGATCGCCGGTGACAAAGCCGTTGTCTTCCGGTTTGACGGCGCGGCCGTCGCGGCGCTCGATATCGCCACGCGCCGTAATCCACGCCTCACGCAGCCGCGGCAGGCCCGCCCCGATATCGATCCCGGCCTCCGTGTCCGTATAGGGACCGGAGGGATCATAGACCGTGACCGGTGGCTCGCCGGCCGTCGGATGCACGGCGATCTCGCGCAAGGGTACGCGCAGGTCGGGATAGCGCGTGCCGGGCTTGTAGACTTTCCGCGAGGCGGGGAGTGAACCGGTGGTGACTTCGGGTTTCTGAGTATTCCGGGCATCCATGACGAGGCTCCTTTGCGTGTGCACAGGAGACCCAGTTCTTGCCGAGGATGAGGAAAAGGCTTTTCTGACTGCGGGTCTTCGGATCCAGGATTCGGATCGGGCGATCCTTTGAAAAGCCGTCGCACCATCCCTACGCCAGTATGAACTGGATCAGGTTCAAAGGGTCACCGCGCTGCGCTAGGCCAGCGGTATCTCAGCCCGTTGTCCGGGCCCCCCTGGTGATCGTTTCAGTGTAGAAGAAATACTCCCCCGCTTGTCAAGCGGTTTGGCCCGGGCGGTTCGCTTGGTCGGAGTGCAAATGCCGCGTCCGTGGCTTCCGGCTATCCCTTCGCCAAAACGTCCAGCCCGATGTCCAGTACCGGCGCGCTGTGGGTGATCCAGCCGACGGAGATGAGGTCCACGCCGGATGCGGCTATTGCCGAGGCCGTTTCCGGCGTGATGCGGCCGGAGGCCTCCGTGACCGCGCGCCCGCCGACCAGGCGCACCGCGTGTGCCAACTCGTCCGGTGTCATATTGTCCAGGAGCACCGCATCGACACGGAGCGAGAGTGCCTCTTCGAGCTGGTCGAGCGTATCGACCTCCACCTCGATCTTGACCATGTGGCCGGCATGCGCGCGCGCCCGCTCGACCGCGGAGTGGACACCGCCGGCGATGGCGATGTGATTATCCTTGATGAGGATCGCATCGTCGAGGCCGAAGCGGTGGTTCGAACCGCCGCCGGCGCGCACAGCGTATTTTTCCACCGCGCGCAGTCCCGGCGTCGTCTTGCGCGTGCAGACGATCTTCGCCTTGTGCCCTTTCACGGCCTCGACCATCACCGCGGTTGCCGTGGCGATGCCGCTCAAATGGCAAAGGAAGTTGAGCGCGGTGCGCTCGGCGGAAAGAAGGCCGCGCGCGGGCCCGCTCACAATGGCGATCGCCTCGCCCGCGTCGACTGCGCTGCCGTCCGGCCGCGCGATCCGCAGCGCGATCGCCGGGTCCATGAGGCGGAAGGCGAGCGCGGCCAGATCGAACCCGGCGATGACGCCGGGCTGACGGGCGACGAACGTCATTTCGGCGTGGAGGCCGGCGGGGACGACTGCATCGCCAGTAAGATCCCCGGCGCGGCCGAGATCCTCCGCTAGCGCGGAGTGGACCAGGGGCTCGAACAGGATCGAGGGAAGGGGAGGGATAGCCATGGATCATGCACTCCGGGCCGATGCGAGGGCGGGTTCGGGGATCAGACCGCGTCCGGCCTCGAACGCCTGATCGAGGGTGAGGCGCGCGTGCCGGGCGCGCTCGCTCCGGCATGGATAATCGGAGCGGAAGTGAGCACCTCGGCTTTCTTTCCGCATGAGGGCGGAAACGGCGATCATCAGCGCGATTGCAGCGGGATCGGAAGCGGGGCCCTGGCGGTCGGCCAGGGAAAGAAGAAGAGGGATGGCATCCAGTAAGGCTTCCCCGTCGCGGACGGCGCCGAGGACGCGGGAGACGACGCAACGCAGCGTCGCGGGATCTGCCGCGCAGGGTACGGGGACGGAGACCGGCTGGAGGCTTGATCGCATCGTCGCACCGCCTACGCTTTCCGCGACCCAGCGGGAAAAAACGGCGGCTTCGGTGAGCGAGTTGCTGGCGAGCCGATTGGCGCCGTGAAGGCCGGTGCAGGCCACCTCGCCGCAGGCCCAAAGGCCAGGAACCGAGCTTTGCCCGTTTATGTCCACGGCGATCCCGCCCATGTGATAATGCGCGGCGGGTCGGACCGGGATCGGCTCCCGCGACGGGTCGATGCCGCGCGCATGGCACGCCGCGGCGATTGCGGGAAAGCGCGCGGCAAAGGCGGCGCCGGGCTTCTCCCGCGCGTCCAGAAAAACGCGATGGCCTTTGGCAAGATGCGCGGCCACCGCGCGCGCCACGACGTCGCGCGAGGCAAGCTCCGCACCCGGTACCGCCTCAAGGAAGCGGCGGCCAGTTTCATCGATCAGGATCGCGCCTTCTCCGCGTACGGCCTCGCTGACGAGCCGCATCGGCCTGTCATGTCCATCGAGGGCGGTCGGATGGAACTGGACGAACTCCAGATCGGCGAATTCCGCGCCGGCGCGTGCCGCCAGCGCCAGGCCCTGGCCGAAGGAGCCGGAAGGGTTTGTGGTGTCGTGAAAGAGGCCGCCGATGCCGCCCGTGGCGATCACCACGCGGCCGGTGGTGAACAGCACCGGACCGGAAGAGCCGACACCAAGAACGCCGGACACGGCGCCATCGTCCACCAATAGCCGCCGTACCTCGATGCCTTCGAGCACGGTGATCGATGGCGTTCGGCGGACGGCAGAGATGAGCGTCCGCATGATCTCGCGGCCGGTGGCGTCCCCTCCGGCATGGACGATGCGGCGGCGGCGATGGGCTGCCTCCAGGCCGAACAGCAGCGTGCCGTCCGCCGCTTTGTCGAAGCGCACGCCGAAGCCTGCCAACGCTTCGACGGCCGCCGGTGCCGCGCGGACCACCTTCTCCGCGATCTGTGCATCGCAAAGCCCATCGCCGGCGGCGAGCGTGTCGGCCAGGTGAAGGTCGGAGCTGTCGTCGGGCCCGAGGCTCGCGGCAAGACCGCCCTGCGCCCAGGCACTCGACGCTTCCTCTCCGAGCCGTGCCTTGGACAGGATCAGGACGGGCTCCGGCGCCAGATGCAGCGCCGTCATCAGCCCGGCGATACCCGCGCCGACGATCAGCGGCCGCCCGCCGAGATCGTGGACATCGATGCTCTGCCTCATATGGCCAGCATCCGCTCGACCGCGCGCCGGGCGCGCTCCGCCACCTTGGGCGCGACAGTCACCTCGTGCTGGTTTTCCTCAAGAGCTGTGCGGATATTGGCAAGCGTGATGCGCTTCATGTGCGGGCAGAGATTGCATGGGCGGACGAACTCGATCTGCGGATGCGCCACGGCCACGTTGTCGCTCATGGAGCATTCCGTCATCAGCACCACGCGCTGCGGCTTCTCGCGCCCCACATAATCCGACATGGCGGCAGTGGAGCCGGAGAAATCCGCCTCCGCAACCACCTCCGGCGGGCACTCGGGATGTGCGAGCACCAACACGCCAGGATGAGCCTCCCGCAAGTCGCGGATGTCTTCGGCGGTGAAGCGCTCGTGCACCTCGCAACGGCCCTTCCAGGCGATGATCTCGACATCCGTCTCCGCGGCGATGTTCTTCGCCAGATATTCGTCGGGGAGCATGATGACGCGCGGGCGGCCGAGGGATTCCACCACTGCCCGCGCATTGCCGGAGGTGCAGCAGATGTCGGACTCCGCCTTCACCACAGCCGACGTGTTGACATAGGTGACGACAGGAACCCCCGGGAACCGCCGGCGCATCAGGCGCACATCCTCGGCCGTGATGGACTCTGCAAGCGAGCACCCCGCCTCCATGTCCGGAGTGAGCACCGTCTTGTCCGGGTTGAGCAGCTTCGCGGTTTCGGCCATGAAATGGACGCCGGCGAGCACGATGACATCGGCCTCGGTTTCCATGGCCTTGCGGGCAAGCGCCAGGCTGTCGCCCACGATGTCGGCCACACAGTGGAATATCTCCGGCGTCTGGTAGTTGTGCGCCAGGATGACGGCGTTGCGCCGGCGCTTCAGTTCGAGGATGGCCTCGATGTCTTCCACGAATGCCGGCCACTCGACCGGCGGGATCACCCGCTTCACTCGCTCGTAAAGTTCGTCTGTTCGGTTCGGGACGTCGAGCATGGCCATCTCCTTATGCTACGACTGAGTATAAGTTGAGCATATGCTTACCTTGAGCATAAGGAGTCAAGCCCGTGTGACGGATAATTTCGTGCCTGCGGCCGTTCGCTCCATCAGCACGGCCGGGCGGAAGCGGAACAGTTTGGCAGGACGCCCGCCGGTCTCAAAGGTGGTTTCGCCGGTTTCCTCGACAAGCTCCTGCTGCTCGATAAGGCGGCGGAAGTTCTGCTTGTGGACCAGCCTGCCGGCAAGCGCCTCCACGGCCCGCTGCAGTTGCAGCAGCGTGAAGACCGGCGGCATCAGTTCGAACACCACCGGGCGGTACTTGATCTTTGTGCGCAGCCGCGCGATCCCCGTCGCCAGGATGCGGCGGTGATCCGCAATCATAGGCCGTCCCGGAACGGGCGGCGTGTGTTCTTCTCCCCGGCCCCGAAGCGCCTCCTCCACCAGGGCCGCCTCGTAGAGCAACTCGTAGCGCTGCAGCACGAGTTCCTCGTTCCACGGCCGGTCGTCGACGCCGAAGGCGATGGCGATACGCTGCCGCCGCTCCTCGCGCGCCGTTCCGCCCGCCTCTTCCGTCCATGCCTTCAGGTGCGGCAGGATGGCGTCGGCGATGATCGAGGGTGCGCCTGCGCGGTGGTCTTCCCACGGGAAATAGCCATACCAGCTTTGCCAGTCGCGGGGAGGCTGGCTCGCGCTCCATTCGTCGCGCGTGAGGCCAAGATAGCTGATCGATATCGCCCGCCGAGCGTGCTCCTCGGCGATGCGGTCTCGGTCGGCGAAGGTGTAGAGCTGCTCGATATAGCCGAGCGGGTGCCCGGTCTGCTGCTCCACCCAGTCGCGGAGCCCCGCTTGCAGTGAACGGTGCCCTAGTTCGAAAGGACCGGCGGGCAGGGCGCTGCCCCGCCTGATGGTGAGCGCCCGCGGATCACCGTCGATCACGGCGGCCACGACAGCAACCAGATCCACCTTCAGTTCGTGACGCTGTTGTGTGTCGCTGGCATTCATTTTGCGTTGTCGTGCCCTGTTGCCACGGAAGTTTCTCCCTAAAGAGGATTATCAGGCGAAGATATCCGGCGAAACACCACCGGCGATCGGCTCTACAACGCAATTTGCGAACAAGCGGCATTGTGCAGTGCGATTCTCTCCTTCGCAATCGCACAAGGATATGCGAAACAGCCGCGTCATCCGCTGACGTCAAGGAAGGAGGCGTAATGAGCGCTACGGGAGGAAACACCGCCCTCACTCCGCCGGATATTGCAGTCAGGAAGAGCCAGGCTCCGCTTGTCTGCCTGACCGCCTACACGACGCCGGTCGCAAGGCTCGTCGACCCGCATTGCGACATCGTGCTTGTGGGTGACAGCGTCGGCATGGTGCTGCACGGCCTGCCTTCGACACTTGGCGTCACCCTCGACATGATGATCATGCATGGCAAGGCGGTGCGGCGCGGCCTGGAGCGGGCACTGATGGTCGTGGACATGCCGTTCGGCTCCTATGAAGGAAGCCCCGAACAAGCCTTCCGCAATGCCGCCCGTGTGATGGCCGAGACCGGCTGCGCGGCGGTCAAGCTGGAAGGCGGCGAGAGTATGGCCGAAACGATCGGCTTCCTGACTGACCGCGGCATTCCGGTCATGGCCCATATCGGCCTGACGCCGCAGGCGGTCAACGCCCTTGGTGGCTATCGTGTCCAGGGCAAAGGCGAGGATGCGGAGCGTGTCATCGACGATGCCCAAGCCGTTGCGCAGGCGGGCGCATTTTCCGTGGTGGTGGAGAAGATACCCGAGGCGCTTGCCCGCCGGATCACCGAAGAGGTCGCAATTCCCACCATTGGTATCGGAGCTTCGCCTGCCTGCGATGGCCAGATCCTGGTGGTGGATGACATGCTGGGCCTCTTCACCGCCTTCCAGCCGAAATTCGTCAAACGCTATGCGGAATTGGGGCAGATGGCCGAAGCGGCCATCGCCGCCTATGCCCGGGAAGTGCGCGAGCGGCGGTTCCCGGCGCCCGAGCATGTCTTCAAGGATGAAGCGGAAGCTGTTCCCGGGGGAGATGCGGCATGAGCATACCCATCGTCCGGACTGTCGCCGAGTTGCGCACAGCCGTCGCGGCGTGGCGTCAGGACAACCATCGCGTTGCCGTCGTCCCGACCATGGGCGCCCTGCACGAAGGCCATTTGAGCCTGGTACGCGCGGCCTTAGGCCAGGCTGATCGGGTGATCGTGACGCTTTTCGTCAATCCGACGCAGTTCAACAATTCGAGCGATCTTGCCGCCTATCCCCGCACTGAGGATGAGGATGCCGCCAAGCTGGCTTCGCTGGGAGCGCATATCCTCTATGCCCCGGATGCGGACGAGATGTATCCGCAAGGCTTCGCCACCACGGTGTCGGTAAGCGGCGTCAGCGAAGGCCTGTGCGGCGCGTTCCGGCCGGGCCACTTCGACGGCGTCGCCACCGTTGTCGCGAAGCTCTTCCTCCAGTCCGGCGCCGATCTCGCTTTTTTCGGCGAGAAGGATTTCCAGCAACTCCACGTCGTGCGGCGGCTCGCCCGCGATCTCGACATTCCGATTGAGATCGTCGGCTGCCCGACTGTGCGCGAACCGGACGGTCTCGCCATGTCGTCCCGCAATGTCCGGCTGTCGGCTTCGGAGCGCGAGATCGCGCCAATGCTTGCCGAAATCCTTTTCGACACGTCCGGCCGACTGACAGAGGGCGCCCCTGTCGATGATGCGCTTGCAACCGCAAGAGAAGCAATCGTCCGCGCGGGCTACCGCAAGGTCGAATATCTCGAATTGCGGGGCGACGACGATCTCAAGCCACTTGGCGCCACCGATAGGCAGGGGCGCTTGCTTGCGGCCGCCTGGCTGGGAGAAACAAGGCTCATCGACAACGTGAAAGTCATGCCGGTACGGCACGGGAGCCGAAATCGCCTCTAGTGGTCTGTCCAAACAGATGGTACCCATCCGTTTGGAGAAGTCAGCCCACAAGCTATTGATCTGGTGGGCCGATTTGCCCTGACAGATGGGTACCATCTGTCAGGATCGTACCACTGGAGGGGGCGATGACTCCTCGAATGGCGGTGGGACGGGCGCACCTTTCGTTTTGCTGATCTATATCGTTTGGCCGCACTTTCGGCTACTGTCGTTCGGCGGCGGAACCGGAGATTTTTTTAGGAAGGAGATCAATGCGATGAGAAAAATATTTCTCGCGGGAATCTTCGCCTTGGCAGCGTCGACTTCGCTTGCGCAGACAGACACGGCGCCTGCCCCGGCAACGCCGCCAGCCGATTCGGCGGCCACTCAACAGACCGAGGCCGGGCGACCGGCCAATCTCTGCCAGGAGCTTCTCGCCTTCGTTCGGAATCCGCCCGAGGCGGACGCATCCGCCGGACAATCCGCCGCCGCGACGGAAGCGGAGGTAAAGATTCCGCTGAGCCTGGAAAGGGCCGAGCAACTCGCCGACGCCAACGACATCGCGGCGTGCCAGGAAGAAGCCAGGAAGCTCAGGCTTGCCGGCGCCCCCATGCCGTCGCCATTGCTCGCGCTGACGGCGCTCGATCTGCAATATCAAACGCAGGCGAACGACGCGGAATCTCCGGCGCAGCAAACGCAACCGCAACAGTGATTGCTGGCGGTCCCGGCGCGGGCGGGCGCTTCGAATAACAGAAGAAGGGAGAAGCGGGATGGGTATTGTATTGACGGGAATCGTCGTCGCCATCGCCATCGCGATCGGCGCTGGCTATTTCATGAGCGCGGAGCAGAGGCCGTCCTGGGAAGCCTACAGCACGCAAAGCACGCGGGTGGGGGACCCCGGCCACAATCTCGTGGGTTCGGCCTGGACGGGTGACCCCGGAAGCGGCACGACCGCCGCAACCGAGCCGGAGGAACCGTCCTCGTGAGCGGCGTTAGAGCGCCGTGCGTCCGTTCGGACGCTCCAAGTCTTTGAATCTACGCATCGTGCTTTCCGAAAACCGATTCCGGTTTTCGGGCTGATGCTGTAGGCGAACTGCTATTCGGCCGGTGTGGGCGGAGCCGCCGGCTGAGACGGTTCTGTCTTGGCGCCCTGCTTCTCCACCCAGACGCTGTGGTGCTCCTTGGCCCAGTTGAGATCGACGGTGCCCGAGCCCATCGCCTGGTAGGCGCCTTCCATGCCGAAGGTGCCGATATAGATGTGGGCGATGATGACGGCCACCATCAGCACGCCGACAACGGCGTGGATCGTCTGGGCCAACTGCATGCCGTTCACATCGGCGTAGGCGAACGGGAACAGCATGAAGAGCCCCGATACAGAAAGGGCGATTCCGCCGATGATCACCGACCAGAAGATGAGCTTCTGGCCTGCATTGAACCGGGCAGCCGGAGGGTGCGTCCTGTTCGACGTGTCGAAAAAACCGCCGCCGACCCTGAGCCAGTGGCCGTCATAGCGGTCGGGAAGATTGTCCCAGACCCACAGGACAGCCATGACCAGAATGCCGAGCATGAACGCCCAGGAGAAGAAGTCGTGGGCATACTTCGCCCATTGCGACCATGCCGAGAAGGCATCGGGCCCGATGAGCGGCATCAGCAGGCGCTTGCCGAAAACGAAGTTCAAGCCGGTGATCGCCAGCACGATGAAGGCGGTGGCCGTCACCCAGTGCGTCAGGCGCTCGAGAGCATTGAAACGCACGACCTTGACGCCCGCTTCCTGGGACCGCGTGCGGATGCGGCCCCTGATGAAATAGAACAGCGCGAGCACGAGGAGCATTCCGAGCACGGCGACCCCGCCGATCCACGGCAGGGCGCCTTCGTGGAAGCTGCGGAAGTCTTGGCCGCGCGGCTGTTCCAACGTGGCGGCCTTCGCGTCCGGTATGGTGATGCGGCCCTGGATCTTGTTCAGTTCCTGGAGGAGCTGCTGTTCGTTCACCGACTGCGCGGTGGGGTTGCTCCCGGATGGGCCCTCCTGCGCTCCCGCCGGAGCGACGATGAGACCGAAAGCCAGAACGACGGCGGCGAGAACCGGCCCGATTGGCCGAACGCGCTTCAAGACCTGCATTTTCTCAACCCTCCCGTGGCGCTTTGAGGAGTCGGCCCTTCGTCAGACCGTGATCGTTTCGCGGTAGGCCGTCTGCCAGCCCCATGCACCGGAGCCGTAGCCGCGCTGCGTCACCCGTTCCTTGTAGATCGCCGCGATGATCTCGCCGTCGCCGGCGAGGAGCGACTTGGTCGAGCACATTTCGGCGCAAAGCGGCAGCTTGCCTTCCGCCAGCCGGTTGGCGCCGTACTTCGCATATTCGACCTCGGTGGAATCCGCCTCGGGGCCGCCGGCACAGAATGTGCATTTGTCCATCTTGCCGCGGGAGCCGAAATTGCTGGTACGCGGATATTGTGGCGCGCCGAAGGGGCAGGCGTAGAAGCAATAGCCGCACCCGATGCACAAATCCTTCGAATGCAGCACCACCGCGTCGGCGGTCGTATAGAAGCAGTTGACCGGGCACACCGCCGCGCAGGGCGCATCGGTGCAGTGCATGCAAGCCATCGAGACCGAGCGCTCGCCCGGCTTGCCGTCGTTGATGGTCACCACACGGCGGCGGTTGATGCCCCACGGCACGTCGTGCTCGTTCTTGCAGGCGGTGACGCAGGCGTTGCATTCGATGCAGCGGTCGGCGTCACAAAGGAATTTCATCCTGGCCATTTTTTCCTCCCACTCACGCCGCCTGGACCTGGCAGAGCGTGACCTTCGGCTCCTGCATGTTCGTCACGGGATCGTATCCGTAGGTGGTGATGGTGTTGGCGCTTTCACCGAGAACGTAAGGATCGGTGCCCTCGGGATAGTTGCCCCGCAGATCCTCGCCCTGGAACCAGCCGCCGAAGTGGAATGGCATGAACGCCACGCCCTTGCCGACACGCTCCGTCACCAGGGCCTTCACCCGGGCGCGCGAATTGTTCTCGGCGCCAGTCACCCATACCCAGCCGCCGTCGGAGATGCCGCGCTCGGCGGCGTCCGCCGGGTTGATCTCCAGGAACATCTCCTGCTGCAACTCGGCCAGCCACCTGTTCGACCGCGTTTCCTCGCCGCCGCCCTCGTATTCAACGAGCCGGCCCGAGGTGAGGATCAACGGGAAATCCCTGGCGACGCCCTTTTCGATGGCCGCCTGTTGCACGGTGAAGCCGATGTTCGGCACGCGGAACTGCACGGCATCGGGGAGGGTCGGATATTTCTCGACCAGATCGACCCGGGGCGTATAGATCGGCTCCCGGTGGACCGGAATGGGATCGGGCAGGTTCCACGCCACCGCGCGTGCCTTACCGTTTCCATAAGGATGGCAGCCATGGCTCAGCACGACCCGCTGGATGCCGCCCGAAAGATCGGTCGACCAGGAAACCGCGTCGATGTCGCTGCCGATCCCCTCGATGACGCTGAGTTCCTCCGCCGTCAGATCGGCGTCCCAGCCGAGCTTCTTCAGGACGGCCATGGTGAATTCGGGATAGCCGTCGGTAAGCTCCGAACCTTTCGTGTAGGAACCCTCGGCAAGGAGGGTCTCGCCATTCCGTTCCACGCCGAAGCGCGCGCGGAACGGGCTGCCGCCATCCATGACGTGCAGGTCCGGATTATAAAGGTTCGGGGTGCCCGGATGGCGCAGTTCCGGCTTGCCCCAGCATGGCCACGGCAGGCCGTAATAGTCGCCGCCGACTTCGGGATCGTCCTTCGGCGCGCGCAACGTCACCAGGTCGAACTTGTGCTGGTTCTTCATATGCGCCTTGAGACGCTCGGGCGACTGACCGCAATAACCGGTCGACCAGCCGCCGCGATTCATTTCGCGCAGCACGTCCTCGGGCACCGGCCGGTCGCCCTCGACGGCGATGTTCTTGAACATCTGCTCGGCATGCCCGAGCTTCTGCGCCAGGCGATAGATAACCTGATAGTCGTCCTTCTGCTCGAAGGAGGGCGCGACGATCTGCTCGCCCCATTGGATCGAGCGGTTGGAGGCGACACGCGAGCCCGAAGTCTCGAACTGCGTGCACACCGGCAGGAGATAGGTGTTCTCCGTGCGTCCCGCCTGAACGGCGAGCGAGGCCCAGGTGGTCGGATGCGGGTCGGCCACGACCAGAAGGTCGAGCTTTGCCAGTCCCTTTATCGACTCGGGAATACGCGTGATACTGTTGCTTGCGTGGCCCTGCACGAACATGGCCCGCAGATTGTCCCTCTGCCCGATCTCGTCCTTCGGCAGCAATGTCGCGTCGAACCACCGCGTCAGCGGGATGCCCGACGCTTCCATCATCTCCTTGGACTCGAACCGGGACAGCAGGTCCTCGTAGTCGACCTCCCAGACGCGCGCCCAATGGTTCCACGCTTTTTCCGTCAGGCCGTAATAGAAGGGCAGGGTGACCACATCGAGCCCGATATCGGTTGCGCCCTGCACATTGTCGTGGCCGCGGAAGATGTTGGCGCCGGTGCCGGGCTTGCCGACATTGCCGGTGGCCAGGCACAGGATGCAGCTTGCGCGCACATTGGCGGTGCCCACCGTGTGCTGCGTCTGGCCCATGCACCAGATCAGCGTGGCCGGCTTCTGCGTGGCGAACAGCTCGGCAACGCGCTTCAATTGCTCGCCGGGCACACCGGAGATCCGTTCGACTTCCTCCGGCGGATATTGCTCCACCACCTTGCGGATCTCGTCCATGCCGTAGACGCGCTGGGCGATGAACTCCTTGTCCTCCCAGCCGTTCTGGAAGATGTGCCAGAGCATGCCCCACAGCACCGCGATATCGGTGCCGGACCTGAGGCGCATATATTCCGTGGCATGCGCGGCGGTGCGGGTGAAGCGCGGATCGATAACGACGAAGTTGGCGTGGTTGAGCTCCTTGCCCTCCAGGAGGTGCTGCAGGGAGATGGGATGCGCCTCCGCCGGATTGCCGCCCATGATGATAAGCGTCTTGGAGTTGCGGATGTCGTTGAAGGAGTTCGTCATCGCGCCATAGCCCCAGGTATTGGCCACGCCGGCGACGGTCGTCGAATGGCAGATGCGCGCCTGGTGGTCCTGGTTGTTGGTTCCCCAGAAGGCGGCGAGCTTGCGGAACAGGTAGGTGCCTTCGTTGGAGAACTTGGCAGAGCCCATCCAGTAGACGGAATCCGGCCCCGAGGCCTCGCGAATCTCCATCATCTTGTCGCCGATCTCGCCGATCGCTTCGTCCCAGGAGACGCGGGTCCACTGGCCGTCGACCAGCTTGATCGGATATTTGAGCCGGCGGTCGCTGTGTACGAGTTCGCGCACGCTTGCGCCCTTGGCGCAATGGGAGCCGCGGTTGATGGGGCTGTCCCATGACGGCTCCTGACCGGTCCAGACGCCGTTCTGGACTTCCGCCGTAACGGTGCACCCGACAGCGCAATGGGTGCAGATGCTCTTCCTGAGCTCGATGGGAACGCCAGGCTGTGGCGGGCTGATCGCCTCGGCCTTCCTGACGGTGCCGAGCTGGAATGAGCCGATTGCGGCCATTCCGCCGACGGTAAGACCGGAGCGCCGAAGGAAGGTTCGCCGGTCGATGGGAGCCGCGCCGGCCGCACCGATGAGCGACTGAAGCCTCGTGTGGCCCGCTTGGCCATTCTTCCGTTTCGTCAGCATGGCACCCTCACTTCTCCAGCGTCTCGTAGCCGTTCACACGGTAGAAGGCCTTGACGTGATCGGTCTCCTGGTAGCGCGGGCCCATCTCCTCCTCGCCGGGATCGTAGGCTTGGGCCTCGTCCGGGTTGAGCGTTGCGGCGGCCGTGGCGACGGCGACGGTGGACGCGCCGCCGGCAGCGCGCAGGAAATTGCGGCGGTTGATCGCCGTCTGTTGCTTGTCGTGCATCTCTGACCTCCCTGATGGACCGTCCAGTGTGACGCCCGTTTTTCCGTGTCCGTTACGCACTCCGGCGTGTCTCCATGGCGAAGCCTTCGGCTTCTATGTCGACGAAAACCCGTCCCAGCGCGCCGACGGCGCGGTAGAATCGCGCCGACTGCGCCTTCTCGAGATCGGCAAAGAAGTGCCCTGCCCACGGCGCGATATGCCGTCCGAAGAAGTCGCGCTCCTCGTCGGGAGAGGCCGTGAAGCGACCGCCGGCAAGGCCGCTCATGATCTCGCAAAGCGTGCCGAGATGGTCCTCGGGGTCGCAATGGCCCCCTGCGCGCTCCAGACCAAGACGCTCGAGATCCCCCCGCAAGCGCGCAAGCGGCCGTTCGTTGAGGAATCCCGTCAGGTAGTACGACGCATAGGGGAGCAGCTCGCCGCGTCCGACCCCTTCGAAGAGATCGAAATACTCACGCCTGAGCACCTCGGGGGAGGCGGCGCTCGCCGCCTGGCTGAGCGCGGTATGAGCCGCGCCGAGAGGCGTGTCCGTGCCTTGAAGCCCCGCGAGCCGTGCCAGGATATCCGCATCCGGGGCGCGCAGGAGAAGAGAGCCGAGCAGGGCATATTCTTGAGCGCGCGCCATATCGACGTCGTCGATTTCCGCGGCACTTCCGCCCGTTTCGGGGTAAAGGTCGGGGCGCAGGAGCGTTCGCGAGACGCCGGTCAGCGCCTCGACGTCGAGCACGTGCTCGGCGGGGATCGAGCGCCAGGCCGATACGGAAGGCTGCGCCAATCCGAGCGCTTGCGCAAATGCGCCGACGCCGCCCGCCTTCCTGATCGCTTCCTCCAGACCTGAGACCATGTCCATGTCACGACCTTGGCGGTACGCTCCTGAATGGAGTCACCGTCCAACTGGTAGTAAAAACCTCCATCGGTGCGATTGCAAGGGTCAAATCCGCGACCTGCAAGCAGAACATAAAGTTTTTCGATAGAGATGGCGGCCGAACTTTCCGGTAAACATGAAGCCGGCAACGAACAATAAGGGGATGTGCAGCAGAAATCATAAAACTTGACTTTATTAGTCAAATATAATTACTTCGAACCGACACGCCTCATCGCGGCAACGCGCCTCCATGGCGCGACACCGCCGATGTGCGGGGCGATTCTGCAGGCGCCGGCTTATCGGCAGTCGCAGCCTCGTCCACGTGGCTTTGCGAAAGGTTGGATTGCGAGGTTCCCAGCGGGTTCGCGGGCTGGGCCGGCTCAGCCGCCGGCACGGACGCCTCCGTCTCCGGCAAGGCGGCCACGTCCTCGTCGGACGAGGCAGTCGTTGCCCCAGGCGGCTCCGATTGCGGTTCCGCCACTGTGTCCTGCGGGTCGGAACTGCCCGCTTTCGACAGGAAATTGGCCACCGACTTGCCCGCCTCCAGCGGACCGAAACCCGCCATAGAGCCCGGTTTGTTGAAATCCCAGGCGTACTCGGCGGGACCGACATAGTCGCGGATCGCCGGATCGAGCGTCCACATCTTTCTGAGCGCGATGTTCCTCAGCGCCCCCGGCACGCCCTTGCGCAGGAAGGCTGTAACCTCGCTCTCGGCGGTAAGGTCCTCGAGGCGGGGAAGGGGCTCCGGTGGCTCAGCGCCATCCGGTTCCGCCGGTGTGGACTGCAGATCGCCACGCTCTGCATCCTCCTGGGCCTTCGCCTCAGGTCTCGCTTCCTCAGGGAGCGGAGCTTCGGCTTCCCTCGCCGCCAGCTTTCGGCGCGACCAACGGGCAAAGGGATTGTCGTTCCCGGCGCTCATTTTTTGCTGTCCATCAATGGAGGACCAGGCACCCTCCTCGCCATGGCCTCGGTGTCTGCCCGGTCGCGCTTGCGCTTGACGAAGGGGCGCTCGACGTGATGCGTCTCGACGAAGGCGGCAAGCCGGTTCTGGATTTCGGGCGGCATCGGGACGGCCTCGATGACATCGGTGCCTGGCTCCGTCAGCGCCTCGGCTTCGGCCGGGTCGGCGGTCACGAGGTGGAGCGCGATGCCCGGCGGGGTGCGGGAAGAGCGGAGCGAGACCCAGAGGCTCGGTTGCCCCGAACGCAGGTTGTCGCGATACATTCCGGTCTCGGATGCGAAGAATTCGAGTTCAAACGCCCCGGCATAATAGCGCGTGACCTCCGGCGTCTCGTGCAACACCGTCCAGGGCGCGGCGGCGGGCACGCCGGCCAGCGCGGCAACAGGTACCCAGGCGTGATCGACCCACGGGCTCTTCAGAGCCCTCCGCTCGACGATCGCCCCGACTTTCATCGCTTCTCTTATCATGGCCTTGCGTCCTCAATTCGCCGGGGCCGAAACCCGGTACGGCAGTCCGGCAATAAGGTTCTGCGGCTTCATGCGGATCGTCCGGTCCGGCGTCATCGCCAGGATGAGCCAGATGGGACCGGTGCCCACCTCCGGCGGCGCCTCGCGGATGTCAGAGAAGCCGAGCCGGAACAAGGCGACGATGCGCTCCGCCGCCTCGCCTTCCAACTCGCGCCCGTTCCACAGCGCATTGCCGATCCGCGTGGCTTCGGCATCGAGGCCGACGAACCACGCCCAGTTCTCGTCCTCGATCCGATCGACCGGCTCGATTTCCACCTCGAGAGCCAGGAGATGGCGTATCCAGGCGATCATCGCGGTCGCAAGGCCGCGGCGCGCCGCGCCGCTGCCGCCGAGATTGAGCACCATGTCGAAAGCGTCGCTGCGCTCAAAATAGGTCGCAGCGTTTGCATCGTCCAGGATGTCGAGCTCCGTGACGGCGGGGCCGCCGAGCATGTTGAGCAGCGGCGAGGCGTGGCGGTTCTCCTCGTGCAATTCGACGGATTCGGCGTCGGCAAGGAGCACGGTTCCGTCATGGAACGTCACGCGCTGGGGGCGGAAGAACAGCTCGGCGGCACGCAGCACATACGGGTCCTTCTCGCCATCGAGCGCGTTGCGCAGCACCACCTGGGCAAGCTGGTTCATGAACAGCGGCGGCGTTTTCACTGCCGAGCCGCGTGCCAGTGTCAGGTAGGCGGCTTCAAGCGTGGGTGCGGAAAGAAGCAGGTCGCGGAAGTCGATCATGAACGTCCAGTTCTCGCGCGCATCCGCGTCTTCCATCGCGGCGATCTCCTCCCTTGTCACCGGCCGGCGCGGATGATGCATCAACAGCTCGTGGTGCAGCCGTAGCTCCGCCTCGCAAGCCGTTTCGGGCGGCAGAAGCTCCGGCCGCGCGAGATATGCCTTCAGGAATGCATCGGTGACGAGCAGCCGCCCCGCCTCGTCCCGGTCGAGGAGGTGATGTCCGGAGGCAACCCAGAAATCCTTCATTTCCGCTCCCTTGCGATTGCATGGAGGTCGACCTCGTCGCCCGGCATCTCCTCCTCCTCGACCTCGATAAAGCGAAATGCGTCGAGGGGATCGAGCCGGCTGGCGTTCCGGTGCAAGGTTCGGAACGTTTCCCGGACGCCGGCACCCTCGCTGGTGCGGTGGATGCCGAGCAGCGTGTTCGGCGGATGGTCGCAGAGCGACTGCGCGAAGGTGATCTCTTCCTCGGCGGCCGCGCGCGCCTGTTCCATGTCGGGCGCCCCGCAATGGGTAACAAGCTGCTCAGACAGCCGCTCGATAGCCGATGCGCGCTCCTCGGCGCTCGCTTCCGTCACGACGGCGAGGGTGGACCAGCCGAAGCTGTCGATGCCGAGGAATCCGGCCCGGAAGGCCTGCCGCTCCTTGCCGGTCAGCCCGGTCGTATCGACGCCGAAGAAGAGGAAGGTGCCGGTCACCGCCCATTCTCCCGGCTCCGCCGCGCGCCGGTAGACGAAGGTATCCGAAGGATCGAGCCGGATCGTGCGCGGCAATCTTATAGCCATGGTGCCCCCGTGGCAGGATCGAGCCAGGAAGGCGTCACAAGCGCCTTTCTAAGGCTCCGCCGTTCGACGGGCTGCAAATCGACTGCCCGGAAAAGCAGGAGATCTCCATTGTCGGCCAGCCGAAAGCGTTGGTCGCTCTTCCGGGGCAGGCGGTCGAGCCAGTGCTTGGCGACCGGAGCGAAGCCGGCCTCGCTCCATTCGTGGAAGCCGTGCATCAGATGGCGGGCAAAGCCCTCGATGATTTCGCCGGCATCGATCGCCTCGAAGCCCACCTCCTCCAGCGCACCGTTGAACGGCCGCGCACCTGGCTCGCCGGCGCGCATGACGAGGGCGCGGATCATGCCGGAAAAGACGAGCCATGGCGGAATTTCGTTCTCGCGCACCTCATCAGGCCAGCCGAGACGGCTGCCCCCAACGAGCGCCCCGTCGATGCGGATCGCGTCGGGCCAGTCGAAGGTGACCGTGCATTCCGGCGGCGCGCGGGCGATGAGGGCATCGGCAAGCGCGTTCGAGCCTGCATAGAGGGCGCGCCTGGCTTCGGCCAACGGCTCCTCAGGCTCGAGTATCACGGCGAATTCGACCAGATCGTAGCGGCGGACCCATACGAGCGTGCCGGCCCCATGATCGCCAGCGATGGCGCAGGCATGCGCGAATGCGTCGCCGGCCTCACGCAGCGGGACAAGGGTGTAGGGCGGGGGCAGATCGATGGCCCGGTCGGTTACTGATAGGCGCAAGCGCATTTCGAGCCGTATGTTGATGACCGCAGCCAATCATTATAATACTTCTAAAGTGGCGCGGCTACCGATCGGCGGCGATGCGCCACGGGAGTTGAGATGGCCTTGGAAAAACGGCGAAAGGTTCTGGTCTGCTCCTGCGAAAGGAGCATGCCGGACTATGGCGACAGCGTCGCTCGCGGATGCCAGGGCGCTGAGGTCGAAACGGGAAACCAGTTCTGCGGCGCCGAGCTTGACCGGGTGCGAGCCTTCCTGAGCGGCACCGACGCGGTGACGATCGGCTGTACCCAGCAGGCGCCGCTCTTTAGAGAAGTCGCGGAAGAACAAGGGTTCAGCGGCGAATTGGCGTTCGCCAACATCCGCGAGACGGCGGGCTGGGCCGAGGCGGGCGCGGCTGCCGGTCCGAAAGCCGCCGCGCTCATGGCCATGGCCGCCGAGCCTGCCGATCCACCGGAGGTCGTGACGCTGTTCAGCCGCGGCGTGATCCTGATCTATGGCCGCGACGAGACGGCGATCGAGGCAGGGCGGCAGCTTGCGGACAAGCTGGACGTGACCGTCCTCCTCTCCCGCCCGGGCGAGGTCATGCCGCACCGCGTGTGGGATTTCCCCGTGGCGAAGGGGACGATCCGCAATGCGAGCGGCCATCTGGGAGCCTTCGAGCTGACGGTGGACGATTTCGCCGCGCCGGCGCCCTCTTCGCGCGACAGGCTGCGGTTCGGGGCCTCGCGGGACGGCGCTGTTTCGCACGCCGATATCGTACTCGATCTTTCCGGCGGCACGCCGCTTTTCCCGGCGCATGAGCTGCGCGACGGCTATATCCGGGTCGATCCCGGCGACCGGGTGTCCATCGCCGAGGCAATCTGGAAGGCCGCCGATCTGGTCGGCGAGTTCGACAAGCCGCGCTTCATCGATTTCTCCGCCTCTCTATGCGCCCATTCGCGATCGAAAATTACCGGCTGCACGCGCTGCCTCGACCTGTGCCCGACAGGCGCCATCGCGCCGGCTGGCGATCATGTCGCCATCGACGCGGAAGTCTGCGCCGGTTGCGGCAACTGCGCGGCCGTGTGCCCGACAGGCGCGGCGTCCTACGCCCTGCCGGCCGCCGACGCGCTGCTGCGGCGGGTGCGGACGCTTCTCCTCACCTATCGGCATGCGGGAGGTCATGGCCCGATCGTGCTGTTCCACGATACCGCCCACGGTGAGCCGCTGATCGATGCGCTCGCCCGCTTCGGGCCGGGGCTCCCAGCCAACGTTCTGCCGGTGGCGGTGAATGAGATCACGCAGCTGGGCGTCGAAGCATGGACCGCGCCCTTAGCCTGGGGGGCGGCCGCGGTCGGGGCGCTCGGCCCCGCCAAGCCCAAGCACGATACGGCGGGCATCGCGGCAAACATCACCATCGCCAACCTCTTGACCCACTCCCTCGGCTACGGCGCGCAGGCCTGCGGTTTGATCGAAGCCGACGATCCCGACGTCCTTGCGTCCGCGCTCGATCAGGTGGCCCCCGGCGTCGCACCGACGCAGCCCTCGACGTTCCTGCCGGTCGGCAAGAAACGGCACGTGCTGGAATCGACGATGGTCGAGTTGCATCGCGCGGCACCAACGCCGGTCGACCGCGTGGCGCTCCCCGCCGGCGCTCCCTTTGGCAGCCTGGACGTCGACGTCGACGGCTGCACCCTATGCCTTTCGTGCGTATCGGCCTGTCCCACGGGTGCGCTCTCCGATAGCGAGGACAAGCCGGCTTTGTATTTCGCTGAAAGCGCCTGCGTACAGTGCGGCCTGTGCGCGGCGACTTGCCCCGAGCATGTGATCACGCTGGCGCCGCAGCTCGATTTCCAGGCCTGGAGGGCGCCGCGCCGGCTGGTGAAGGAGGAAGAGCCTTACCATTGCATCCGCTGCGGCAAGCCGTTCGGCACCAAGAGCACGGTCGAGCGCATCGTCGCCAGGCTCGAAGGCAAGCACTGGATGTTCACGGGCGAGAACGCGCAGCGGATCGATGTGGTGCGGATGTGCGACAATTGCCGTGTCGAGGCCGTGACGAACGAAGGGTTCGATCCCTATGCCAGTCCCGGCAGGCCGGCGCCGCGCACAACGGAAGACTATCTTCGAGAACGCAAGGCGTCGGGCGACAAGCCGTCCTGAGCCGTCACTCGGTCTTGGTCTCCCTTTGAAGAAACCGAATGAGGGCAGCGCGGGTTTCGGTGTTGCTGATGGTCTGCTCCGGCATCTTGGTGCCAGGCGTGTATGTGTTCGGCCCCACCTCGAAAAGCTCCGACACCGTCTCCGGCGTCCAGACGATATCCATCTCGCGAAGCGCCGGCGAATAGCGATAGCCCGGGACTGACGCGATCTTGCGGCCGAAAATGCCGTGAAGGGTCGGCCCGGCACGGTTGCCGTCCTCCGGGTCCAGCGTATGGCAGGCGACGCAAGCGCGGAAAGCCTCCGCACCAGGGTCGCCCGCGAACTCGGCCAGCGGATCGGTCTCGCCGGCCGCGACCGCGCCGATATGCTCTCCGGTCTCGACGTCCCACTGGCGCACGACACGGTCTGAGCCGCCGGCCAGTAGCGTCTTGCCGTCCGGCGTGAAGGCAAGCGACCAGACCGGCATGCCGGGGCTTTTCAGTTCGTGGACAGTCGCGAGGCTCGCCGCATCGAGAATGACGACAGCGCCTCTGATGCCGGTGGCGGCGAGATATTTTCCGTCGGGCGAAGCAGCCAGCGCGACCACCGGTGTCTGCGCCACCTGAACTTCGGATCGGGTCGTGCCATCGCGATCGAGCACGCGCACCTTCCCATCGGCCCCGCCGACGCCGCTGCGGCCGCCGGTCAGGGTCACCAGCGCGTTGAGTGGCGTGGGCAAGGCAATGCGGCGTGGCGCCGTTCCCGCATCGCGCGGCCAGAAGATCAGCTTGGCGTCGTATCCGGCGCTGACGGGAGTGCCGTCGGCGAGGAAGGCGACGGCGTTGACATTGCCGTCATGGCCTTCGAGCACGCGCGCTTCACCGCCCGAGAGCGGCCAGAGCCGGACGGTGGTATCCCAGGAGGCGGAGGCGAGGGTCGCTCCGTCGGGCGATACGGCGAGTGCGGTGACAGGCCCGCTATGCCCCTCGAGTACCCGGACCGGCGCCTGCCGGCCCGGCTTCCAGATGGCAATGCGGGCATCCGCACCGGCAGTGGCGAAGCTGCCGTCGGGGAGGACCGCAACGGCATTCACCTCGTCGCCATGGAAGAGCAGCACCCGGCGCGCTTCCCCGGTTTCGAGCGACCAGACGATCGCTCTGGTGTCGAAGCTACCCGTAATCGCCGTCTTCCCTTCCGGTGCCACGGCGATCGCCCGCACCGGCCCGCCATGCCCCCGAAGCTCCATGCCGCCCGCGGTCGTGCTGAACAGGAGGAGCGCGGCTGCCAGGAAAGGCGGAGCGCGTGTCATATGCATTGCGTAACGAATCATTCCGTGTTCCGCTAGGGGTGCGATCCTGACAGATGGTACCCATCTGTCAGGACAAATCGCCCCACCAGACCAATAGCTTGTGGGCTGACTTTTCCAAACAGATGGGTACCATCTGTTTGGGTCAGGCCACTAGCCGGATGGAGCGGGCCGCAAGCTGGCCTGAACCTCAAATCCAAACGTCCTGAATTTTGGAGGCAATCGTATGACCCGGAACATGGAAATCGATCCCTTCAACGTATCCATGCGCAAGTTCCTGAAGCAGGTTGGCGTGACATCCCAGCATGCGATCGAGAAGGCAGTGGAGGAAGGAGGCTTGAAGGGCAAAGGACGCCTGACCGTGAAGGCCGTGATCACGGCGGAGGGTGCACCGCTGAATCACGTCGTGGAAGGCGAAATCGACCTCGGCTGATCGCCAGTCAATGCCATAGCTAGGTGTAGAAGCGGATTTTCCCCGCCGGGGTCGCCTCGTATCCCGTGAGTTCGGCGGCGCGTCCGTTGACGCCTCCCTGGGCAAGGAAGCCGATCAACGCCTGCACCGATGGCTGGAAATAGGTCCGCTGGCGCATCAGAAGATCGAAATTCTCCCACATCAACGGCACGAACTCGAGGCCGGCGGCACGTGCGGCCGCGCGCGTCGCAATCCCGCAATCGGCCCGGCCGGTGCTGATCGCGGCAGCAAGATCCGGACCCGTCAGGCAGGGCGGATCGAGCCGATGTAGATCGCGCTCGCTCGCGTCGGCGCGGGCCAGGAGAACGTTCAGCAGCATGTGGGCGCCGGCTCCTGGCTGCCTCACCGCCATTTTCGCCCCGCTGGCCAGAACATCGGCCAGGGTGCGGAGCTGCCGAGGATTGCCGGGCGCGACCAGCAGCCCTTGTTCGCGTCGTACGAAGCCGACCAGCACCGCATCGTGCAGCCGCGGCATGGCACGCACCGCCGCGATATTCGCGTCCTCAGCCAGTGCCTCGCCGTGGAAATGGATGGCCGCGGCGGCGACCTCGCCGCGCATCAGCCGCGCGACCCCGCTTTCGGTGCCTTCCGTCAGCGAGGCGAGACCGGAGCCCGACTGGCGCAAGGCCCATTCGAGCAGATCGTCCTGGCTGCCCCCGACAATCGGCGGCGGCTCCGCCGGCACCATGCCTTCAGGCCGCGCCAGCCCGGATAGCACCCAGCGGTCGAGCTCGTGGCGCGGGAACAGCCATTTGCCCGTCACCTTGCTGCACGGGATGGCGTTGTCGGCGACCAACTCATAAAGCTTGCGTTCGCCGAGGCGCAGATATTCGGCAGCTTCGCTCGTCGTGAGAAAATCCATATGCATTCTTATGCATATTCCCGCTTCAATTCAATAATTTGACAGTTCCGGAGGAATTGCAGCAAAAGGAGGCCGGGAGGCAAGCATGCCGGAAAGCTTGAGCGCATGGGAGCTTATCGCGAGCGGTGACGCGACGCTGTTCGCGATCGTCCGCCTGTCGCTTGTGGTCAGCCTTTCCGCCGTGGCTATTGCCGGCCTCATCGGCCTGCCGCTCGGCGCCGTTCTGGCTTTGACCCGCTTTCCGGGCCGCACCGCGCTCGTCGTCACGCTCAACGGATTCATGGGCTTGCCGCCGGTTGTGGTCGGCCTCACAGTCTATTTGCTCCTGTCGCGGTCGGGACCGCTCGGCGAATTGGGTCTCCTGTTCACGCCGATCGCGATGATCATCGCGCAGTCGCTTCTCGTGCTGCCGATCGTTGCCGCGCTGACGCGACAAACGATCGAGGATCTGTGGAGCGAGTATCGCGACGAGCTTACCGCCATGGGGGTGGGGCCGTCGGGCCGGGTGGCGACGCTTCTGTGGGATGGCCGCTTCAGCCTGATCACCGCGATGCTTGCGGGCTTCGGGCGGGCGGCGGCGGAAGTCGGCACGGTGATGATCGTCGGCGGCAATATCGAGGGTTTCACGCGCACCATGACCACGGCGATCGCCCTCGAAACGTCGAAGGGGAACCTTCCGCTCGCCATGGGCCTCGGCCTCGTCCTCATCAGCCTCATCCTGGTCATCAACGCCGCCGCCTGGGGCGTGCGCGTGTGGTCCGAGCAACGGGCGGGTTGATGATGCGTGCTTTATTGAGCGACCTGCCCCTCGTCTTCGACCGCGTTTCCCTGCGCGCCGGCGGAACCACAATGCTCAACCGCGTGAGCCTGACGATCCGCCCCGGCGCGCCGACACTCGTCGTCGGGCCGAACGGCTCGGGCAAGACGTCGCTTCTGCGCCTTTGCATGGGCCTCGACGCGCCTTCCGAGGGAACCGTGAGTTGGGGAGGGCGCACCCAATCCCGCCAGACCCGCCGCGCCATCCTGTTTCAGGAGCCGATGATGCTGCGCCGCTCGGTTGCCGCGAACATCGCCTATGGGCTTGCGCAGGCGGGCTATCCACGTAATCGCCGCGCTGCACGCACGGAAGAATTGCTCGACCGGGTGGGCCTGCTGGAACTCGCGGATCGGCCTGCGCGGCGCTTGTCCGGCGGCGAGCAGCAGCGCGTCGCGATTGCCCGGGCGCTTGCGCGCGAGCCTGAAATCCTGCTGCTAGACGAGCCCACCGCCAGCCTGGACCCGGCGGCGACCCGCCATTTCGAAGCGATCGTCCTCGCGGCCGCCCAATCGGGCACCAAGGTCGTCATGGCTTCGCACGATCTGGGCCAGGTGCGCCGGCTGGCCGGCGATGTCGTTTTCATGGTCCGCGGATGCGTTTGCGAACAGGCGAGCGCCGGTGATTTCTTCGAGCATCCAACGACGCCCGAGGCCGCCGCCTTCATCCGCGGCGATCTTGTTCTTTGACCGACCGGGAGGGACCCACGATGATCCGCCGCCTGCTTGCCGCCCTTGCCGCGATGGTTTTCCTGGCTTCCGGCCACCTTCCCGCCACGGCGCAGGACAAGTCGATCGTCGTGGCGTCGACGACGTCGACGCAGGATTCCGGCCTGTTCGGGCACATCCTGCCGCTGTTCGAGCGGAAGACCGGCATCGATGTGAAGGTGGTCGCGCAAGGCACCGGCCAGGCACTCGAGACCGGGCGGCGCGGCGATGCCGATGTCGTCTTCGTGCACGCCAAGGCGCAGGAAGAAGCGTTCATAAGGGACGGCTACGGGGTGAAGCGCTTCGATGTGATGTACAATGATTTCGTGCTGGTCGGCCCAAAGGGCGATCCGGCCGGCATTGCGGGAACGTCGGACATAGCCGCTGCGCTCGAAGCAATCCGCGAAAGGCAGACGGCGTTCGTGTCGCGCGGCGACAAATCCGGAACGCATTCAGCTGAACTCGGGCTCTGGAAAGAAGCCGGTGTCGATATCACGGCCCGGAAGGGCGAGTGGTATCGCGAGATCGGGCAAGGAATGGGCGCCGCGCTCAACACCGCGCGGGCCATGGATGCCTATGTCGTGTCGGATCGGGGCACGTGGCTGTCGTTCAGGAACCGCGGCGATCTGGAAATCCTGGTCGAGGGCGACAGGCGGCTGTTCAACCAGTACGGCGTCATGCTCGTCAATCCGCAGAAGCATCCGAGCGTGAAAGCCGAACTCGGCCAGCGCTTCATTGATTGGCTGATCTCACGGGAGGGGCAGGAGGCCATCGGCGAATATGAAATCGACGGAGAGCAGCTGTTCTTCCCCAATGCCGTACAGGAACGCTCCTGACTGCCCGCGCGAGGGCTGTTGCAATGGTGAGCGCATCTGGCCCATCATGCGGGCATGAACAGAATACAGCCTGCCAAAGGCGTGCTGACCAGCCTCGAATCGGCTCTCACCGCACTGCTGGATGGGCTGGCGCCCGTCGCTCCGATCCATTTGCCGCTCTCCGAGGCCGTCGGCTGCATCGCAGCGGAGATGGAGCCGCTGCGCGAGGCGCTGCCGCCACGCAGCATCGCCGTCATGGACGGCTGGGCCTTTCGCGCGCTCGATCTGGCGGGAGCGTCCGCCTATTCGCCGGTCCCGCTCAGGGCTTCGCCTGTCTGGGTCGAAGCGGGCGATGTGATGCCCGAAGGATGCGACTGCGTTCTGGAGGCTGATCTGGTGGATTGCAGCGGGCCGATGGCGCAAGCCTTCGCCGAGGCCATTCCCGGAAAGGGCATCCGCCGCGCCGGTGCAGACATGACTGCGGGATATCCCGCTACGCAGCCGGGCCGCCGAATATCGTCGCTGGATCTTATGGTCTTGCGCAGCGCGGGGCTCGACAAGGTTGCAGTGCGGGTTCCGCGTGTGCGCGTGATCGACGTTGCCGCCGCGAATGGCGACAGGCTGACGGCCCTGTTCGTCCATGAAAGCGCGAGGACCGCGGGTGCGGGGCTGACCGAGGTCGAGACCGTCAGCCGGGACGCCAAATCGATTGCCGCCACGCTGGATGGAGGACCGTGCGACCTCGTCCTCCTTGTTGGCGGCACGGGTGCGGGCCGCACAGATGCGACCGCTGAAGCGCTTGCCGCACGCGGGGCGCTGATTGCCCATGACATCGCCCTCCAGCCCGGCCAAACGGCAGCGGTCGGCCGGATCGGCGATGTGCGGATCGTCGCTCTGCCCGGCGCCCCCGATCAGGCCTTCGCGGCATTCCTCGCGCTCGTTCAGCCAGTGCTCGACCGCCTCGCCGGCCGGTCGGAGCGAGGCGGCATGGTACTGCCGCTGGTGCGCAAGATTTCGTCGGCGGTCGGCATTGCCGAAGTGGTTCTGGTGAAGCAGGAAAAGGCAGGCTGGATGCCGATTGCCACAGGCGGCTTTTCACTGGATCAGATGCGGTTGGCCGGCGTATGGCTCATCATTCCGGGCGACAGTGAAGGGCATGCTGCGGGAACGCCCGTCGAGGCGTTTCCACTCCGCGAGTTCATGTGAAGCCATCTCGATGACCGACAAAACTTCCCATCCCAACGCCTCGGAACGCCAGGGCGCCGGCCAGCACCAGTTCCTCACGATCCTGTCGCGGGAGGAAGCGCTGGCCCGGTTCGAGGCGGCTATGTTTCCGCGCGCCATCGTGGCGGAAGATCGGCCCCTGGCCGATGCGCTGGGGCTGGCGCTTGCCAAAAACGTCGTCGCGCCGATCGACGTGCCGCCGTTCGACCGTGCGAATGTCGATGGTTTCGCCGTGCGCTCCGCGGACATTGCCGCGGCATCGGAAGGGCAGCCGGTTCAACTCACGCTCAACGGGGAAACCATCGCCTGCGGCGTCACGCCGGAACTGACCGTGCGCGCCGGAACCGCGACCTCCATCTCGACAGGCGGGCCGGTGCCGCGCGGCGCGGACGCCATCGTCATGGTCGAGCACACCCATCCCAGGGAGGGCGGCGTCATCGAGATCCGGCGCAGCGCCTCGCCCGGCCAGCTCGTCTCATACGCCGGTTCAGACATTGCGCGGGGCGAGATCGTTCTTCGCGCGGGAACGGTCATCGGCTCCCGAGAGATCGGCATGCTCGCGGCCTGCGGCATCGCCTCGGTCTCCGTGGCGCGGAAACCGCGTGTTGCCGTCCTGTCGACCGGCGATGAGCTCGTTCAGCCAGGGGATCCGCTGCCTTCCGCCGGCATCTACGACACCAACGGCGCCATCGTCGCAGCCGCCATTGCCGAAAATGGCGGTCAGGCGGAATTCCTCGGCAGCCTGCCCGATGACGAGACACGGCTGGAAGCTGCTATGCGGCAGGCGCTGGCGGACCACGACATGCTGATCCTGTCCGGCGGCACGTCGAAGGGCGCGGGCGATGTCAGCCACCGCATCGTCGCCCGGCTTGGCGAACCGGGGATCATCGCGCACGGGGTCGCGCTGAAGCCGGGCAAGCCGCTGTGCCTTGCGGTCTGCAACGGCAAGCCGGTCGTCGTCCTGCCCGGATTCCCGACCTCGGCCATGTTCACCTTTCACGACATGATCGTTCCGGTCCTGCGCCGCATGGCCGGCCTTCCGCCACGAACCGACACGCAGGTGACCGCGCGTGTTCCGCTCCGCATCGCCTCCGAACTTGGCCGCACCGAGTTTGTCATGGTGTCGCTGGTCAAGGGGCAGGAGGGTCTCGTGGCCTATCCGACAGGCAAGGGCTCGGGCGCCATAACCTCCTTCGCCCAGGCCGACGGCTTCATCCGCATCGAAGCCCTGGCCGATCACATGCCATCGGGCAGCGAGGCCGAGGTGACGCTTTTCACGCCGCAGGTGCGGGTGCCGGATCTCGTCATCATCGGCAGCCACTGCACCGGCCTCGACCGCATCGTGGCGCCGCTTACGCGAGACGGATATTCCGTACGCGTTCTAGCGGTCGGCAGCCTGGGCGGGCTCGCCGCCGCGCGCCGGGGCGAATGCGATTTCGCGCCGATCCATCTCCTCGACGAGAAGACCGGGCGCTATAATGAGCCATTTCTCGAGCATGGGCTCGAGTTGGTGCCGGGCTGGCGTCGGATGCAGGGCATCGTCTATCGCCCCGGCGATTCACGGTTCGAGGGGCTCGATGCGCAGGATGCCCTGCGCTCCGCCCTTGCCGACCCGACCTGCCTCATGGTCAATCGCAACCAGGGCGCGGGAACGCGCATCCTGATCGACTCCCTCCTCGGTTCGGCGCGGCCGGACGGCTACTGGAACCAGCCGCGATCGCACAATGCGGTCGCCGCGGCGGTGGCGCAGGAGCGTGCGGACTGGGGCGTCACCATCGCTCCAGTCGCCCGGGCAGCGGGGCTCGGGTTCATTCCACTGGCGGAAGAGCACTATGATTTCGCGCTGGTCGCGGCAAGAAAGGACCGTCCCGCCGTGAAGGCCTTTCTGGCTGTACTGCAGTCGGACGAGTGCCGGAAGGCATTGGAGCAGGCGGGGTTCCGTCGGGCCTAAACGTCACGCTTCGAGAAGCCGGGCGAGGCGTTCGGCCTCGGCAAGGTCGTCCAGCGTATTGGCGTTAAAGAACGGATCCACCGGATCGTCCGGCCAGGAAACGGTTGCCAGCCGGTAGTTGGCGGTCCAGCGGTCGATCTTGCGCATTCCCCCCACGAGCGCCTGGCGCAAATCGTCCCGCAGACCGACGCTCCAAAGGCCGATCACCGGGTGCGAGCGGCCCGCCGATGCCGCGACGCAAAGCAGCGCTTCCTCCGCCCTCCGCGCCGTGTGGAAGCGCTCGACAAGGTCGCTCGGCAGGAATGGACAGTCGCCGGCAACGCTGACGACC
This sequence comes from Chelativorans xinjiangensis, assembly GCF_009812055.1. Classification (GTDB taxonomy): domain Bacteria; phylum Pseudomonadota; class Alphaproteobacteria; order Rhizobiales; family Rhizobiaceae; genus Chelativorans; species Chelativorans xinjiangense. Next base: position 170,674 of record NZ_WQNH01000001.1, on the reverse strand, counting down.
CACTGCGCTTCCGGCCGGTTCCCGGCTGCCCAGTCGAGCGCGGCAAGCACGCCGGCGAGCGGGCCCGGATAATCCTCCACCGTATCTGCGATCACCGGCAGGCCGAAGCGCGCAAAGCGGGTCGGGTCGCCATTGGCGTTCAGCAGAAGCCCGTCGCATTGCGGCGCAAGCCGGCTAACGACGTGATCGAGGATAGCGCGCCCGCCGATTGTGCGCATCGGCTTGTCGCCGCCGCCCATGCGCCGCGCCAGCCCGCCCGCGAGGATAACGCCTATCGTGGCCGGGCGCTCAATCGTCATTTCTGCTGCCCTTGCGTTGAATACGCGCCGGTTCCTCCTCGACGGCGGCCAAGTCCTCGTCGAAGACGATCCGCTCCTCGCCCGACAGGACCGCGAACCTCTTGCCGCGCGCCCGGCCGACCAGCGTCAGGCCGGCCTGCCTTGCCAGGTCCACGCCCCAGGAGGTGAAACCGGAGCGAGAGACGAGGATCGGGATGCCCATCCGCACCGTCTTGATCGTCATTTCGGAGGTCAGCCGGCCGGTCGTATAGAGGATCTTGTCGCCTGCCTCGACGCCGTGCTGGTACATCCAGCCGGCGATCTTGTCGACGGCGTTGTGGCGGCCGACATCCTCCATGTAGCAGATCGGCGTTCCTTCCTTGCAAAGCACGCAGCCATGGATGGCCCCCGCCGCCAGATAGAGCGAGGGCGTGGTGTTGACGGTGCGGGTCAACTGGTAAAGCCAGGACGTGCGCAATTCCGCTGCAGGCAAAGCGATGGTCTCGAGCGCCTCCATGAGATCGCCGAAGGCGGTGCCTTGCGCGCAGCCCGAAGTCAGCGTCTTCTTTTTCAGTTTCTGCTCGAAGTTCGTCCCTTTCTCGGTGCGCACGACGACAACCTGAAGGTCGTCGTCATAGTCGATCCCGGTCACGGCATCGTCGGGCTTGAGCATGTTCTGGTTGAGCAGATAGCCGACCGCCAGATACTCGGGATAGTCGTTGATCGTCATCATGGTGACGATCTCCTGCGAATTCAGATAGAGGGTCAGCGCGCGCTCGACCGGAACACTCACGTCCACCGGGTTTCCCGTGTGGTCGATGCCGCTGACACGTTCCGTCAGCCGCGGGTTCTCCGGGTCAGGCATGATTACGCTGACGCGGCTCTTGATGTCATGCATGATGCTCTCGCAAATCCTGTTCGTCGCCGCAGCGACCGGGACATGATCCCAAATTTGCATGAAAACGCTCGCGCGTCTGCATTTCGTCCTATTATAGTAGGGCGCGAACACGCGTCGATCGGGTGAAACGGTAGATCAGGATGGCGCAACTTTCTGACGACTGTTTTGCATTCGGCGGCCCGTTGAGGTCCATCGACGAAACTGTCGCCCTCATCACCTCGCGTCTGGCCGCCGTGGACGGGACCGAGACCGTCCCGCTCGGTTCCGCCGATGGGCGCGTCCTTGCTGCAGATGTCGTAGCCCCGCTCCCATTGCCCCCGTTCACCAATTCGGCGGTGGATGGCTATGCGCTGTCCGGTGCCGATCTGCCGGAAACCGAAGAACAGGCCTATCCCGTCGTGGGCCGGGTAGAAGCCGGTATGTCGCCGGGGCTGCCGATCCAAAAGGGCCGTGCCGTGCGCATCTTCACCGGTGCGCCAATGGCCGAGGGGACCGATACCGTCTTCATGCAGGAAGATGTCCGCCTGGACGATGCCGGCAGGGTGATTCTTCCACCCGGCCTGAGAAGGGGAGCGAATGTGCGCCCGGCAGGCGAGGATATCGCTGTCGGCAAGACTGTTTTGAGGGCTGGTCACCGCATGCGCCCGCAGGATGTCGCGCTCGCCGCGGCATTGGGCCTGACCGAGGTCAATGTCCGCCGGCGAATACATGTTGCGGTATTCTCGACGGGAAATGAGATCGTTGCGCCGGGCCGGCCGCGCAGCCCGGCGCAGCTTTTCGATTCCAATCGTTTCATGCTGATTGCCATGCTTGAGCGCCTTGGCTGCCAGACCACGGATCTCGGCATCCTCGGCGATGACCCCGATGCGATCTCCGGCAGCCTGCGGACTGCCGCTGCGGCGCATGACCTGATCCTGACCTCCGGCGGGGTCTCCACCGGGGAGGCCGACTACGTCAGGAAAAGCGTGGAGAGCGTCGGCTCGCTGGTTTTCTGGCGCGTCGCCATCAAGCCCGGCCGTCCGGTTGCGATGGGCGTGATCGGTGGAACGGCGTTTATCGGATTGCCGGGAAATCCGGTGGCGAGCTTCGTCACCTTCGCCCACATCGCGCGTCCCGCCATTCTCGCGCTTGCCGGAGCGCATCTGCCGCCGCAGCCTTCAACGCTCGTGCGCGCGGCCTTCTCCTACCGGAAGAAGAAGGGCCGGCGCGAATACGTCCGGGCCAGCCTGCGCAAGGCCGAGGACGGTTCATACGAAGCGGTGAAGTTTCCGCGCGAGGGTGCAGGTCTTCTATCGTCGCTGGTGGAAACGGATGGGCTTGTCGAACTTGGCGAGGAAAGCATCGGGGTCGAGCCGGGCCAAACCGTCAATTTCCTTGGCTATTCGAGCCTTATCTAGTCGATTTCTGGGCCGGTAGCCTCGATTGACGAAGTGCGCGCGCCTCGTCATCCTGACGCGTATGACCACGATCCAACTGGACTTGACGGGATTGAAGTGTCCCTTACCTGCGTTAAAAACGCGCAGGGCGCTGGGCAGGATCGAGCCGGGAGATCGGCTCGAGGTCCAATGCACGGATCCGCTTGCCGCCATCGATATCCCTAATCTCATTAGCGAAACAGGTGATCGCATTGAGAACATCGCGCGCGACGGAGACAGGATAACCTTCCTGATCGAGAGGCGAGCGGACCCATAGGACTGTTCCGCAAAGACTTCCGGTTCTGCTAACTATTTCAGGCAGTATGCGGTTCGTACGCGCGAGGAAACCGGACCGGTTCGCAGTGATGAGGGAGGAAGGTGTTTGCACGATAGTGGGAGTACCGATGTGCCTGCCGATTTGACGGGGAGCAATGCGTCCCGCAACGGACGGGCAGGGGTCGCTAGAGATCGGCGCGGCCGCGACCGTGGACCCAAGGGACGCGCGCTCGATGAGGCGGCGTTGCGCGACATCCAGGCACTTCTTGGAAGCCGCGCCCGCCGCCGCGACCTGCTGATCGAGTTCCTGCATCTGATCCAGGATCGATACGGATGCCTGACCGCTCCGCATCTGCGGGCGCTGGCCGAGGAAATGCGTCTGTCGCAGGCCGAGGTGTACGAGGTGGCCTCGTTCTACGATCACTTCGATATCGTCAAGGAAGGCGAGGCGCAGCCGGCGCCGCTGACGATCCGCGTCTGCGATTCCATAAGCTGCATGCTGGCAGGGGCCGAGGGCCTGCTCGATGAGCTTTCCGCCGCCGTCGATCCGCAGGCGGTGCGCGTGGTGCGCGCGCCCTGCATGGGGCGGTGCGCCGGCGCGCCGGCCGCACGCATCGGCGATCGTGAAGTCGATCATGCCGATAGCCAGACGCTGATCGATCTGGCGCGTTCGGGCGACACGAAGGTCGTGATTCCCGCCTATATCGGCCTCGACGCCTATCGCGCTGCCGGCGGCTATCAGCTTCTGGGCAAGGTGAGGGCCGGGGAAGCCAGCACGGACGACATCATCGAGACAATGCAGAGTGCCGGCCTTCGCGGACTGGGCGGCGCCGGTTTCCCGGCCGGCAGGAAATGGAGCATCGTGCGCTCCTTCCCCGGTCCGCGACTGATGTCGATCAACGGCGACGAGGGCGAGCCGGGCACGTTCAAGGACCGCATCTATCTGGAAAGCGATCCGCACCGCACCTTGGAGGGCGCGTTGATCGCCGCGCACGCGGTCGAGGCGGAGCGCATCTATTTCTACATGCGGGACGAATATCCCGCGGTCCTCCACATCCTGCGCACCGAGATCGCCGCCCTGGAGGAAGCCGGCCTCATCGTGCCGGGTTTCATCGAGCTGCGCCGCGGCGCCGGCGCCTATATCTGCGGCGAGGAAAGCGCGATGCTGGAAAGCATCGAGGGCAAGCGCGGCCTGCCGCGCCATCGCCCGCCCTATATCGCCGAGGTCGGCCTGTTCGGGCGCCCGACGCTCAACCACAATGTTGAGACGCTGTGGTGGATCCGCGACATCGTCGAGCATGGCGCGGAGTGGTTCGCAGAACAGGGCAGGCCCGATCATCCGGGCGTCCGCTCATGGTCGGTCTCCGGGCGCGTGCGCGAGCCGGGGGTGAAGCTGGCGCCCGCCGGCATCACCGTCCGCGAGCTGATCGATGACTATTGCGGCGGCATGGCCGAGGGCCACGAGTTCAAGGCCTATCTGCCGGGCGGCGCGTCCGGCGGCGTGCTCCCGGCATCGATGGGCGACATTCCGCTCGATTTCGGCGGCGAACTCGCCAAGCAGGGTGCTTTCGTCGGCTCGCATGCGGTCGTCGTCTTCTCGCAGGCGGACAACATCAAGGACGTGACGCTCAACCTCCTGAAGTTCTTCAAGCACGAAAGCTGCGGCCAGTGCACGCCCTGCCGCGAGGGGACCGAGAAGATGGTCACCTTGCTCAAGAAGCAGGACACACCCGACGAGACCGCCATCCGCGACCTCGAAATGGTGATGCGCGACGCCTCCATCTGCGGCTTGGGCCAGGCTGCGCCCAATCCGGTCAACCACCTTCTGACTCATTTCCGGGACGACCTTTGAGATGACCAGCCAGATCACCTTCACGCTCGACGGAAAGCCGGTCACCGCCGCCGAAGGCGAGACCATCTGGGACGTGGCCAAGCGCGAAGGCACGCGCATTCCGCATCTGTGCCACGTCGACATGCCCGGTTATCGCCCGGACGGCAACTGCCGCGCCTGCATGGTCGACATCGAGGGCGAACGCGTGCTCGCCGCCTCCTGCATCCGCAAGCCGGCCGAAGGCATGGTCGTGCACACGGACACCGAACGCGCCGAGAAATCGCGCGCCATGGTGTTCGAGCTTCTGGCCAGCAACATGCGACCCGCCGCAGCGGGACCGGACAACCAGTCCGCCTTCTGGCAATGGGCCTCCTCCATGGGCATTTCCGGAAGCGATCGCTTCGGCTCCAAATTCGCATCCGACGATGTCGCCCCGGAGTTCGACGTCACCAACCCTGCGATCGCCGTCAATCTCGATGCCTGCATCGCCTGCGGCGCCTGCGTGCGCGCCTGCCGCGAAGTGCAGGTCAACGACGTGATCGGCATGGCCGAGCGCGGCAACCATTCCGTGCCGGTCTTCGACATCCATGACCCCATGGGCCTCTCGACCTGCGTGACCTGCGGCGAATGCGTGCAGGCCTGCCCGACGGGCGCCCTTTATGAGAAGTCGCTGATGGACAAGGCGGGCAAGACCCGCGCCGTCCAGACTTTCGACAAGGTAGTGGACACGCTCTGCCCGTTCTGCGGCGTCGGCTGCCAGACAAAAGTGGCGGTGAAGGACAACAGAATTGTCCAGGTCGACGGCCGCAACGGCTATGCCAACGAGAACAGGCTGTGCGTCAAGGGCCGCTTCGGCTTCGACTACGTCATGTCGCCCGAGCGCCTCACCAAGCCGCTCATCCGCCGCGACGATGCGCCGAAGGCTGGCGACATCGACCTGCGCGGCGTCGATCCGCTGACCGTCTTCCGCGAGGCGACCTGGGAAGAGGCGCTGGCGCGCGCCGCCGGCGGTTTGACCGCGCTCCTGAAGACCCATGGCGGCAAGGCGCTGGCCGGTTTCGGCTCGGCCAAGGGCTCGAATGAGGAGGCCTACCTGTTCCAGAAGCTGGTGCGCCAGGGCTTCGGCACCAACAATGTCGACCACTGCACCCGGCTTTGCCACGCATCCTCGGTGGCCGCACTCATGGAAGGCGTCGGCTCCGGTGCCGTCTCGGCGCCGTTCAACGATGCGCTCAAGGCCGACTGCATCATCGTCATCGGCGCGCGCCCGACCGTCAACCATCCGGTGGCGGCAACCTATTTCAAGCAGGCCGCCAAGCAGGGCAAGAAGCTGATCGTCATAGATCCGCGCCGCCAGGACCTGATGCGCCATGCCAGCCATGCGCTGCAGTTCAAGCCGGGCACCGACGTTGCCCTTCTGAACGCTCTGATCCATACGATCATCGAGGAAAAGCTCTACGACGAGCAGTATATCCAGGCCAATGTCTCGGGCTTCGAGGCCTTGAAAGAGAAGGTGAAGGATTTCTCGCCCGAGGCGATGGCGGAGGTCTGCGGCATCGATGCCGCCACGCTGCGCGATGTCGCGCGCACCTATGCGAAATCCGAGCGCTCGATCATCTTCTGGGGCATGGGCATCTCCCAGCACACGCACGGGACCGACAATTCACGCTGCCTGATCGCGCTTGCGCTGATCACCGGCCATGTCGGCAGGCCCGGCACCGGGCTCCACCCCCTGCGTGGCCAGAACAACGTCCAGGGCGCCTCCGACGCCGGCCTCATCCCGATGTACTTCCCCGACTACAAGTCGGTCGAGAATATCGACATCCGCGGCCAGTACGAGAATTTCTGGGGCCAGACGCTGGACCCCAAGCGCGGCCTCACCGTGGTGGAGATCGTCGATGCCATCCACGAGGGCGAGATCAAGGGCATGTACATCATGGGCGAGAACCCGGCCATGTCGGACCCCGACCAGACCCATGCGCGCGAGGCGCTGGCCATGCTCGAGCATCTCGTGGTGCAGGACATCTTCCTGACCGAGACCGCGTGGCACGCCGATGTGGTGCTGCCCGCCTCCGCCCACGCCGAGAAGATCGGCACCTATACCAACACCAACCGCCAGGTGCAGATCGGCCGTCCCGTGCTCGATCCGCCCGGCGAGGCCAGGCAGGACTGGGAACTGATCGTCGAGATCGCCCGGCGCATCGGCCTCGACTGGAGCTATGGCCATGTGTCGGATGTCTACACCGAAATGGCGAGCGTGATGCCTTCGCTGAAGCATATTTCCTGGGAGCGCGTGGAGCGGGAGGGATCGGTCATTTATCCGGCGGACGCCGAGGACAAGCCCGGCAACGAGATCATCTTCACGGAAGGATTCCCGACCTCCGACGGCCGCGGCCGGATCACGCCAGCCGACCTGCTGCCGCCGGCCGAGGTGCCCGACGAGCAGTATCCGCTCGTGCTTACGACGGGCCGCCTGCTCGAGCATTGGCACACCGGTGCGATGACGCGTCGCGCCGGCGTGCTGGACGCCCTGGAGCCCTACGGCATAGCCGCGATGAACCCGCGCGAAATCGCCAGACAAGGCCTGACGCAGGGCGACGTTATCGAGGTGCAAACCCGGCGGGGAACGGTCGAGGCGATCCTGCGCGCCGACCGGGAAGTAGCCGACGGCATGGTATTCATGCCTTTCTGCTTCAACGAAAGCCCGGCCAACGAGCTGACCAACCCGATGCTAGACCCCTACGGCAAGATTCCGGAATTCAAATACTGTGCCGCTCGCGTGGCGCCGCTGTAATATCGGGGCGCGCTCGCATAGCTCAACCACGCTCCCCGATGTCCCAGAACAACCCCGTCATGAGCTCCAGCGCCTCCTTCGTCATCGAAAGAAGGGCATGCTCGTTCGGCGCGTGCTGGGAACAGCCTGGATAGGAGTGGGGAACCCAGACGGTGGGAAGGCCCAGGATCTCCGCGAAGGTGTCGTTGGGTAGTGAGCCGGCGAGGTTGGGCAGCACCGCCGGCTTCTTGCCGGTGGTTGCCGCTATGGACTCCTTCACCCGTGCCACCCACGGGTGGTCCGGATCGAGGCGCGTGGCGCGGAAGAAGCCGCGGTCGGCGGGGATGACCTCGACCTCTGAAAAGCCGTGCCTGTCGAGATGGCGGCGCAGCGCCGGCAGGATGTCGTCCGGGTCCGTGCCCACGACGTAGCGAAGCTGGCAATGGGCGTTGGCTTTTGCCGATATGGCGTTGACGGGCGCTTCCGGCACGCCGCTCGTCTGGGCAAGGACGGCAAAGCTGTTCCAGCCGAACACCCGCTCAGAGGGCGTGAGGGCCTCTTCGCCCCAGTCCAGGTCGATCGTCGGGCCTTCATAGCCGCCGACGGGGCAGTCCGCGAGGGCCTCGCGGACCGCCGGCGTCAGGCTGTCCGGCCGCCATTCCGGCACCTTGATCTGCCCGCGCCGGTCGACGATCGTCGCGATCGCATGCGCGAGCACGATCGCCGGATCCTTGAGGAGACCGCCCCAATTGCCCGAGTGATGCGCCCCCTCGCGCAAGTTCACGCGCAGGTCGAAATTGACGCCGCCGCGTGAGCCCATGAAGAGCGTCGGCCGCTCAGGATGGAGGCGTGGCCCGTCCGAGGCGATGAGCACGTCGGCGGAAAAAAGGGCCTTGTTCCGCCGGAACAGTTCGGCAAGGCCCGGCGAGCCGCACTCCTCGCCCATCTCGATGACGATCTTGCAGTTGAAGCCGAGCTGGCCGCGCTCCGCGAGAACGGCGCGAAGCGCGGCGATGTTGATGCAGTGCTGGCCCTTGTTGTCGGCGGTGCCGCGCCCATAGACGCGGTCTCCCTCGACGACGAGCTTGAACGGATGAAGCCCCTCCCGCCACTGCGCCGTCTGGGCGCGGATGACGTCGCCATGGCCGTAGACGAGGACCGTCTCGAAGGAGGGATCCTCGATGCGTTCGGCGAAGAGGAACGGCACACCCGCTGAGACCGGATTGTCCATGATGCGATGGGTGAAGCCCAGCGCTTCGATTTTGGGGGCTATCTCCTCCGTGAGGTAGCGCAGCAGCTCCGGCCGCTGCTCCGGCGCCTGGCTTTCGGTCTCGTAGGCGACCATGCGCCCCAGTTCCTCGACGAAGCCGCCCGAGGCCAGATAGTCGTCGATGCGCGCGATCGCGCTTTCCCGTGTGGTCATGTCAGGCGTCCTCTTTCTCGGCCACGGCGTCGCCCCATGGCGACATGATCTCGGTGCAGCCCATGTTCATTCCGTTCTCCCGCACCACGCCCGCCGGACAGGCGAAGGCGTAGGGGAAAACCGTGCGCTTGGCGGTGACGGTCGGATGAACCTCTTCGAGCGCCCGGACGATCTCCCGCGAAAGCGCTTCGTCGGCGACGATCGTGCCGCCGCCGCTGTTGTCGATGCGCGGATGATGGAAGGCGTCTTCCAGCGACATACCGAAGTCCATCATGAAGGACGTGAGGTTGAGCACGGCCGGCAGGATCTTGCGCCCGCCGGAGGCGCCGATGGCGAAGCGGCGGCCGTCCTTCTCGCCGATGGTCGGGCAGACATTCATCAGGCAGCCCTTGTCGGGCGCCAGCGAGTTCGGCTTGCCGGGCTCCGGGTCGAACCACATGATGCCGTTGTTCATCAGAAGCCCGGTCGAGGGCGAGACGACGCGCGAGCCGAAGATGGAAAGCAGCGTCTGCGTCACCGCGCACATATTGCCGTTGCGGTCGACGACGCTGAAATGCGTGGTGCAGGACGGCGCGTGCGGGGCGTCGAGGTCGCCCATCTCGGCGAGCCTGCGGCGGTAGGTCATGCCGAGCGCGCGGCCTATCGTGGCGAAGCTTTTCCCGTCGGGGGAGGCGCCCGGTGTGAACGCCTCCTCCATCATGGCGAGGCACTCGGCAAGGTTCGCCCCCGCCGTCAGGCCCTCGGGCGCGTGGACAATCCCGCCGCGATAGCGAACGTCGATGGTCGGCGTCAGGCGGGCGCGATAGGCGGCAAGATCCTCGCGGGCAAGACACCCGCCCTTGGCGCGAATGTCGGCGGCAAGGCTCGTTGCGATGTCGCCTTCATAGAAGTCGCGGGCGCCGGCTTCCGCAAGGCGTGCCAGGGTATCGGCCATGCGGGACTGATCCAGCCGCCGCTCCGAAAGGGCCGTCCAGCCGGCGATGATCGGCCATTGCCCCTCGTCGAGGAAGATGGCCGCCGCGTCCGCGTCCTTCGCCAGCTCTCGCGCCGTGGAGGCGATCAGGAGGGAGGCATACCAGTCGATCAGCATCCCCTCTTTCGCAAGACCGACAGCCGGCCCAAGAAGCGCCCGCCATTCGATCGTGCCGTATTGCCGGTGCGCGAGTTCCATGCCGGCAACGGTGCCGGGCACGGCGATGGCGGTCGCGCCCTGGACGTTGCGGTCGTCCTCGACCGCCGGCCAGGGAAAGAGATCGGAGGACTTTCCGTAGCCCGCGAGGGGGTATTCCGCCGGGTCGAGACCCTTCGGCGAGCGCATGCCGAACTGGATCGTGTAAGCCTTCTGCTCGTCTTCACGCCAGATGACCATGGCGCCGCCGCCGGCGGGGCCGCTCATCCACGGCTCGACCACGCCGATGGCGAAGGAGGTCGCGACCGCCGCGTCGACAGCGTCGCCGCCCGCTTCGAGTATGGCGGCGCCCGTCTCGGCGGCGCGCCGGTGTTGGGCTGCCACGACGCCGGCCCTGGTCGCGGCAACGTGTTTGCGTACGGATTGCGAACGCGAGAAATTGCTCATCTTCCTGCCCTGAGTGTTCCTGCCGGTTAGAGCAATTCCAGGAAAAGTGGAAACCGGTTTTCCGTCCGGAATTGCGACAAAACAATGAGTTAGACCAGTTCATCGATTCCGTGAAACGATGAACCGGTCTAGGCCGCCTGTGTCCGTTCCGCGTAAAGATGGCAGTCGACATGGCCCTCTGCACTCGAAACATGCGGCGGCGGCACCGTCTTGCAAATGTCGCGGACCGCCGCGCAGCGCGGGTGGAAATGACAGCCGCCCGGCGGCGCTATGGGGTTCGGATAGGAGGCGCCGAGATGCGTGTCGGGGACGGACATCGACGGGTCGGGCGTCAGCACCGATGCCAATAGCGCCTTGGTATAGGGGTGGCGCGGCTCGGCGAAAAGGTCCGCCGCCGGCGCCTCCTCGACGATCCTGCCCAGATACATCACCGCTACCCGCGTCGCCAGATGCTCGACCACCGCCAGGTTGTGGCTGATGAAGAGATAGGTAAGCGACAATTCCTCACGCAGATCGCCAAGAAGATTGAGGATCTGCGATTGGACCGAGACGTCGAGCGCGGAGGTCGGCTCGTCGCAGATGACGATCTCCGGCTTCATCACCAGCGCGCGGGCGATGGCGACACGCTGCCGCTGGCCGCCGGAAAGCTGGTTCGGATAGCCCCGGCGCACGCGTTGCGGCAGGCCGACCAGATCGAGCATCTTGGAGACCGCCTGCGCGCGGCCGGCGCTGTCGCCGACCTTGTGGACCACGAGCGGCAGGGCGATGATGTCCTCGATGCTCTTGCGCGGGTTGAGCGAGGAGTAGGGGTCCTGGAAGATGGGCTGGATGCGCCGGGCGAGAAGCGTGCGATCCTGGCCGGCGGCCTCGATGCCGTCCACCATCACCCGGCCGGATGTCGGCGCTTCGAGGCCGAGGAGAATTTTCGCCAGCGTGGACTTGCCGCATCCCGATTCCCCGACGAGGCCGAGCACATCCTTCTTGCGAATGCGCAGATCGACGCCGCCCACTGCCTGAAGGGGCTTCGGCTTGGAAAACAGGCCTTGCTTGACGCGGTAGGTCTTGGTGACGCCGGCAAGCTCCAGCACCGGCGGGGAAGAGCCAGCGGCGCTCATGCGGGCATCCTTTCCGTGTCGGCCTTTTTCGTGCGGGAATGAATGCAGCGCCAGGCGTGGCCGCCCTGCGTCCGGTGGATGGGGACCGGCTTCGCGCAGGCGCTCTCGGCGAGATCGCAGCGCGTGCGGAAGGCGCAGCCCTCTACCTTGCCGATGAGCGAGGGGACGATGCCGGGGATGGAACCCAGATGCTCGCCTGGCTTCGTTCGGCCGGGCACGGGGATGCAGCGCAGGAGGCCTTGCGTATAGGGGTGGCTGGGGTGCCCGAATATCTCCTTGGCCGTCCCCTGTTCGACCACCTCGCCCGCATACATCACCGCCACCTTGTCGGCCACGCGGGCGACGACGCCGAGGTCGTGCGTGACGAGGATCATCGCCATGTTCATCTCCCGCTGCAGATCGACAAGCAGGCGCAGGATCTGCGCCTGGATAGTGACGTCGAGCGCCGTGGTCGGCTCGTCTGCGATGACCAGCTCCGGCTCGCACATGAGCGCCATGGCGATCATCACGCGCTGGCGCAAGCCGCCCGATAGCTGGTGCGGATATTGGGAGAGGCGGCTTCCCGCGGCGGTAATGCCCACCTTGCCCAAAAGCTCCACCGCCCGAGCGCGGGCCTCGGCCTTGCTGACCCGCCGGTGCAAAAGCAGCGCCTCCGCGAGCTGGTCGCCGATCGTATAGGCCGGGTTCAGCGAGGTCATCGGCTCCTGGAAGATCATCGCCATGCGGTTGCCGCGCAGCTGGCGCATCGCGCTCGCCGGCAGGCCCTGCAGTTCCGTGCCGCGGAAGGCGAGCTTGCGGGCCGCGCATTCGAGCCGCTTGGGAAGCAGGCCCATGACCGCAAGTGAGGTAAGCGACTTGCCGCTGCCCGACTCGCCGACAATGCACAGCGTTTCGCCGCGATTGAGCTCGAAATCGATCCCGCGCACGGCGTGGAGCGTGCCCTGCGCCATGGGGATGTCGATCGTCAGGCCCTCAACGGCGAGAATCGGTTCTTCGCTCACCCCGCCCTCCTAACTTCTGTTTTCCGGCGCGGTGATGTCGCGCAGCCCATCGCCCAGGAGATTGATGGCAAGGACGAGGATGAAGAGGGCGACGCCCGGAATGGCGATCACCCACGGTTCGAAGAGCATCATCTGCTTGCCTTCCGAGATCATCAGGCCCCAGGAGGGCGTGGGCGGCTGGACGCCGAGGCCCAGGAAGGAGAGGGCGGCCTCGAGCAGGATCGCATGCGCCATCTCCAGCGTCATGACCACGATCAGGTTGTTGAGGATGTTGGGCATGATCTCGGACAGGATGATGCGCCGCGTCGAGCAGCCGATGGCCTTCGCCGCATTCACGTATTCAAGGCCGCGGACCTGCAGCGTCGAGGAGCGCATGACGACGGCGAAGCGATCCCACAGGAGGAAGCCCAGAACGACGATCACCACCTGCAGCGAGCCGCCCAGCACGGCAACGACGGCGAGCGCCACGAGCACGACGGGCATCGCAAGCCGGACATTGACGAGGAAGGTGACGACGAGATCGACCCGGCCGCCGAAATACCCCGCCGCCACGCCCATCGTGGTGCCGATGAGGCCGGAAATGAGAGCCGCGATCAGGCCGATGGCGAGCGAGATGCGCGCGCCATAGAGCAGGCGGGCGAGGTAGTCGCGCCCCAGGTGGTCGGTTCCCAAGAGATGGTTGGGGTCGCTGCCTTCCATCCAGAAAGGCGGCTTCATCCGCGCCACCAGGCTCTGGGCATAGGGATCGTGGCCGGCGAGAAGCGGCGCCAGGACGGCGAGCGCGACAATGACGAGGAGGGCCGTCGCGCCGAAGAGCAGGCCGTAATGGCCGAAGACGCGCCGGCGCAGGATGGCGGCGGGGCTCGGCCCCTGGATCTCCTCCGCCAATGTATCGATGTCGCGGGCCATCTCAGCCAACCCTTATGCGCGGGTCGAGCCAGGCGTTGGCAAGGTCCGACAGGAAGGTGAAGACGATGTAGAAGCCGGCGAAGACGAGGATAAGGGCCTGCACGGTGGGCAGGTCGTTTCTGCCGATGGATTCCCATGCCAGGTAGCCGGCGCCGTGCAGGGCGAAGATCGATTCCACCACGATGGACCCGCCCAGCATGAAGCCCATCTGGACGGCGGCAAGGCTCACCACCGGAACCACCGCGTTGCGCAGCGCGTGCTTGAACATCACGCGCCACTCTCCGGCGCCCTTGGCCCGCGCCGTGCGGATATAATCGGCGTTGAGCACCTCCAGCATGCCGGCACGCGTAAGCCGCATGATCGCCGGCATCGCATAGTAGCCGAGCACAACCGTGGGCATGATGAAGTTCTTCCAGCTGCCGGAGCCGGAAGGCGGCAGCCAGTTGAGCTGGATGGAAAAGATGACGATCAGCACCAGGCCGAACCAGAAGCTCGGCAGCGCCTGCCCCATGACCGAGATGAAGAGCGCCGTCCGGTCGATGAAGGAGTTGGGGCGCACGGCCGCGGCGACACCGAGCGGGATCGCCGTCACAAGCGCGAAGGATATGCCGCAGACGCCGAGCAGCATTGTGATGGAGAGCCTGTCGGCGATGAGCTGCGAGACCGGCAGCTTGAAATAGTAGCTCTGGCCGAAATCGCCTTGAAGGGCGCTGAACAGCCAATCCGCATATTGCACCAGGAAGGGCCGATCGAAGCCGTAGAGCCTGCGGAGCGCCTCGATGTCGGCCGATGTCGCCGATTCCCCCGCCATCGCGGACGCCGGGTCGCCGGACAGATAAAGAAGGCTGAAGCTGACGGCCGAAACGGTCAGCGCCACGAGCACGGCCAGCCCCAGCCTTTTCAACGCGAAAGTCAGCATCGTCGCTCCCCGGAAAGGAACGGCGGGCCGGACGTTGTTGCCCGGCCCGCCCTCGATCCTACCGCCAGCTTACCTGGAAGAAGCGGACGACCTCATCGGCGGAGGGGGTGAAGTCCACCTCTTCCGTGGAGACGTAGTTCACGTTGTAGGAGAAGAGCGGGACCCAGTAGGCCTCGTCGGCGATTTTCTTCAGCGCTTTCGCGTAGAATTCCTTGCGCACCTCGGGATCGACCGAAGTGTCGGCCGTCTCGAGCCAGTCCCGCACCTCCTCGTCGCGGGCGAAATCCTCGCCGCCGAACTTGAAGAACTGGCTGGTGATGGCCGAGACGTCGTTGATCGAATACGAGCCCCAGGTCTGGAAGGAGAGGCTGGTCTGGCCGTTGGTGCGCAGGTCGCGCAGCGCGGAATACTGGAGGTATTTGAGGTTTGCCTTAATGCCCACTTCGGCAAGATAAGCGAGCATCGCCTCGGCATATTCGCGCTCGCGATAGGCGTAGAGGTCGACCGACAGGCCGTCGGAGTAGCCCGCTTCCGCCAGCAGCGCCTTCGCCTTTTCGGGATCGTAATCGTAGGTCGCAACGTCCTGCGCGCAGCCGAACTGGCTGGGGAAGCAGGCTGAGTTCACGATCTTGGATTTGCCCTTCAGAAGGTTGTCGACGATGGCCTGGCGGTCGATCGCATGGTTGATCGCCTGCCGCACGGCGCGCTTCGTCATCGGGTTGTCGGCGCCGCTGCGGCCGGCCGCGTCCATCTCCAGATAGCCGATGCGCATGGTGCTTTCGTTGACGACGTTGAAGCGCCCCATGGCCTCCAGCTTCTCCGCCTGGTCCGACGGGACGCCCCAGACGAAATCGAGGCCGCCGCTGAACAGCTCGGCGAGCTGCGTGTTCACATCCGGTATGGTGCGGATGTCGACGGTGCCGATCACGGCCTCGCCCTTGGGGCTGTCGTGATAACCCTCGTATTTCTTGAGCACGAAATGCTTGCCCGGCTCGACGCTTTCGACCCTGTAGGGGCCCGTGCCGACGGGCTTGAGGCCCATGCCGGCGGGACCGACCTCGGCATAATACTCGTTCGGGTAGATGGAAACGGGACCGGCCAGATATTCGAGCGCGGCCGGGAAGGGGCCGTTGGTGACGATCTGCACCGTGTACTTGTCGACCTTCAGCGCTTCCTTCATCCAGTTGACGTTGCGCTGGGTAACAACGCCATTCGCCGGGTCGGCAACGAAATTGACCGTGTAGACGACGTCGTCGGCATCGAATTCCTCGCCATTGTGGAACTTGACGCCTTCGCGCAGCTTCAGTTCCAGCGTGGTGTCGTCCACCCATTCCCAGGATGTGGCGAGGTTCCCCTTGTACTCCCCGGTCTCCGGGTCGCTGAAGAGAAGCCCGTCCCAAATGGAGCGCTGCAGGATGACGCCCTCGCGGGCGGAATTGAAATAGCTGTCGACCGATTCCAGCTCCTTCGTAAAGGGAACACTCAAGGTGTCGCTGGCCTTGTCGGCTATCGCGCTGCCGCTCGCCATCGATGCGGCCAGGGCGGCTGAGCTCAGAAGAAGAAATGGTTTCATGTGTTCCAAACCGGCGCGCATGCAGCCGGCCCCTCTGTTTGATCCCCAACTCTTATTATATATTAATACGGAAAACCGTATTATGGTTGATGGTATTGGGGTGATTTATGCTTGTCAAGAAACGCCCCGCCTGCGACTGGCTGAAGCGGCAGGCTCTGGGGGAGAGGAGCGGGGATTTAGATGTCTAAAGGAAAACAGGATACGCTGTTCGTCGGCTCGCTCGAGAAGGGAATGCGCATTCTGGGCGTTTTCGACGAGCGGCGCACCGAGTTGGGCCTGACCGAGCTCGCCGAGGCGGCCGGCCTCGACAAGAGCGCCGCGCAAAGGCTGACCAACACGCTGCACAAGATCGGCTACCTGAACAAGGACCCGGAAACCAGGCGCTACAGCCCGTCCCTGAAATACCTGGAGCTGGCCAACGCCTATCTGTGGTCGGACCCGCTTGTGCAACTCGCCATGCCGAAGATGATCGAACTCGGCCGCAAGCTCGGCGAGCGGGTGAACGCGGCGCGGCTCGACGGCAGCGAAATCGTCTATGTGATCCGTATCCCCACGCAGCTTACCAGCTTCGGCGCAATGGTCGTCGGACGCCGGCTGCCGGCGTTGACCACCTCCAGCGGCCGCGCGATGATCGCCTGCTTCAGCGCCGATGCCCGCAAGCGGGCGGTCGAGACATGGCCGATCGTCCAGGCGACGCCGCGCACGACGCTCGACCGGTCGAAGGTCGCCGCGGCCATCGAGCAGGCCGCCAGAGACGGATACGGACTGACGGAAAGCGAGAACATCATGAACGAGATCGGCATTGCCGCGCCGATCCTTTCCGGCGACGGCCGGCCTGTGGCCGCCGTGCAATGCTCGACTTCCGCGCTCCGGTGGGACATCGCGAGGGTGCGGGGCGAGATCGCGCCGCATCTGATCGAGGTGGCAAACTCCATCCACCTGCCGAAGCAGCGATGACCTCCAAGAGCAATTCCTGAAAACTGAACCCCATTTTCCGTCAGGAATTGCGACAAATCAAAGGATAGGATCGCCAAGTGGGACAGAGATTAGGTCGAGGCAATATCGTCTCGATCTGGTACTCTCTATGGCAGAGGTGCCATTCTGGAACAGGCATCGGCCAGTATGGGTGGCATCACACTTGCACAGGTCTTTCGGTGACTGGTTCACATCGAAAGGCGGAACGATGAAGATGACCGTGCAACCAGGGAAGCGCCCCGGCCTGCCGAAGGCTCTATTCAACCGCGATCTCCGTATGAGCGATATCGAGATCAATGAGGCCGGCGCCGTGACCGTGACATTCATCGGCGACGACATCTACACCAAGAATGCGACACAGCGGTTTTCGATCACACTCAGTCAAAATGAGATCGAAATGGTGGTAGAGGCGATAGGGCTGGACTTCGGGCGCTAGAGCAATTCCAGGAAAAGTGGAAACCGGTTTTCCGTCCGGAATTGCGACAAAACAACAACTTAGACCAGCCCGTGTGATGCCGGATGCTCCGGGCCTCACTCCGTGAAGGCGGCGAGGTTTTGGAGCGTCGACCTGATGCCCGCCTCGTGATCGTCCGCCCGTATCCCGCTGGGCACGTTCTCGCATAGGATCGTGACCTTGGTGCCGTCGAAAGTGGGGGCCATGGTCGTCGTCACCGTCATCGCGCCGGCGAAGGCGGGATCGTCGGTTTCGAATTCGACCAGTTCCACGGTACGCTCGTTGGGGATCAATTCGAGAAATCGCTCTCGAAACACGTCGGCGTGCTCGGATGTCTTGCCGCGCGTCCGATGGCCGGTGTCCGGATAGGTGAACGACATTCGGAATGTCCCGCCCTTGCGCGGGTCGAAGGCGTGGATCCGGGCTTTCATGCCTTCCGGCGGCCGCCACGACACCACGGCTTCGGGGTCCAGGAAGGCCCGATAGATGGTTTGCGGAGGCGCCTTGATAACGCGCGAGCCGGAGTCCGCTCTCTTTCCGCCGGTGTCATTCGCCATGATGTCGTCCTGCATGCGGGCATATTAAGCCCTCCGGCATCGACGTGGAAGGTCGTTGGGAGAAGCGGCGTCGCCGACTCTCAGGGCCGCGAAGGCGCGGGCTCTTCGGCCTGCTTGCGACGGCCCAACCCGGTCAGTCCTCGGGGTTTGAACACACCGAGTGCGGCAGCCCAGAGCAGCACCGCGAGCCCGCCCAGGGCGTGCCCGGTGATCGAGTATCTCAGACCGAGGAGATCCTCACCGGACAGCGCTCTCTCCGCCGCAAGGTCGGCCACATAGCCGATCCCGCTTGTCTTGCCCATCAGCATGACGGTGGCGGTGACGACGATGACAAGTTTGAAGATGACCCAGTAGTTGCGCAGTAGGCCCCACGGCGTGAGGAACGCCTGGAGAATCCCTGTCAGCAACGACGCGAAAGCCAGCGGGACAATAGCATACCAGGTGATCAGCCCGTTGGCGATATAGGCGGCACGCACCGTCTGAGCATCTTGGCTGGTCAGGCCGGTGACGGCGAGCACTAGGAAGCCCGTCAGCGCCCCGATCCATCCGAGCGAGAAGGCCACGTGGGCGGTTATCAGCGTTTTGCGGAGACGGGGCGCGATGGTCATCAGTGGCCACCCCCAGGTATTCCGTGACCTCCACCTCCCGGCAACAGCCCGAAGTTCAGAGTGCCGGTGAACATGCCGATGACGATCAGGACGAGAAGAATAACGAAGATGCCCTGCACCTTCACCCAGAGAGGAATGCCGCGGTTCGTGTTTGGGTCGGCCACGGGGTGCGAACCTCCGTTTGGGTGTGGATGTGCAAGCGACTATAGGGTTTTTACAATACGCCATGTCCTTTTTCAATACACTATGTATATATTCAATCGAATATGTCGTGCTCCTGTCTTCTCGCCTATGGTGAAAGAATGCCGAAGCTTTGGAACGATACGATCGAGTCGCACCGGCGCGCGGTGCATGAGGCGATCACGGACACCGCCGCCACGCTGGTGGCCGAGCGCGGTCTGCGGGCCGTGACGATGTCCGAAATCGCCGAAAAGGCGGGAATCGGGCGGGCGACGCTCTACAAGTACTTTCCCGACGTGGAGACGATCCTGCGCGCCTGGCATGCACGCCGGGTCCTGGGGCATCTCGAGCGTCTCGCCGAGGCGCGGGACCGGCCCGGCAGCGCCGGCGAGCGGCTTACCGCCGTGCTGGAGGCATTTGCCTTCATCGTCCACGAAACGCACCAACGGCAGGGGCACCACGACAGCGAGCTCGTCGCCTTCCTGCATCGGGACGAAAAGGTGGCGCAGGCGCGGCGGCAGGTGCGCGATATGATCGCAGAGCTGGTGAAAGAGGGTGCGGCGGCCGGCGAATTGAGGACCGACGTCCCGCCCGCAGAACTCGCGGCCTACTGCCTCCAGGCCCTCACGGCGGCAGGCGGCCTGCCGTCCAATGCCGCGGTGCACCGGCTCGTCGTGGTCACCCTCTCGGGGCTGCGTTCCACAGGCTGATAGCCGCAGCCTGTTGCCATTCGGCGCAGATATCGATAAATTTTGCCAAATGGCATTAAACCGCCTATATATGCCCCTGAAGGAGAGCGTGATGGCCGTTTTGCAACCGATCGATACCGCCGCACCGGAGTTCGTCCCCGCACCGATCACCGATGCGGAAGCAGCGGCGATGTTCCGGGCCGCGGTCAACCTGTTCGCCCGGTGGGGGCTGAGCGACGAGCAGGCGAGCCTGCTGCTCGATCTGTCGGTGCGCACCTACCGGCGCTGGAAGGCCGGCGAGATCGGCCGCATCGATCGTGACGGCAGGGCGCGGCTGTCGAACCTGATGGGCATCCACAAGGCGCTGCGCATCATCTTCCGCGAACCGCAGCGCGACTATCAATGGGTGGCCAAGCCGAACGCCGCCTTCGGCGGCCGCTCCGCGCTCGACATCATGCTGGGCGGCGAACTGACCGACCTGATGCGCGTGCGCCGCTATCTCGACGCCGAACGGGGCGGCTGGTGAGCGCAGCTGCACTCCCGCCCGTCTCTCATGTTTTCTGGAAAGGGGCGGTGCGGATCGTCCGCAGCGTCTTTCCACCCATAGACCTTTTCGAGGATATCGCCGACCCGGCCGACTGGCCGCTCATTCTCTCGGCCGAGCAGAAGACCAATCCGCGCCTGATGGAATCGATCGGCAATCTCGACCTCGTGCCGCCGGCCCGCCGCGTGGCCGGTCCCGGCGCGTCCTACCTGATGGCGCCCTTCGTTCATGTCAGCCCCGACCGGCCGAGCCGCTTCAGCGCCGGCCGCTTCGGCGTGCTCTATGCGGGCCGCCGCTTCGAGACCGCGCTGTTCGAGACCATCCACCACCACGGCCGCTTCATGGCCGCGACCGGCGAGCCGCCCGGCTGGACCTCGCAGTTCCGCGAAATCGTGCTCGACGTGGATGCGAGGCTGCACGACCTGCGCGGCGAGGCCGGGCAATGGGCGCCGACGCTCGATCCCGAAGACTATGCCGCCGCCCAGGCGCTGGCCGCCACGCTCCACGCGGAAGGCTCAAACGGCATCGCCTATCCGAGCGTGCGTCACGCCGGCGGCGAATGCGCCGGCCTTTTCTATCCCGACTGTGCGTCAACCCCCGTGCAGGGCCGGCACCTCGACTACCACTGGAACGGCAGCCGCGTCGACCTCTACCGCGACGCCGGCAGCGGGCAGGTGTTCCGGATTCTTTGACTGGCGCGATGGACGGCGAAGCCTCCCGTGGGCACTGATACCACTGGCGCTTAACTTTGATCGTCGGCGGCTTCCCCTCCACCGTCATCCCGGAAGCCGGAGCCCGCAAGGGCGGAGGCTGTCCGGGACCCATTCTCGCCTCGCTGAAGCTCCGGCGAAGCGGGCCGGAACGGTGATGTCACGGAATGGATCCCGGCTCTCGCGGAGCCTGTCCTCGGGCTCGCCGAAGGCGAGACCCGGGGGCTCGGCCGGGATGACGGCACTTATGTTAGCGCGTATGGGGCTTGACCCGAGGATCCATGCTCAGCCTCGCTGAAGCTCCTGCGAAGCGGGCCTGAACGCCGACACGTCACCAACGGTCAAAGTTAAGCACTGGTGGTATCACTCCTCCAGCCAGGCAAGATATCCGCTCGCCGAGCGGTTGCGCAGTTGATCGGGGTCCGGCTCTTCGACGGCGCCTTGCGCGGCGCTTTCGAAGACCGCCCGCAGGCGGTCGGCGACGATCTCGGCATGGCCGGCATCCAGGTTGCAGGGGTCGAGCTGGATGTAGCCCAGCTCCGCCTCGTGGTCGCGGACGATGACGGCCGGTCTTTCCCCCGCCAGTGCCACGCCGATGGCCATGGCGCTCGCCCCCGCGGCGCTGCTGTCGACGGAGATCCTGAGCCGGTCGAGGGGATTGCCCGTCGGGTCGGGCACGATCTCGGCTCTGACGCCGGCAAGTCCGGCGAGTGCCTTCTGCCACAGGGCAAGCGCCGCCGCCTCCCGGCGGCGGATCCCGTCATGGTCGCGCGCCGCCCAGGCCTTCAGCGCGGCAATCGTGCCGAAGATGCTTTCCTTGCCGACCTTCATGCCGCGGCCGATGCCGAGGTTCTGCAGATAGGCGGCGCGGACGAGGTCGCGCCGGCCGGCGACGATGCCGGCCGTCGGCCCGCCGAGGAACTTGTGCGCCGAATAGATGACGAGGTCCGCGCCCTCGCGCAGGAACCGGCGGAGATCGTACTCGGACGCCGCGTCGACGATCACGGGGACACCGGCGGCGTGGCACAGCTCGGCGAAACGGGGAAGGGGCATCTGGCCGTACCCGACGACATGATGCGAGACCACGTAGAGGCCGCAGGCGGTAGCCTCGCCCAAGACAGCCTGCAGTTGATGGTCGAGCACATGGGTCGACTGGCCGAAGGGCACCAGCCGTGCGCCGGCAAGCTCGGCCGCCTGGCCGACGGGGGCGCCGTAGTTGCACAGATGGCCGAGCTGGACGACCGCCTCGCACTTTTCGCCCGGTCGCCGCGGCAGGAGCTCCGCCCGCCCGGCATCCATGCCGGTGATCGTCGCGGCGACCGAGAGCGAGATGCCGGCCGAGGCTGAGGCCGTTATGAAGCCGGCTTCCGCACCGGTGGCCTCGGCTATGGTGTCGCTCGCCATGCGCTGCAGCTCGTGCATAAAAACGAAGCGCGGCAGAATCCCGGCAACCGCCTCCACCGCCCGTGACACGGCGATAGAGGCGCCGAGCGAGGTCATCGTGCCGGAGACGTTGATGACCGGCGTCAGCCCGGATTTCTCGTAGAAGGACCAGTCGGCCTGGTTATCGGAAGACATG
Organism: Chelativorans xinjiangensis; assembly: GCF_009812055.1. GTDB lineage: Bacteria > Pseudomonadota > Alphaproteobacteria > Rhizobiales > Rhizobiaceae > Chelativorans > Chelativorans xinjiangense. The sequence continues at coordinate 148,391 of NZ_WQNH01000001.1, read as the reverse complement.
GACATGGTTTCCATCTTGTGATTTGTGGCCTATCTCCATAATCATGGAATAGGCTCCATTAATTCAGGACACGTTAGAGTGGACAAGGCCGTAGAGGACAGAAACGTTCGGGAAAAGGCCGCGAAGGCGCCGCGTTCGCGCGTCAGCGGCATCGAGCGTTCCATCCAGATTCTCGACGCGCTGACCGAGAAGGGCGTGCCGGCGAGCGCCTACGACATCGCCAAGTCTGTCCGCGCGCCGATGTCGACGGTCTATTCCATCGTCGATGAGCTCACCGCGCGCCGCATGCTGACCAAAGTGGAAGGCGGGCTGATCTGGCTCGGGCCGCGGCTTCTTCGCTACGGCCTTGCCTATCAGGCCAAGGTCGATCTTCTGGTCGAGGCCAAACGCGAGATGGTGCGGCTGTGCGCCGCCATCGGCGAGACGGTGCAGATCTGCAGCCGCGACGAGGGCATGATGGTGGTCACCGCCATGGCCGACGGCGACAGCCATTTCCGCATCTCCTCCGATGTCGGCACCAGGGTCCCGGTCAACTGGACGGCCTCTGGCCGGCTGCTTCTGGGGCACCTGCCGCTGAAGGAACGCCGTGCGGCCTTCGAGCGCTATTCCCAGCCCTCGCCGACAGGCCGGGCGGAGCTTGGTGCGGTGCGGCTGGCCGAGCAGGCGGGTGAGGATTTCCAGAACCGGCTGGCCGTGCAGCTTGGCGCTTCGGAGTTCTCCGTCGCCTGCATCGCCTCGCCGATCCGCGATGCGGCCGGCACCTGCGCCGCGACCATCTCCATCGTGCTGGCGGAGGAAAAGGCGCGGCGGAAGCTCGATTTCTACGCCGACCAGGTCAAGGCCGCCGCCGCTGCGGTCGAAAGCGCCCTCGGGCACACGGCCGGCTGAAGCGCAGCTCTTCACGCGCCGGCCTCCACGATGGCCTCTATCTCGACCGTGATGTTGTTGGGCAGCGAGCCGACGCCGATCGCCGACCGCGCGTGAATGCCGCGCTCGCCGAGGATCGAGCACAGAAGGTCCGAGCAGCCGTTGACGACGTGAGGGTGGTCGGCAAAGTCCGGCACGGCATTGACCATGCCGAAGATCTTGATGACCTGCCGCACCTCGGCGAGGTCGCCCAGATAATCCTTCAGGACGGCGAGAAGGTTGAGCCCGACGAGTTCGGCGTGGAGGCGCGCTTCCTCGGCCGTCACGTCGCCGCCGACCTTGCCGGTCTTCAAGCCGCCGCCGGCTTCCACCGGCCCCTGGCCCGAGACGTAGAGCAGCGAGCCGATCCGCATGACGTTGCGGAAATTGCCGATCGGCCGGGGCGCCCGGTCGGGCAGCGCCAGCCCGCGCAAGGCGAGCCGGCTCTCGGGCGTGTCGAGCGCGCGATCTACCTGTCTCATCAAATGCTACCTGCTTTCAAACAATGGGAGGTCTGGTGTTCGGAAAGGACGACGGGGCCAGGCACCTGCATGGCACAGGCCTCGTCGGCGAAACTGCAGCGGGTACGGAAGACGCAGCCTGACGGCGGGGACAGCGGGCTCGGGATCTCGCCCTTGAGCACCTGTCTGTTGCGCACGGCATCCGGGTCGGCCACGGGCGCGGCCGAAAGCAGCGCCCGTGTATAAGGATGCGCGGGTTCGGCATAGAGCTTCCTTGCCGTGCCGCTCTCCACCACGCGCCCCAGATAGAGCACGACGATCTCCTCGCACAGATATTCGACGACGGACAGATCATGGGCGATGAAGAGGATGGTGAGGCTGCGCCGTTCCCTCAGATCCTGCATCAGGTTGAGGATCTGCGCCTGCACCGAAACGTCGAGCGCGGAGACCGCCTCGTCGGCGACGATGAATTCCGGCTCGACCGCGAGCGCCCTTGCGATGCCGATGCGCTGGCGCTGGCCGCCGGAGAACTCATGCGGGAAGCGGCTCAGATGGTCTGCCTTCAGCCCCACCTCCTCGAGCAGTCCTGCGGTAAGGTCGCGGCGCTCGGTGCGGCTTTTGCCGATGCCGTGGGTGACCAGTGCCTCGCCGATGATGTCACGCACGCGCATCCTGGGATTGAGCGAGGAGAAGGGGTCCTGGAAGATGATCTGCATGCGCTTTCGCATGCGCTTCATCTCAGCGCTCCCGAGCGCCAAAAGGTCCGTACCGTCGAAGCGGACGGCACCACCGGAGGGCTCCACCAGGCGCAGGAGGCAGCGGCCGAGCGTCGTCTTGCCCGATCCGGACTCCCCCACGAGCCCCACAACGCTGCCGCGCGGGATGGAAAAGCTCACATCTTTCAGCGCATGCACGTCGCCGGCGCCTGTTTGAAACGTTTTAGACAGACCTTCGACGGCGAGGAGGGTATCCTGACTTTCCATCGCGCCCATCACAGTTCTCCCGCCCTGATGCAGCGCGACAGATGCTTCGGCGCGATGCGTTCAAGATGCACGGGTGACCCGCAGGGTGGCACCGCATATGGGCAGCGCGGCGCGAAGGCGCAGCCGGGCGGCATGGCATAGAGCGAAGGAACGGTGCCGGGGATCGGCACCAGCCGCCTGCGGGCGCCGGCGGCGTCGAAGTCGCGCCGGACGTTGGGGATCGAGGCCAGAAGGCCGAGCGTATAGGGATGCCGCGGGTGGGCGAAGATATCCCTCACCGGCGCCTGCTCGACCACCTCGCCGGCATACATCACCGCCACCTCGTCGGCGACTTCCGCCACGACGCCCATATCGTGCGTGATGAACAGCACCGACATCGCGAGCTCGCGCTGCAGGCGCCGGATCAGGTCGAGGATCTGCGCCTGGATGGTCACATCCAGGGCCGTTGTCGGCTCGTCGGCGATCAAAAGCGCCGGACGGCAGATGAGCGCCATGGCGATCATCACCCGCTGGCGCATGCCGCCCGACATCTGGTGCGGATAGTCGTCGAGGCGTCGTTCGGCGCCGGGAATCTCGACGAGGTTGAGCATCTCGATCACGCGGCGGCGGATGTCGGGCGCGGCGAGGCGCTCGTGCAGAAGCAGCATCTCTCCGATCTGATCGCCGATGGTGAAGAGCGGGTTGAGCGAGGTCATCGGCTCCTGGAAGATCATGGAAATCTCACGGCCGCGGATCTGGCGCATCGCAGCCTGGCTCTGACGGGCGAGATCCACCACCGTGCCGTCGCGTTTGCGGTAGAGGATGCTGCCGCCGGCGATCTCGCCCGTGGGCCCGAGCAGGCGCATGGCGGAAAGCGAGGTAACGGACTTGCCCGATCCGGATTCGCCGACAATCGCCAGCGTGCGGCCCTTCTGGAGCGTGAAGCTGACATCGCGCACGGCCTTGGCGGTACGCGTCTTGTAGACGAAGTGCGTGCTGAGGTTCTGGGCCTCCAGCACGATGTCCTTGGCAAGCGCTGCGGGTGCCTCAGTGCGGGAGATGGCGGGCGCATCAACCATCGCTGCCCTCCCGTCCGGCCCTCGCCGCGGGTGTTGCGACGGCGCCAAGGATGGCTAACCTCGGCTCGAACGTCTTCTCAAGCCGCAACACGTTGCCCTGGCTGTCGCGCGCTTCTTCGTCGCTGTCGGCAAGGTCGAAGACCGTGAAGTCGGCACGGCTGCCCGGCGCCAGCGGTGCGGCATCAAGGCCGAGGAAGGCGCGCGGGTTGGCGGCGATACCGTCGACGCACTCCTCGAAGCTCAAGCCTGCGGCGAGAAGCTTGGAGGCGGTGGTCGCCAGGTCGAAGACCGGGCCATCGAGATCGTGACCGTGCAGGTCTGTGGAGATGGAGAACGGCTTGAGGCTCTGGCGGATGCTCTCCTTTGCAACAGTGAAGCTGTAGGAGGCCGCGCCATGGCCGATGTCCATGCGCACGCCGGCCTCCGCCAGCCTCTTCGCGTGGGCGAACAAGGCCTCCGTGTCGGTGATCGAGCCGCCGCGCTTGCCGTTGAAGCAGTGGGTGACCACGTCGCCCGGCGACAACAGGTCGAGAACCTGGTCGAGCACCGGCGGCGGCTCGCCGATATGCACCATCAGCGGCAGCCCGGCGATTTCGGCCACGCGCTTGCCGATCTGCAAAGGCGTGATGCCCCAGGCGCCGACGATGACGCCGCTGGAGCGCACCTTGACCCCGCACACCACGTCGCGGTTCTTCTCGATGACGGCAAGCGTGCGATCGACGTCGATGAAGCGCTCGTCGATCAGTTCCGGCACGCGGTTGCAGGCGACGAGGCCGATGGAGCCGATGTTGACGAAGGCCTTGATCGTCTCCCGCTGCCGCTCGATGACATATTCGCGCAGGCCATGGAACGTCGCCTCGCCGGCCGAGCCCGCATCGGCCATGGCGGTGACGCCGCGTTTCAGGCCCGCCTCGTCGGCGCGGATGGAGATGTCCGTGCCGCCGTGCCAAACATGCACGTGAAGGTCCGCCCAGCCGGGCGAGAGCCAGGCACCGCCGCAGTCGATGATCCTGGCACCCGCATCGGCCTTCGCGGCGATAGAGCCGTCGGCGCCGACGGCGATCTCGCTGGCGCTTGCATCCCCGAAGCCGACGAGGCGGAAATTCCTGAGGAGAAGCGCCATTCTCAAAGCTCCTTGGAGATGCGCGGGTCGAGCGCGTCGCGCAGACCGTCGCCGACGAGCTGCAGCGCCAGCACGCACAGCGTGATCGAGATGCCGGGGAAGAGGATCATCCAGCCGGCCGTGTCGATATACTGGCGACCGGTGTTGATCATGGTGCCCCAGGTGGGGGTCTCCGGGTCGATGCCGACGCCAAGGAAGGAAAGCCCCGCCTCGGCGAGCATCGCATAAGCGAAGATGAAGGTCGCCTGGACGATGATGGGCGAGACCATGTTGCGCAAAAGGTGATGGACGAGGATGCGCCAGGTGGCCACACCCAGCGCGCGGGCCGCCTCCACATAGGCGAGCTCGCGGATGACGAGGGTGGAGGCGCGCACGACGCGGGCAATGCGCGGCGCGTAGACGATCGACAGCGCCAGGACCACGTTGATAAGCGAGCCGCCGAGGGCGGCGACCAGCGAGATCGCCAAAAGGATGTCGGGGAAGGCCATCATGGCGTCGATCACCCGCGACACCGGGCCGTCGAGGCGGCGGAAGAAGCCGCCCGCCAGACCCAATGCGATGCCGATGAGAGAGGATATAATGGCGACGCCGCCGCCGACCAGCAGCGAGACCCTGCCCGCGTAGATGAGGCGGGTGAAGATATCGCGGCCGAATTCGTCCGTGCCGAGCCACCAGGTGGCGTTCGGCGCCGTCAGGCGGTTGCGCACCGACATGGCGGCCGGCTCGAAGGGTGTGATCACGGGGGCGAGGATGGCTGCCGCCCCGAAGACGGCCAGGATGACGAGGCCGAGAATGACGGCCCGGCGCTGCACCAGCACCTTCGCGAGGCTCGCTTCCATGGGCATGGACGTGGTGTCTGCCATGGCCGGCCCCTCAGTATTTCACGCGAGGGTCGATGGCGAGGTAGAGCATATCGACCAGGAAGTTGATGAGGACGTAGAGCCCGGCGACGACGATCAGCGTTCCCTGGATGACCGGATAGTCGCGGCGCAGCACCGCGCCGACGACCAGCGAGCCGATGCCGGGAAGGTTGAAGACCCGCTCCGTCACCACAGCACCCGAAATCAGCAGCGCGAAGGTGAGGCCGACGACGGTGACGATCGGGATCAGCGCGTTCTTCAATGCATGACGCAGCACGACCCGCCACTCGCTCATGCCCTTGGCACGGGCGGTGCGCACGAAGTCGTCCGAGAGCACATCGAGCATGGCGGCGCGCGAGAAGCGCAGGATGAGTGCCGAATTGACGATGCCGAGCACGATCGACGGCAGGATGAGGTGGCGCATGCGGTCGAAGAAGTCGGCGTCCGGTCCGCCATAGCCGGCGACCGGAAACCAGCCCGTCTTGGTGGCGAGATATTGCTGGAACAGGAGCCCGGTCCAGAAGCTGGGCACGGAGGCCGCCAGCATCGCCGTCGACACGGACGCCTGGTCGAACAGGGAGCCGCGGGTGTAGGCGGAGACGAGGCCGATCGGCAGGGCGATCACGATTGCGATGATCAGCGAGAAGAGACTCAAGAAAACGGTCGGCTCGGCGCGCCCCGCCAGGACGTCGAGAACCGGGCGGTTGAAGAAGAGGGACGAGCCGAGGTCGCCCGAGGCGATCTGCCCCAGGAAGCTGGCATACTGGACGAAGATCGGCCGGTTGAGGCCGAGCCTCTCGCGCAGCGCCATCGCGTCCTCGGGCGTCGCCTCCGGCCCCAGCATAAGGGCTGCCGGATCGCCCGGCGCCAGCCGGACGATGACGAAGACCACCGTCAGCACGATAAACATGACGACGGCCATACCAACGAAGCGTTTAGCGATATAAGTCAGCATGATAGGCCTGGGAGCTTAAAGCCGGGCGTTAAGTGGCGGGCGCGGATGGCGCCCGCCGGTTCGGTCTACTCGGCCAGCGAGGCGTTCCAGAAGAACGGCCAGGGCGTTTCGTCCATGCCTTCAAGCTTCCGGCTCTTGCCCATCAGGGCGTTGAAGCCGCCGACCTTGTAGAAGGCCGCCTGCTCGTAGACCAGGCGCTGCAGCTCCGTGAAGAGTTCGGCGCGCTTCTCCGGATCGGTCTCGGAGGTGAAGGCGTTGAGCACCTTCTCCTTCTCCTCGTCCGCCCACCCGGTGTTGGAGGCGGTGTTGTAGAGGCTGGTCAACGCCGGCTCCGGCAGGAAGGGCGAGTGGGTGATGTAGATGTCCCACAGGTCCGGCACGTTGCGGCGCTCGCCGAGCGTTGCCCAGTCGACCACCTGCATATCGACGGTGAAGCCGGCCGCCTCGAGGTTGACCTTCGCCACCTCGGCCATCTTGAAGTGGAACTCGTACTGGTGCGAGGTCAGGATCCTGAGCGGCGTTCCGTCATAGCCGGCCTCTTCCAGATATTCCGCCGCGCGTTCGGCATCGGCCTGGGCGTAGTTCTCGATGCCTGCCTCGTTGCGCCAGACATAGCCTTCCGGATAGAGCGGCCCGTCGACGACGAAGAAGTTCTCGTCGCCGAAGGCGGCATAGAGCATATCGTCCGGCGACAGCGCCGCCTGCACGGCGCGGCGGACGTTCAGGTCGGTCATCAGCCCGGCTTTGTGGTTGAAGGCGAAGACCGGCCAGCCGAAGGGGCGCAGGAGCACCGGCTCGGCCGTCTCGCTTCCCTCGAGCCGCGAAAAGGCTTCCGTCTCCAGGCCTTCGGCAAAGTGGTACTGGCCGGACATCAGCCCCTCGAGGCGCGTGTTGGGGTCGGGGACGGGCACGAAGCGGATCTCGTCGAGGACCTGCTTGCGCGCGCCGCCCGCGGCATTCGAGGGTTCGTCACGCGAGGCGTAGTCCTCGAACCTTTCCACCTGGAGGAACTGGTCGGGGCGGTGCTCGACGAGCTTGTAAGGACCTGTGCCGATCACCTCCCCGATGGTCTCGGAGATGTTCTCCTGCGGATAGATGGCCGCGGCCGAGTTGGAAAAGGCGAGCAGCGACAGAAGCGGCGAATAGGCCTCGTTCATCCGGATCTCGACCGTGTAGTCGTCGGTGGCCTCGATCGAGGCGATCTTGTCGGCGACGCCCTTGCCGCGGGTGGCCACCTCGGTCCAGCGCTTCAGCGAATCGACGACGTCATTGGCATCCATCGTCGAGCCGTCGTGGAAGGTCACGCCCTGGCGGATGGGGATGGTGTAGTGCTTGCCCTCCTCGGCGATGGTCGGCATCGCATCTGCCAGAAGCGGCACGACCTCCCAGTTGCCGTTGAAGGTGAACAGCGTCTCGTAGAAGTGCTGCGTCACCGTGCTGACCACATCCTTGGTCGACATCATCGGGTCGAGCGTGTCCGGCTCGCCGATGATGGCGACGTCGATCACCCCTTCCGCCTGGGCAGGCAGGGACAGGGCACCGAAGGACGCGGCGAGCGCCGATGCGGTGAAGAACGACCGTAGCTTCGTCATGATCTGTTTCTCCTCTTATTCCATTATTATGATGTTTATTCCCTCTAAGGGGATGATAGTGCGATGATGAAAGCCACGTCAAGCGCCGGGCTTTTCGACCTTGAAGGCGACAGGGAAAGGCGCGTGCCGGCCCTGCGAGCGCTACCTTCGCCCGTACGAAATTATTTTCAGGATGAATCGCGCAAGTGGCGGTCGGGGCGCATGGCCCGGAGCGAAGGCAGGGGCGGTGGAGAGGCCGGAATGAAGGCTTGTGAAGAAGACGATGGCGCGATAGTTTTTCGGCTCAGATGTGGCAAATCATGAAAAACTTTCACTTCCTCTCGGCCCGTTTCGCCGCCCGTGAGGGCGATTGGGACCTGCCGCGAGCCCCAGCCAGTGACAGCCCCCTACCCAGTGACAGCCCCCTACCCAGCGACAGCCAATGCACCGTATCACCAAGATAGATCATCTCCTTGGAGCGCTCCGCGAGCGGATTTTTCAACCGCTCGATGCCGACGTGCCGTTGCGGTTCCGACAAGTGTCCGATGGCGGGAACGCCGCCGCGCCAGGAAACGGCTGGCTGGAGATGCGGGACGATCTCGTCTGGGGCGGCCCGGAGAGGCGCTTCCAGTTTGCCGGTACAGTGGAGATTCCCGCGACTGCGGCGGGGCGCAGGGTCTTCCTGGGTGTCGAGGCCGAGTTCGGGCGCCCGATGGGGCGCTCCGACCCGCAATGCCTCGTCTGGATCGGCGACCGCATCGCCCAAGGGGTGGACGGCAACCACCGCGAGGTGCTTCTGACCGAAAACGCCGTCGCCGGCGAGCGCTTCGAGATCGTCATCGAGGCGGAGACGATCGAGGATCGGCGCCTGCTCGGCCTGTCAGTCGCGCTCCTCGTGCACGATGCCGTTGCGCAGAAGGTCTACTACGATCTGCGCGTGCCTGTGGACGTGGCGCGGCATCTGGCGGAGGACGACGCCCGGCGGCATCTCATCCTCAATGGCGTCGACGCCGCGCTCGCAGCGATCGACTTCCGGCCGGGCGATGCCGCACGCTTCACGGCGAGCCTTGTGGCGGCCGAGGCCATCGCCGCGCGCATCTACGAGGCGGCGGATTTCGAGAAGAAGCCCACCGTCGTCGCCACCGGCCACACCCATATCGACGTCGCCTGGCTCTGGCGGCTGGCCGCCACGCGGCGCAAGATGGCGCGCTCCATGGCGACGGCACTCCGCCTGATGGAGGAGTATCCCGACTACCGCTTCATGTATAATCAGGGCGTCCTCCTCGACTGGCTGGAGGAGGATTATCCCGAGCTCTTCGCACGCCTTGCCGAGCGCGTTTGTGAAGGCCGGTTCGAGATCGAAGGCGCCTTGTGGCTGGAGCCGGATGCCAACATCACCGGCGGCGAATCCTTCGTGCGGCACATCCTGCACGGGGTGCGCTATCACGAAGAAAAGTTCGGGGTGCGCCCGCGCATCGTCTGGCTGCCCGACACCTTCGGCTATACGGCGGCCCTGCCGCAGCTCATGCGCCTTTCCGGGCTCGACGTGTTCGTCACGCACAAGCTGTCGTGGAACGACACCAACCGCATGCCCTACGACACCTTCCACTGGCAGGGCATCGACGGCACGAGCGTCGCGGCCTATTTCCTCACCACCCAGCCCTACGACGCCAAGAGCATCGGCACGACCTACAATCCGGACCTGAAGCCAAGCCATGTGATGGGGGCGTGGCGGCGCTACGGGCAGCAGGCGGCGAACGAGGAAATCTTCCTCGTCTATGGCCACGGCGACGGCGGCGGCGGGCCGACGCGCGAGATGCTGGAAAACGTCAGGCGCATGGAGCGCGGCATTCCCGGCTGCCCGAAGGTGCGGCACGAGGCGATGCGCCCCTTCTTCGAGCGGCTTCTGGAGAGGATGGCGGCCGAGCCCGAGCGCTTCCCCACCTGGGTCGGCGAACTCTACCTCGAATACCACCGCGGCACGCTGACCTCGGTCGCCAAGAACAAGCGCAACAACCGCCTGGCCGAGATCGCGCTGAGGGAGATCGAGGCGCTGGCGGTGCTCGCCAATCTCTCGCGCGCCCATCCCTATCCGTCCGAACGCCTGCACCGGCTCTGGCGCATCGTGCTTCTCAACCAGTTCCACGACATCCTGCCCGGCTCCTCCATCGGCGGCGTCTACGAGGACAGCGACCGCGATTATGCGGCCTTCTTCGAGGAGGCGGCGGCGCTGACGGCGGAACTCGCGGGTGTGCTGGCGGGGAAGGGGGAACATCTCCTGTTCAACGCCCTCGGCCGGCCGCGCGGCGGGCTCGCCGCGCTGCCGGGCGCCGGGGCGAAGACGGTCGTCGACGGCGGCAAAAGACTGCCAACGCAAAGCGTGCACCGGGCGGACGGCGCGCTGGAGCAGGTCGCGCCCATCGCCGCCGTGCCGGCGCTGGCAACGCGCATCGTGCGGGTGGAGGACGGCGCGCCGGCCGAAGGGTCGGGCGACCTATCGGTATCGGAGCGCCATATCGAGAACGCGGTTCTCACGGTAGCCTTCGACGAGAAGGGGCGCATCGTCTCGATCCGCGACAAGCGCAACGGGCGCGAGGTCCTGAAGCCTGGCGTGTGCGCAAACCGGCTGCAGGCCTTCCGCGACATGCCGGTTGCCTTCGACGCCTGGGAGATCGATCCTGATTTCGAGGACCAGGCGTGGGAGATCGACGATCTCGTCTCGGCAAAGGTGGTCGAGACCGGCCCCTATCGCGCCGCCATCCGCTTCGAATGGCGCTACGAGCGCTCGCGCATCGTCCAGGTGGTGGCGCTGGAAGCCGGGTCGGCCCGGCTCGATTTCGACACCTTCGTCGACTGGCACGAGCAGCATACGCTGGTGAAAGCGGCATTTCCTCTCGACATCCGCGCGGACGCGGTCAATGCCGAGATCCAGTTCGGCCATGTGCGGCGGCCGACCCATCGCAACACGTCGTGGGATACGGCGCGGTTCGAATGCGCCATGCACCGCTGGCTGGATGTCTCGGAGCCCGATTTCGGCGCCGCCCTCCTGAACGACTGCAAATACGGCTACGACGCGAAAGGCACGACGCTCAGGCTCACCCTCCTGCGCTCCCCGACTTGGCCCTGGGCGGAAGCGGACCAGGGCGAGCACCGTTTCCGCTACGGCATTCTCGTCCATCACGGCACCTTTGCGGGCGAGGGCGTGCCGGCGGCAGCCGAGGCCTTCAACATGCCGCTCCGGCTGCTGGAAGGCGGTGAAGGCGCGGCGGGCGCCTCCACCTCGCTCCTCGAGGTGGAGGGGGAAGGCGTCACCGTCGAGAGCGTGAAGAAGGCGGAGGAAAGCGAGGGGATCGTCCTCCGCCTGTGGGAGACGCATGGGCGCAGAGCGGAAGCCGCGCTCATCCTTCCGGATGGTTTTGCCGAGGCGGTCGAGGTCGATCTTCTGGAGCGCTCCCCCGAAGCGCTTCCCGTGACCGACGGCAAGGTAAGGCTCGACTTCGCACCGTTTCAGATCCGCACCATCCGGCTGGGGAGGGCAATCGCATATGGATTGTGATTTCTTGCTCGGACCCCCACCCCTCACCCCTGCCCTCAAGGGGGAGGGGGATTCTGAGGCGTCGGCGCCCCCCTCCCCCTTGAGGGGAGGGGTGAGGGGTGGGGGTCCCGGCGAAGCCGGCAAAAATAACTCATATGCGTTGACCCTGGCTCGACTGGGGAGAGGATAGCCGTGGGAAGCCAGCAGCACCATTTCACCCACATCGTCACCGACTTTCCCGGCGGCGATAAATCCTTTGTCGAAATTCCCTTCCACGTCGGGCCGGAGGTCGAGCGGATCGAGGTTTCCTACCTCTTCCCGGCCGGCAGCGGCGGTAGCGTGATCGATCTCGGCATGGCGCATGAAGGGCGCATGCGCGGCTGGACCGGATCGGAGTACGGCCACATCACGATCGCCGCCGACAGGGCCACACCCGGCTACCATCCGGGCCCGCTCGCCGGGCGCTGGGACGTGGTGTTGGGTATCGTCAAGGTTGGGCCGGATTGCCGGGTCGACGTGACGATAAGGCTGATCCCGCGCCGCGCCCGCTGGCTCACCGGCGATATCCATTCCCACACCGAGCATTCCGACGGCGGCGTGCCGGTGGGCGACGCGATCCACCGGGCGCGCACCGCCCGCCTCGACTTCGTGGCCCTTACCGACCACAACACCACCGCGCAGAACCGCGTGCGGCCGGACGATCCGGGCATGCTGGTGATCCCCGGCATGGAGTTGACCAGCTACTGGGGCCACACGAATTTCCTGGGCGTCGCCGACCCCGTGCAAGATTGGCGCTGCCGCCGGCCGGAAGACGTGGCCGAGCGCATGGCCGAGGCGCGGGCGAACGGAGCGACCATCGTCATCAACCATCCCTTCCAGGGTTCGGAGGGCGGCAAGTGGCAGTGCGGGCTCGACCTCGATTTCGACGCCATCGAGATCTGGAACGGCCATTGGTCGCCCCTGAACGCCGATGCCCTTCACTTCTGGCAGGAGCTTTTGGCCGCCGGAAGGATCGTCCCGGCGACCGGCGGCAGCGACTTTCACCTGAAGAACCGGCGCCGGCACGGCCGCCCGTCGAACAGGCTCCTCGCCCATGGCGAAGCGGTGGCCGACGTGCTCGACGCCGTAAGGGCCGGGCGCAACGTGGTGTGCTTCGGGCCGGAAACGACGATGGCCGAGCCGCTCGACGGTGCCGCCATGTTCGGCGAGCGCTTGCCTTCCGGTGCGCCGTACGCGGTGCGGTTTTCGGGACTTGCGGCGGGCGACGAGGTGCGGCTCGTCACCGAACGGGGGACGCTCGAAGCCCTTCGGGCGGAGCCGGGGCAGGCCGAAATCGTAAAGGAAGGGCGGATGGATGGGCGGTTTGCGCGCTTCGAGGTCTGGCACGGCGAAGAGCCGCGACTTTTCACCAACCCGTTCTACGCGGAGTAGCGCGAGATGCGTCTAGTGCATCCAGCCGCCACCACCGCCGTCATCCCGGAAGCCGGAGCGATAGCGGAGGCTGTCCGGGACCCATTCCGGAACGTGGACTGGTCACGGAATGGGTCCCGGACAAGCCTTCGGCTTTCCGGGATGACGCCGGCCGTTGTGGATCAGCCTGCACACGATCCTTTCGCCCGCTCCGGATGAAACCCATGCCCCCACGCAAGAAGGTCGGCATAAAGGACATCTCCCGCGAGGCGGGAGTGGCCATCTCGACGGTCTCGCACGTGCTCAACGGCACGGCGCCCATCTCGGCCGAGGTGCGGGCGCGTGTGGTCGATGCGGCGCGCCGGCTCGGCTATCTGGCGGAGCGGCAGGCCAAGGCGACGATCACCGCGCTCGATACGGTGGTGCTCGCCGTGCCGGACGACGCGATGCCGGAGAACGAGATCAATCTCTTTTCCTGGACCGTGCTCAACGGGCTGACGCGCGAGTGCGAGCGCCGGGGCGTCCGGCTTGTGCCGCTCACCGGCAACGGCTCGCTGACGGCCCGCAAGATCGTCGAGACCGCCCAGGCGGAGTCGGCCGACGGCGTTCTGCTTCTCAACGACGACCGGCGCGAGGTTTTGCATGGGATCGGCAATGCCGGCATACCGGCGGTGCTGATCAACGGCGAAGACCTGGAGATGAAGATCGACAGCGTCACGCCCGGCAACCGTTTTGCCGCGCAACTTGCGACCAACTGGCTGATCTCGCAGGGGCACCGCACCATCCTGCATCTCACCTGGGAGGGGCGCACGACCATCCGGCGCCGCCGCGACGGGTTCATCGACGCGTTCAAGGCCAACGAACTGCCCCTGGCCGACGCGCGCGTGCTTTATACCGGCGGGTACGAGCCGAAGCTCGGCGAAAAGGCGATCGCGCACTGGCTTGCCGAAAGCGGAGGGCTCGACGGCGTGACGGCGATCTTCTGCGCCGCCGACAATCTTGCCCTCGGCGCCATGCGGGCGCTCACCGCGGCGGGTATCCGCATCCCCGAGGATGTTTCCGTCATGGGTTTCGACGGCGTGGCGCTCGGCGAACTGGTGACGCCGCCGCTGACCACCGTCTATGTGCCGCTCAACCAGATGGGCCCGGAGGCGCTGCACCTTCTCGAACAGCGGGTGCTCGCCAACACCACCGAGCGCGCCGCGCATCGGCTCGAGCTCGGCTGCAAACTTGTCATCCGCAAGAGCGTCGCCACGCTTGATGGGTGAGGGTTGCGCTAATCAATTGAAAAATTTGCGTTCTCTTTTTCGGCCTTTTCACTGGGATGGCTGCCTGCCGGGGTGGAGGCTCGTGCAAATATTTTCTGTTGATTCGTAGCGAAATTGTCGCAATTGTATATTCTAACAAGTGGCGCATGCATGAGGCGGTGATAAGAAAGTAAGGCTGCTTCGGCTGCGGGAGAGGAAAGCAGCAAAAGGGAGGACATGAAAATTTTTTCGTTGTGTTTGACGCCCGAACATCGGGCAGAGCCAGCGCCGGCGGATCGCCGCGCGCCCGCGCATACGCGCGTTCTTCTTCTCAAAACCAGTGAGGCAATGCACATGAGTGCCAAACGCACACTTGCCGCGCTCGCGATCGGCCTGATCTCTTCGGCCTCCTTCCTGGCGTCCGCCCACGCGTTTCAGGAGGCCCCCATGCTCGCCGAGAAGGTGGCGGCGGGCGAACTGCCGCCGGTCGACGAACGGCTGCCGGAGAATCCCACCGTTCTGGAGGCGGTGGAGGTGGGCCAATACGGCGGCACCTGGCAGCGCGCCTACAAGGGCCCGGGCGACCGTTGGGGGCCCACCAAGCTGATGGAAGAGCGCGTGCTCAAATGGGAGCAGGGCGATGACGGCGTGCTCCGGCTGGTGCCGGCCTATATCGAATCCTACGAGGTCAACGAGGATTCGACCGAATACACCTTTACGCTGCTTGCGGGCCTGAAGTGGTCGGACGGCGAGCCGGTGACCACGGAGGACGTGCGCTTCTGGTACGAGGACATCTTCCTCAACCCCGAGATCGTGCCGGTGATCGACCCCACCTTCTCACCCGGCGGCAAGCCGATGGAGGTCGAGATCGTCGACGAGCGGACCTTCAAGGTGAAATTCGCCGAGCCCTATGTCTATTTCCTGCAGATCCTGGCGAAGGATTCGACCGGCGAGCCGAGCCTCGACCGGCCGAGCTTCCTGTTCCCCAAGCACTACCTTGCCCAGTTCAACGACAAATACGCCTCAAAGGAGGAGCTTGAGGCGGCGGCGAAGAAGTACGGCGCCGAGAAATGGACGGATTTGTGGGGCTCCAAGGGCGTGATAACGGCCTGGTGGTCGAACCCGGACCTGCCCGTCATCACCGCCTGGAAGATCGAAAGGCCGGCCCCCGGCGACGTCGTCACCATGGTGCGCAATCCCTACTACTATGCCGTCGACCAGGAGGGGAACCAGCTCCCCTATATCGACCGCATCGAGCACAAGCTGTTCCAGGAGCAGGAGAGCTTCAATCTCATGGTCGTTCAGGGGCAGATCGACATGCAGATGCGCTATGCCAGCACAGCCGACTTCACCTTCTACAAGGAGAACGAGGAAAAGGGGAACTTCCGGGTCGGCAACAGTACCTCCGCCACCACCTGGTCGCTTGTGCCCAACTACAACATGAAGGATGAGGTGCTGCGGAAGCTCTTCGAGGAGAAGGATTTCCGCCATGCCCTGAACCTCGCCATCGACCGCGAGCTGATCAACGAGCTGGCATTCTCGGGCCTGGCCGAGGGGCGTCAGGCCGCACCCATCTCCGGCTCGCCCTATTACCGGGAGGATCTGGAAAAGCACTGGGCCGAATACGACCCGGATGCCGCCAACGAGCTGCTCGACGGCTTGGGCCTCACCGAGCGCGACAGCGGGGGCTTCCGCCTGCGGCCGGACGGCCAGCGTCTTGCCATTGTGGTCGAGAGCGCACATCCCGACAAGTCGACGGTCCTGGAACTCGCAGCCGACAATCTTCGCGATGTGGGCATCGAGCTCCTGCCGCGCATGATCGACCGCACGCAGTGGGATTCGAACCGGGATAACAACGATTTCCAGGTTCATCTTTACACCTTCGACCGCCTGTCCGTCGTGCCGGCCGACCCGCGTATCATGATGGGCAACGACAGCTACGCCAATCAGTACTACGTGTGGTACTCGACCGAGGGCGCATCCGGCATCGAGCCGCCGGCCGACCATCCCATCCGGCAGGTCTGGGCGGCCTGGGACAAGGCGTCCACCGCGGGTTCGCTCGAAGAAGCGGATGCGGCCGTCAACGAGATGATCGAGACCTTCGTCACGGAAGGCTGGGTGATCGGCCTCGTCGGCGAGGAGGCCGTGCCCGCGATCGTCTCCAACAACTTCATCAACTTCGTGGACGGCAAGGTGGAAGACGACGTTACCCGCGGCGTCGGCCTCAGCCAACCGCAGCAGATGTGGATCAAGCAGTAGGTGGAGCCCCCGGGGGAAGGCCTTGCCTTTCCCCGAAGGCTTCGATGATTGCGTTCGGATGCCGGGAAGCGCGTCATCCCGGTCGAACGGAGCGAGGCGAAGAGAGGGCCGGGATCCATTCCGTGAGTCGTCCACGTTCCGGCCCGCTTCGCCGGAGCATCCGTGAGGCGAGAATGGGTCCCGGACAGCCGTAGCTCACGCTCCGGCTTCCGGGATGACGGCATTACATGCTGTTGCAACCAAAATGCATCCTTCCGCAGCCATCCGAGCTGGACGGCCGGCGCACTCCGGCGGGCTCGGCCTAGCGGCCGGTTGACAAAGAACGATTTCGAAGGGAGCGGAGGACATGCTCGGATACCTCACCAAACGCGCGCTTTGGGCGATCCCGACGCTCGTCTTCGTGTCCTTCATTTCCTTCGTGATCATCCAGTTGCCGCCCGGCGACTATATAACGGCCTACGCCGCACAGCTCCGCCACGGCGGGGAATATCTGACCGAGGCGCAGGAAGCGGCCATGCGCCAGCAATACGGTCTCAACGACCCGATACTGGTGCAGTACTGGCGCTGGATCTCGAACATCCTCTTGCGCGGCGATTTCGGCCATTCGCTCGAATGGAACGCCCCCGTCTCCTCGCTCATCTGGGAGCGGCTGGGGCTGACGCTCGCCATCTCGACGCTGTCGATGGTCTTCACCTGGATCATCGCCATCCCCGTCGGCGTCTACGCGGCGACCCGGCAATATTCGCTGTTCGACTATCTCTTCACCATCTTCGGCTTCCTCGGCAAAGGCATCCCCGACTTCCTGCTGGCGCTCATCCTGATGTGGCTCGGTTTCACCTGGCTCAACATGGATGTCGGCGGCCTTTTGTCGCCGCGCTATGAATCCGCGCCCTGGACGTTCGACAAGGTGCTCAATCTTTTGTCGCATCTGTGGATACCCGTCGTCGTGCTGGCGACGGGCGGTGCCGCCGGCCTCATCCGCGTCATGCGCGCCAACATGCTCGACGAGATGGGAAAGCCCTATGTGGAGACCGCCTACGCGCAGGGCCTCTCCGAGCGCCAGGTGGTCTGGGGCTATCCGGTGCGCGTGGCGCTCAACCCGTTCATCTCCACCGTCGGCTGGGCGCTGCCGGCGCTCTTTTCAGGCGACGTGATCACGGCCGTGGTGCTCAACCTGCCGACCACCGGCCCGCTGCTTCTCCAGGCGCTCAAGATGCAGGACATGTATCTCGCCGGCAGCTTCATCCTCATACTCAGCGTGTTCACGGTCGTCGGCACGCTGGTCTCCGATGTTCTGCTCGCGTGGTCCGATCCGCGCATCCGCTACGCGTGAGGGGTCGACCGATGGCAATCGAGACACTGGAAGCTCCCGTAACCGAAGCGGCACCCGGCCGCGAGGAGCAGCTTTATACCGCAAAACCCTGGACGCTGATCTGGTGGCGGTTCCGGCAGCACCGGCTGGCCGTCGCCTCGCTGGTCTTCCTGGTGCTTTTGTGCGTGGCGGCGATCTTCGCCGATTTCGTCTCGCCCTATACGCCGTCTTCCATCGATCGGCTCAACACGTTCTCGCCGCCGCGCGCGGTCCATCTCTTCCATGAGGGCGCGTTCAAGGGGCCGTTCGTCTACGCGCTCAAGCGCACGCGCGATCCGGAGACGGCACGCGTCACCTACGAGGCGGATCGCGAGGAGATCCTGCCGGTCCGCCTCTTCGTCCGCGGCGAGCCCTACAGGTTCCTGGGCCTCGTGCCGACGGACCTGCATCTGTTCGGGGTCGATCACCGGCGGCAGAGGATCAACCTTCTCGGTACGGATTCGCTCGGCCGCGACCTCTTCACCCGTCTCCTCTACGGGGCGCGGGTCACGCTTTCGGCGGGCCTTGTCGGCGTCGCCTTTTCCTTCGTGCTCGGCCTCGCGCTCGGTGCCGTGTCCGGCTACTACGGCGGCTGGCTCGACGCAGGGATCCAGCGCCTGATGGAGTTCATCCGCTCGATCCCCACGATCCCGTTGTGGATGGGCCTCGCGGCGGCACTCCCCATCGCCTGGGACCCGCTCTTCGTCTACGTGCTGATCACCATCATCCTGTCGCTGATCGGCTGGACGCACCTGGCCCGCGTCGTGCGCGGCCGCTTCTTTTCGCTGAAGACGGAGGACTACGTTCTGGCGGCAAGGCTCGCCGGCGCCTCCGAGTACCGCGTTATCACCAAGCATATGCTGCCCGCCATGACGAGCTACATCATCGCCGCCATGACGCTCGCCGTGCCTGAGATGATCCTCGGCGAAACGGCTCTCTCTTTCCTCGGCCTGGGGTTGAGGCCGCCGGTGGTGAGCTGGGGCGTGCTTTTGCAGGAGGCGCAGAACCTGCGCACCATCTCGCTCGCCCCCTGGCTGCTCGCGCCGGGTGCCGCGGTGGTCCTGGTGGTGCTCGCCTTCAACTTCATGGGCGACGGCCTGCGCGATGCCGCCGATCCCTATGGCCGGTGAGGGGAATCGTATGGAAAGCGCTTTTGCCTATGAACTATTTTTGCTGGCTTCGCCGGAACCCCCACCCCTCACCCCTCCCCTCAAGGGGGAGGGGGGCGCCGACCTCTCAGAATCCCCCTCCCCCTTGGGGGGAGGGGTAAGGGGTGGGGGTCCGATCAAAGACTCAGAATCCATATGCGATTGGCGCGGAGGCAAACAGTGAGCGTCAACACCACCCCCATGCCGCCCGAGCGCTTGCTGGAACTGGACGACGTGCATGTGCACTTCTCCATGCGCGAGGGGCTCGTCCGGGCCGTCAACGGCGTCTCCTACCACGTCGACCGTGGCAAGGTTCTGGGCATCGTCGGCGAGTCGGGCTCCGGCAAGTCGGTCACCGCCCGCGCCATCATGCGCCTTCTGTCCAAGAACGCCATAGAAGCGGGCGGGCGCATCCGCTTCCGTCCCGAGCCGGGCAAGGAGGTCGAGATCTCCAGCCTGCCGCGCGACGGCCGCCAGGTGCGCGAATTGCGCGGCGGGCATATCGGCATGATCTTCCAGGAGCCGATGACGGCGCTTTCGCCCGTCCACTCGATCGGCACGCAGATCATGCGCACGGTCATGCTGCACCGGCGCGTCGGCAAGGAGGCGGCGCGCGCCCGCGCCATCGAGCTTCTGGAGAAGGTGCAGTTGCCGAAGCCGACGGAGATGATCGAGCGCTATCCGCACCAGCTCTCCGGCGGCATGCGCCAGCGGGCGATGATCGCCCTGGCGCTCTCCTGCGACCCGGCGCTTCTCATCGCCGACGAGCCGACGACAGCGCTGGACGTGACGACGGAGGCCCAGATCTTGGAGCTTCTCAAATCGCTCCAGGCGGAGATGGGAATGGCCATCGTCTTCATCACGCACAATTTCGGCGTGGTGGCGGATATCGCCGACCGGGTCGCGGTGATGTATCTGGGCCGCATCGCCGAAACCGGCAGCGTCGACGACATCTTCTACAAGCCGAAGCATCCCTACACGCGGGCATTGCTGCAATCGATCCCGCGGCTCGGGCAGGCGCCGGTGCGGCGCTTGAAAACCATACCGGGCATGGTGCCCGATCCCTTCAACGCGCCGGCCGGCTGCGCCTTTCATCCGCGCTGTGCCTATGCGGTCCCCGGCCGCTGCGACACGCTCGTCCCGGAGGTGAGCCTTTTTCCGGGCGACCAGTCGGCGCGCTGCCACCTCGCCGGAAAATTGCCGGAGGAAGTGCTGTGACCGGGACAACGAACGCCATGCCCGAGGACGCGCTGATCTCGGTCTCAAGCCTGAAGAAATACTTCCCCGTCACACGCGGCTGGCTGCAAAGGAAGGTCGGCGAGGTCAAGGCCGTCGACGACATCAGCTTCGACATCAGGCGCGGCGAGACGTTCGGCCTGGTGGGCGAGAGCGGCTCGGGCAAATCCACGGTCGCCCGGCTGATCCTGCGCGCCTACATGCTCACCGGCGGCTCCATCAAATTCCGCCGCGCCGACGGCAGCGTCACCGACCTGACGGACCTTTCCGACCGCGAGCTGCGCCCCATCCGGCGCGAGATGCAGATGATCTTCCAGGACCCATATTCCTCGCTCGATCCACGCATGACGCTGCTCGACATCGTCGGCGAGCCTTTGGTGATCCACGGCGTCGGCTCCAGGGGCGAGATCGGCGATCGCGTGGGCGAGCTTCTGGGGCTGGTGGGTCTGAGGCCTGAATACGCGACCCGCTATCCGCACGCCTTTTCCGGGGGGCAGCGCCAGCGCATCGGCATCGCCCGGGCGCTGGCGCTCAATCCGAGCTTCATCGCCGCCGACGAAGCGGTCTCCGCCCTCGATGTCTCCGTCGCCGCGCAGAACATCAACCTCCTGCAGGACCTGCAGGAAAAGTTCGGCCTCACCTACCTCTTCATCACGCACGATCTCGGCATGGTGGAGCACATCTCCGACCGTATCGGCGTGATGTATGTGGGGCGCATGGTCGAATTGGGCGATACGGCGGAGATCTTCAAGAAGCCGCTGCACCCCTACACCGAGGCGCTTCTCTCGGCGGTGCCGCAGCCCGATCCGCGCCGCCGTGCCAGCGGCCGGCGCATCGTCCTGAAGGGCGAGATCGCCGATCTGGCCAACCCGCCCGCCGGCTGTGCCTTCCATCCGCGCTGTCCCTATGCGACCGATCTCTGCAAGAAAGAGGTTCCGGATCTGCGTCCCCTCGGTGGCCGTGAGGTGCGCTGCCACCGCGCCGAGGAGCTCGATCTGGCCGGGGTGGAAGCATGAGCCAAAATGATAGGGTGAGCGGTACGCTGGAAAAACTACGGCGGGGTGCGGCCGGCGCCGATTACGCTCTGGCGCGCGCCCATATGCCTCTTCTGATGCTGGATGCCCACGAGCCCTATCCGCCGCTTGCGATGGGCTACACGGTTTTCCGGGAGCCTGGTCAGTCGCCGTCCTCGAAATTCCAGGTGAGGCCGCTTGGCGGTGCCGTGATCGAGTACGCGGTCTGGTACGACTGGGACATCGGGCATATGTACGATCTGGAACATGTGTGGGTCTATCTCGATGGAACCGGCAAAGTCGAAAGGGTAGAAGCCTCCCGGCACGGAAGGCGTCTTGCGATGACGGCCGAAGGCGGGGCTATCGCAAACGAGTCGCTCTTGCCGGCTTCGCCGGAACCCCCACCCCTCACCCCTCCCCACAAGGGGGAGGGGGATTCTGAGGCGTCGGCGCCCCCCTCCCCCTTGAGGGGAGGGGTGAGGGGTGGGGGTACAAGCAAGGACTCAAAATCAATACGCAATCGGCTTGCAGCCGACGGCAGGCTTTGCCGGATGCTTGGGCCCCGCCCCGTGCTCTATGTAGAGGCCGGCAAGCACGCCCATTGGGCCGACCCCGCCGAGATGGAGGAGAAGGCCGGCCGGCTCATCTCCGTGTTGTGCAACGAACTGGCGGCATGGGAGGGCGTGCACCTCGGCAATGTCTTCGCGGAGAGCGGAAGGATCGCGCCCACGGCCTTCGATCACAGGCTGGCGAAGCTCAAGATGAAGGCGGATGCCTTCGAGCCGACGTTCGAATTCGACTATCCATCGCATATGGGTTCTGAGTCCTTGATGGCACCCCCACCCCTCACCCTTCCCCTCAAGGGGGAGGGGGATTCTGAGGCGTCGGCGCCCCCCTCCCCCTTGAGGGGAGGGGTGAGGGGTGGGGGTTCCGGCAAAGCCGGAAAAGATGACCTATATTCGATAGCCCTGCCCGAAAGCGAGGGAGAGGAAACACCGGCCGCGATGCCGCGGGGGAACGGCACCGGCATATCCGATAACCCCGACGGTGGCCGAGGGATCGCCCTGGTACCCTGGCCAATTCTTGAGGCCTGGATTCCGGCGCGCGTCCGTAAGCTCATAGAGGAGCTGCCAAGTACGGTTCCCCACATCCGCGCCGTTCTGTTCGATTGCGGCGACACGATCGCCGACGAGGCGACGGAAGAGAAGCTGCCGGGCAGCGAGGTGGTGGTGCGCGCCGAGCTGATCCCGGGTGCGGCGGACATGGTGCGCCATATCGCTGCGGCCGGCTACCGCCTGGCGCTCGTGGCCGACGGCCCGCGCGAAACCTTCGAGAACATCCTGAAACCGGCCGGCCTCTGGGACCTCTTCCAGGCGCGCATCATTTCCGGGGAAGTCGGCGCGCTGAAACCTTCGCCGAAGATGTTCGCGGCCGCCTTGGAGCGGCTCGGTTTGCGGGGGTCCGAGGCCCGCTCGACCGTGATGATCGGCAACAATCTCTCCCGCGACATCAAGGGCGCCAACGCCTTCGGCATTCCCAGCATCTTCTTCGGCTGGTCGCGCCGGCGCACGCACGAGCCCGCCGACGACAGCGAACGGCCCGACTATTCGGTCTTTACACCGTCGGACGTTCTCCCGCTGCTTCACGAGATCGAGGCGGCGATGCAGCAACAGAACGTGAGGGAACACCGTGAGACTGCCGGAGCCGAAGCATGAGCGCGCTTGCGAAGGGCAACGAGGGCATGGCGTTCTTCCCGGTCGGGCCCGGCGAGACGGTGACCGCCTGGGCGTTGTCGCCGCCCGACACCGCCTATTATCCCGGCAAGCCGGCGCCCGCCGAAGACCGCGCCAATTACCGCTTCATCAACGGTTTCGTGGACGTGGGCGATCTGCCTTGCCGGGTCGCCTGGTGGGCGGAGGTCAAAACCCGCAAGGTGGAGCTTGAGACGGATTGGCCCGTCGATACCGTCAACCTGCCCGGTTTCAACCGGCGGCTGGAGTTCTCCGGTTTCTGGCACCGCCCGACGCGGCTCGGGCGCTGGTGCCGCACCGCCCTCGTGCCGCCCGAGGGCGGCGACTGCCGCTTCCGGCTCGCCACCTGCGGCGGCGTTCACATCTGGGTGGACGGCGCGCTCGCGGTCAGGTTCGAACCCTTCACCCGAAACGAGGAGCAAGCGACAGAGATCGCCCTGCCGCTCAACTCCGGCGGCAGCGAGGTCGTCATGCTGTCGGAGGACCTCGCCGAGCGCGACACCAACTGGTACGTCGAGCTGACCTCGCTCTGCGACGAGACGCTTCAGGCCGGCGTGCCCGGCGGGGCAAATGCCGCTGACCTGGCGACGCTGATGCGGCTTGCGGCCGATGTCCGCCCCGAGCGCGAGTTCTTCACCGGCGGTCCGCTCGTCCTTGCCTTCGACACGCCGGCAGCAAGCGATGTGACGGTGACGGCCAAGGTCCAGCAGAGCGTCCATATGCGCCACAAGCCGCCGCTCTTCACCGCCGAGGCGGTGCTGGACGCGGGCGGTACCCACGTGGCGCTCGCCGGGCTGGAAGGGCTTGCGGACGGCTACCATCCGCTCGACCTCACCTTCGAGATCGGCGAGGCGCGGGTGGAACGGCATGTCGGCTTCGCGCTCCTGCGCGAGACGGTGCCGCCAGCGCGTGCCGCCGATCTGCAAGGCCGCAAGCGCGAGGCGCTGGCTTTCGCTGCCGCCCACGGCGATCTCAGGATCGGCCGGGCGCTCGCCATGCTGGCGGCGGGCGGCAACGCCGACGATACGCTCGAGGCCATCCTCACCGACACGCTGACGATGATCGACGAGCGGCGCGACTGCTCCGACTTCGTAATGGTGCCGCTGCTATGGCTCTACGGCACCTATAAAGAGGCCCTGCCGGCGGCGGCGGCCGCGCGCATCCGCCGCTCCGTGCTCGACTACCGCTACTGGGTCGACGAGCCGGGCAACGACGTCATGTGGTTCTGGAGCGAAAACCACGTCCTGTGCTTTCACGTCTCGCAATATCTCGCCGGCCGCCTCTTTCCCGACGACACCTTCACCGCCTCCGGACGCACCGGCCGCGAGCAGGCGGCGCTGGCGGCGGAGCGGCTGGGCAAATGGTTCTGCTCGGTCGAGGCGCATGGCCTCGCCGAGTGGAACTCGGCGGCCTATTACCCGATCGACTTCATCGGGCTTCTGGCGCTGCAGCACTGGGCGGACGGCGCGCTCAGGGAGCGCACGGAAAAGCTGCTCGACCGCCTCTTCACCATGATCGCACTGCACACGCTGGGCGGCGTATCCGCCGGCACCATGGGCCGCGCCTACGACAAGGAGTTGCGCGCCGGCCCGCTCACCGAGCTTTCCCCCTTTGCCACTGTCGCCTTCGGCACGGGCTGGCTCAACAACGGCGTCGCCGCCCTGCCGATGTTCGCGGCGGGCGACTATGCGCCGCCGGAAGGGCTTTCCCGCTATGCCTCTCCGCCCGAGGGGAGGGCGCTGACCGCGCATTACGTCCAGGGCTACGACAACGCGGCCAAGCTCGCGCTCTACAAGCGCGCCGCCGTCCAGCTCTCCGCCTCCGTCGACGGCACGCCCGGCCAGCACGGCCACCAGCAGCATGTCATGGACATCCTCTTCGCGAGCCACCCCTTCGCGCGCGCCTGGGTCAACCATCCCGGCGAGGACGATCCCTGGGGCCATCAGCGCCCCTCCTACTGGGCCGGCAACGGCGTCATGCCGCGCGTCGGGAGCCATGAGGACGCGCTTCTCATGCTCTACGACCTCAAGGGCGCGCGGGTGGATTTCACCCACGTCTATGCCCCGGAGGATGGCTTCGACGAACGCATTTTGAAGGACAACTGGCTCATCCTGCGCGTCGGCCGCGGCTTCGCCGCCCTCACCGCCTCCGCACCCATCGTAAAGGTGAGCGAAGGCCCGGGGGCCGGGCGCGAGCACCGCGCCTACGGGAGGAAAGTCGCCTGGGCGGCGCTGGTGGGAGAACTCCCCCAGGGCGCCGATGCCTCCACCGTCGCAAAGACCCTCGCCGGCACTTCCCTCGCATTCGACGCTGGCGCCATGCGCGCCACGCTCACCCGCACCGACAGGGCCGCGCTGGTCCTCGATTATGCGCGGGGCCTGTCCATCGACGGCAAACCCTTTGTCTTTCCCAATCCCCGCTTGGAGCCGCTGGTCCGCGAGATCGCCGCGCCGGTTCTATCGTGATCCCGCCCACCCATCGCCGAGCCCGGCAAGCAGCGATGGAAGCGCGCGCATGTCTTCGAGGATGCGGTCAGGCCCGAGCGTCTTGAATGCGGCCTTGAGGCCGGCAGGGGCGGCGTGGGAGCCGCCGGCGAAGGCCACGACATGCATGCCGGCGCGCCGCGCCGCCTCGATGCCGGCGGGGCTGTCCTCGACGACGACGCATCCGGCCGGCTCCACCCCCATCATCTTTGCCGCGTGGAGAAAAAGGTCCGGCGCCGGCTTGCCGTTCGCCACCATCGTGGCGCTAAAGATGTGCGGCTCGAAATGGGGAAGCAAGCCCGTCACACCCAGGGAAAGCCGGATGCGCTCGGGCTGGCTGGAAGACGCGACGCAGCGCGCCGCCTTAAGTCCGGCAAGCGCCTCCACGAGGCCGGGAATGGGCTTCAGTTCCTGGCGGAAGCGCTCGTAGAGCCGCGCCCGCATCTCTTCCAGATGCCCGTCCGTCATGGCGAGGCCGCACTCGTCCTCCACCGCCTTGGCGATGCTCGCCATGGAGCGGCCGAGGAAGCGGCGATAGGCGACCGCCGGCTCGATCGCCACCCCGGCCTCGGCGATGATCTCCACCAGCACGGCGATGGAAATCGGCTCGCTGTCGACCAGAACGCCGTCGCAGTCGAAGATGACGAGGCGGCCGTTCTTCATGCGCTGGCCCTGGAGCGGGATGCGTCTGTGTGGGTTCGGCTATGTAGAAAGGCCGGTGCTCTTTCGCGCCCCCCTCTGCCCTGCCGGGCATCTCCCCCGCATGGGGGGAGATTGGCTGTCGCTGATGGTTTCGCCAACCGCAGGAGAGGCGCCGGAGCAAGCGGCCGGCGCAATCTCCCCCCTCGCGGGGGAGATGCCCGGCAGGGCAGAGGGGGGCGCGACAGGGCGCCGCCCTCCGAGACCATGCCTGAATCCGCTCTAGAGACCGCTGGCGAGATAGCGGGCGAGAACCTTCTCCGTACCATCCCGCCAAAGCGCGGCAAGGGCTCCGGTGAAGGCTTTGCGGAAGACATCCGCTTGCGCCACACGTCCATAGATGTCCTCCATCTCGAGCCAGGCGAGGGGATCGTCCCTGGCCTTCTGCGCCTGCGCCCGCAGCCGCTCCCAGGCGGGATCGTTGGGCGCGATCCCCTTACCGCTCTCCGTCGTGCCGAAGCAATAGCGGCACCAAAGCGCGGATTCCAGCGCCAGGCCGGCAATCCCCGCACCGCGCTCCAGCCGATCGGCGATGGAAGGGACGATGAATTTCGGCTGCCGGTTGGAGCCGTCGAGGCACAGCCGGCGCACCGTGTCGCCGATCTTGGGGTTGGCGAAGCGCGCCTCGATCAGCCGATAGTAGTCGCCAAGGTCGGTGCCGGGCACCGGCGGCACGACGGGGATAATCTCCTCCTCCTCGACCTTCTTGAGAAAAGCGCGGACCAGCGGATGCTCCATCGCCTCGTGCACGAAGTGGATGTCCATCAGGCCCGCCGGATAGGCGATCACCGCATGGCCGCCGTTGAGGATGCGGATCTTCATGTGCTCGTAGGGCGTGACATCGGGCACGAACTCAACGCCCGCCTCTTCCAGCGCCGGCCGCCCGGCCGGAAAATCGTCCTCCAGCACCCATTGCTTGAAGCCCTCGCAGAAGACGGGAGAGGTGTCCTCGATGCCGTATTCCTCGGCGCAAATCTGCCGCTCCCGGTCGCCCGTCGCGGGCGTAATGCGGTCGACCATGCCGTTGGGAAAGGCGACAGCCTCCGCGATCCATCCCGCAAGGCCAGGATCGGAGAGTGCGGCAAGGCCGGTAACGGCGTTGCGGGTGACGGTACCGTTGTGAGGAATGTTGTCGCAGGACATGACGGTGAAGGGGAGGGTGCCTTCGGCCTTTCGCCTCTTCAACCCCGCCACGATCAGGCCGAAGACGGTGCGCGGCGCGTCGGGCGCCGCGCCATCGGCGGCGATATCCGGGTGCCCCGGGTCGAACGCTCCGGAAGCCGGATCGATGAAATAGCCGCCTTCGGTGATGGTGAGCGAGACGATGCGCACCGCCGGGTCCGCCAGTTGGTCGATGATCGCCACCCTGTCTTCCGTCCGCAGATAATCGATCATGGCGCCGGTCACCCGCGCCGTGCTGCGGTCGGCTTCCTGCTCGACGACTGTCGTGAGAAAATCCTGCGCGGCAAGCCGCTCGCGCATCGCCCCGTCGGCGGCCAGGACGCCGGCGCCGACGATCGCCCAGTCATGGTCGCGGCCCTTGTTGAACAGGTCGTCGAGATAGACGGCCTGGTGCGCGCGGTGGAAATTGCCGACGCCGAAATGGACGATGCCGGCGGAGAGCCTTTTCCGGTCGTAAGCCGGCACGGCGGCACGGGACGCAATGGTGTCGAGCGCTGCGGCGCGAAGCCTTGTGGTCATTGTTTCTGTCCCGTTCCTGGCCGGTTCGTTCTTTCTCTGCTGCAACCCCCACCCCTCACCCCTCCCCTCAAGGGGGAGGGGGGCGTCGACGTCTCAGAATCCCCCTCCCCCTTGAGGGGAGGGGTAAGGGGTGGGGGTCCAATCAAGAACTCAGAACTCATGTGCAATCGCCCTGCCGCAGCGCCTCAGTTCATCCAGTTGCCGCCGTCGACGTTGTAGGTCTGGGCGACGATGTATTCAGCCTCCTCGGAGGCCAGGAATACGGCCATGCCCGTCAGGTCCTCCGGCCGGCCCATGCGGCCATAGGGGACCGCTTCGCCCGCCAGCCGCTTCTTCTCCCCGAGCGGGCGGTTTTCGTACTTGGCAAAGAGCGCGTCGACGCCGTCCCAGTGCTCTCCGTCGACCACACCGGGGGCGATGGCGTTCACATTGATGCGGTGCTTGATGAGGTCGAGCCCGGCCGACTGGGTGAGGCTGATGACGGCGGCCTTGGTGGCGCAGTAGATGGCGACCAGCGGCTCGCCGCGGCGGCCGGCCTGGCTCGCCATGTTGATGATCCTGCCGCCGCGCCCGTGCGCGATCATCGAGCGGGCGACCGCCTGCATCGTGAACAGCGTGCCCGCGACATTGATGGAGAACAGGCGCTCGTAGCTCTCGCGGGTGATCTCGACGATGGGGGCGAGATCGAAGAGCGCTGCATTGTTGATGAGGATATCGATGCCGCCGAGCCGCTCCTCCGTCTCCCGCACCGCCTCATCGATCGAGGCCTGATCGGTAACGTCGAGATGCACCGCGATGGTGTCTCTGCCGATCTCGGCGGCCGCCTTCTCCGCGGCTTCAATGTTGATGTCGGCGATGGCAACCCGCGCGCCTTCCTCGGCGTAGCGCGCGGCGAAGGCGCGGCCGATGCCGCGCGCCGCACCGGTGATGATGGCGGTCTTGCCTTCGAGCCTGCCCATCAGAATGCTTCTCCTTGCGCGTTGAAACGGTGGAGCTTGTCGGGGACAGGGGTAAGCCGCACCGTGTCGCCGGAGCGCACCTGATATTCGCCGTCGGCGCGCACGGTCACCTGTCCGACGCCGTCGACCGCCACGTGTAAGAGCGTGTCGGCGCCCAGATGCTCGGTGACGCCGACCGTGCCGGTCCATTCCCCGCCGTCCGGCGAAAGCCGGATGTGCTCGGGGCGGATGCCGATGGTGGCGGCGTCGTGCTTCATCGCTTCCGCGCCATTGATCAGGTTCATCTTCGGCGCGCCGATGAAGCCGGCGACGAACAGGTTGCGCGGGCTGCGGTAGAGCTCCAGCGGCGAGCCCACCTGCTCTACCCGGCCGGCCTGCAGCACGACGATCTTGTCCGCCATGGTCATCGCCTCCACCTGGTCGTGGGTGACGTAGACCATGGTGGTCTTCAGGCTCTGGTGCAGTTCGCTGATCTCCAGCCGCATGGTGCCGCGCAGTGCCGCATCGAGGTTCGACAGCGGCTCGTCGAAGAGAAAGGCCTTGGGCTGGCGCACGATGGCCCGGCCGATGGCGACGCGCTGGCGCTGGCCGCCGGAAAGCTGGCCCGGGCGGCGTTCCAGATAGTCGGTCAGGTTGAGGATGCGCGCTGCGTCCTCCACCTTCCTGGCGATCGCCTCTTTGTCCTCGTTCGCCATCTTGAGCGGGAAGGCGATGTTCTGGCGCACGCTCATGTGCGGGTAGAGCGCGTAGGACTGGAAAACCATGGAAAGGCCGCGCTTGGCCGGCGGCGCCCCGGTCACGTCCTCGCCGTCGATGCTGATCGTGCCTTTCGAGGTGTCCTCCAGCCCGGCGATAAGGCGCAGAAGCGTGGACTTGCCGCAACCGGACGGGCCGACGAAGACGACGAACTCGCCGTCCTCGATGACGAGGTCGATCTCCGGAATGACGATGGTCTGGCCGAAGGATTTGGAAACCTTCTGAAGGGTTATCTGGCCCACGACGCTCTCCTCCCGCTATGGTTCCTGAAGTGGCGTGAAGGGAAAGCTGGCGCTCTACGTTGCCCCCCTCTGTCCTGAGCTTGTCGAAGGGGCCGGACATCTCCCCCACGAGGGGGGAGATTGGCCGTCACCTCTACTTTCGCCAATCGGCGGCGTTTCAGAGTGAGCGGCATGGTTGAAGCCGCCAATCTCCCCCCTCGTGGGGGAGATGTCCGGCAGGACAGAGGGGGGCGCGACGGGGCATCGACCTCCACGGCTGCTCGCTTTGATGAATGCACAATCATCTCCTTGCTCACTTCACCGCGCCGAAGGTCAGGCCGCGGATGAGTTGGCGCTGCGAGAACCAGCCCATGATGAGGATCGGCGCGATGGCGAGCGTCGAGGCGGCCGACAGCTTGGCCCAGAACAGCCCCTCCGGGCTCGAATAGGCGGCGATGAAGGCGGTCAGCGGCGCAGCGCTCGAAGCGGTGAGGTTCAGCGTCCAGAAGGCCTCGTTCCACGCCAGGATGATGTTTAGAAGCATGGTCGAGGCGATGCCCGGCAGCGCCATCGGCGTCAGCACGTAGACGATCTCCTTGGCGAGCGAGGCGCCGTCCATGCGCGCGGCCTCCAGGATCTCGCCGGGGATCTCGCGGAAATAGGTGTAGAGCATCCATACGATGATCGGCAGGTTGATCATGGTGAGCACGCCGATAAGCCCGATGCGGCTGTCAAGCAGACCGGTGTCGCGGAAGATGAGGTAGATCGGCACCAGGACGCCGACGGGCGGCAGCATCTTCGTGGACAGCATCCACATGAGCACGTCCTTGGTGCGTTTGGTCGGCGAGAAGGCCATGGCCCAGGCCGCCGGGATGGCGATCAAAAGGCCGAGGAGCGTCGAGCCCACGGCGATGACGATCGAATTGCCGACATACTTGAAATAGTTCGAGCGCGCCTGCACCTCGAAATAGTTGGCGAGCGTCCAGTCGAAGGCGACGAGGGAGGGCGGCGAGGCGATGGCTTCGCCCTCGGTCTTGAAGCTGGTCAGCACCGTCCACAGGATCGGGAAGAAGATGGCGAGGCCCAACAGCCATGCGACGACGGTGATGGTCCATTTCCTGCGCGGGGATATCGCTCGTGCCATGGGTGCCTCCTCACGCGTCCAGGTTCTTGCCGATGATGCGCATCAGGAAGATGGCGACGATGTTGGCGAGGATCACCGCCACGATGCCGCCCGCCGAAGCCGCGCCGACGTCGAACTGAAGCAGCGCCTGCGCATAGACGAGATAGGTGAGATTGGTGCTTTCCAGCCCCGGTCCGCCATTGGTCGTCACGAGGATTTCCGCGAAGACGGACAGCAGGAAGATGGTCTCGATGAGAATGACGACGGTGATGGCGCGCGAAAGATGCGGAAGCACGATGTAGATGAAACGCGAGACCGGGCCGGCGCCATCCATCTCCGCCGCTTCCTTCTGCTCCTCGTCCAGCGATTGCAGCGCCGTCAGGAGGATCAGCGTCGCAAAGGGCAGCCACTGCCAGGCGACGATGAGGACGATGGAGAAGAGCGGCACTTCGGCCAGCCAGTCGATGGGCTGCAGCCCGAAGAACTTCGCCACCCACGCGAACAGCCCGTAGACGGGGTTCATGAACATGTTCTTCCACACCAGCGCGGAAACGGTCGGCATGACGAAGAAGGGCGCGATGACGAGAAGGCGCACGATGCCTTGCCCGAAGAAGGGCTGATCGAGAAGAAGGGCAAGCGCAACGCCGCCGCCGACCGAGATCAGGAGCACGCCTCCGACGAGCAGCAGCGTGTTGACCAGCGCCGTGCCGAAGGCGGGGTCGGTGAGGAAATAATAGTAGTTGTCGAAGCCGCTCCATTCCTCCATGCCCGGCATCAGGAGGTTGTAGCGCAGGAAGGAGAACCAGACGGTCATGCCGAGCGGCACGAGCATCCACAGAAGCAGAAGCACGACGGCAGGCGCCATCATCAGGCGCGCGGTCGACTGGGTGTGCAGCGTGGCCATCGTGCTCTCCACAGGTAGGGTTATCGCATTTGAGTCATTCTTGCCGGCTTCGCCGAACCCCCACCCCTTACCCCTCCCCTCAAGGGGGAGGGGGACGCCGACGTCTCAGAATCCCCCTCCCCCTTGAGGGGAGGGGTAAGGGGTGGGGGTCCAAGCAAGGACTCAAAATCCATCGACATCGTCCAAGAGTGAAAAAGGGGCCGCCCCGCACTACCGAAGGCGGCCCAGGGAGGAGGGAGGCTATTTGATGTAGCCGCTCTTCATCATCTCACGCTGGGTGAGCTGCTGGGCGCTTTGCAGCGCCTGATCGACCGTCACCTGGCCGGCAAGGGCCGCCGAAAACTGCTGTCCCACGGCCGTGCCGAGCCCCTGGAACTCCGGGATCGCCACGAACTGGACGCCGACATAGGGCACGGGATCGACCGTCGGGTTGTTCGGGTCGGCCGTGTTGATCGAGTTGATCGTCATCTCGGCAAAGGGAATCTTGGCGTATTCGGGGTTCTCGTAGAGCGAGGTCCTCGTGCCGGGCGGCACGTTCGCCCACCCTTCCTTCTCGGCGACAAGTTCGAGATAGTCCTTGCCGGTCGCCCAGGCGATGAACTTCTCCGCCGCTTCCGCCTTCTGCGTGCCGGCGGGAATGGCGAGCGACCAGGCCCACAACCAATTGCCCCGCTTGCCAAGGCCGTTGTCCGGCGCCAGCGCGAAGCCCACCTTGTCGGCCACGGTGGATTCTTCCGGGTCGGTCACGAAGGAGGCCGCCACGGTGGCATCGATCCACATGCCGCACTTTCCGGACTGGAACAGCGCCAGGTTCTCGT
Organism: Chelativorans xinjiangensis; assembly: GCF_009812055.1. GTDB lineage: Bacteria > Pseudomonadota > Alphaproteobacteria > Rhizobiales > Rhizobiaceae > Chelativorans > Chelativorans xinjiangense. The sequence continues at coordinate 115,860 of NZ_WQNH01000001.1, read as the reverse complement.
TGAAACCGTTGGAGGAAGCTCCTGGAGGGCCGGCATCCTTCATCAGGTTGACGTAGAAGTCGAGCGTCTCCTTCCACTGCGGCTGGTCGAACTGCGGCTGCCAGTTCTCGTCGAACCAGCGCGCGCCGAAGGAGTTGGCCGTCGCCGTGAGGAAGGCCATGTTCTCGCCCCAGCCCGCCTTGCCGCGCAGGCAGATGCCGTAGATCTCGTTGTCCTTGTCGGTGATCTTGCGCGCCGCATCGGCGACGAACTCCCAGGTCGGCGCCTCGGGCATCTCGAGCCCCGCCTCCTCGAAGAGGTCGGTGCGGTACATCACCATGGAGCTCTCGCCGTAAAAGGGCGCGGCATAGAGCTTGTCCTCGTAGGACAGGCCGGCACGGATCGGCGGCAGGAGGTCGTCGACGTCGTAATCCTCGCCGAGGTTTTCCAGCGGCAGGAGCCAGTCCTGCTTGGCCCAGATCGGCACCTCGTAGGTGCCGATGGTCAGGACGTCGTACTGGCCGCCCTTGGTGGCGATGTCCGTCGTCACCCGCTGGCGCAGGACGTTCTCTTCCAGCGTCACCCACTCCAGATCGATGTCGGGGTTCTTCGCCTTGAAGTCGTCCGTCAGCTTCTGCATGCGGATCATATCGCCGTTGTTGACCGTGGCGATGGTGAGCGTCTCGGCGCCGGCGGTAAGCCCGGAGACGGCAAGAAAGCTTGTTCCAAGGAGCAGGGCCTTGAGTCTCATGGTTTCCTCCCACATGAGCGATTGAGCAAATGCTAATACTATGAGCAATTACTCACAACAGCGCCGACGAGTCAATGCGGTTTCGTCGCTGCGGCGCAACATCTGCAGGGGGGGAGGGGCTCCCGAAAGGAACGAAGGCACCCTAAATCGCGTAGTTACCCTCCACGGCCCTAGGGAGGGTATCCACGATAGCGGGTTTCGCAGGGCGCAGATGGCTGGGGTTTTTAGTTCGGCTTCGCCGCGACCCCCACCCCTAACCCCTCCCCCCAAGGGGGAGGGGGACGATGGCGCGCTCGACCGGGCTTCCCTCCCCCTTGAGGGGAGGGATTGAGGGTGGGGGTCGCGGCGAAGCCGAATAAAGACTCCATCCATACACGATAGCCCTACGAGTTTCGCAGAGGATCGACCCTGCAGCGGCAACCGCTACCGGAGGCTTGGCGTGAGCAGCGCTTCGGCCGTTGCCTCGTCGGTCACCAAGCCATTGATTAATTTGCCTTCCAGCGCGATGCGGATGCCCGGAAGCTTCTTCTTTCCCATGGCGGAGGCGATGACGAGCGAGGTTTCGCGGCTGGGAATAGGCGCGCTGGCAACGCGTTCGTTGGTGATGCCTTCGACCAGCCGGCCCTGCGGATCGAAGGTCCAGCCGATGATCTCCGTCACCGCGCCGGCCCGCCTAAGTGCCTGTAATTCCTCACGCGTGATGAAACCGTCGACATAAAGCGGCGCCTCGTCGTCGAGTTCGCCGATGCCGATAAATGTAACGTCCGCCTTGGCCGCCAGCTCCAGGGTCGGGCGGATCATCGGCTGCGCGTGCAACGTCTCACGCTCCTTTTCCGAGGAGGCGATAACAGGCAGCGGCATCGGGAAGAAACGTGCCTTCACCTTGTCCGCCATGGTGAAGATGACGTTGTAATAGGCCGCCGAGCCGTCCGGAGCGATGTTGCCCGTAAGCGAAACGATGCGGTGCTGCGGGCACTCCATGGTGCTCAGGTGCTCGACGGCGGCCCGAAGTGTGCGCCCCGTGCCGATCCCCATGATGAGCGGCTCCGGCCGCCCGAGCCAGTTCTCGATCTCCGCCGCAGTGGCCTGCGCCACGCCGAGGGTGGTCGAGGTCGAGTCCGGATCCGTCGGCACGACCTCGCAGAAGGAGAGCGAATAGGTTTCGCGCAGCGCCTTCGAAAGGTCGAGGCAATGGGCGATCGGATAGTCGATATGAACCTTCACCAGCCCTTCGGAGACGGCGAGCGAGACGAGCCGCTGGGCCGATTGGCGCGAAACACCGAGCTTGGCGGCGATCTGGTCCTGCGTATTGCCGGCGACGTAGTAAAGCCAGGCGGCGCGCGCAGCCTCATCGAGTTTCCCGCCATTCACGGCCATCCGTCACCTCCCGCCGTTCGTTTACCCTGCGACAGCGGAGCGAGCCGATATCCGCAGCCCATGGGCATTCTATTTCTCGGTCAGGCTGACCCCGTTCAGCTCCGCCACGATGTCGGACAGCATCGGCACGTAGTCCTCGCCGCGCCCCGCGCCGACGGCAAGCGCGAAGGAATTGCGCACGGCCGCGCCCAGGGGATTGGAGACCTCCGCCGCATTGGCGAAGGCGGCGAGGTAGGACATGTCCTTGAGACCGTTCTTCAGCGTGAATTTATGGGCGTCGCGGTCCCGCTCCAGCACCCATTTGAAGAAGGTCTGGTAGAAAGCGCAATCCATGCGGCCGCCGCTGATGACGCTGTCGAAAACGGCCGGCGTCAAGCCCGCCTTGGCGCCGAGCGCCAGGGCCTCGGAATAGAGGGCGGCATAGCCCATGGAGAGGAAGTTGTTGAGTAGCTTCATCGTGTGGCCGCTGCCCGTCGGCCCGGTCCTGACGATGCGCTGGCCGAAGGCCTCGAGCACCGGCCAGATGCGGTCGACCGCCGCCTCCTCGCCGCCGACCATCACGTCCAGCGTGCCTTCCTCGGCATCCTTCGGCGTGCGGCTGAGCGGGGCGTCGACCAGCGTGATGTCCTGCGCGGCAAGATCGGCGGCGAGCTTCACGGTGGAGGAGGGGTCGGAGGTGGAGCAGTCGCAGATGAGAAGCGGCTTACCGGCGGAGGCGAGGCCCTGCGGCCCCTTGACGATCTCTTCAACCTGCGGGCTGCCTGTCACGCAGATCATGACAACGTCGCTCGCTTCCGCCAAGGCGCGCGCGTTTTCCGCCTCCGCCGCACCGCGGCGCTTCAGGTCTTCGACCGGCTCGCGGTTGCGATGGCCGAGCACGGTCAGCGGCCAGCCCTTCTGGGCGATGTTCTTGGCCATGCCATGGCCCATCAGCCCGACGCCGACAAAGCCGATCCGTTCCTTGCCCATTCATTCCTCCTGAAAACCTGTGTGTGCCGGAAGTTAGTCGGAAATCGGCGGGCCGTCACGTGCCGGTAGGCGCTACTTCGTGCGCTCCAGAAGCGAGACATAGTTGGCGACCGCGGCACCGCCCATATTGAAGACGCCGGCCAGGCGCGCCTCAAGGATCTGCATGTCGCCGGCCTCGCCCATGAGCTGCATGGCCGCCATGATGTGCATGGAAACCCCGGTGGCGCCGATCGGATGGCCCTTGGCCTTGAGCCCGCCGGAAGGATTGACCGGCAGCTTGCCGTCCTTCTGCGCAATGCCGTCGCGCACCACGCGGTGGCCCTCGCCTGGTTTGGCAAGGCCCATCGCCTCATATTCGATCAACTCCGCAATGGTGAAGCAGTCGTGGGTCTCGACCAGCGACAGGTCGTCGAGCGATGCGCCGGCGTCTTCCAGCGCGCCGGCCCAGGCGCGCCGCGCGCCTTCGAAGGCGGTCACGTCGCGCCGGCTCATCGCCAGGAGGTCGTTCACATGCCGGCGCGCGCGGAAGGCGATCGCCCGCTCCAGGCTTGCCGCCGTCTCGGCATCGGCCAGCACCAGGGCAGCCGCGCCGTCGGAGATCAGCGAGCAATCGGTGCGCCTGAGCGGCTCGGCCACATAGGGGTTCTTGTCCGAGACCGTGTTGCAGAAGTCGAAGCCGAAGTCCTTGCGCATATGGGCGTAGGGATTGGCCATGCCATTGGCATGGTTCTTCGCCGCAATCATTGCGAGCTCTTCCGAGCGGTCGCCATAGCGCTGGAAATAGTTTTGCGCGATGCGGGCGAAGAGGCCGGCGAAGCCGCCATCCACGTCCGCCTCTTGCCTGCGGTAGCTGGCGCCCAGGAGGATGTCGCCCACTTGCGCGGTCGGCGTCGCCGTCATCTTCTCCGCGCCCACCACGAGGGCGATGCGGCCGCGGCCTGATTCGATGAAGTCCATGGCCGTATAGATGGCGGCCGAGCCGGTGGCGCAGGCGTTCTCCAGCCGCACCGCCGGCACATGGGCCAGCGCCTCGTTGCCCATGGCGACGAGCGAGCCCTGGAAATCCTGCCTGGAAAAGCCATTGTTCATGACGCCGACGAAGATGCCGTCCACATCGCCGGTCTCGACGCCGGCATGGTCGAGCGCCGGGGTGGCGACCGAGGCCATCAGCGCCTCCGTGTCTTCCATCTCGGATTTTCCGAAGGGCGCATGCGCCCAGCCGACGATCTGTGCCTTGGTCATCCGACATCTCCTTGTTCATCAGATAGTGCCGCGCGGCGACGAAACCCAGCCCTTTCCGGCGCCCGTTCCTTACCAGATATCGACAGGACGGGCGATCATCAGCCAGAAAATACCCAGCACGGCGGCGAAAGCGGGAAAGCCGAAGGCGAACCAGAGGCGGAAGAGGCGGTGGTATCGTTTGGGCAGCGGGGTCCCTTGCTCGGCGGCGGCAGCGGCAAGGCGGCGCATCTCCATTTGCATCCACACCACGGGAAGCCAGAAGGCGCCGGTGAGGAGATAAAGCAGGATCGACAGAACGATCCAGTCTTCGCCGGGGGGATAGCCCAGATGCCAGACGAGCGCCATGCCGGTGACCGGTTGCGCGACGACGGCGCGACGGAGCTTGACGGGCAGCGGTCGATCGCTCTGTTTCCGCGGGGATAAATCTGTAGCTACGAAAACTTTCTTCGCTACTAACCCATTGTTTCCGTTGGAGACGGTGAAATTTCTCCAACTTTTTTCACCGCATTTTATCCCCCCTGCCCGCGCCGCTCTTATCATGCTCCCCGTCCCTCCCGCGGGAACGTGGATCGCGACGGCGGTCTCGCGGGGAGGGGCCGGCGCCTCCGGCGGGCCGCTAACGTGGCGGCCGGCCCGGGGAGGCTCCGCCCAAGGGTTCCCCTGCCGCCACTACGGGCGGCGCGTGCCGGACGGTGCACTTTAAAAGGGAGCCGGAAAGACGGGGGCGCGGAGCGCCCTGTCGTGGGAGGTGCAAGCCTTCCGGATCCGGCTTCGTGGAAGCGGAACGGGCGGAGACTTAAGAACGCCGGACGGGCGGCCCGAGGGTCGCGAAAAAAATATGACGAGCGACACGAAGGTCGCCCGTCTTCCCGGTTCTTTGACATAGCCCGGCTTCGCATGAAGCGCGGCAACGGATAAGCGCGTCCTTCGCCAGGAAAGGCGGGGCGCTCACGCCTCCCTCCCCCTTGTGGGGAGGGGTAAGGGGTGGGGGTGGACGCGCCCGTGTGCCGTCGGGGGCGATGACCATGAGCCCGCATTTACAGCCCCGGCCGGCCGTCCGCGCCGCCTCAGCGTGTCACCCTTTCCAGAAAGCGCTCGACGGCGGCGGTCGCCGCGTCGCCGGGCCGGCCGAGCCGGCTGGCGATGGAGCCATGGGTGTAGCGGGCTGCGTTTAGAATGCTTGCCTCAAGCCAAAAACGCAGCGCCTAGCCGCCTTTCTCGTCGATCCGGTCGAGCGCCTGGGCGCGGCCGGTCAGGATGACCTCCCTCATGGTCTTGGAGGCCGCCTCAGCGTCGCCGCGGGCGATGGCCTCGGCGATCGCCTTGTGGGAAGCGCCGATCCTTTCCAGCTCACGCGAGGGGACGTTCGGGGAGCTGAGGCCGAAGGCGGCGACGAGGGCCGCCTCGATAAGGGTGCCGACGCCGTACATGAACGGATTCTCGGAAGCCTGCAGAACGGCCAGATGGAAGCGCAGGTCGGCCAGGATAAGCTCCTCGTGCGAGGGAGCCGAGGCCATGTCGCCCGCCAGCCGCAGGAGCCGATGGGCAGTCTCCGGGTTGGCGCGCCCGGCTGCCAGCCCCGCCGCATAGGGTTCGAAGGAAAGGCGCATCTCGCTCAAGTGGACGAGAAAGGTGCGGTCGACGCCGCGCTCCAGGTGCCAGGTGAGCACGTCGGCGTCGAAAAGGTTCCACTCTCTGCGCTCCGTCACGCGCGTGCCGATGCGCGCCCGCGCCACGATGAGCCCCTTGGCCGAGAGCGTCTTCATCGCCTCGCGCAGAACGGTGCGCGAGACGTGGAAGCGCGCGGCCAGCTCGCTGTCGCCGGGCAGGATGCTGCCGACGGGATAGGTGCCGCCGATGATCGCCTTGCCCAGTTCGTTCACCACATGGGAATGGCTCGTGCGCCGGGCGCGGCCGGATATGGCGGTTTCAAGCAGACCCATCAGCTTCCATGCGCGTGGTGCAGCGCCGCCGCCTTCCTGGCAGAAAGCCAGAGAATTCCCTTCTGCAGGAAGATGAAGACGAACAAAAGCACTCCGACCACGATCTTCGTCCACCAGCTCGACAGCGTACCGTCGAAGATGATGTAGGTCTGTATCAGACCCATGATCAGAATACCAACGAAGGTGCCGGCGACAAAGCCGCTGCCGCCCGTAAGCAGCGTGCCCCCGATGACGACCGCCGCGATGGCGTCGAGTTCGACGCCGACGGCGGAAAGCGAATAGCCGGCAGTGGTGTAGAGCGAGAAGACGATGCCGGAGAGGCCCGCCAGCAGGCCGGACAGCGCATAGATGCCGATGGTGGTGCGGCCGACGGAAACGCCCATCAATCGCGCGGTAGTGGCGTCGCCTCCCAGAGCATAGATGTTGGCGCCGAAGCGCGTGCGGTGGGCGATCAGGACGCCGACCGCGAAGACGAGCAGTAAGAGCCCGCCGATCAGCGTCAGGCGCCCGCCGCCCGGCATGCGCCAGTAGAACGACTGCAGGGTATCGTAGAAGGGATGCGCGACGGGGATGGAATCGATCGACAGCACGAAGGCCATGCCGCGCGCCAGGAACATGCCGGCCAGCGTGACGATGAAGGGCGGCATCTCCAGATAATGGATCACCGCGCCCATTGCCGCGCCGAAGGCCGTGGCGATGAGGAGCGCCATGGCGAAGACGGCAAGCGGGTGCAGGCCTGTATTCGCCAAAACCACGGCGATGAAGACGCTGGTGAAGGCGATGACCGAGCCGACGGAAAGATCGATGCCGCCCGAGAGGATGACGAAGGTCATGCCGACGGCGACGATGCCGAGAAAGGCGTTGTCGGTCAGGAGATTGCCGATGACGCGGGTCGACAGCATCGACGGGAACTGCGCGTAGCACAGCGCGTATGCCAGGACGAAGATGAGGATGGTTGCCGCCAGCGGCAGATAGCGGGACTTCATGGTGCCGACCGCTCCTTGCCTTCCGTGGCCACCGGCTCCGCCGGCCGGCCACGCCAGAACACCGTCGCCATGCGCAGGGCCGGCGACTGGATGATAAGGATCAGCATGATGATGACGGCCTTGATGATCAGGTTGAACTCGGGCGGGAAGCCGGAGAGCAGGATGCCCGTGTTGATCGACTGGATGATCATGGCGCCGATCAGTGAGCCGAGGATGGTGAAGCGGCCGCCGAGCAGCGACGTGCCGCCCAGCACGACGGCGAGGATGGCGTCGAGCTCCAGCCACAGGCCGGCATTGTTGGCGTCCGCGCCGCGGATATCGGCGGTGACGATGATGCCGGCGATGGCCGCGCACAGGCCCGAGACCATGTAGACCGTCACCAGAAGCACACCGCTGTTGACGCCGGAAAGCGTGCTGGCGCGGCGGTTGATGCCGATCGCCTCGATCAGAAGTCCGAGCGCCGTCTTGCGCACGATGAGGGCTGCGGCAATGCCGGTGGCCACCCACAGGAGGACGGGCACCGGCAGGCCGAGAAGTGCCCCGCTGCCGAAGAAGGCGAACCCCGGATCGTTGAAGGTGACGATGATGCCTTCGGTGATGAGCTGGGCGATGCCGCGCCCGGCCACCATCAGGATCAGCGTTGCGACGATGGGCTGAATGCCGAGCACGGCGACGAGGAAACCGTTCCAGGCGCCGCAGGCCACGCCCACGGCGAGGGCGAAGAGGAGGGCTGTCGCCGCGCTGCCGCCGCCGGCGACGGTGGATGCCGCCACCGCGCCGCAGATCGCCATCACCGCGCCGACGGAAAGGTCGATGCCCTTGGTGGCGATGACCAGCGTCATGCCGATCGACAGAAGAGCCACGGGCGCGCCGCGATTGAGGATGTCGATCAGACTGCCGTAAAAACGGCCGTTCTGCCACGTCAGGTTCAGGAAATTCGGGAAGACCGCCGTGATCAGCGCCAGGATGACGAGAAGCGTCAGGACCTGGGGCAGGAAGCGGCGGAGGGCGGAGCTGCTATCGCCGTTCATCGGGCTTGCTCCGGCTGGCTGTCGGCGGCGATGGCGCGGACGATGTTGTCGGTGTTGATCTCCTCGCCCGTCAGTTCCGACACATGCTCCCGGTCGCGCACCACGATCACGCGATGCGAATAGGCGACCAGCTCCTCCAGCTCCGAGGAGATGACGAGCAGCGACACGCCATCCTCGCACAGGCGCTCGATCAGGCGGATGATCTCGGCGTGGGCGCCGACGTCGATGCCGCGCGTCGGCTCGTCGAGGATGAGGAACTCGGGGTTGGTCGCCAGCCAGCGGGCGAGGATCGCCTTCTGCTGGTTGCCGCCGGAGAGAAGCCGGAGCGGCTTCTCGCGGTCCGTCGTGCGGATGTCGAGGGCGTCGATGAAGCGGTCGGCGATCTCGATCTGCTCTTGCCTCGGCAGCGGCCGCGACCAGCCGCGCCGCGCCTGCAATGCCAGGACGATGTTCTCGCGCACGGAGAGGTCGCCGACGATGCCGTCGGTCTTACGGTCCTCGGGACAGAAGCCGAGGCCCGCGGCGATCGCCTTGCGCGGCCCGCTGAGTTCGAGCTGCCTGCCGTCCTTCTCGGCGCTGCCGCCGTCGTGCGGGCGCACGCCGAAGATCACCTCGGCGGTCTCGGTCCGCCCGGAGCCGAGGAGCCCGGCAACGCCGACCACCTCGCCACGGCGGACCTCCAGGTTGAAAGGCTCGATCGTGCCGGCGCGGCCGAAATCACGGAAGCGATAGGCAACCTCACCCTCGCTCTTGCGGGCCGCCGTGTGGGCGATGGTCTCCTGCGAAAGCTCGTGGCCCAGCATCATGGTCACAAGGTCGAGGCGCTCGATGTCGGCGGCATTGCGCGTGCCGACCAGCCGGCCGTTGCGTAAAACGGTGATGCGATCGGAGATCTCGAACACCTGGTTGAGGAAATGGGTGATGAAGATAATGCCCAGCCCCCGCTCGCGCAGCGCCCGCACGATGTCGAACACCATGCGCACCTCCTGCGCGTCGAGGCTGGCGGTCGGCTCGTCGAGGATGAGGATCTTGCCGGACAGATCGACCGCGCGGGCGATGGCGATGATCTGCTGGACGGCGACGGAGTAGGAGGAAAGCTCCCGCGTCACGTCGATATCGAGGCCGTATTGAGAAAGCAGCGCCTCGGCCCCGGCGTTCATCCGCCGCGTGCCGACCATGCCGAAGCGCGTCGGCTGGCGGCCGAGATAGAGGTTTTGTGCCACCGTCAGGTTGGGCAGGAGGTTGACCTCCTGATAGACGGTGCCGATGCCCAGCGCCTGCGCCTCGAACGTGTCGCGCGGGTCGACCTGGCGCCCGGAAAGCCGGATATCGCCGCTGTCGCACCGGTAGGCGCCGGTGAGGCACTTGATGAGGGTGGACTTGCCGGCGCCGTTCTCGCCTAGAAGCGCGTGCACCTCCCCCGCCCGCAAGGCGAAGTCGACGCCGTCGAGCGCCAGCGCGCCAGGGAAGCTCTTGGTGAGGCTTGCCACGCTCAGCAGCGGTTCCTGAGGCTTTTCCACGGCGTTTCCCCGAAAAGGAACCGAGTGCCCTTAAGGGACACCGGTTGCTGCAGTCGGAAGAGAAGGCGGGCCCGCGAAGGCCCGCCTGTCCCCCCGCCCCCTAGTGGTCTGACCCAAACAGATGGTACCCATCTGTTTGGGAAAGTCAGCCCACAAGCTATTAATCTGGTGGGGCGATTTGTCCTGACAGATGGACCATCTGTCAGGATCGCACCACTAGTAACCGAGGTTCTTCTTTTCCTCGTAGACCTTTATCGGGTCGTCGGCCTGCGTGTAGAGCTTGGATTCGGTCTGGATCCACTTCGGCGGCGCGGTGCCGTCGGACAGATAGGCTTCCAGCACGTCGAAGGCGGGGCCGGCCATGTTCGGCGTTAATTCGACCGTGGCGTTGGCCTCGCCGGCGGCGAGTGCCTGGAAGATGTCCGGCACGGCGTCGATGGAGACGACGAGGATGTCCTCGCCCGGCTTCAGCCCGGCTTCCTTGATGGCCTGGATGGCGCCCAGCGCCATGTCGTCGTTGTGGGCGTAAAGCGCGCAGATGTCGGCGCCGCCATTCTCGGCCTTGAGGAAGCTCTCCATCACCTCCTTGCCCTTGGTGCGGGTGAAGTCGCCGGTCTGGCTGCGGATGATCTTGAAATTGTCGTGGCCGGCGATCGCTTCCTCAAACCCTTTCTTGCGGGCAATGGCGGGCGAGGAGCCCGTGGTGCCCTGAAGTTCGACGATCGAGCAGTCCGTGTCGCCGGCATTCTCGACCAGCCACTCGCCGGCCACCCGGCCCTCGTGCACGAGGTCGGAGGTGACTGCGGTGAGGTAAAGATCGTCCGAGGCGGCAACGGTACGGTCGAGGAGGACGACGGGGATTTCCGCATCCTTCGCCTCTTCCAGCACGGAGTCCCAACCCGTCTCCACCACCGGTGCGAGCAGGATCGCGTCCACGCCCTGGGCGATGAAGGAGCGCAGCGCCTTGATCTGGTTTTCCTGTTTCTGCTGGGCGTCGGCGAATTTCAGGTCGATGCCGCGCGTTTCGGCTTCCTGCCTGGTGACCGTCGTCTCGGCGGCACGCCAGCCGGATTCGGAGCCGATCTGCGAAAAACCGACCGTCACGGCGGAGGCGACGGACGTGGTAAGGATCACCGACGCGAGCGCGGTCGCGCCAGCAAGAGCTGACTTGAGCATTATGTTCCTCCCGGTTGCTAGGCTGCGAAGCAGCGAAGGAGAAAAAATCATATAGTATGACTTTTGTAAAGCACGTGTTGGAGAGGCCTCGGCCGAGCGTGCCGGCGTCCCCCAAAAGCCGCTGCGAAGTCACCGTGGCTCATGCAGCAGCGCGCGGATGAAAGCCTCCTTTACGGCGCGGCGGCAACCGTCTACACGCGTCATCGATGGTTGCCGCCATTTGTCGAAAATCACAGATCTGCGTGGAGAACCGGGATGGAGCTGGGACTGGGGCTGATCGGCTCGGGTTTCATGGGCAGGACGCACGCCTTCGCGTTCAACAATGTCGCCCGCGTATTCGATCTGCCGGTGAAGGTGCGGCCGGTCATGCTGGCCGACGTCGGGGAGGAGCAGGCCGCGCGTGCGGCAGCGGCCCTCGGTTTTACCGAATCGACGGCCGACTGGCGTCGCCTCGTCGCCGATCCGCGCGTCCATATCGTTTCCGTCACCTCACCCAATCTCCTTCATAAGGAGATGGCGCTGGCAGCCATTGCCGCCGGCAAGCATGTCTACTGCGAGAAGCCACTGGCGCCGAAGGTAAGCGACGCCGAGGAGATGGTGCGGGCGGCCGAGGCGAAGGGCGTCGTCACCGCGGTCGGCTTCAACTACCTGAAGAACCCGATGATGCGTCTCGCCAAGGAGATCATCGACAGCGGCGAGATCGGAGAAATCCGTGCCTTCAGCGGCGTCCACGCCGAGGACTTCATGATGGATGCCGAGGTGCCGTGGACATGGCGGCTGGACCCGGCCGGGGGCGGTGGGGCGCTGGCCGACCTTGGCAGCCACCTGATCGCCGCCGCGCGCTATCTTGTCGGGCCTGTGGCCGAGGTGTGCGGGGAGGTGGCAACGCTGGTTGCCACGCGCCCGGACGGCGCCGGCTCGACTAATCGAAAGCCCGTCGAGGTGGAGGACATCGGCCGCGCCTTTCTGCGCTTCGAGAACGGCTGCAGCGGCGTTCTGGAGGCGAGCTGGATCGCCGGCGGGCGCAAGATGCGGCAGGATTTCGAGATCACCGGCTCGCGCGGCTCCATTGCCTATTGCGGCGAACGCATGAACGAGCTCGACCTTTACGTGGCCTCCGGCAAGGCCCGGCGCGACGGTTTCCGCAAGATACTGGCCGGGCCGGCCAACGAACCTTACGGCGCGTTCTGCGTGGCGCCGGGCCACCAACTCGGCTTCAACGACCTGAAGACTATCGAGGTGCGCGATCTCGTGCGGGCGATCGCCGGCGAGAAGACCGGCCATGCCGATTTCCGCGAGGGGCTGGAGGTGCAGCGTACGCTGGAGGCGATCTACCGCTCCACGGGAGGCGGCGGCTGGACCAGGGTGTCCTGATTAACGGGACCGGCGCGCGCGCCCGGCATCGTGTCGGCGATGCTCGCCGGCTCGCGAACTTTGTCCGTCACGTCGTGGAAGTCGTAGATCGTGCTGTCGTTCGGGAAGGCGTAGATGCGGTCGGCGAGTAGCGGGAACTTGGCATCGAAATAGGTGTTGAACAGCACGCGGTAGCTGTTCACCGGCGTGATGTCGTCGGTAAGATGGCGGTACTCTTTCCCGGGAAAATAATAGGCGTTGAGGATGCCGGTCTTGATCCGCAACTCCTCGGCCGGCGCATCCTGCCAGGGAACCCGTGAATCGCGCTGGGGAAAGGGGCCTTCATCTGCCTGTAGCAGGATGATCGGCGGCTTCCGGCCGTACGCCTGAAGCGTGGTGACGATATCCCTGATGATGCGGTTGGCATAGGCGACCTGGTCGACGAAGCCCTGCTTGTCGCCGCGCTTGGCCGCTTCCTTTTGGCTGAGGCAGCGCCCGTCGGCGGCAAAGGCGTAAGGGCCGTGCGGCACCAGGAAGTGGGCGAAGACGTAGACCGGCCGCTCACGCGCGCCGATGGCCTTGATCTTCTCCACCTGGGCGGCGACGCGCTGGCACTGGGCATTGTCCCAGTCGAGCCGCATCGTCAGCGCCGTGTCGGGCAGGACGTGGAAGATCGGGCGCAGGATCGTGCGCCGCAGATAGAGCATGGCGAACTCGCTGAAGCCGTGCGGCCGGTTCTCGTCGGCGAGCGGGCTATTGTAGGTGCCGACCCACCAGGCGCCGAACTGGATGAAGTCGTATCCGCGCGACTTCAAGGCCCGCCCCACGCGATGGTCGCCCAGCATCTCGTAGATCGGATGCCAGTTGGCGCCCGTGACCCGCGCGTCGTCCTCAAGGAAATCGAGGTAGTTCATATGGAAGGTCGAGGCGACGGAATGGCCGGTCTTCTGGTAGTTGGAGTTGCTGCGACGGGCGACGTAAAAGCCCCGCTCCTCCAGAAAACGGCCGATGGCGCGATTGTCGAGGTCGTAGTGGCGCTGGAGGATCTCCTCCGACGTGTAGCGGTCGAACACGAAATGATAGATGTCCGGCGGCCGGGCGGCACTTTCTTCGGAAGGGAAATACTGTCGGATCTCCGCCAGGGCCTGTTCGGCATCGTAGGCGGTGCGGGCCGCGCCGTTGCGCCATTCGTAGACGCCAACCTGCCAAAGCGGCGTTGCCAACAGAACCAGCGCGACACCGTTGAGAATGCTGTGGGCCAGGCGGGTGAGGCCGGGAAGGCGCAGCGCAACGAGCGTCAGAAGCGCCAGGATGGCGAGCGCGAAGGGCAGTGACTTCACCATCGGAAAGCCGCCTGCCACCATGTCGTTGAGGCGGCCGAACAGTCCGAGATAGAAGAGGCTGCCGGCAACCCAGATACTGGCGACCACCGCGCCGGCCGCATCAAAGCGCCGGCGCATCGCCGCGACCGCCAGATAGACTGCAAGCGCAAAGGCGAGGGACCCCAGGAGAGAGGGCGCGACGTCGGCTAGCGAGGTGAAGTTCAGGTTCCTCGCCATGAGGGCGAAGACGGCGGCGGCGGCGAGGAGAAAAGGATGGAGAGGATAGCTCCCGTCCCAGACTTTCCGCCGGTGCTCGTGGGGGCGAGGGTCGTCGGCTGTTGCTCCCGCGTCGGCCATCAAAGCACCTCCGTTCGGCGCGGCGCTCCATGATTCCGGGAATGCGTTCGGGAGCGATCCCAGCCTTCGTTCCGTTGCCGACAAGCGCTTATGACAGATTTATGTCACTTTTTTGAAGCAACAAGGAACGTCTTCTGCTCGACCACGTTGACAGCCGTCAACCACGCTCGTCTCCGGTCCGACGAAAGGGAGCTTCGATGCACGTTAGATTTTTCTCTCGTCTCTTTCCGCTTTCTCTCTCTACTTTGTTCCTCGGCATGTCCGCGTCCGGCGCGCATGCCTATCTGGATGCCGGCACAGGCAGCATGATCCTCCAGGTGCTTCTGGGGGGTATTGCGGGCCTGCTGATCGCCGGTAGGCTCTACTGGCACAAATTCCTTTCGCTTGTCGGGCTCAGACGGGACCCGCCTCAGACGGATGAGGCGAAGGACGAGCCCGTTGTGGAGTCGCAACCGCGGGCCGATAGGTGAACGAGACCCACGCGCTGAAAGCCGAGGCGCCAAAACGAGCCGAGGCCGGCGGACCCAGCGGCGCGTCTTCCGATCGGGCGGGCGAACTGGAGCCGGGCTCCTATCGCGATCGCAACGGCGCCGTCTTCTACCGTGACGGGCGGGTGTTTCGTTATGTGAGCGAGCGGGCGCTGGAGAACTGGCGGCACCTGCGGGAGGCACCTTTCTTCGAAAGCTTCCGCAGCGAGGGCCGGATCATTGAGACGAGCCTGGCCGACCCGCGGAAGGAGAACATCGCCCTTGGCGCCTGGGCGGGCGTTCTGGAGCATGCCCGCATCCCCTATGTCTCCTACCCCTACGAGTGGACCTTCGGCATGCTGAAGGATGCCGCGCTGCTGCATCTCGACCTGATGCGCGGCGCGCTTCGCGCGGACATGATCCTGAAGGACTCCTCGCCCTACAACATCCAGTGGAACGGCGTGCACCCGGTCTTCATCGACGTCCCTTCCTTCGAGCCGCTCAAAAAGGGTGAGCCGTGGGTGGGTTACCGGCAGTTCTGCGAACTCTTCCTCTATCCGCTGATGCTCGCTGCCTATAAGGGCATCGACTTCCGCCCCTGGCTGCGCGGGCGTATCGACGGTATCCCCGCCGAGGAGATGCGTGCGCTGATGTCGGCGCGCGACCTCGTGCGGCCCGGCGTGCTCCTGCATGTTGCCGCGCAAAGCGCGTTGCAGAAGCGCTATGCCGGTGGCAGGCAGGACATGCGCGGCGCGCTTGCCGATGCCGGCTTCGGCAAGGCGTTGATCGAGCGGAACGTAGAGAGGCTGACGGCTCTCGTCTCGAAGCTGGAGCCCGCACGCACGAAAACCGAGTGGTCCGACTACGACCGGACCCATTCCTACGACGACGGGGAGCTTGCGCGGAAAGCCGAATTCGTGCGCCGGGCGGCGGCAAGCCGCCGCTGGCGGCTAGCCTGGGATCTCGGCTGCAACACCGGAACCTTCTCGCGCATTGCCGCCGAACACGCCGACTACGTGGTGGCCATGGACGGAGACTGGATGGCCATCGAGCATTTCTATCGCCGCGAGAAGGCCGGGGCGGCGTCGAAATCCATCCTGCCGCTGGTCGTCAACCTGGCCGACGCCTCGCCCAACCAGGGCTGGCGCGGCGTGGAGCGTAAGGGCATCGCCGAGCGTGGCCGGCCGGAGCTGACGCTCTGCCTGGCCCTCATCCACCACATCGTGATCACCGCAAATATCCCGCTCGCTGACTTCATCGAGTGGCTGGCGGGGCTGGGGACGGCGGTGGTGATCGAATTCGTCGGCCGCGACGACGAGATGGTGCAGACGCTGCTCGCCAACCGCGAGGACCAGTACAACGACTATCATCCCGAAATCTTCCGCGCACTGCTTGAAACCCATTTCGACATCAAGGCCGAAGAGGCGCTGAAGGGCGGCAGGAGGCACATCTACTTCGCCGAGGCGAAGGCGAGTTGAACCTATCGGCGATACCTGGTCATCCTGCAAGTGCGTCGTAGACCAGCTTTAGCGCCAACAGGCTGAGCAGGATGAGGATGACGCGGTCGAAGTTTTCCTTCGACAGGCGCCTTGCCAGCACTGAGCCGACGGGCATGAAGGCGAGGATCGGGAAGATGGCGGCGAGGCTGATCAGGGCGCCGTGCCCCGACAGGATGCCGAAATAACCGAGTGCGGGGATCTGCAGCGCGCTCATGACCGCGAAAAAGATTGAAACGGTGGAGATGAAGACCGGCCTTTCCAGCCGCATCGCGTTGAGGAAGGTGATGGAAACGGGCGCGGAGATGCCGGAGGCGCCCTGCAGTACCCCGGCGGTGATGCCCGCCGGCAGGCGTAGCCGACTGGCCAGCGGGTAGGCGATCTTCCAGTCCGGCCGGGTAAGCCGCAGAAGCACGTAGCCGAAAACCGCCGCCGCCACCATGAGCGAAAGCAGCCTCTGGGAGAAGAAGGCGAGCATCAGCGTGCCGGCGAGGACGCCCGCCGCACCTGCGGCGGCAAAGCCCCAGACGAAGGAGGCCGGCAGGCGGTGGCGGCGGAAAAGCCATCCCTGCCAGATATTGGTGAGCAGGTTCGGCATGATCATCACCACCACCGCGAACTTCACGTCGAACATCATCGCCAGCGCCGGCACCGCCAGCACCGGTGCACCGGCACCGGTCGCCCCTTTGAGGATTCCGCCGCCCGCCAGACAGGCGAAGATGATGGCGAGTTGCACCGGTTCGAAAGCCACGTGGCGGGTCCGTTCTTTGGGGGATCGTGGTCGGCTTGGGTTCACTACCCGAAAATCGATCTGGTTAAACCAGGAAAGCGTTCAGCGCGGCAACCCCTCGGCCCCACCTGGGGGACACACGGTTGGGAAGCGCAATGTGGATTCCATGAAACCCCATCCTAGTACCTGTCGGAAATGGCGACCTTCAGGTCCAGCACAACCTGCCGCCGCTCCTTGCGGATCACCTCCACTGCTCGCCCAAGCGCGGCAGGCAAGTCCACGCCGTGCTCTACGCGTTCCGTGTAGGCGCGGCTGGCGGCCGCCGCCCGCGTGTAGTCGGGGGAGGGCTCCAGCGATGTGAGCGGCATAAGGTTCGCCTTTGCGGCGGCTCCGCCCGGATAGCTGTTGACGACGGAACGGCGTACGGCGTTCCACATGCTGTTGTTCTTGACGATGGTGAGCACCGGCAGTTCCAGCGCCTCGGCGATCTGGTGGCAGGCGATCGGATTGGCGAACATATAGGAGCCGTCGCCCATGCAGGCGATGACCAGCCGCTCGCGGTCGGCAAGCTGAGCGCCGAGGGCCGCCGGCAGGGCCCAGCCGAGGCCGCCCGAGTGCGGGTTGCTGAAGATGCGGTTCGGCCCATTCACGCGCATCGAGCCCGGCAGGATACCGAGTTCGCTAAAGATTACCGCGCGCTCGCCCATGATCGCGGAAACACAACGGCTCATCCATTCCGCGCTCATAGGGCTGGTGCAACCCGCTGCCGCTTCCTCATCCGCCCCCTCCAGCCGCTCCCGGCCTAGCCGCGCGCAGCGGGAACGCCGCTCCTCTTCCACGCCGGCGGCCGGTTCCATGGCGGCCGCGAGCGCTCTGAGCCCGGCGGCAGCATCGCTGGCGACGGCGAGGTCGGCCTGGTAGCCGCGAACGGGCATGCGCTGGAAATTCGGGTCGGGGCCGAGATGGACGATCCTTGTCTCCGTAGCCGGGCGGTGCAGCGATTCGATCCACGGCACACCGCTGTCCACAACCAGCACCACATCCGCCTCGGCCAGCGGCTCCTTGATGTCGTAGCCGCGGAACATCGGGTGGTCCGAGGCCATGAGGTTGCGGATCGAGAAAGGCTCGACGACGGGAACGGCGAAGGTCTCCGCCATTTCGGCAAGGGCTGCGCCAACGCGTCCATCGGGATCGCCGCGCTGGCAAACGATCAGCGGGCTTTTCGCCGCCGAGAGCCATTGCGCGGCTTGGGCGATGGCCGCCGGATCGGGGTAGGGGACCGTCGCCGGCACCTGCGGGGAAGCGCCGGCGGCGGAGGCCGGCACCGTGTCCATCAGCGCCTCGCGCGGCAGGCTGATATAGACCGGGCCTTTCGGCTCACTCATGGCGAGTGCCGCGGCGCGCGCGGCGAGCAAGCCGCCCTGCTCGGGGTAGCGCATCTCGTAGTGGAACTTGACGACGTCGCTCACCAGCGAGGACTGGTCGTACATCTCCTGCCCGTATTGGATGGGCGAGACGCGGGCGCCGCGCCGCCCGTGCTCGGTAATCGGCGTGCGGCCGGACATGACGAGGACGGGGATGTTGTCGCTGGCGGCGTTGATGACGCCCATGGCGGAATTGGCAAGCCCGACATTGACATGGACCATGGTGGCCTGCGGCCGGCCGGTGAGGAGATAGTAGCCGTGCGCCATGGCCACGCTCGCCGTCTCGTGCGGCACGGTGACGGGCACCGGCACGGCGCCTTCGTCCAGTGCGGCGAAGGCCTCGATGATGGGCGGGAAGTCGGTTCCCGCGTTGGCGAAGATGAAGTCGATGCCGGCGCGCTTCAGCCCGAGCAGGAGGTCTTCCGCACCTGTCCGACCTTCCGCTTCCGTCTTTCCCTCCGCTTGGTCGGGCGCCATCGCATCCTCCTTGCGATTCTCATAAATCGATACGCATACCCGCAGTTTCAGCATCGCCGGCCGGTTCCGGCATACGTGAAGGTCATGACGGCGGGCGATGCGGACCAGAATGCGCTTGAAAAATCGGCGAATGCAAGTGCATGATGAAACAATAATCTCATTTTTAGGGATTTATGTCGCCTTTGCCGGCGACCTACGAGCAGCGGAGGAGACCATGAAACGCTTTATCGCTTCGGCCGTGCTTGCGGCCGGCTTCGCCTTCAGCGGCGCCGCGGCGGCGCAGACGGTGGGCATCGCCACATCCAATCCTGGATCGCTATTCCACAACATCGGTACGGCTGTCGCCAACGCGGCCAACCAGGGTGGCCTCAACGCCACCATCCAGCCGGCGACCAGCCCCAATCAGTACATCCCCTTCGTGGCCTCGGCCGGCATCGAGTTCGGCGTCGCCAATTTGCAGGAGGTGAACTACGCGCTCGAAGGTAAGGCGTGGTTCGAGGGCAACGCCAATCCGGATCTGAGGGTGGTCGGGCTCATCATGCCGCTCAGGGAGGCGATCTTCGTGCGCGCCGATTCCGACATCGAATCGATCGCCGACCTGAAAGGCAAGCCGATGGTGGACGGATACACGGCGCAGAATACCATCCTGCCGCAGCTCGACGCGATGTATGCCTCGGTCGGGCTGACGCGCGACGACATGCAGCCGGTGCAGGTGCCAAGCGTGGTTGCCGGCGCCGATGCTTTCATCGCTGGAGATTCGGTCGGCTTCATCTTCGCCCATGGCGCCGGCAAGGTGCGCGAGGCCGATGCCGCCGTCGGCGGGCTGAGGGCGCTGCCGGTGGAAAACAACGAGGAGACGCTGGCCGCCATCCGCGAGCACTGGCCGGTGGCCTTCCTCGTCGAGATGGAGCCGGGCGAGGCGCCGGGCGTCCTGGAGAAAGCCCACTACATGGCCTATCCGCAGCTCGTCTTCACCCATGCGAACGCGCCGGAGGACGTGGTCTACGAGATGACCAGGATCCTGCACGAGAGCAAGGAGGTGATGGCCGAGACCTTCCCGCCCTTCAACCAGTTCGACCCGCAGGAAATGGTGGGCGATACGGCGCCGACCGAGTACCATCCGGGCGCCATCCGCTTCTATCGGGAAGCCGGCCTCTGGAACGAGTAGGGATGCGATGACGCCCGGCCTTCCGCCCGGCATCTGGCGCCCCATCGTGGGCGCCCTTTCTGTCTGCCTGACGCTCACAGCGGTGGCATGGTCGCTCAACCTGCCGCGCAGCTTCGGCATGGCGTTCTATCCGCAGCAGTTCATGGCGGTCGTCCTGGCCTTCGCCCTGCCCATCGTCTTCCTCATGCTGCCGGCGCGACGTGGGGCGGCGCGCGAGGCCGCGCCCTGGTATGACTGCCTCCTCGCGCTCGCCGCCTTCGCGGCCGTGGCTTACGTGGCGTTGCGCTATCCGCAAGTCGTCAACTTCATCTTTTCACGGCCGCCCAGCGCCTATGTGCCCGGCCTCGTCATCATCCTGCTTCTGCTCGAGGCGCTGCGGCGCACAACGGGCTGGGCCCTCGTCATCATCATCGCCGTCTTCCTCGTCTATGCCATGTTCGGCGACCATGTGCCGGGGCGGCTTGCCGGACGCGCGCAGGACTGGCGGATGCTCACCGGCTACATGGCCTTCGATTCCAACGGCATATTGGGCATTCCAATGGCCGTAGCCGCCACCGTGGTGGTAGCCTTCATCCTGTTCGGCAACCTCCTGAGCCTTACCGGAGGTTCGCGTTTCTTCACCGATGCCTCGCTGCTTCTCATGGGGCGCTTTCGCGGCGGCTCCATGAAGATCGCGGTTCTGGCCTCCGGCCTGTTCGGTTCCATCTCGGGCTCGGCGGTGGCCAACGTCACCGCTACCGGCATCGTCACCATCCCGATGATCAAGCGCGACGGCTATCCGGCCCATAAGGCGGGTGCCATCGAGGCGGTGGCCTCCACGGGCGGTCAGCTCATGCCCCCGGTGATGGGGGCGGCGGCCTTCCTCATGGCCGAGTTCCTGCAGATCTCTTATGCGCAAGTGGCGCTCGCAGCCCTCGTGCCGGCGCTGCTCTACTATGTGGCACTCTTCATCCAGGCGGATCTCGAGGCGGCGCGGCTCGGCATTGCGCCGGTGCCGAAATCCGAGATCCCGCCGGGGAGGTCGGTCCTGGCCGGCCTGCACTTCGTCCTCGCCTTCGTGGTGCTCATCGGCGCGCTGTTCTCGCTGCGCTGGCAGCCGGAGCGTTCCGCGCTCGCAGCCGCGCTCACCGTCGTCGTGACCTCTCTTCTGTTCGGCTATCAATCGGTGCGGCCGGGCATCGGCAGGCTGCTTTCGTCCTTCGAGGAGACCGGCAGGGCGGTTGTTGAGATCATCGTCATTTCGGCCGCCGCCGGGTTGGTCATCGGCGTGCTCAACGTCACCGGGCTCTCCTTCAACCTCACCTATGCCCTGGTGCAGATCGGCGGCGGCAGCGCGCCGGTGCTTCTGGTGCTTTCGGCGATGGTGTGCATCGTGCTCGGCATGGGGTTGCCGACGCTCGGCGTCTATGTGCTTCTGGCAGCACTGGTGGCGCCGGCACTCGTGGCGGTGGGCATCGAGCCGATCGCCGCGCACTTGTTCGTGCTTTATTTCGGCATGATGTCGATGATCACACCGCCCATCGCCATCGCCGCATTCGCCGCCGCCAGCATCGCCCGCGCGCCGGCGATGAAGACCGGCTTCGCCTCGGCCAAGTTCGGCTGGTCGGCCTTCATCGTGCCGTTCCTGTTCGTCTTCTCGCCGACGTTGCTTCTGATCGGCGAGCCGCTGGACATCGTCTTCGCCGTTGTCACCGCGGGTGTGGGCGTGTGGCTTGTCTCGGCCGCGCTCGCCGGCTATGTCGCCACCAGGCTGTCGATGCCGATGCGGGTTCTGTTCGGCCTTGCCGGTCTCATGGCGCTGGTGCCGGCGGGGGCTTTCGCTGGCGCAATCTACAGCGACGTCGTCGGGGTTGGCGGCGGTGCGGCCCTGCTCGCCATCGAGGCCTATCGTGCCCGCGAACAGAGGAAGAAGGCGCTATCTTGACGGAAAACGCGGGCAACAGTCTCAAGCGCGGTCTGGCAATCCTGGAAGTGTTCTCCGAGGACCGCCTGGAATGGACGCCGGAGGAGCTGATGGAGAAGCTGGGCTACAGCCGGCCGACACTCTACCGCTACCTCAAGACGCTGCGGGAAGCCGGCCTTCTGAGCTCCTCCGCCAATGCCGGCTTCACGCTGGGGCCCAAGGTGGTGGAGATGGACTTCCTCCTGCGCAAGTCCGATGCGCTCATTCTCAACGGCCAAAAGCATCTCAAGAATCTTACAGAAAGATACGCGTGCACCGCGCTTCTTGTGCGGCGTTATGGCGACCGCATCCTGTGCGTGGCCTCGGAACGCTCGGTCGCCAACCCGCGCAGCAGCTATCCGCGCGGCCGGCCCATGCCGCTCGGGCGCGGCGCTATCGCCCGCTCGCTGATGGCCTTCCTGCCGCGCCGCCAACTCGTTCCCATGATCGAGCGGCATATGGAGGATTTGCGCTCCATCGGCCTCGGCAACACGGTGGAAGAGGTCCACGAAAGCCTGCGGCGGGTAAAGCGGGCCGGCTACGCCGTGGCCTTCGGCGAGGTGACGCCCGGCGTGGTGGGCATCGCCGCGCCGGTTTACGACGCCGGCCGCAGCCCCGTCGCCAGCGTATGCGTGACGATTGCCGGCCACCTCGTCAACGGCAACGACATCGACGAGATCAGCGCCCATGTACGCCAGGCCGGCCGGGAGATCAGCGAGGCGCTGTCGCTGGAGCGGGAGAATGGGAAGATGGCCTGACAATTATCTCATTTAGTGAGATGATTGTTGACTTCACATGGTTCGCCACGCATCCTTGCCCCGGCAACCGGCGAGCGAGGACCCATGAAGAAGATCGACATTTTCAACCATATCTGGCCAAAACCTTTCTTCGAGGCGCTGATCGCGCATGTCGGCGAGATGACCGACATCACCATGCGCTCGGGCGCAGTGCCGATGATGACGGAGATCGACCGGCGCTTCGAGGTCATGGACATGTTCGGCGAGGACTATCGTCAGGTCCTCTCGCTCGCCTCGCCGCCCTTGGAGAAGATCGCCGGGCCGGAAAAGGCGCTGGAGCTTTCCCGCATCGGCTCCGATTCCATGGCCGAGCTTTGCGAACGATATCCGGAGAGGTTCCCCGCCTTCATCGGCACGGCGCCGATGAACAATCCCGACGCACTGGTTGAAGAATCGAAGCGCGCCGTCGAGACGCTCGGCGCCGTAGGCATGCAGATATTCACCAACGTCGCCGGAAAGCCGCTCGACCTGCCGGAGTTCGAGCCCTTCTTCGATTACATGGCCTCGGCCGGCAAGCCCGTATGGATGCACCCCGCGCGCAGCGAGAACTTCCCCGACTATCAGTCGGAGAGCCGTTCCGAGTATGAGATCTGGTGGACCTTCGGCTGGCCCTACGAGACGTCCGCCGCCATGGCGCGTCTCGTCTTCTCGGGCATCTTCGACAAGTATCCCGGCCTCAAGGTCATCACCCATCACGCCGGCGGCATGGTGCCCTTCTTCGAGGGGCGCGTCGGCCCCGGCTGGGACCAGATGGGCAAGCGCACGACCGACCGCGATCTTGCCGCCGTGTTGAAGGCGTTGAAGCGGCCGCATCTCGACTATTTCAAGGACTTCTACGCCGACACGGCGTCCTTCGGCTCGCGCAAGGCCATCGAGCACGCGATCGCGTTTTTCGGAGAGGATCACGTGCTCTTCGCCTCCGATGCGCCTTTCGATCCCGAGGGCGGGCCGATGTATATCCGCGAAACGATCGGCATCCTGGACACGCTCGACGTGTCCGAGGCGACACGCAGGAAACTCTACCAGGACAATGCCGTCGAGCTTCTTGGGTTGGCCATCTGAGGGAAGGGGCGATGGATGCGTCCATTCCCGCTTGCGGCCCGAAGACCCCGTAGGGGATTGATCCGTCACGGATATTCCAGAGCGCAGCGACATCGACCAACCGGTATACTGAAAATCAGCGGGTGAAACGATCGCGTACGGAGTCTGGAACTTCGGCGCTGTGCGGAGCCTTGTCGCGTAGGCTTGCTTTTCAAGATAGCGCCATTCCAGAAGCCATAGTTAACAAGGAAATGCGGCACTAAGGGCACTTTCTGGCGCACTTGTGGATGGAGCGGCCATCTCTGTTTTCGAATTCCAAGCACGATTGACAGCACCTGCGAAGAAATGCAGATTGTATACCGTTAGAATGCATCGGTACCCGACATTGTCTTGCAGGTGAGGAGCGATTGATGACGCGGGAGCACGCAGCTGAGGAAGAGACGGCGCTGGCAACGCTGCTGCAAACCTATTCCGTCGAGGTGACGGCGCGCGACGAGCGGTCGCTCGGTGCGGTTGCCGAGATCCTTCGGCCTGGAACGGAAGTGTTCGTCGCCAACCTGCCGAACGAGGGCGCCGACGTACTCATCAGGGCGGCTGCAAAGCTGCGCCATGCAGGCCTGACACCCGTGCCGCACATCGTTGCCCGCAACCTTGGCAGCCGGCGGGAGTTCGAGGAGATGCTGGCGGGCCTGGCCGGCGAGGCGGAGGTGCAAAAGGCGCTGGTGCTGGGCGGCGACCGCGACCGGCCGGCGGGCGAATTCGACGCCGCTCTTCAACTTATTCACACGGGGCTTCTTCAGGAGCATGGCATCCGGCGGATCGCCGTCGCCTGCTATCCGGAAGGCCACCCGCGCATCTCCGCCGATGTGCTGTGGCAGGCGCTCCGCGATAAACTCGATGCCGCCAACGAGGCCGGGCTCGACACAGCTTTGGTGAGCCAGTTCCTATTCGATCCGAAACTCGTCGTGACCTTTGCCAAAGCGCTCCGCAGCGCCGGCATCACGGCTCCCTTGCGCGTGGGCGTCGCCGGGCCGGCCAACCGGGCGAAGCTCATAAGATATGCCCTTCGCTGCGGCGTCGGCGCCTCCTTGCGCGTGCTGAGGGAACGCGGCAATCTGGCTCGGAACGTGCTTGCGGGCTTCACACCTGACGAGCTTCTGGGCGAGATCGCGCTCGCCCAAGCGGTCGACCCGTCTCTCGGTATCGCCGGGGTCCACTTCTTCACCTTCGGCGACCCGGCACGCTCCGCCCGCTGGGCCGAGGAGCAGCGGCAGCCCAGCCGCGAGGACGCCATGGCCGGCGCGTAAGGATCATCGAAACGTCACGCATCGCAGGGAGGAAACCATGCAGAACCTGGAACAGAAGCTGAAAAGCGCCGGCAATCCGGTGGAGATGCTGCGCCATTCGCAGATCGGCGCTTATGTCTATCCGGTGGTACCGGCCGAGTTCACCAACTGGCGCGACGAGCAGCGCGCCTGGCGCGAGACGGCAGTGCTGTTCGACCAGTCGCACCACATGGCCGAATTGATGATCGAGGGGCCGGACGCGCTCAAGCTCCTGTCGCATCTCGGCGTCAACAGCTTCGCCAATTTTTCCGTCGACAAGGCCAAGCAGTTCGTGCCTTGCAGCCACAGCGGCCACGTCATTGGCGATGTGATCCTGTTCCACCTGGCCGAGAACCAGTATCTCATCGTCGGCCGCGTACCGGCGATCAACTGGGTCCAGTTCCACGGGGAGACGGGCGGCTACGACGTCAAGCTCGACCGCGACGACCGTTCGCCCGCCCGCCCCATGGGCAAGCCGGTAATGCGCCGGCGCTACCGCTATCAGATCCAGGGCCCAGCGGCGATGAAGATCCTCGAGAAGCTGAACGGCGGGCCGCTGCCCGAGGTCAGGTTCTTCAACATGGATACCATCCGGATCGGCGGCCGCACGGTGCGCTGCCTGCGCCACGGCATGTCGGGCGAGCCGGGGCTGGAGGTCTGGGGGCCTTACGAGGAGGGCGAGGAGGTGCGCGCCACCATCCTTGAGGCGGGAGCCGAGTTCGGCATCGTGCCCGTCGGCTCACGCGCCTACGCCACCAACACGCTGGAATCGGGCTGGATTCCCTCACCGCTGCCGGCCGTCTACACGGGCGACGAGATGAAGGCCTTCCGCGAGTGGCTGCCGGGCGACGGCTACGAAGGCACAGGTTCGATCGGCGGCAGCTTCGTCTCCGATAACATCGAGGACTATTATCTGACGCCATACGAGATGGGCTACGGGCCGTTCGTCAAGTTCGACCATGACTTCATCGGCCGCGAGGCGCTGGAGAAGATCGCCGACCAGCCGCACCGCCGAAAGGTGACCTTCGCCTGGAACGCCGACGACGTGGCCAAGGTCTTCCGCTCGCTTCTGGAGCCCGGCATCGACAGCTATAAATATATCGATCTGCCGCTGTCGAACTATGCCTCGTCGAACTACGACAAGGTGACGAAGAACGGCAAGACCGTCGGCTTCTCCATGTTCTCGGGCTACAGCTACAACGAGCGCTCCATGCTGTCGTTGGGCACGGTCGACCCCGATGTCCAGATCGGCGACGTGCTCACCCTCACATGGGGCGAGGAAGGCGGCGGCACGAAGAAGACCACCGTCGAGCCGCACAAACAGCTGGAGATTCGCGTCAAGGTCTCGCCTGTGCCCTACTCGCGGGATGCCCGCGAAACCTACGCCGAGAGCTGGCGGACCAAGCAGGCGGTGTAGCCCATTTCCCTCCCCTTGAGAGCGTCTAGCTCCGGGGGCGGGAATACGCTTGACAAGCCGTTGTATACAGAAGGTATTCTTGGGCTCACCGAACAAGCTGCAAAGATCAGGGTGAGGCGATGAGACGCTCGGCGGACAAGAAGCGGGACAGCCAGACCTTCAAGGCGCTGCTCGGCGTGCGCGAGCTCGTGCTGGGCGGCACGGTGCCGCCGGGCGAGCGGCTGTCGGAGGCGGTTCTTGCCGAGAGGCTCGGCATCTCGCGCACGCCGCTGCGCGCCGCCCTTGCGCGCCTTGAGCAAGAGGGGCTCCTGGAGCAAATCCCCTCCGGCGGCTACGCGGCCCGCAGCTTCACCATGGCCGACGTCTTCGACGCCATCGAGCTGCGCGGCGTTCTGGAGGGCACGGCCGCGCGGCTTGCCGCCGAGCGCGGCGTCCCGCCGGCTCGGATGAAGGCCATCAAGCAGCTCGTGGCCGAGCTCGACAGGACCTTTCGCGGCCGCCCGGAGGACATGCTGTTCGACCAGTATGTGGAGCTCAACGCCGAGTTCCACGCCATGCTGGCAACGCTTCCGGGAAGCGAAATGATGCGGCGCGAGGTGGAGCGGGCCGCGCACCTTCCCTTCGCCTCGCCCAGCGCCTTCCTGGAAAAGCAGGAGGATGTGCTCGCCTTCCGCCTTTCTTTGGTACACGCCCAGCGCCAGCATCGGGAGATCGTCTCAGCCATCGAGATGCGCGAAGGCGGGCGCGCCGAGGCGCTGGCGCGCGAGCACGCGCGGCTGGCGCGCCAGAACATGGAGTTCGTCTTGGACGAGGACCGCAGCCTGATCCCCCGCGTGCCGGGGCTGGCGCTGGTTTCGGCTTGATTTGCAAAGGGTCTCGGCGCGGGCAAGGGACAAGGCGCGAGAGCGCGGAAAGAAGGCTGTTGGGAGGTTGAGGTAGGGGCGGCGCGAAGTCGGCGGTTGCGCTGTCCGACTGGTCCAATCGATGCAACGGCATGGCTCCATGCAGCACGCGAATTGCTTACCTATCTCACATATACATCAGCGTTATCCTCCCATTTCGCTGATGTTTCCCCTCTGGAGGTTTTCTGACCTTCATCTGGCCGGGCCGCTGTGCCCGGCTTTTTTCTGCCTGTAAGATAACGTGTTCACAGCGGGCATTCCCCCTACGATATCCTATCGGTCGCCGCAGCTTTGTGCGGCCCTGAGGGGGACCGCAAGCGAAGCGCGCTCCACGCGCCGTAGTGAGTTCGCGGCCGGGACGAAATGACTTCATTTTGTATACGAGTTATGGTTTTGTATACAGACGATGATTATCGTGGTGGCGAAAATGCCAGAGGGGAGAACAGATGCAGTTATGCGGCATCGCCCGAACAGTCTTGACCGCTGCGGCGGTGATCACAACACTTGCTACAGCACGGGCGGCGGACCTGGTTATCGCCATGCCCAACTGGCCGTCCGGCCAGGCAACGGCCAATATCCTTAAGGTCAGTATCGCAGAGAAATTTGGACTTGATGCCGAGGTCCGCGCAATGGGCACGCTGTCGGCATTCGGCGGGCTGGATTCCGGCGAAGTGGACATTCATCCCGAGGTTTGGCGTCCCAATCTCGATGACTTGATCAGGAAATATGAGAGCGCCAAAGGAAGCGTGATCGTCAGCCTGGTCGGTGTGCCGGCATGGCAGGGTCTTTGCGCGACCCCGGAGACCGCCACCGAGTTTGGCATCAAGGATGTGGCGGATCTTAGCGATCCGGAAAAGGCCGCCGCGCTCGACACGGATGGCGATGGGCGAGGCGAGATGTGGATCGGCGCGTCGACATGGTCTTCGACAGGCGTCGAGCGGGTCAGGGCCAACAGCTATGGCTATGCAAAGACGCTAACACTCGTCGAGGCTGAAGAGGACGTTGGGATGGCTGCGGTCGATGCGGCCGTGGCGACCGGGCGGCCCATGGTTTTTGCGTGCTATGCACCGCACCATGTTTTCAAGCTCCATGACATCGTCCGGCTCACGGAGCCGGCGCATGACCGGTCGAAATGGAATATCGCGCCTGCGGAAGATCCGCTCTGGATCTCCAAGTCAAGCGCGCCCGTGGCCTGGGGCATCTCGCATTTCCACATCGCCTATTCGACGAAGTTCGGCGAAGAACATCCGGATGTGGCGGCATTCCTGGAAAAGGTCAATTTCAGGTCGGCGGAGGTGAACGCAATGACCTATGCGCTCCAAGTCGAGCGCCAGGATCCCCACGACTATGCAAAGAAATGGGTCGCCGACAATGGCGGGCGCGTCGACGAATGGGTGAAGCCATGACAGGGAAGAAGGCGATGGAAAAGCGCTCCGCGGCTTCCCCCGTTGCGCGCAACGCCCATTTGCACCGTCGGATCTTTGCAGCCGTGCTTCTGGTGGCCTTCGGTCTTGGAACCACGCCTACCCATGCCGAAACGCAGATATTCGATCCGCAAACCCGCAAATGGGTGAAATATGACCGGCAGACGGCGACGAGATATTTCGCCCGCAACAAGCAGCCGCCGGAGGCCTTCCGCCGTCAGGTCGTCAAGTTCCGCACCGCTGAGGAACCGGGCACGATCATCATCGACGGCAACCAGCATTTCCTCTATCTGGTCCAGCCCAATCACCAAGCGATCCGCTACGGCATCGGCGTTGGGCGGGAGGGGTTCGGATGGGCCGGTATAGTCAGGGTGGGGCGGACAGCGGAGTGGCCGACCTGGACACCGCCGGCGGAGATGGTCGAGCGCGATCCCAATGCCCGGCAATGGGCGGCCGGCATGCCCGGCGGTCCGGACAATCCTCTCGGTGCGCGGGCGCTTTATCTTTATGAAGGCGACCAGGATACGATCTACCGCATCCACGGGACGCCCGAGCCTTGGACGATCGGGCTTGATGTATCGTCGGGCTGTATCCGCATGAACAATGACGACGTTATCGACCTGCATTCCCGCATTGCGGTGGGGGCCAAAGTGATTGTGCTGATGCAAGGCGCAGCGCTCTACAAGGGTGTTTGAAGATCAAGGACGTTCGAAGGGGACGTCATATTGGAGAGGGGAAACAATGCTGATGTCGCTGCTTCAGCTCAGGGGCCCAGGTGTGTCCGCCACCGGAGTCTTCATGGCAAGCCTGATACTGCTTGCCGGGTGTGCTTCGGGCCCCGAACCCGCGCCACAGGAGATGGCCCGGTCCAGTCATCAGACGGCACCCGCCGACTTGCAGCTTTTGTGTGCGAGTGCCGCGGCGAACTCCGCGGGGGTAGAGGGTGCCAGGGTGCTCCCGGTCAGTTCGCAACAGCTTGACGCCGGCAACTACCAGGTCGAACTCGATGCCGCCGGCAGCAGGATGAGCTGCATCATCGATGGCGAGGGAAACGTCACGTCGATCCAGCCTTCGTAGGGCGGGCAGGACAGAGGGGGCGCCGTAGGGCTCGGCTTTTCAAGCGATTGCCCTGGCAGGGCAGGAGCATAGGTTTCCGCCGCAAACAGGGATGTATCGCTAAAGGCGCTCTCGCCCCATCAGACGAGAGCGCCTTGTCGTGTTCCAATGGTGCCGGCGCGGAGGGGTGCGGCTCACACCTCTCCCCAGATCGCCTCCGCCGTTTTCACCACCAGCTCCAGCTTGCGCGTCTGGTCGTCCTCGGTGATGAGATTGCCTTCCTCCGTCGAGGCGAAGCCGCATTGCGGGGCGATGCCGAGCTGGTCGAGATCGGCATATTTGCCTGCCTGGTCGAACTTGCGCTTCAAGTCGTCGAGAGGCTCGAGGTCGGGTACCTTGGTGGTGATGAAGCCCGGCAGCACGCGCTTCTTGCCCTTCGGCAAGAGGCGTAGCGGCTCCAGCCCGCCGGCGCGGTCCGTGTCGTACTCCATGAAGTAGATGTCGACGCCCGTCTTGTTGAACACGGCATCGGCCGCCGGATCGTAGGCACCCTCGGCAACCCAGGTGGACTTGAAGTTGCCGCGGCACATATGCATGCCGATCAGCATGTCCTCCGGCCGATCCTTGATGGCGTCATGCATCATCTTGGCGTACTGGTCGATGAGCCAGTCCGGGTCGAGCCCTTCCGCCTTCTTTTCAGCGCGGATCTTCGGGTCACACAGATAGGCGAAGAAGATATCGTCCATCTGCAGATAGCGGCAGCCCGCCTCGTAGAATTTTTTCACCGCCTTGGCATAGGTGCGGGCGAGATCGGCGAAGAGAACTTCGAGGTCCTGATATTCCTTCGGGTTGACGTCTTCCTTGGCCACCCGGAAGTGGCAGCAGCTCGGGCCCGGAATGGAGATCTTCGGCGTTACCTTGGCCACCGACGCCAGATACTTGAAATGGTCGAGCATCGGGTGGTCGTCGGGAAAGTCCAGCTTGCCGGTGATGGTCGGGAAGATCGGCCGAACGGTTGCGCCGTGGAACTGCAGGCCCTGCTCTCCTTCCCGCTCCTCCAGGTCAAGGCCTTCGAGAGCACCCATGAAGTCGAAGTGCCAGAAGGAGCGGCGTAGCTCTCCGTCGGTGACAGCCTTCAGGCCGAGGTTTTGCTGCATCTTCACCACGTCGGTGACGGCGGCGTCCTCGACGTCCTTGAGCTCTTCGGCCGAGATGGATTTGTTCTCGTAGAACTTCCTGCGCGCCTCCTTGACGGGAACCGGGCGCAGAAGCGAACCGACATGGTCGGCGCGATAAGGCGGAGTGTGGGTCGTCATGGCTTCCTCGATTTTCGGGACTTGGCGAGCGCCTGGGAGCACTCTTTGGATGGTGTCCATGTTTACCCCTTTGGCCGCATGCTGCAAGGCACTGAAAGCGGTTTATGGCCCGGCTTCGAGCAATGCGCGGGAAAACCCCGGCTCGGCCATCTGAATCGTGCCGTCGGGTAGCTTCAGGAGCCGGTCGATGGCGATGCCGTAATAGCGCAGTCGCATGTCGAGCGCATGGACGGCCTCGTCGATCCTGCCGCTATCGGCCTCGCGCAGGGCGTGGTGCATGATTTTTCCCAGCCCCAGGCGCATCTGCAACAGCATGTCGGCAAAAGCGTCCGGATCGGGCGCATCCAACACGCCTTCCCTGGCGCCCTCAGTCAGAATGTCGGCGATGAGAGGCGCGACGACGGCGCTCACCGCCTGATCTGTGCGGTGGAAAAGCACGATGTTTTCCGGCCGAAAGACGACGTCGAAGGTGCTGCGCATCTGCGGCGCCAGCTCCACCTTCAGGCGCCGCGAGCCGGCGAACAGCGCGTTGAGCCGCTCTACCGCGTCGAGCGACGGATCGTCGATGATAGGCTGGAGCTCGGCAAGGCTCTCGCGCGCCAGCCGGGCCGACAAGGCTTCCAGCAGCGCCTCCTTGGAGGCGAAATAGTGATAGAAGGCACCCTTCGAGATGTCCGCTTCGCGGATGATGTCGTTGACGGTCGTATTGTCATAGCCGTGCTTGAAGAAGAGGCGCTGGGCGCAGTCGAGAAGCTCGGCCGAGCGGATTTCCGGCGGCTTGATCACACGGGTCACGCAACAACTCTCCTTGCGAGATGTCAAAGACGGACTGCCAGGCACGTGGAACCTGTGCGCGGCAAACCTGCTTCGGGACGACATTAGACCGACGGTCGGTCTAATGCTATAGCTACCGCCGCCAAATGCCGGAATCAACTGCCACCAGGAGACGACCATGCCACTGATGCGCCTTCTCATCGGGCTGTTGGTCGTGGCGGTCATTACGGCCGCGGCCATATGGTATATGTGGCGGCCGGCTGAGGTTTCGATTGCGCACCCGACGCGTGGTGACGCCGCGGAAATCGTCTATGCCAGCGGCGTTGTCGAGCCGCGGCGCTGGGCGAAGGTCACGCCCCTCGTGCGCGAGCGGATCGTCGAGCAATGCGATTGCGAAGGCTCAAGGGTGGAAAAAGGAGACGTGC
Organism: Chelativorans xinjiangensis; assembly: GCF_009812055.1. Lineage (GTDB taxonomy): Bacteria > Pseudomonadota > Alphaproteobacteria > Rhizobiales > Rhizobiaceae > Chelativorans > Chelativorans xinjiangense. The sequence continues at coordinate 83,673 of NZ_WQNH01000001.1, read as the reverse complement.
TCGCCCGACTGGACACCGGGGAGGCGGAAGCCGCCCTTGCCGAGCTCGAAGCGCGGCTGTCGCTGGCACAGGGCGAGTTGAGGCGCCTTTCCGTGCTTGCAGAAAGGAATGCAACCAGCCAACAGTCCGTTGATAGGGCGCAGAGCGAAGTGAGCCAGCTCGAAGCGCTGGTGGCGGGGCAGAAGGCACGGCTCGAAAGCTACGTCTTGCGCGCGCCAAGCGCCGGTGTCGTCTTGAGGCAGGATGGCGAAGTGGGCGAGGTGGCCGACCTTGGCACGGTGCTTTTCTGGGTGGGCGACCCAAGCCCGCTCCTCGTCGTTGCCGACGTCAATGAAGAGGACATACCGCGCGTCGAGCCGGGCCAGCGCGCGCTGCTCAGCTCCGACGCCTTTCCCGGCCGGCAGCTCGACGCGGTCGTCGACAGCATCACGCCCAAGGGCGATCCCGTCTCGAAGACCTACCGGGTACGCTTCCGCCTGCCGGAGGAGACGCCGCTGATGATCGGCATGTCGGTCGACGTCAACGTCGTTGTCCGCGTTTCGAAAGACGCGCTCCTGGTCCCCTCCGTCGCCGTTGAGGGAAACCGCGCCTTCGTCGTCGAAGAAGGCGAGGCGCGGCTGCGGGAGGTCGAGATCGGCATTCGCGGCACCGAGAATGTGGAGGTGTTGTCCGGCCTTAAGGAGCGCGCGCGTGTCGTTTCGCCCTATCCGCAGGATCTCGCGGATGGTGCGCGGGTGAGAGTTTCCGTCGGAGACGGGTGAGAAAGCCATGCAGCTCATCCTGGAGATTGCCTTCACCCATATTGCCGGGCGCGGACGGCAGACGCTGGTCGCCGTCATCGGCGTTGCGGTCGGCGTCGGCTTCTCCATTGCGATGGCGGCGCTCATGGAGGGCGGACAGGACGACTTCGTCGAGCAGCTCGTCAACACCATGCCGCACGTCGAGGTGACTGACGAGGAGCGTTCCGCGCGCCGTCAGCCGGCAGAGGCGGTCTTCGCCGTCACGGAGATCTCGGGCCTCAGGCCGCGCGAGGACCGTCGCGGCATCATCAATCCGACGGCCGCCCTTGCCTGGCTTGGAGGATGGATCCCCGGCCGCTTCGCGCCCAGCTTGAACGCGCAAGGGGTGGTGCGCTTTTCCGGCCGTGAGGTTGGCGCCACCATCATCGGCATCGACCCGCAGAGCGAGCCCGGCGTCTCCCCCATCGTCGGCGAATTCGTCGCCGGCGATTTCGCGGCGCTGACGGCAGGCGGCAACAACGTCGTTATCGGCGACACCATGGCCGAGCGGCTGGGCGCGGAGCTGGGCGACACCGTCACCGCCGTCTCCTCGCAGGGGCTGACGCGCAACTTCAGGATCGTCGGCCTCTTCCATACGGGCACGACGGCGCGTGACGAGGGCGAGGCTTATGCGCTTTTGAAGAACGCGCAAATCCTGGCGGAGCGGCCGAATGCCGTCAACAAAATCCGCATCAAGCTCGATGATCCCAACCAGGCACCGATGGTGGCGCGGCGCGTCGAGGCCGAGCTTGGCTACAAGGCCGTGGCCTGGCAGGAGGCGAACGAGTCGATCCTTGAGGCGCTCGTCGTGCGCAACGTCATCATGTACACGGTCGTCGCGGCCATCATGCTGGTGGCCGGCTTCGGCATCTTCAACATCATCTCCACGATTACCCACGAGAAAGCACGCGACATCGCCATCATGAAGTCGCTCGGCTTTGCCGAGAGCGATATGCGCCGCCTCTTCCTGCTCGAAGGTGTGGTAATCGGCTTTGGCGGCTCCGCGCTCGGCTGGGTGCTTGGCTTCGGCCTCGTCTACGCCCTATCGCTGGTGCGGTTCGAGCTTGCCGCCACGGGCCAGGAGATGACGCAGCTGCCCGTCGCCTGGAGCATCTGGCATTACCTCATCGCATCCGGCTTCGCGCTGGCCGCGGCAGCGGTGGCAGGTTACCTGCCGGCGCGGCGCGCGGCCAGGCAGAACCCGGTCGACATCATACGGGGCGCGACATGAGCGCGCTGATCGAAGCGGAGAACCTGACGCGCATCCTGCACGAGACGGTGCCCGTTACCCTGGTCAAGGACGTCTCGCTCACCGTCGGCGAAAGCGAGTTTATCGCCGTCACCGGCCCCTCCGGCTCCGGCAAGTCGTCGCTGCTTTACCTGCTCGGCCTGCTCGACCGGCCGACGAGCGGGACGCTCAGGGTAGGCGGCCGTGACGCCGAACCGATGGGCGAGGGGGAACGCGCCAGGACCCGCCTTTCCATGATCGGCTTCGTGTTCCAGTTCCATTTCCTGCTGCCCGAATTCTCCGCGCGCGAGAATGTCGAAATTCCCATGCGCAAGCTCGGCCGGTTGAGCCGCCCCGAGATGCGCGCGTGGGCAGCGGAGATTCTCGAATCGCTCGGCCTCGAAGGTCATATCGACAAGCGCCCGGACCAGCTTTCGGGCGGACAGCGCCAGCGCGTGGCGGTGGCGCGGGCGCTCGCCAACGACCCGCCGCTGATCCTCGCCGACGAGCCGACGGGAAGCCTCGACACCAAGAGCTCCGAGCAGGTGTTCAAGATCCTCGAGGCGCTGGTGCGCGAACGTGGCAAGACGGTCGTCGCGGTCACCCACGACCTCGGCATGGCCGCCCGCATGGACCGCCGCATCCATCTGGTGGACGGCATGGTCGAGGCCGATGAAGATGTTGCCGGCGCACAAGCGCAGAGGACCTGAGGGAAAGTGCAAAAAAAAGCGCCTATCGGGGGAGGAGATCCGACAGGCGCCTTTTTGGGTGGCCAGCACTTGGGAGGAGGATAAGGCTGGCCTGGCTCGACAGGATTTGGGAGGAGGAGAACCCCGTCGAGAACTTGACGCTTACATAGTCCGGTCACGGCACGGTTTAAAGGGGCGAAACGCATATCTGCCTTGCATTTTTGTGCAGTGCGGCATTCGGGCGCAGCCAGCTCAGCCTTTCCGTAGCCACAGCATCAGTTCGGGTTGAGTCATGCTCAACCTATAGGTGCTGATTCTTGCGTGGTTCCTTCCACGATAATACGGTTAAATACCGGATATCTTGCCGTATCATATCGCCTCAGGGTTGAGCAAATCGCTTTCGCCTGCTATGGAAATTACAACTGCAGGTATAAATCGAGGCCCTCATGCGACTGCGCCCGCTAATCCCCTTGGCAATATTCCTCACGTCTCCTGCTCTTGCCGCCGACATGATCTATGAGGAGCCGATGCCCGCTCCCACCGTCGTAGCGCCAATGCCCACCTATGACTGGCGCGGATTCCATATCGGCGTCGACGGCGGATATGGCTGGGGAGAAATCGACCACGACAAATACGAGGATTCGATCGATCTTACCGCCAAGGGCGCATTCGGCGGTATCTTCGCAGGCTATGACTATCAGTTCGACGACTGGGTTCTCGGTATCGAAGGCGATATCCAGTTCTCCAAGGTCAACAAGGAGGTCACCTTCTCGATCCCGGACACAGGCCAACTCACCTTGGAATACGGCCCCAAACGATTCGGTAGCGCGCGCCTGCGTGCAGGTCCGGCAGCAGGCCTGCTCCTGCCCTACGTGACGGGCGGCTTGGCCTTCGGAAAATTAGAGGTGTCCGGAACCGCCGTGGATCTCGACGGCGAACGCTACCACGAAGAAATCAACGACACGACTATCGGATATACGATCGGCGCCGGTGTCGATTATGCCCTCCGCAAGAGGCTCATCGGCAGGATCGAATACCAATACATGGACTTCGGCGAGTTCCGCTTTTCGGGCATAGACTCCGGCACAGCCACCGAGGTGCCCTTCCACATGCATACCGTGCGCGCGGGGCTCGGCCTCAAGTTCTAGGACATTCCGCAGCCGGGTAGTTCCATTCGGCTATACCTGGACGCAAAAACCAGCTTCCATTTTTCCTGGACTTGCTCAAGGATCCGTATAGCCCTTCGCGGCAAGCCGCAGCCGGTAGCGGTCAGGGTCCTGGCTGAAAAGGAGTCCGCCCCGCTGCCTGGAATGCGCGGGGATGTAATCGATCGTGATCCGGCTCGTCTCGATCGTCTCGCCATCGCGCTCGATCCGCCCCTCGATCTCCACGCCCGCGGCGGTGGCATCGCCTCGGTTGACGGCGCGGAAGTCGACGCGGAAGCCGTCGTCCGTCACCTCGACCTGTTCGACGAGAACGCGCAGATCTGGCTTTATCGCCGTAGTGTTGAGCGCGTGATAGAGGATGAAGCCCACCATCGCCAGGATGACGGCGGCCGAGAGCCCTCCTGCCACCCATTCGAGCGTGTGCGGTTTCTTGTTTCGGCTTTCCTCACGCTTCGGTGTTTGCGCCGCCCCACTCTTCGCCGACCGCTGCCGTTTCTGTCCCATCTGTTACCTCCTCCTCAGAGGATCAGCCGGGCCGCAGCCGCACCGATGGCAGCGGGAAAGGCCAGCACGACCATGGACATGAGCACCGGCATCAGAGCGGCATCGTCGGTCCGCCCGAAGGTCCAAAGCGCATAGAGGCTGATCAGCATGGCGATTGCGTAGCCGGTGATGGTGAAGCGCAGGAAAGCGCTCCACCATGGCGTTCCAGGCGGCAGGGAAGGGTCCGAGCCCGCGAATTCCAGGGCATAGACGAAGGCGTGCATCAGGAAGATGGACAAGGCGATCAACGCCAGCGCGTGCCATCCGGTCATCTTGTAGGAAATCAGCACCATCTCCTCGGTCGGCGCTACGTTGAGGCTGAGGAAGAGGGCGCCGACCGCCATCAGGAACAGCTCGCTGGCATAGTTCACCCGCTCCGTCCTCTGGGACGGCTCGGCCTTGCTCCCCCCTAGCTGGCTGCGCCCGAGAAGTGCGCCGATGCTGGCAGGCACCGACTGCAGGGCTACCTTGCCGACGATCTCGTCCGCAGACATGGCCAAGGTGACAATGCCGAAAACGGCGAGTACGACGGCGCTGGCAACGACACCGATTGCATAGGCGACCGCCATGTCGCGAAGGTCGTCGTGCCAGCGCGTCGTCTCCTCGAAGCCCGCATGGTGGGAAAGGAGTATCAAGAGCGGCATGTTGAGGATCAGGAGGAGAGCGAGGCGAAAGCGGTCCATGTAGAAGCCGAGCCACCACATCTCCATCGTCATCAGCATCGGCAGGCCGAAGATCAAGGCGCCGCCGAAGCCCCGGCCGAGCCCGACGAGCAGTTTGCGGCGCGGCGACCGGCGTGCACGCTGTTCTATTTCTTGCCCGGCAGGGCGGCTTCTCGCCTTTTGCATAGCTGTCCGGAACGCGTCGGACTGGCGTTGCGTTCCCGCCGTTCAGGCCACCTTGTCCGAGCGGACCGCCGTCAGCGCCATCAGCCTGCGGCTTACCCACCGCCGCACATAGGCGTTCGTCTTGACGGCTATCGGGGTTTTCAGCCGATTGAACGCATGCGGCGCCTCCGGCACGACCGTCAGTTCTGCATTGCCGTTGGCGGCGTTCCAGCGTTCGGCCATCTGCAGGGTGTCGTCCAGCAGCGGGTCGAGAGCGCCAACCAAAAAGAGCGCCGGCGGAAGGCCCGCCAGTTCCCCGTAGAGCGGAGAGATATCCGGTCTGCGCCGTTCTTCCTCGCTCCGGTCCGCAGTCAGCCGCTTGAGGTTGCGAAAGGCCGACGGGCCGTGCAGCACCAGTGTCTCGGGCCCCGCGGCGCGCAGGCTCGGGCTGCCGCTCAGGTCGTAGGCGCCGTAAAACAGCACTGCCCCGACAAGCCCGGAGGCCTGCCCCGCATCGCGTAGCGCAAGCAGTGCGCACGCCGCCAAATGCGCGCCGGCCGATTCGCCGCCGATGACGATGCGGTCCGTCCCGAATTCGCTCTCGCAGTTCTCCACGAGCCAGAAGGTCGCCTTGCGGCAGTCCTCGATGCAGAGATCGAGCCGGTTGTCGAGCGCCAGGCGGTAATCGACACTCACCACGGCCATACCGCATTCCGCAGCGATCATCGCGTTGCATGGGTCGTCGCAGCGCGCGTTGCCGACGATCCACGCGCCACCATGGATATCCAGATAGATGCCCTTGGGCCGGGTGTTCGGGCGCAGGATCCTGATCGGGACCCGCCCGCCGTCGAACGTCACCTCACGCATCTCGACGCCTACGTTCAGACGCCGCAGATAGGGTTGCGGACGAAGCTGCTGCATCCGCATGGTGCCCTGCATGAAAAACGCCTTGATCCGCCCACGCGGGCGGAATTTCGGCATCCAGGCGAGCTTCCGGTTCAGGTGTCTGGCTTCAGCGATATCGGCGGGATCGAGACGAAGAGGCATGTCTGAATTCAATACGCTGGGGCAGGGCACGTCCAGGAGGTTTGGTCGGGCCGGCCCTATGAGTTTTCAATAAAATGCCCGCTTTTCCAAGGGTCGCAGGATCGCGGAACCATTGTGAAGCAGCCGTTGCAGCTTCAACCGAACCAGAACCTCAACCAGCGGCCGGCAAAAAAGTTCCGGCAGCAGCGCCGACCGCCGGACTGGACCTTGCAGCATCATTATGCGAGTCTGCGACTCACTGCGGAACCGTCAAAGGCAACCGCAGGGCCGGCATTCAGGCAATGCCCCTGACTCCCGGGGGCGCCGGTCTCAGTTCTCCCGGCGGGGGCGCGGGGAGAAGTGCGGCATTATAGCGACAGGTCCAGGATGCGGCCTTCGAACAGGCGGTCGCGCGAGCCTTCCAGGTGTTTGCGCATGGCCTCACGCGCATCCTCGGCACGGCCCTCCACGATGGCGTTGTAGATGGTGCGGTGCTCTTCGAGCACATGCTCCAGCCCTCCGCGCGTGGGGCCCTGCAGCGACAGGCCGTGCAGGTGCATGCCCACCGCGATGTGCTGCTTCAGCGCCTCCATGGAGGAAGCATAGAAGTGGTTGTTCGAGGCGTCGGTAATGGCCTTGTGGAAGCTGAAATCTGCGTCCTCGCGGTGCAGCTTGTGTTGGGTTGCGTCCTTCATCTGGTTGAGGGCCGCGGCGATCTTGGCGATAGCCGCCTTGTCGCGCCGCTTGGCCGCATAATAGGCCGCCTCCGGCTCCAGCGTCAGGCGGAATTCGTAGCAGCGCTGGATGTCGGCGATGTTCTCCACCGGCGCATAGGCGAGCACGGCCGCCGGCGGCAGTTCGCCGCGCACGAAGCTGCCGGCACCCTGCCGCGAATAGATGATGCCCTGCTCCTTCAGCCGGCTTAGCGCATCGCGCACGATGGGCCGCGAAACGTCGAACATGGCGGCGAGGTCATGCTCGGCCGGCAGGCGGCTTTCAGGCCCGTATTCACCCGTTTGAATGCGCTCCAGAAGTTTGCCGTAGACGAGATCGACCAGCTTGACGGGGCGCCCGCGCGGCGGCGCCTCTGCGCTCTTGTCCGCACCGGTGGTTGCATTCTCCGTCATCTGGCTGTCCATTCCCGTTCCCGGCTCCTAGGCGCCCCGGCTATATCCGCCGAACCCTCCGAGAGCAAACCGCTCAACACGTCCACGCGCCCGAATCCGCCGGACTTTACCACACAGGGCAAGGCGACGTCCGTCTCGCAGGCCAATTCGAACCAGGGCAATCCAGGGGCGGCCTCGCCCAAGGGTACGGCCACGCCGGCGCCGAGCGCCGTACAGACCGCCAGAGCCGTGTCGCCGCCGCCCAATGCCAGGAGATCCGGCCTCACCTGCCGGACAAGCCTGACGACACCCTCGGCGAACTGCGCGGCAACCTCTTCCGGCCGCGCCCTCATCCCGCCAGTACAATGCAGGAGGAGCGGCAGGCGCGGGTTGTCGACCTCCGGCACGCGACCATCCGGTGCCGTAACGACCATAAGGTCGGCCCGTGCCGCCTTGAGATGTGCGATCTGGGCTTCGGTGATCGGATCGCGGGACCCGAAGGCGAAGACAACGGCATCGGAGCGCGGCATCGGGGCGGGGGAGAGGCGGCGCTCTGCCTCCAGCGTAGCCGCGAAGGCCTGGCCCAGTCCGCGGGCCCCTATCGCCAGCGTCTGCGACCAGTCTGTGCCGGCAGCGATGTTCAAAAGGTCCCGGTCGTGCTTGGCGTCGGCAACATCCACGGCCAATCCCGCCCCGTCGAACAGCGCGGCAACCGGTATGCAATGCTCCACGCCCCGGCCGATCACCGCGCCCTCGACCGTCCAGCGCCCCTGATCGGGCACTGCCGGTGCGGCAACGGCACGGGCAAAGCCAAAGATTTCGGCAACCGCCACAGTCTCGACGGCGATGTTGCCCTTGAGCCGCGAGTCGATCTTCTTCAATACGACGGCCGGTCGGCCATGACCAAGAATGTGCTCCGCCGCCGCTGCCGCCCGCCCGGCAGCGGCTTCCGGCGAAAGGCCGCGCGAGGCCGTGTTCACGGCGACGATCTCGGGGTTGCCCTCGAGCGCCGTCTTCAGTGTTTCGAGGCGGAGCGCCACGCGTATGCATAGCCCTCTGGCGGCGAAGGGGGCGGCGGTGTCGAGCGCGCCCGTCAAATCGTCGGCGATGACGGCTAACCTAACGCCCATTCATTCGCCTCCGCCCTCCGCCAGGTGACAGGCCACATGGTGTCCGGGCGATGTCTCTCGCCAGACGGGTGCTTCGACGCGGCAACGCTCGATGGCGAGCGGACAGCGGGTATGGAAGCGGCAGCCTGCCGGCGGTGCCATCGGGCTCGGCACATCGCCTTGAAGGATCTGTCGCTGGCGCTTTCGCTCATAGGCCGGGTCCGCCTCGGGTACCGCGGAAAGCAGCGCCTTGGTGTAGGGATGCAGCGGGTTGCCGAACAGGCGGGCGCGCGGGGCGAGTTCGGCCACCCGGCCGAGATACATCACCGCCACCCGCGTGCTGATGTGGCGCACCACCGCCAGGTCGTGGGCGATGAAGAGATAGGTGAGACCGTATTTCCGCTGCAGCTCCAGAAGCAGATTGATGATCTGCGCCTGTATCGACACGTCGAGCGCCGAGATTGCCTCGTCGCAGACGATGAATTTCGGCTCGCAGGCGAGCGCCCGGGCGATCGCCACGCGCTGGCGCTGGCCGCCGGAAAGCTCGTGCGGGTAGCGCATCGCAAAACGCGCCGGCAGGCCGACATCGGCAAGCAGCCGCTCAACGCGTGATTTCACCTCCCCCTTCGGCGCCAGCTTGTGGAACAGGATGGGTTCGGCGATCGCCTCACCAATGGTCATGCGTGGGTTGAGGGTGGAGTAGGGGTCCTGAAAGATGATCTGCAGTTCGCGCCGATAAGGTCTGAGCGCCTTTTCATCGAGGCCCGCCAGGTCGCGGCCCTGATAGCGGATGCGGCCCGCGGTCGGCCGGTGCAATTGCAGGATCGTGAAGCCGGCGGTGGACTTGCCGCAGCCGCTCTCGCCGACCACACTCAGCGTCTCGCCGGGCATGATGTCGAAGGAGATATCGTCGAGGGCATGCACCACCGCCTCGCGCTCCCCGAAGGCGCCGAGGCGCACGTGGAAATGCTTCGTCAGTCCTTCGATCTGGAGCAGCGGCTCGGTCTTCGTCATCGCGTTCATGCCACCGCCTCCGCGATTTCGCCGGCCGCGAAGCAGGCAACGCGATGCGCGCCTTCTCCCTTCACCGGCTCGAGCGCCGGCACGGCCCGCTCGCATTCGGCCCGCGCAATCGGGCAGCGCGGCGCGAAAGGACAGCCCGCCGGCCGGCGGCCGGGCTCGGGCGGCGTGCCGCCGATGGAGCTCAGCTTCTCCGCCCCCTCGTCCTTCAGCCTCGGGATCGAAGCCAGAAGCCCGCGCGTATAGGGGTGTGCCGGGTTCTCGTAGAGCTCGTCGACCGGCGCATCCTCCACCACGCTTCCCGCGTAGAGCACCACCACGCGGTCCACCAGCCCGGCGATCAGCGCCAGGTCGTGGGTAATCCAGACGATGGACATCCCGAGCTTTGCGCGCAGCTCCTTCACGATGTCGACGATCTGCGCCTGGATGGTCACGTCGAGGGCGGTGGTCGGCTCGTCGGCGATCAAAAGCGCGGGATCGCACGCGAGGCCGATGGCGATCATCACGCGTTGGCGCATGCCGCCGGAAAGCTCGTGCGGGTAGTTGTCCAGCCGCTCCTCCGCGCCGGGAATGCCGACAAGCTTCAAAAGCTCGCCCGCCCGCTTGCGCGCCTCGGCGCGGCCCATGTTCCGGTGATAAAGGAGCGGCTCCATCACCTGCTGGCCGATCCTGACCACCGGGTTGAGCGAGGTCATCGGGTCCTGGAAGACGAAGCCGATCTCGCCGCCGCGCACCTTGCGCAACTCCTTGTGCGACATGGCCAACAGATCGCGGCCCTTGAACGTGGCGCTGCCGCCTATGACCGAGATCTTGTTGGGCAACAGGCCGAGCAGGCTCAGCATGGTGAGGCTCTTGCCGCAGCCCGATTCGCCCACCACGCCCAGCGTTTCGCCCTTTTCCACCGTGAGCGATATGCCGTCGACGATGCGCGCAGGCCCATTGCGCGTGACGACCTCGATGGCGAGGTCGCGCACGTCAAGCAGCAGCTCTTGGCCATTCTTCCGAGCCATCACTTCTGCCCCCTCGGGTTGAGCGCGTCGTTGAGCCCGTCGCCGAGGAAGCTGAAGGCGACGGTGGCGACGGCCAGCATCATGGCGGGCGCCAGAAGCAGGTGCGGATAGTTGCGCCACACCCTCAGGCCATCGGCGATCATGTTGCCCCAGCTCGGCATGGGCGGATTGACGCCGATCCCGAGGAAGCTGAAGGCGCTCTCCAGGACCATCGCCGTGCCGAGCCCGGCGCTGACGGCGACGATCAGCGGTCCCAGCGCATTCGGCACGATGTAGCGGGCGATGATGACCGGTGTCGACAGGCCGAGCGCACGGGCCGCGGTGACATAGGGCCGGTTGCGCACGCTCAGCACCTGGGCCCGCACCAGCCGCGCGTAGGGCGGCCAGGTGATCAGCGCCATGGAGCCGAACACGAGAACGAAATCGATGATGATCGAATTGCGGTAGATCGGGTTCAGCGTCTCCAGATATTGCGCCTCCATCCAGCGCGCGAGCGGCGGCTTCAGCGAAGCGTTGATGACGACCACCAGGAGAAGCTGCGGCACCGACATGGTCATGTCCGTGAACCACATCACGAAGCGATCGAGCAGGCCGCCGAAATAGCCGGCGAACGCGCCCAGAACGATGCCGATGAGGGTAGCGACGGCGGTCACCGAGATGGCGACGATGAAGGCGGTGCGCGTGCCGTAGATCACGCGCGAAAGCACATCCCGGCCCAGCTCGTCCGTGCCGAAGGGATGCGCCCATGCGGGCGGCTGGTTGCGGGCGATCAAATCCTGACTCAGGAAGTCGTAAGGCGTCAGCCACGGCCCGAAGACGGCGATGAAGGCGAGCGCCAGGATGATGACGAGGCTCGTCAGCGCCATGCGGTTCTGTTTCAGCCGATACCAGGCATCGCGCCAAAGATTGGCCGGCGGCTCCTCGCGGACATCCTCCTGCTTGAGGGCCATGTCGCTCATCACTGTGCCCTCCGCATATGGGTCGCCCGCGGATCGAGCAGGGGATAGAGCACGTCCACCAGAAGGTTCGACGCCATGACGAGGAACGAGCCGATGATCGTGATCGCCAGGATCAGCGGATAGTCGGAGTTGAGCAGCGCCGAGACGGTGAGCCGGCCGAGGCCGGGCAGACCGAACACCAATTCGACGAAGATCGCGCCATTGACCAGCATGATCATGATGAGCCCGAGCTGGGTGACGATGGGGGTCAGCACCGGCCGCAGGATGTGGCGCAGCGCCACCATGATCTCCGGCACGCCCTTGGCCCGCGCCGTGCGGACGAAGTCCTCGCTCAGAACTTCGATCACCGCCGCCCGCGTCTGCCGCACGGTGAGCGCGATGGGCTGGAAGGACAAGACGATGAGCGGCAGGATGATGCGGAGATCGAAAACGCCGCCCCAGCCATAGGGCACGCTGCTCGACGGCAACACGACGAGAAGCAGCACCATCAGCACGGGGCCGGCCACATAGGCGGGGATCGACCAGAAGAACAGCGCCGAGCCGAGGATGGCATAGTCGAGGCGCGTGTTCTGTTTCAGCCCGGCGATCATGCCGAGCGGGATCGCCGTGACGGCGGCAAGCAGGATGGCGAGCACGCCGAGCTGGAAGGACACGGGCGCGGCTGCCGAAATCATGCTCCACACGGAGCGGCCGGAGAGCAGCGAGTTGCCGAAGTCGCCGTGCAGCACGTTCCAGAGATAATTGCCGAACTGGACGATGAAGGGCCGGTTGAGCCCGGCGCTCTCACGGATCGCCTCGATGCGCACGGGATCATAGGCCACATCGCCCGGCGCGCGCAGGAAGATCAGCTTGATCGGGTCGCCGGTGCCGTAGAAGGCGAGGGCGTAGACGCCAAGCACGATGAGCAGCACCGACGGGATCCAGATTGCCAGGCGGATCAGTATGTAACGCAGCATTGCGGCTCTCTTCCTGTCGTGCGGCTGGGAGCGCGCGTCGGTGCCCCTTCGCGCCCCCCTCTGTCCTGCCGGACATCTCCCCCACAAGGGGGGAGATTGCGCCGGCTGCTCGCCCCGGCGCCTGTTTTGCGACCTTGGCTATTGGCGAAAGCCGTCGTGACGGCCGATCTCCCCCCTTGTGGGGGAGATGCCCGGCAGGGCAGAGGGGGCGTGACGGGGCGCCGACGTCTCCAGCCATCAGCCTTTCACCTCGCTCCGCCTACCCGATCTCCACCGCCCAAGGCGTGGCGACCTGCCAGTCGAGGTTCTTGTCGATGTTCTTCACCGAAGGCAGCGCCCAGCGCGACATGGCCTCATGGTACCACGGGATGAAGCAGTAATCCTCGCGGAACAGCCGCTGCGCCTCCTGCGCCTTGGCGATGCGCTCGGGATCGTCCGCCGGCAAAGTCGCGGCCTCCTCCAGAAGCGCGTCGACCTTTTCGTTCTTGTAGCCGCCCAGCTTGTTTGTGGCGGTGGACGAAGACGAGGCGATGGCGCCGGCAAGATACGCGACCGCGTCGGGCACGCGGGTACCCACGTCGTCGCGCATCACCTGCACTTGTGAGCCTTCCGGCCCGAAATCGTCCTGGCTGGGCTTCATTTCGACGGCGGTGATGCCGAGATTCTGGCGCCATTGCTCGGCGATGTACTGCCCTGCCACCGCGCGCGCCGGCGAGGAGATGCCGGCGATGAGGATCTTCGGCAGCCGCTCGGGCCCGCCATAGCTCGATTCGGCAAGCAACTGCTTCGCCCGTTCCGGATCGTAGGGATAGGGCTCGAAGCCGCTATCATCGGAGCCGGGGACGGGAAAGATGATCTGGTCCGCCTTCTTGTGCGGTCCGTCGGGGAAGGTGGCCTGGAAGAGACCGTCACGGTCGACCGCGAGGATCAACGCCTCGCGCACCTTCGGGTCGTCGAAGGGTGCGCGGCTGGTGTTCAACCAGAAGTGCTGGCCGGTCGGGATGATCGGGCCGGCGGAGAATTCAGTGCCAAGGTCCTGGATAATGGTCGAGGTCACGAGCTCCGTGTGGGCGTTGTAATCGCCGGCCTGCAGAAGTGCCGTCGCCGCCACCGCGTCCTCCACCGTGGTGATGTCGACGCGCGTCAGCTTCGGCGCCGGGCCGAAGAAATTCTCGTTCGGCTCGAAGACGAGCGTGCCGGCGTCGAGATCGACGCTGGTCATCTTGAACGGACCGGAGACGGAGCCGCCGTTTTCCGGCATGTACCAGTCCAGCACCTCGTTGCCGCTCTCATCGCGCGCTTCCGATGCCTTGACGATAGGCGCGATGTGGTTGGCGATGCGCATGTGGAAGACCGGGTCGGGCGCCGTCAGCGTGACCACCACCGTGCCCTCGTCGGGCGTGGCGATGCCCGGTATCTCGCTGGCGCTGCCGCCGACAACCGCGTCATAGCCCTCGACGCCGGAAAGCAACTGGGCCACGCGTTGGCTCTTGGACGCCGGCATGGCGGCAAGCTCCCACGAGCCCTTCACGTCGGCCGACGTGATCGGGCTGCCGTCCGAGAACTTCGCGCCGTCGGCAATCTTGAAGGTCCATGTCTTTGCGTCTTCCGACGGCTCCCAGGAGGCGAAGACGTAAGGCTGGAGCTCGCTTTCGGCATCGAAGTACATGGGCGCGGCCCACCACAGCGAGTTCCAGCGGAAATGGTGTCCCCCGCCGCGCAGCGGCGACCAGTCCATGGTAAAGACCGGATGGGCGACCTTGAGAACCTGCTCCTCCTGCGCCCCCGCAAGGCGCAGGCCCATGGAATAGGCGGAAAGGCCGGCAAACGCCGCCCCGCCGAACTTCAACAACGCTCGCCGCGAAAGGCGCGACAGATGTTCCTCTGACATGATTTGCTCCTCCCTGAAAAATTCCGCACCCGCACTCCGGCGGCGATTCCTCGCCTTGCCGTAACGCCGGTCTGCCAATCGTGAAAGCCTCTCATAATCTGCAAACATGTCAACATATAATCCTAAGCCTTCATCAGATAAATTTGCTTAGGCTATGTATAATCATTTATTTTCAATGAGTTAATGTGGAACAGCAGACACCACAAACGCGAGGAGCCAAAATATCAACTTGACAAATTTGAGGAGAAAAAACACCCTCGCCGGCATATTCCGCAGACGAGGCTGACATGGGAGCGAGACGGTGAGCACGGACTTGAAGGGTAAGTCAGCCTTGATTTTCGGAGCCAGCTCCGGCATCGGCGCGGCGGTTGCACGCCGCTTCGGCGCGCTGGGGGTCGATCTCGTCATCCATTGCAACGCCAATCGTGACGGCGCCGAGACGGTAGCCGCCGAGGTCGTGCAAAGCGGCGTAAAGGTGCATGTCGTCCAGGGGGATGTCGCGGCACCGGAGGCTGGCGGCCGGTTGGTGGACGAGGCTGCGAAAGCGCTTGGCCGGCTCGATATCGTCATCAACAACGCCGGCTCCATGTTCGGCCGCACGGCCATCGCCGAGGCGGCGGACGAGCAGTACCGCCGGGTCGTCGACGTCAATATCGGCGGCGTCTTCTTCGCCGCGCGGCGGGCGGCAAACATCATGCGCGAGCAGCGCTCCGGCACCATCATCAACACCACCTCCATCGCCGCGCGCACCGGCGGCAGCGACGGGGCAGGGCTCTACGGCTCGGCCAAGGCCTTCGTCAGCACGCTGACGCGGGTTCTCGCCAAGGAGCTGGCGCCCTATTCGGTGCGCGTCAACGCGGTGGCGCCCGGCGTGATCGCCACGCCCTTCCACGAGCGCTACTCGACGCCGGAGCAGCTCGCACAAGTGACGAAGGGCATTCCGCTCGGCCGTCTCGGCACGGCGGAGGACTGTGTCGGCGCTTATGAGTTCCTGGCCAGCGAGCGCATGAGCGGCTACATCACCGGGCAGGTGATCGAGGTCAACGGCGGACAGTTGATGCCATGAGTGAAGGTGCTGAACGGCCGATCGGCATTACCCTCGGCGACCCCGCCGGCGTCGGTCCAGAGATCATCTGCAAGGCGCTGGCCGACATGGAAGCGGCGCACCGCCGCCAGGTGCTCGTGATCGGCAGCATCCCGGTGCTGAAGGCGGCCGCGGAGATCACCGGCACCGATCTGAAATTCGTGGAGGGAAGGCCGGGGGAGGTGATCGAGGGCACCGTTGCCGTCGACCATATTCCGTTGGACGGGCCCGTCACCTTCGGCCGGCTCGACCCGCGCTGCGGCGACGCCGCCTTCCGCTTCATCGCATCGGCGGTCGAGCATGCCCGTGCCGGCCGCATCGGCTGCATCGTCACCGCGCCCATCAACAAGGAGGCGCTAAACCGCGCCGGCCACCATTACGATGGACATACCGGCATGCTGGCCGCGCTCACCGGTTCGCGCTCCTCCTTCATGCTGCTGGCGTCCGAGCGGCTGTCGGCGGTGCACGTCTCCACCCATGTCTCGCTGAAAAAGGCGATCGACCGCGCCACGCCGCAGCGCATTCTGGAAACGATCCGCGCCGGGCATGAACACCTGCGCCGGCTCGGCCTCGCTGCGCCGCGCATCGCGGTTGCCGGCATCAACCCCCATTGCGGCGAGAACGGCCTGTTCGGCCGCGAGGACGACGAGCAGGTGGCGCCGGCCGTCGAGATGGCGCGGGGCGAGGGCATCGACGTCACCGGGCCGGTTTCGCCCGACACGGTCTACCACCGCGCTTATCACGGTGCGTTCGACCTTGTGGTGGCGCAGTATCACGACCAGGGCCACATCCCGATGAAGCTGGTGGCCTTCGACACCACGGTCAACGTCTCCCTCGGCCTTCCCATCGACCGCACCTCGGTCGATCACGGCACGGCATTCGACATTGCGGGCACCGGCAAGGCGAGTCATATCAACATGCATGCCGCGATTGCCTATGCGCGCAAATTGGCGGCGCATCCGAAACCCTCACCCGGAGCATGATGATGAACTCGCGCTCGCCAAGAATTTCCGGCGTCTTTTCCGCTGCCGCCACGCCTGTCGGCAGGAACCTCTCCCCGGACCTCGACCTCTTCAAGGCCCACTGCCGCCGGCTGATCGAAGAGGGATGCGACGGTCTTGCCGTGCTGGGCACGACGGGAGAGGCGAACTCGTTCTCCCGCGACGAACGCAGGCAGATCCTCGAAGCCGCCCTCGATGCGGGCCTTAAGCCTGGCCAGCTCATCCCCGGCACCGGCACGCCGGCGATCCCGGACACCGTGGCGCTGACGAAGGATGCGCTGGCGCTCGGCATCAACCGCGTCCTCATGCTGCCGCCCTTCTATTACAAGGGCGTTTCCGACGATGGCCTCTTCGCCGCCTATGCCGAGATCATCGAGCGCATCGGCGATGCGCGCTTGCAGGTGCTGCTCTATCACATCCCGCCAATGTCCGCCGTGCCCCTGTCGATCCCGCTCATCGAGCGGCTGGCCGCCGCCTATCCGGACACGGTGGTGGGCATCAAGGATTCGGGCGGCGATATCGCCAACATGAAGGCGGTGCTTGCCGCCGTGCCGGGCTTCGCGGTCCTGTCCGGAGCCGACCCGTTGATGCTGCCCTTGCTCGAGGCCGGCGGCGCCGGCTGCATCACCGCGACCTCCAACCTCATCGCCGGCGAATTGAGAACCGTCTTCGACCATTTCGCGGACCCGGAGCGCAAGGTCGAGGTCGCCGCCGCGCAGGAGCGCATCACCGCCTGGCGCACCCTTGCCAACCGCTTCCCGCAGATCCCCACCGTCAAGGCGATGCTGGCGCTGAGGACGGGCGAGCCAGCCTGGCGCAATGTGCGCCCGCCGCTCACGCCGCTCAACGATGCGCAGTTGGAAGAGCTGAAAGCCGCCATGGCCGCGCTCGGCTAAGCCGGGCAGGGGCCATCGGCACGAACGAGGAGGAACCCGATGACCCCTATAGATCGGTCACACCCGGTGTACCCGGTGCACCCGCCGCTCGCGCCGGAGGCAGTGCGCGATGCCATGGACGGCGTGCTGCGCCCCAATCCGGGTGACAGCGAAAGGGAGGAGACGTGGCTGGCATCGCCCGTACCGCAGAGCCATGCCGCCAACCTCCTGGAGCTTGCCAACGGCGATCTTGCCTGCGTCTGGTTCGCCGGCTCCCAGGAGGGCAGGGGAGACGTCTGCATCTTCTTCGCCCGGCTCAAGAAAGGCAGCCGCCGCTGGTCCGAGCCGGTGCGCCTTACCGACGACATGGAACGCTCGGAACAGAACCCGTTCCTGTTTTCGGTGCCGGATGGCCGGCTGTGGCTGGTCTATACGTCTCAGATCGCCGGAGACCAGGCGACGGCGCTGGTCAAATATCGCATCTCCGAGGACAACGGCGAGACCTTCGGTCCCGTCGGCGTTCTTTTTGACGAGCCGGGCACCTTCGTGCGCCATCCGATCGTCGTCAACGGCGCCGGCGAGTGGCTGCTGCCGGTCTTTCTATGCCGCGCGGCCCCCGGCAAGCGCTGGCGCGGGCACAACGACACCAGCGCGGTGATGATCTCCAGGGACGCGGGCAAGAACTGGCGGCGGGTGGAGGTGCGGGGCAGCCTCGGCGCGGTCCATATGGACATCGTTCCCCTTCAGGACGACCAGTACATCGCCGCCTACCGCTCACGCTTCGCCGACAGCATCAAGCGCAGCATCTCGCGCGATGGCGGGCATAGCTGGACGGCGCCGGAGCCGACCGATCTGCCGAACAACAATTCGTCGATCCAGATGATCAAGCTCCAAAGCGGCCGGCTGGCCATCGTCTACAACCACATCAGCGCCGCCGATTCCACCGAGCGGCGCGCCGGGCTCTACGACGAGATCGAGGCGCACGGCAACGAGGATCTGCCGCCGCCCGGCCAGCCGCCCGCCATCTGGGGCACGCCACGCGCGCCGATGACCATCGCACTGTCGGAGGACGGCGGCAGGACATTCCCCATCCACCGCGATATCGAGACAGGCGACGGCAACTGCCTCTCCAACAACTCGGCCGAGCTGCGCAACCGCGAGTTCTCCTACCCCACCATCTGCCAGGGAAGCGACGGCACCATCAATGTCGCCTTCACCTACTACAGGCAGGCGATCAAGCATGTGCGGTTTTCCGAAGAGTGGGTGCTGGCGGCGGGGAGCTAGCCGCGACATCGAATGCTACGACACAGGGTGTCCACGAGTTGAAGCAGCCGCAGTATAGGCGTTGAAATCAGCATCAATTGATGCTATTTATTATGATGCTCCCCAGGAGACGCACATGCGCACAACCATCAACATAGACGATAGCCTCATGGAGAAGGCGAAGGCCCTGACCGGTACGAAGGAAACAGCGGCAATTGTCCGTCAGGCGCTGGAAACGTTGGTTCGCATGGAAGCAGGCAAGCGCTTGATTGCCTTGGGTGGCACGATGCCCAACGCCGAAGCTGGTCCGCGCAGGCGAGCTGAAAATTGAGGCTAGCCGATACCGGGATCTGGATCGACCACTTCCGCCAGGCTGATCCGCGCCTGATCCAGACGATCGAAAACGATATGCTGCTTTGTCACCCGGCCATCGTTGGCGAACTTGCGTTGGGCAGCCTGCGCGATCGCACGAACACGCTCGGCTTCTTGGCCGTACAGCAGGAGGTCATCGTCGCCACACACCATGAAGTCATGGCGATGATCGACAAACACCAGCTCTACGGCATGGGCATAGGCTACACCGACGCCCATCTTCTCGCATCAACTTTGATCGACAGCCGAGCCGCTTTGTGGACACGAGATAAGCGGCTGCGCAAAGCTGCGGAAAAGGCGGGCGCTCGGGTGGTATCTGACGGTACCAGGCCCAACTAGCTCCTCATCCGCCGAAGGGGTCGAAGAGCGAGGATGCACACGGCCGTTGACAGCTGCCAACCGCCCCCGGCTCACCGCTCCCCCGTCTCCAGCCATCGCACATCCGCCGCCGAAAGCTTCAGCGACAGCGCGGTCAGGCTGTCGTCAAGTTCCATCAGCCGCCGCGGCCCGATAAGCGGCACCACGGGGAAGGGCTGCGCCAGGGCGTAGGCGAGCGCGATGTGGATCGGCTTCACCCCACGCTCCCCCGCCATCTCCTCGGCGCGGTCGCGGCGGGCGAAGTTGTCGTCGGAGTACCAGCAGCGCACCAGCTCCTCGTTGTCGCGCTTGTCGCGGCCGGCGCGGTCGGTGAAGAAGCCGCGCCCCTGGCTCGACCAGGCGAAATTGGGGATCTGGTGCTCGGTGAGCCAGGCCTTCCACGCCGCATCCGAAGCGCTCACGCAGCCGGCCCAGATCGGGTCGATCATCTCGGCCAGCGAGAAGTTGTTGGACAAAACGCCGGGCGCCGTCTTGCCGTTCTTCCTTGCGTAATCGATTGCCTCGCTCATCCGCTCCATCGACCAGTTGGAGCCGCCGAACAGCCCGCGGATGCGCCCCGCCTTCACCTCCGCATCCATCGCGTCGACGAACTCGCCCACCGGCACGTCCGGGTTGTCGCGGTGCATGAAATAGACGTCGACATGATCGGTCTTGAGCCGCTCCAGCGACTGGTCGAGCTGCTTGGCGATGACGTCGGGATAGGCGAGCGGCGAGTGCGCGCCCTTGCCGATCACCACCGCCTCCTCGCGCACCCCGCGGCTTGAAAGCCAGTCGCCGAGGATCGCCTCGGTGCGCCCGCCGCCGTAGACGAAAGCGGTGTCGAAGACATTGCCGCCAGCCTCGTAGAAGGCGTCGAGCAGGATGGCCGCACTGGCGAAATCCGGGAAATCCTCGAAGCCGAGAGCCACCTCGGAGAGCGGCTTGCCGATGCCCGGCAGGGTGCGGCGGCCGATGGTCTCCGCACGCTTTTCCAGTCTCTCGCCGGAAAGCGTCGCCTTGCGCAGCGCCGGCTTCTCGACCTCGTAGGTGAGGCCGGCGGCCGCACGCCAGCGGTCGAGCGTGCGCATATTGCCCAGCGTGTCGTCCCAGCTCTTGCCGGGAGCTGCGAACTCCTGCCGCCCGGCACGCACGGCCCCGGCCACCGCGTCGACCTCGAAAGCGTAGAGCCAGCGGTCCTCGGCGACGGAAACGATTTCCCTCGAACCGTCGGGCCTGACGATCTCGATGTTTCCGACACCGCCTTTCACGCCGCTCGCAAACCAGAAGTCGGCTACCTCGATGCGCCCCTCGGTGCCGAAGACGCGCAGCATGTTGTCCTGCTTCAGCGAGATCGAGCAGGAGGCCTCGGCGATGATGCCGTTGTCGAAATGCAGAATTGCCGATGCCCACTCGTCGACGCCCGTCTCGCCCAGATGCGCCGTGCCGACCACCTTGGCGGGATCGAGGAACGGCTTGCCCTCCACCGCACCCGCGAGCAGACGCGCGATGGAGACAGGATAGCAGCCGACATCGAGAATGCCGCCGCCGGCGAGGTGATTGGCGTAAAGCCGGTGATCGGCCATGACGGACGGCATTGCGAAGCCGAAGCTCGACCTGATGAGCCGCACCTGGCCGACCGCCCCGCCGGCGACAAGCTCGATGAGCTTTGCCGTCTGCGGGTGGAAGCGGTACATGAAGGCCTCGCCCATGAAGGTGCCGGCCTTGCGTGCGGCGTGGAAGGCGGCATCTGCCTCGTAGGCGGTAAGTCCCATGGGCTTTTCGCACAGGACATGCTTTCCGGCCCGCGCCGCCTTGATCGCCCATTCGGCGTGCAGCGGGTGCGGCGTCGAAATGTAAACCGCCTCGACTTCGCTATCCTCGAGCAGCGCCTGATAGCCGTCGAGCACGCGCGCACCGGCGAAATCCTCGGCGTAGCGCGCCTTGTCCGGCCGCCGCGCGCCGACGGCGACGAGTTCGCCCGTCTCCGAATGGGCAATGCCGCCGGCGAAGGCCTTGGCGATGTTTCCGGGCCCGAGAATGCCCCAGCGCAGTTTGGGTGATGAAGTCATGGAAAGCTGCTTTCTTCTCTTCTTCGAGTGGTTGTTGCGTTGTCAGCGCAGGCGTGCGCCGGAGGTATCGAACAGATAGGCCCTGGCCGCTGGAATGGAGACGGTCAGACGCTCCATGCCGATCTCGCTGCGCGACTCCTCCCGTTCGATGACAAGCTGTTCGCTGGATGCGGTGTTGGCGTAGATGTAGCTGGTCGACCCCAGGTGCTCGGCCATGTCGACCTTGACGGGCAGGTCGCAGTCGCCCTCACCCTCGCGCCGGAAATGCTCCGGCCGCAAGCCTACGGTGATACGGTCTCCGACGGCAAAGCCGTTTTCCACCGGCATCGTCAGCCGCGCGCCGCCGTGGTTGACGAGAGCGACCGTAACGCGGCCGTCTTCGACGGATGCGACCTCGGCCGCCATGAAGTTCATCTTTGGCGAGCCGACGAAGCCGGCGACGAACTGGTTTGCCGGATCGTCGTAGAGGTCGAGCGGCTTGCCGATCTGCTCGATGCGGCCCGCGCGCAGGACGACGATCCTGTCGGCCAGCGTCATCGCCTCCACCTGGTCGTGGGTGACATAGATCATGGTAACGCCGAGTTCGGCATGCAGCCGGGCGATCTCCACCCGCATCTGCACGCGCAGTTCCGCATCGAGGTTTGAGAGCGGCTCGTCGAAGAGGAAGACCTGCGGCTCGCGCACGATCGCCCGGCCGATGGCCACGCGCTGGCGTTGGCCGCCTGAAAGCTGGCGGGGGCGGCGGTCGAGCAATTCCTCGATACGCAGGATCTGTGCCGCCTTGGCGACCCTGCGCGCGGTATCGGCCTTGTCGTTGCCGTTCATGCGCAGGCCGAAGGAGAGGTTCCGTTCCACCGTCATGTGCGGGTAGAGCGCATAGGTCTGGAACACCATGGCGATGCCGCGGTCGGCGGGCTCGACATCGTTGACCGCCATGCCGCCGATAGCGATCTCGCCGCCGGAGATGTCCTCGAGCCCGGCGATCATGCGCAACAATGTCGACTTCCCGCAGCCAGAAGGGCCGACGAAGACGATGAACTCGCCATCCTCGACGTCCAGGCTCGCCCCGTGCACGACCTCCATTGTGCCGAAGCGCTTGACCACGTTCTTGAGCGATACGCCTGCCATGAATTCCGCCCTTACTTTACGGCGCCGGCGGCGATGCCGGCGATGAAATGACGCTGCAGGAGAACGAAGACGGCGATCATCGGCGCCGTCAGCAAGACCGCCCCCACCATGATGCCGCCCCAGGAGACCTTGGTAAGCCCGATCAGCGAGCCGAGCGCCACCGGCGCCGTCATCATGTCGGGCCGGTTGTTGATGAGGAGCGGCCAGAGATAGTTGTTCCACGAAGCCAGGAAGAGGATGATCGACAGCGCGGCCAGCGTCGGGCGGGCGAGCGGCATGCCGACGAACAGGAAAATGCGCCACTCCCGCACACCCTCGACGCGCGCGGCGTCGAACAATTCCGCCGGCATCATGGAGAAGGACTGGCGCATGAAGAGCACGCCCAGCGAATTGAACAGCGGCGGCACGATCAGCGCGAACCAGGTGTTGGAGAGGCCGAAGTCGCGCGCCACCATGATGAATTGCGGGATGACGACGACGAAATAGGGAAGCGTCAGGGTGCCGAGGATGATCGACAGCACCAGCCCCTTTCCGGCGAAACTGTAGCGGGCAAGCGCCCAGCCGGCCATCGAGGTGAGCATCACCGAAAGGACCGTATAGACCAGCGCCACCACGACAGAGACGAAGATGGTGCGCAGGAAATCCGTATCGGCCTGCAGGATCAGGAAATTCTCCCAGAACCTGTCGGAGGGGATCAGGTGGATGTTGGGGCTGAAGATGGCGTTCTCCGGCATGGTGGAGAACACCACCATCATCCAGATCGGGAACAGCCAGACGATCGCCAACGGCACCAGAACCGCGTGCAGCGCAATCGAGCGTCGAAACGTGGAGGCGGATTTCGATCTCATTTGGCGGACCTCCCCAGCCACAGATTGGCGAGCGAGATGAGGATGGCGAGCGCGGCTATGGTGTAGGCCACGGCCGAGGCGTAGCCGAAATTGAGCACGGTGAAGCCCTGCCGGTAGAGGAAGAGACCGAGCGTCTCGGTCGCCTGTCCGGGGCCGCCACGGTTGGTGATCAGGAACGGCTCGGCGAAGAGCTGCATCGTGCCGATGATCGAAAGCACCACGCAGAAAAGGATGATCGGCCGCAGGAGCGGCAGGGTGATGAAGAAGAATTGCCTCGGCTTCGACACCCGGTCGAGGGTGGCGGCCTCGTAGACATCCTGCGGGATTGCCTGCAGGCCCGAAAGGATGATGATGGCGTTGTAGCCAACCCAGCGCCAGGTGACGGCCATCATGATGAGCGCCATCGCCGCCGTCGGGTTGCCGAACCACGCCACCGGCGGCAGGCCGATGCTGCCGATGATCTTGTTGATGACGCCGAAATCGGCGTTGAACATCAGCCGGAACACAGCCGCATAGGCCGCCTCGCCGACCACGACAGGCGCAAAGAAGGCAAAGCGCATGATGCCGCGCGCCTTCAGAAGCTGCGAGTTGAGCAATACGGCGAGCAGGGTGGCCAGCGCGATCATCACCGGCACTTGGATGACCAGGATGATCAGGGTGTTCCTGAGCGCGTTGAGGAAGGCGGGGTCCACCACCAGCCTTCCCCAGGTGACGGCCGGATTGAAACTCCAGGGCTGGATGCGTGTGGCGAGGAAGGAGAGATAGAAGGAATAGATGATCGGCCACACCCAGAAGGTGGCGAAGATCAGGAGATAGGGCGCCAGGAAGCCGTACGCCGCCCGTGTCCGCATCCGCATGTCTATCCTCCCGTTACCGCCGCCGGGCGTGCTCGACCGTGGTCAGATGAGCGAAGGGCCGGGCAGCGGAGACCGCCCGGCCGGTCGCTGCCTTCGCTCATTCCGCAATAGGCAGACCGGTCACCAGCGCGATCTGATTGGCCGCGTCGTCCGCCGCCGCTTGCGCGCTGTCGAACCCATCGTTGAGGTACTGGCTCTGCACCGCGTTCATGATGCCGTCGGCGTCGCCGAAGAAGGGGGTTCCCCGGCTCGGCACGACCTGGTCCAGCGTGCCGAGAATATCGATCCACACCTTCTGGCCGTCCCAATAGGGCTGCGGCTCTTGCATGTAGGGGTCGTCGAGCGCCGAGAGCAGCGAGGGCACGAGACCGTATTCGCGCAGCATGGTCACCTGGCCCTCGTTGGTGCCGAGCGCATAGTTGACGAACGCCCAGGCGGCTTCCTCGTTGTCCGAATTATTGGCGATGGCGAGCGAAGAGCCGCCGAGATTGGCCGCGCGCGGTCCGTCTTCCGTCACGCTCGGCATGCGGTAGACACCCCATTTGCCGGCAAGGTCGGGCGAGGTGGAGCGGATCGTGCCCTCGTACCAGCCGCCGTAAAGCTGGCTTGCAACGGTGCCGGCGGTGTTGGCCTGGATCTTCTCGTCCCAGTCGGCCGCCGTGATGATGCCGGCGTCGTACATCTTCTTCACTGTCTCCAGCGCGGCCACGCAGGCCGGCTGATTGACGGTGATCTCGGACCCGTCGGATGAGAAAAAGCCGCAACCCTGCTCGTTCGCCAGCATGCGGAACCATTCCGTGTCGCCGTTGAAGTCGGCCCGCGTCATCACCACACCGGGATTGGCCTCGGCGACTGCCTTGCCAGCTTTAATGAAATCGTCCCAGGTCTTGATCTCCTCCGGGTCGACGCCGGCGTTTTCATAGAAGTCGCGGCGGTAGAACATCACCACCGGACCGGAATCCCAGGGCATGGCATAGGCGACATCGCCCACTTCCAGCTCCACACGCTTGAAGTCCGGGAAGCCCGCGGCGATCTCCTCGGTGTAGCCGAGCTCCTTCAGGTTGGTGAAACAGTCGGGGAACTGCGCCCAGAAGATCTCCGCCTCGTGGTTTTCGATGGAAAGCACGTCGGGCAGGCCGGCGCCTCCCGCCGCACAGCCGGCAAGCGTGCGGTCGAAGACCTGTTGGTTGCCCAGATCCTGGACCGTCACCTTGACGTCGGGATATTGAGCGTTGAAGCCCTCGATGGTGGATTCGAGCGACGAAGCGGCGACATTCCAGCTCCAGACGGTGATCTCGCCCGATTGGGCGAAGGCCGGAGCGCTTCCGGTGGCCAAGACAAGCGCCAGAGCGGCGCGGCCGAGCGTCATGCGCATGGGTTCCTCCCTTTCCTGTTGCCCGAAGACCGGGCCTCTCATAGGTTAAAGGACGCTGTTCTTGCGTCGCTGTGAAAGGGAAGGCGGAACCGTTGGATGGTAAGATAGCCGGCAAGCGGTATTGGGAGCCCGCCAAGAGTACCGTCGAGAAGGTCCCGAACAGCCTCGTGGTCAGCCACGAGCAGCCCGGCATCATGCGGACCGCGCACTGGCATGCCCAGGTCGAGATAAACTACGTTTTCCGGGGCCGGGTGGACTACCGCATGCGCGGTCACATGGCCGAATTGAAGGCGGGCGATCTCTGCCTCTTCTGGGGCGGCCTGCCGCATCAGGTGGTCGACACCTCGGAGGACGCCTGGTTCGTCGCCATCCACTTGCCGCTGGTGCATTTCTTCCGGCTGCGGCTGATTGCGGAGATGCAGCAGAAGCTGATGCGCGGGGCGACGCTGATCGCCCATCAGCCCGGCAGCGCCGACGACCTCGATTTCAACCGCTGGTCCCAATACATCCGCTCGGGCGAGGAAAAGCGCGTCAATCACGCCGTCGACGAGCTTCTCCTGCGCATCGAGCGCATTCAGTTCGAGCCGTACCGTCTTCTGGAAAATCCCGGCCAGCCGGTCACCCGCGCCGAAGCGCCCGACCGGACGAGCTTCCACAATATCGGCCGCATCTGCGCGTTCATCACCGATAATTTCCGCCACGACATCGATTCCACCGACATCGCGCTGTCGGCGGACATCCATCCCAAATACGCCATGAGCGTGTTCAAGAAATCCACCGGCATGACGCTCAACGAATATGTCAGCCTCTTGCGGCTCTCCTACGCCCAGGCGCTGCTCATGCAGGAGGATGCGAACGTGCTAAGGGTGGCGATGGACAGCGGCTTCGGCTCGCTGTCGGCCTTCACGAAGTGCTTTCGCAAGATCGCCGGCATGACGCCGTCCGACTTCCGCCAGCGCCTGCGCACGCGCCCGCACATGCCGCCGGTGGTGGCGCGGGAAAGGGCATCCAGATAAAAGTCCAACAGCCGGCGGTGGTGTTGCGGCGCGAACACACCGCTTGCGGAAATGGCATGAAGGGGTTGGCATGGTGCGACGGCCCCTTTATGAAGCTCTTCCCCGTTCAGCCCTACTAAGGAGGCTAAGAATGCCAGCATTCGGCGCTTCTTCTCTAAAGGGCAGCGGCTTGGGCTTCCCGCGTCGTTAGGTCAGCACTGACCGCTTAGCGCGCCAAAAGGTCAAGACGGCTGCCGCCCGTGCGCCTCCCACGTGGAGCGTGCGCAGCGTAGCCCGGCACCGCTTGACCGATGCATTTTTTTCGTCCCGGCGCCGTTTCATGATTTTCCGATTCTGAGGACCGGATGCCCTGCGCATCCGTCGAACGCCATGACTTCCTTCCGCAATGCCCTGCGGGGTAATGCCTTTCGCAGCGTGTTCCAATTCCTGGACGCGCATTGGCGGCGCCAGCCGGCAAGGCTCGCCTTCATCATCACGGCCGTGCTCGTTTCGACCACGGCCGACGTTTTGACGCCGCTCTATTCCGGCCGGCTGGTCGATGCCGTGGCGCGAGGCGCGGCCACGGACGAGGTCGCCTGGAACGCGGCAATCGCCGCATTCCTGACCCTGCTCGCGCTCTCGGGCGGTGCCATCGTCATGCGCCATATCGCCTTCATGGGCATCATCGACCTGACGCTGAAGATGATGTCGGAAATCGCCGCCGATACGTTTCACCGCGTGCAGCGCTTCTCGACGGACTGGCACGCCAACAGCTTCGCCGGTTCGACGGTGCGCAAGATCACGCGCGGCATTTGGGCGCTCGATCTTTTGAACGACACCCTTCTGGTGGCGTTGCTTCCTTCCGCGGTGATGTTGGTGGGCTCGGCCCTGTTGCTCGGATGGTATTGGCCGACGATGGGCCTGATCGTCGCCGCCGGCTCGATCGTCTATGTGGCGCTGACGGTCACGCTTTCGCTTGGCTATGTCGCGCCGGCGGCGAGCCTTGCCAACGCCTGGGATACGCGGCTCGGCGGCGCGCTCGCCGACGCCGTCTCCTGCAACGCCGTTGTCAAGGCCTTCGGTGCGGAGGGGCGCGAGGATGCGCGTCTCAGTCGCGTTATCGGGAAATGGCGTCACCGCACGCGCCGCACCTGGGTGCGCGGCACGATCAACGGCACCACGCAAGGAGCGATCATGCTCGTCCTGCGCGCGGCGGTCATCGGCTTCGCCGTGTTCTTGTGGAGCGGCGGCCAGGCGACGGCGGGCGACATCGCCTTCGTGCTCACCGCCTTCTTCGTACTGCAAGGCTACCTGCGCGATGTCGGCATGCATGTGCGCAACGTGCAGCGCTCGGTCAACGACATGGAGGAGCTGGTCGATATCCACAGCCAGCCGCTCGGGGTGGAAGATGTTGCCGGCGCGCAGCCTATCGCCATCGAAGAGGGCAGTATCGAGTTCGAGAACGTCACGTTCCACTATGTCGGCCACGCGACGCCGCTTTACCGCGACTTCTCGCTATCGATCCGGCCGGGCGAACGCGTCGGCCTCGTCGGGCACTCGGGATCGGGCAAGACGACCTTCGTCAAGCTGATCCAGCGGCTCTACGACGTCACAAGCGGGCGCATCCTGATCGACGGCCAGGACATCGCCCGCGTGGCGCAGGCCTCGCTCCGCAGCCAGGTCGCCATCGTGCAGCAGGAGCCGATCCTGTTCCATCGGTCGCTGGCGGAGAACATCGCCTACGCCCGTCCGGGCGCGTCGATGGCCGAGATCGAGGAGGCGGCGCGGCTAGCGAGCGCGCACGACTTCATCACTGCGCTGCCCAAGGGCTACGCGACGTTGGTCGGCGAACGCGGCGTCAAACTGTCGGGCGGCGAGCGCCAGCGCGTGGCGATCGCCCGCGCCTTCCTGGCCGACGCGCCGGTCCTGATCTTCGACGAGGCGACGTCGAGCCTCGATTCGGAATCGGAGGTGCTGATCCAGGAAGCGATGGAGCGGCTGATGGTCGGGCGCACGACACTGGTGATCGCGCATCGGCTTTCCACCGTGCGCGCGCTCGACCGGCTGCTCGTCTTCGACCGGGGGCGGATCGTCGAGGAGGGCGACCACGTCCAGCTCGTCCGGCGCGAAGGCGGCATCTACCGCCGGCTCTTCGAGCGCCAGGCCCTGGAGCTCACCAAGGGCTTCGCGTAGAGCGGGACGAGTTTTGGATCGGTCACCCTCTACCGCCGCGCGTCATCCCGGAAAGCCGAAGGCTTGTCCGGGACCCATTCCGTGACGTCAACGTTCCGGAATGGGTCCCGGCTCTCACGGAGCCTGTCCTCGGGCTCGCCGAAGGCGAGACCCGGGGGTTCGGCCGGGATGACGGCGGTTGGGGAAACCGGGCTTAAACTCATTCCGTTCGCTACGCCGTTTCCGACTGGGATCGACATTATCAAACTTCTTGATATGCTTGCCCGCGACGTCGCGGGCTGCCCGTGACAGCCCTCCTTCATGCCGGCACCGGTGACTTCATGAACCGCAACTTCCTCGTCGTCGATCCAGAAGAAAACATGCCCACGCTCAGGGGCTTGGCCTCGCCCGTGCGCGCGCGGATGCTGAAGCTTCTGCACGTCGAAGGACCGATGAACGTCAACGATATCGCGCGTGTGCTCTCGCTGCCGCAGTCGACGGTATCCTCCAACCTGCAGATCCTGGAGGAGGGCGGGCTCGTCCGGTGCGAGACGGTCAAGGCGCGCAAGGGCAACCAGAAGATCTGCCATTCCACCTTCGACGAGATCCTCGTGCTCTTCAAGGAAACGCTGCCGCCGAAGGCCGACAACACCATCGAGGTCGTCATGCCGCTCGGCCTCTACACGGCCTGCAGCACGGAGGCGCCCTGCGGGCTCTGCTCCGTCGAGGGCATCATCGGCCTGCTCGACGTGCCGGACTATTTCCTCGATCCGGACCGCATGAAGGCGGCGCTTCTGTGGTTCGGCCGCGGCTATGTCGAATACCAGTTCCCCAACAACGCCAAGCTCGCCGGCTCCGGCATCGACAGCATCGAGTTCTCGATGGAACTGTCTTCCGAGGTGCCCGGAACCAGCACGAACTGGCCCTCCGACATCACGCTTTGGCTCAACGGCATCGAGGTCGGCACGTGGACCTCGCCGGGCGATTTCGGCGACAAGCGCGGCGTCTACACGCCCTCCTGGTGGAAGCTGAAAGGTTCGCAATACGGCATGCTGAAGACCTGGTCCGTCAACGGCAAGGGCACCTTCATCGACGGCATGAAGATCTCCGATATGACGATCGACACGCTCGATCTCGCCGGCCATCACTCGATCCGCATGCGCATCGGCATCCGCGAGGACGCGAAGCATCCGGGCGGCGTGAACATCTTCGGACGCGGCTTCGGGAACTACGATCAGGACATCGTCATGCGCATCAACGTGAAGCGGTGACGCCTGCCGGTGTGAGAATCGTCAGGATGGCGCTCGTCGCGTCGACCCCCCTCCGCCTGCCGGCACCTCCCCCACAAGGGGGGAGGCAGGCTGGCCGCTCGCTCCGGCGCGCCTAATCTGCAAACGGTGGAGATTGGCGAAGAGGGCGGCGACAGCTTTCCTCCCCCCTTGCGGGGGAGGTGCCGGCAGGCGGAGGGGGTGGTGGCGACGGGCGCCGTCCTTTCAAGCGACTGCCCCCGCAACACATCTATTCTCCGAGGTTGACACGGCTCCTCCAAGCAATCAGGATAGCCGATATATATCGCGTAGACCGATTCAAAAGGATCGGCCATTGGGAGGACGCCGTGAAGGCTCACGTCACCGCACACAAGGATTACACCGTCTCCAGGATCGACGACCGGCTTTACGGCGCCTTTCTGGAGCATCTGGGCCGTGCCGTTTATACCGGAATTTATGAGCCGGGTCATCCGACCGCGGACGAGAACGGCTTCCGCGGCGACGTGCTCGAGCTCGTCCGCGCGCTCAACGTCCCGGTCGTGCGCTATCCCGGCGGCAATTTCGTCTCCGCCTACAACTGGGAGGACGGCATCGGCCCGCGCGAAGACCGGCCGGTGCGGCTCGATCTTGCCTGGCACACCAGCGAGACCAACGAGGTGGGCATCCACGAATTCGCCGACTGGTGCCAGGCTGCCGGCACCGAGATGATGCTTGCCGTCAATCTCGGCTCACGCGGGCTCGATGCGGCGCGCAATTTCCTCGAATACTGCAACCATCCCGGCGGCTCCTACTGGAGCGATCTTCGTGCCAAGAACGGCCGGCGCGAGCCGTGGGACGTGAAGCTGTGGTGCCTCGGCAACGAGATGGACGGCCCCTGGCAGGTCGGCCACAAGGACGCGCACGAATACGGCAAGCTCGCCGCCGAGACCGCCAAGGCCATGCGCGCTTTCGACAAGTCGCTGGAACTGGTGGTGTGCGGGTCGAGCCACTCGGACATGCCCACCTATCCCGAGTGGGAGCGCGTCGTTCTCGAGCACACCTACGAGGTGGTCGACCACGTCTCGCTGCATATGTACTTCCGCAATCCCGAGAAGAACACGGCCAACTATCTGGCGCTCAATCACAAACTGGACCGCTACATCGGCACTGTCGCCTCCACCATCAACTACGTGAAGGGCAAGAAGCGGTCGAAGCGCGACGTCTACATCTCCTTCGACGAGTGGAACGTGTGGTACCACTCCAACAAAAAGGACCGCGCCATCCTCGACGGCGGCAACGGCTGGCCGCTGGCGCCTGGCCTTCTCGAGGACATCTATAATTTCGAGGACGTTCTGCAGGTCGGCTGCATCCTCAACACCTTCATCCGCCGTTCGGATGTGGTGAAGATCGGCTGCGTTGCGCAGTTGGTCAACGTCATCGCGCCGATCATGACCGAGAGGGGCGGCCCCGCCTGGCGGCAGACGATCTACTACCCCTACTATTTCGCCTCGATCCACGGGCGCGGCACGGCATTGAATCTCCTGGTGGACTGCCCGGGCTACGACAGCGCGCACGACGACAACGTGCCCTATGTCGACGTTTCGGGCGTGCACAACGAGGAGGAAGGCACGCTCACCTTCTTCCTCGTCAACCGGCACGGCTCGGAGGCGATCGACGTCGAGGTGAGCCTGCAGGGTTTTGCCGGCGGCACGGTCATCGACCATCAGGTGATGACCCATACGGACCTCGAAGCGGTGAACACCGCCGCCAACCAGCAGAACGTGAGGCCCCGCAGCGGTTCGGGTGCGAGGGTGGCCGATGGGGCGCTTGCCGCTTCGCTGCCTGCCTATTCGTATCAGATGATCCGCGTGAGGCTCTAAGCAAACCACAGCTATTCCTCCCCGCCTTGGAGGCGCATTTCCAACAGGGAGTGCGCCTTTCTTTTCTATATATCATGATTTCTGGTTTACATCAGATTATCCGTTGACAAGCGCCCGACATTGGTGAAGCATGTCTTTTGGGTGTCGGAGGGCACTTGCGACAGGGTGCCGCTGAGCATCCTCGCCTAGGGAGGAAACCGATGCGAAAGCTGAAGACGCTTCTGGTGTCGGCGCTCGTCTCGCTGGCTTTTGGCGGCACCGCCATTGCCCAGGAAGAGGCCGCCGCGCCGCCGCTCAACGAATTTCCGCGCGAAGAAACGCTGATCATCAACAATCCCGAGCCGCCGGCGATCAATCCCGGCATGTTCAACATGTGGGTCGCCGGCAACGGCGCCGCATGGGCGAACGGCCTGCATCAGCTGGCGCTCGACACGCTCTGGTTCATCGACCCCGACGCCGGCCTCGAAGGCGCGCTTTACAACCAGCTGGCAAGCGAGCCCTGGCAGTACAACGAAGACTTCACGGAGATGACGGTTCATCTGCGCGAAGGCATCCTGTGGAGCGACGGAGAGGAGTTCACGGCCGACGACGTGGTCTTCACCGTGGAGACGCAGATGAAGACGCCCGGGATGGTCTGGAGCGCGCCGTTCTCGGAGTATGTGGAAAGCGTTGAGGCGGTCGACGACTACACGGTGCACTTCACCCTCAAGGAGCCCAACTCGCGGTTCCACTCCAATTTTTCCGTGCGCTGGAACGCCGCCTGGATCATGCCCGAGCATATCTTCTCCAAGGTGGAGGACGTGACGGCGTACGACTTCAACCCACCGGTCGGGCTCGGTCCCTACACGCTCCATTCCTTCGATCCGAACGGCTACTGGTACATCTGGGAGAAGCGCGAGGATTGGGACAAGACGGCACTCGCCCAGTGGGGCGAGCCTGGGCCGAAATACGTCATCTACCGGTCCATTCCGTCGACCGACAGCCGCCTGATCGACATGGTCAACGGCGACCTCGACATGATCCACGATCTGACGCCGGAGGGCATGTTCAGCCTCATCAAGCAGTCGCCGACGTCGCGCGGCTGGTTCCCCGGCTTCCCCTACGCCCATCCGGATCCGACACTGCCCATGGTGATCTTCAATCACCAGAACGAGAAATTCCAGGACAAGCGGGTGCGCTGGGCGCTGGCGCTGATGCTCGATGCGCGCGCCATCTCCATGGCCTCCTACCGGGGTGCGGCGACACTCTCGGCCATCGCCATCCCGCCGACGGGCACGCATCCGCGGGACTATCACGCACCGCTTCAGGAATGGCTGACCGACTACGAGCTGGACACCGGCACGCGGACGATCAAGCCCTACGATCCGACGATCGGTCTGCAGGTGGCCGACATGGTGCGCCCGCAGTTCGGCGACGAGGTGCCGACCGACGAGGAAGCCATCCGCACCGCCTTCGGCTATGGCTGGTGGAAACAGGACATCGAGGCGGCGACCGAGCTTCTGGAAGCGGCCGGCTTCACCAAACAGGGCAACCAGTGGATGATGCCGGACGGCGAGCCCTTCGCCTTCACGCTCAACACATTCCAGGAAGGCGTGATCAACCGCATGGGCACCATGATCGCCCAGCAATGGTCGCAGCAGGGCATTCAGGTGACGGCAGAAGCCGACCCGGAGATCTACCGCTCGACACTGCCGCTCGGCCAATACGAGGCGGCGACCGCCTGGTCGATCGAGACCTGGGGCGGCGATCCGGACTTGAGCTTCTTCCTCGACAGCTGGCATTCCGACTACGTTGCAGAACCCGGCGAGCGTCAGCCGCACCGCAACTGGCAGCGCTGGAAGAACCCGCAGCTCGACGAGATCATCGAGGAGGTGCGCAAGACCGAGTTCACCAATCCTCGCAACCTCGAGCTCGGCCATGAGTTCGTGAAGCTGATGGTCGAGGAGATGCCGGTGATCCCGGTGATGTCGTTCAACGTGTTCTCGGCCTACGACACACGGTACTGGACCGGGTTCCCGACGGCGGAAGAAGACCCCTACGCCAACATCGTCACCAATTGGGCGAACTCGAAATATATCCTCACCCAGTTGAAACCTGCCAAAAAGTAGGCGGACCACCTCCCAGGACGAGGCGTCCGGCGGAAGCCGGGCGTCTCCCGCAACCCGGCTGAGGAGCAGCGAGCCAAGCAAGATGAATTCAGGCCGGATCAACCCCCTCGCCGTCATCCCGGAAGCCGCAGCGGAGCGGAGGCTGTCCGGGACCCATTCCGGAACGTCGACGTCACGGAATGGATCCCGGCTCTCTCTGCGCTTCGCTCCGTTCGGCAGGGATGACGGCGCTTTCCTGCTTAACCAAGCTGAATTCACCGCGCGCCCATGAAGGACTATCTGACTTTCGCCCTGAAGCGCTTCTTGCAGCTTCTCGCCGTCGTCTTCACCGGTATCTCGGTGGCCTTCTTCGTTTCGTACCTGAGCCCCATCAGCCCCGTTGAGACCATCATCGGGCGTGTCGCCGGGCAGTCGGCCTACAGCCCTGAGGCCATCGAATCGCTGCGGCAGACGCTGACCGAGCTTTTCGGCCTCAACGTGCCGCTTCACGAACGGTACTTCAATTTTCTCGGCCGCTTTCTGGTCGGCGATCTCGGGCCGTCGCTGCTCGCCTTTCCGACGCCCGCCATGAAGCTGGTCATGCTGGCGCTGCCGTGGACGGTCGGGCTCCTGACGATGTCGACGATCCTTACCTGGCTCATCGGCAACATTCTCGGCGGCCTTGCCGGCTACTACCAGAATTCGCGGCTGCTCAAGGCCTTCGGCGTCGTCGCCATCGGCATCCAGCCGATCCCCTATTACATCGTCGCCTTCCTGATGGTCATCATCTTCGGCTTCCTGTGGCCGGTGCTGCCGATCTCCGGCGGCTTTTCCATGAACGTCCGCCCCTCCTGGTCGCCCGAATTCGTCGTCTCGATCCTGCGCCACGCCATCCTGCCGGCGGCATCGCTGGTGATCGTCGGCCTCGGCACCTGGTTCCTCGGCATGCGGGCGCTGGTGTCCAACATCGTCACCGAAGATTATGTGACCTATGCCGAGCTTGCCGGCGTGAAGCGCGAGCGCATCGTCTCCTCCTACGTCATCCGCAACGCTATCGTGCCCCAGCTCACCGCGCTCGCCATGGCGCTGGGGGGCATCTTTTCCGGCACCATCATCACCGAGCAGGTCTTCTCCTATCCAGGCCTCGGCACGCTTCTGGTGCGGGCGGTCAATGCCGGGGATTCGGCGGTGGTGCTCGCCGTCTCGTGCATCGCTGTCATCGCGGTGGCGACGGCGATCTTCCTCATCGACCTCCTCCACCCCCTTCTCGATCCGCGCATCAAGGCGGAGTAAGGCCGATATGTTCAGCGTCTTCCGCGATCTCATCCGCTACAACATCGAGTTCACCATCGGTGTGGTGCTCGTCGGCGTCATCGTCGCTTTCTCTCTTCTGAGCTTCGCCTCGCCCGTCGATCCGACGGCCATCTATACGACGATCCCCGATATGCCGCCGAGCGCGGAGTTCTGGTTCGGCACCAATTCGCGCGGGCAGGATCTCTTCTGGCAACTCACCTTCGCCTTCCGCAACACGCTGTTCTTCGGGCTGACCGTCGCGGTGCTGTCGCGCATCATCTCGATCACGGTGGGGCTGACGGCAGGCTATCTCGGAGGGTGGACGGATCGGACGCTGATGTTTTTCAACGATATCTTCGTCGCCATTCCCATCTTTCCGATCCTCATCCTCTTCTACTTCGTGCTGCGCAACAACCTCGACATGATGAAGCTGGCGCTGATCATGGCCTGTTTCGGCTGGCCGTTCGACGCGCGGCTCATCCGCTCGGTGGCGCTGGGGCTGAAGCACCGCGAGTTCACGCGGCACGCCGTCTTCGCCGGCATGTCGCCCGCAAGGATCATGTATGAGGAGCATCTGCCTTATGTGATGCCGATCGTCTTTTCGACCGCCATGGCCAACATGATCTGGTCGATCGGGCTCGAGGTGACGCTCGCCGTCCTCGGCTTCACCAACATCAACGTGCCGACCGTCGGCACGGCGCTCTACTGGGCCAACAACCACTCGGCGATGGTGGTCGGCGTTTGGTGGTGGATCGTCATCCCGGTGGTTCTGATCGTCATGACCTTCCTGGGACTGTTCCTCCTGGCTGTCTCGATGAACGAATACATCGACCCGCGCAGCCGCCTGCGCCGCATGGGAGCCTGACCCTTGGCCGACGACATTCTCACCGTCGAGGGTCTCAAGGCCTACTACCAGATGAACTACTTCGGCGTGGAACGCGAGGTGCGCGCGGTCGACGACGTCACCATGCGCGTCATGGCCAACGAGATCTACGGCATCGCCGGGGAGAGCTCGTCCGGCAAGACCAGCTTCATCAAGGTGCTGGCCGCCGCCATCCGACCGCCTTTCCGCATCGTCGACGGACGGGTGACGTACCGGTTCAACGGCAAGCCCATCGACGTCGCCCATGCCGGGGAAGACGAGATCGCGAAGATCCGCTGGAAGCACCTGTCCTATATCATGCAGGGCTCCATGAGCGTGCTCAATCCCGTGCGCCGCGTGCGCTCCACCTTCGAGGACTTTGCCTTCCGGCCGATGGGCCTGAAGCGCGATGCGTTCTGGGAGGCGGTGGAAGCGCATCTCGCCCGCCTCCACCTCGAGCCGGGGGTGCTGAGGGCCTATCCGCACGAGCTTTCCGGCGGCATGCGCCAGCGCGTGACCATCGCGCTCGCCACCGTTTGCCGCCCGGAGTTCATCATCGCCGACGAGCCGACGACGGCGCTCGACGTGGTGGTGCAGAAGGACGTGCTGGCAATGATCCGCGAGGTGCAGCAGGCGCTTGGCTCCTCCGTCGTCTTCGTCACGCACGACATGTCCGTCCACGCCAACGTTACAGACAGGCTGGCCATCGTCTATGCCGGCCGCATCGTCGAGGAGGCGCCGACGCGGACCATCTTCACCGCCGCGCGCCACCCCTACACCCGCCATTTGGTCGCCAGCCTGCCGCGCATCGGCGACACCAGCCCCAAGCCGTCGCTTGAGGGTCGCCCGCCAAGCCTTGCCGAGCCGCCGGCGGGCTGCCGCTTCCACCCGCGCTGCCCGATCGCCGTCGAGCGCTGCCGCAGGGAGGTGCCGGTGCTGGAGGAGCGACCGGGCGGACATCGGGTCGCCTGCTTCCGCGCCGACGAGGCGCTTCCCGCCGAAAAGATCCTTAATGTCGAGGAGCCCCTCTCATGAGCGCGCCGCCGCTTCTCGACGTCCGCGACGTCAGCAAGGTCTTCACCATGGGGGGAGTGCTGTCGCGCAAGCAGATCAGGGCCGTCAACGAGGTGAGCTTCGCGCTGTCGACGGAGACGCCGGAGATCTTCACGATCATCGGCGAATCGGGCTCCGGCAAGACGACGCTCGCCCGCATGATCTTCGGCAGCGACGTGCCGACGAGCGGCGAACTCAAGTTCGAGGGGAGGGACATCGCCGCGCGCCGCGGAGCGGATCGGCTTGCCTTCATGGCGCGCGTACAGCCGAT
This sequence comes from Chelativorans xinjiangensis, assembly GCF_009812055.1. Classification (GTDB taxonomy): domain Bacteria; phylum Pseudomonadota; class Alphaproteobacteria; order Rhizobiales; family Rhizobiaceae; genus Chelativorans; species Chelativorans xinjiangense. The sequence goes on along the minus strand of NZ_WQNH01000001.1, from coordinate 46,275 downwards.
CTTCCAAAACCCGTTCGAAGCGTTCAACCCGCTGAAGCGCGTCGACCGCTATCTCGCCTCCACCGCCCGGCGGTTTCTCAACGCGCGTACCGAGGCCGAGATGGAAGGGCCGATGGACGAGGCGCTCCACCATGTCGGCCTGTCTCTGAAGGAGGTGAAGGGGCGCTTTCCGCACGAATTGTCCGGCGGCCAGTTGCAGCGCACGGCCATCGCCCGGGCGTTGATCTCGCAGCCGAGCGTGATCGTCGCCGACGAGCCCGTCTCCATGGTCGACGCCTCTCTCCGGATGGCGATCGTCAACCTGTTCAAGCGGCTGCGCGACGAACTCGGCGTGACCATCATCTACATCACCCACGACCTCGCCACCGCCTACTACATCAGCGACCGCATCATCATCATGCAGAAGGGGCACGTGGTGGAGATGGGGCCCGCCCGCCCCATCCTCGAAGCCCCGCAGCACCCCTATTCGCAGCTTCTGAAGCGCTCGGTGCTTTCCTTCGACGACGCGGGGAGGGGACTGATCACCCGCTCCGGCCGCGAAGAGGTGGACACGAGCGCCGAAGCGCTCGTCAAAGGGCGGCTGGAGCCGGCAGAAGACGGGCGGCTGGTGCGAGTGGGGTGAGGGGGAGGAGGCGCGTCGATGCCGACATGACATGCGCCATCGTTGCCACGCCCGGTTTTCACCGTCTGGCCATTTCAAAGAACCCACCCTTCGGGAAGGGTGGTGGGAAGACGGGCGGCCAAAGTGTCGCCAGTCTAAATTTTTTCAGCGACCTCTCGGCCGCCCGTCCGGCGTTCTTAAGTCTCCGCCCGTTCCGCTTCCACGAAGCCGGATCCGGAAGGCTTTAGGCCTCCCACGACAGGGCGCTCCGCGCCCCCGTCTCCCCGGCTCCCCTTTAAAGTGCACCGTCCGGCACGCGCCGCCCGTAGTGGCGGCAGGGGAACCCTTGGGCGGAGCCTCCCCGGGCCGGCCGCCACGTTAGCGGCCCGCCGGAGGCGCCGGCCCCTCCCCGCGAGACCGCCGTCGCGATCCACGTTCCCGCGGGAGGGACGGGGAGCATGATAGGGGCGGCCGAGGGAGGGGGGCGTATTTTCGTGCGAAAAAAGTTTGCAGGTTTTTTGGAATCAATGGGTTGGCGGAAATTGGCCGCCGATTTTATCCCCGTGGCAAGGTTGGCGCCGTTGACCGGACGGCGGCTAGGTCTGCGACCCGCTCTGCGCCGAGGCCTCAAGCTCCGCCTCCGGGATATCGTCGAAAGAGGCGTAGTTGAGGTTGTAGAGTTTGGAGTAGAGGCCGCCCTTGGCCATGAGTTGGTCGTGGTTGCCGGTCTCGATCACCTGGCCGTTCTGCAGGACGATGATGCGGTCCGCGCCCCGGATGGTGGCGAGGCGGTGGGCGATGACGAGGCCGGTGCGACCCTGGAGGAGCCTGATCAACGCCTTCTGGATCAGCATCTCGGTATAGCTGTCGATGTTGGCGGTGGCTTCGTCGAGGACGAGGATCTTGGCGTCGGCCACCAGCGCACGGGCGAAGCTGATGAGCTGGCGCTGACCGAGCGAGAGATTGCCGCCGCGCTCGCCGAGGATGGCATCGTAGCCGCCGTCGAGGGACATGATGAAGTCGTGCGCGCCCACTGCCCTGGCCGCCTCGATCACCTGATCGCGGGTGGCGTCGGCCTTGTGGTAGCGGATGTTCTCGAAGACGGTGCCGGTGAACAGGAACGGCTCCTGAAGCACCATGGCAACCTGGCGGCCGAGCGATTCCTGCGTCAAGTCGCGCACGTCGTGGCCGCCGACCAGCACCTCGCCCTTCTGCACGTCGTAGAAGCGGTGGACGAGCGCCATGGCGGAAGATTTGCCCGAACCCGTGGGGCCGACGAGGGCGACCGTCTCGCCGGGATTGACGCGGAAGGAGACGTCTTTCAGCACCGGCTGCTTCGGATCGTAGCCGAAGGTGACGTCCTTGAACTCCACCGAGCCGTCCATGTCCGGCGACAGCACCTTGGCGCCCGGCTTGTCCTTGACGTCGATGCGGACGTCGAGCACGTCGGTGAGGCGCTTTCCCGAGGCCATGGCGCGCTGCATGACCGAGTATTGCAGGGTCAGCGAGCGGATCGGGTCGAAGAAGCGCTGGATATAGAACAGGAAGGCGACCATGATGCCGACGTCAAGACCGCCGTTCAACACCATGGAGCCGCCGACGACGATGACGAAAGCCATGGCAAGGCCGGTGAGGCTGTCGACGATGGGCACCATGACCTGGGCGTATTTCGCCGCCGTCAGGTGGGTCTTGAGGTTGGCGGCGGCCTTGTCGTCGTAGAGGGTGAAATTGACCTGCTGGCGGTCCATGGACTGCACCGCGCGCACGCCGTGAATGGCCTCGGCGAGCGCGCCGTTGGCGACCGAATTGGTCTCGTGGGCGGCCATGAAGGCTTCGCGGGCGCGCGGCAGCCAGAAGATGCGGACGATGAAGAGGATCGGCATCACCGACAGCGTCAGCAAGCCGAGGCGGAAATCGAGCCACAGCATGACGAAGACGATGCCGAAGAGGAGCACGATGTCGCCGACCGAGAGCACCGAGGTCTCCAGGAACTCCTGCATGGAATTGACGTCGCCCTGGAGCCGCGACATCAGGCGCCCGACCTCGGTCTTGTCCATGAAGGAAAGCGAGACCTTCTGCAGGTGCCCGAACATGGCGCGGCGGATGTCGAACAGCACGTTCTCGGCCATCTGGCCGACCACGGTTTCCTGGATGTAGCTGGCTGCGTAATTGATGAGGATGGCCAGCGCGAAGGCGGCGACGGAATAAAGGAGGGCAGGGTGGTCGATCTCGCCGGGCGCCATGCCGTTGTCGATGGCGTAGCGGATGATGAGAGGGATGACGAGCTGCGTGGCGGTGAAGATCAGGACGGCGGCCACCGAGATGATCACCCTGGCGCGGTAGGGGCGCACGAACGCCCAGATGCGCTTGACGATGTTCTTGTCGAAGACGCGGCCGAACATCTCCTCTTCGATTCGGTGCGAGCCGACGACGGCGCGCGGCGGGCGGCGCCCGCCGTCGCGCACCTCGTTGCGTTCGACCTCGATCTCGCCTGCGCCGTCCGGGGCCATCAGCCGCCGCCTCCCGCTTCGTCCAGCATCTCCTCGCCGGGGCGGACCTGGAGGTCGTAGAGCGCCCGGTAGCGCCCGCCCTTGGCGAGAAGCTCCTCATGGGTGCCGCGCTCGACAATCTCGCCGCCTTCGACGAAGAGGATCTGGTCGGCATGCATCAGCGAGCTCAGCCGGTGAGCGATGACGATCGTCACCCGGTCCTTGGCGAAGCGTCGCATGGCCGTGCGGATGCGGCTCTCGGTGGCGGCGTCGATGGCGGCGGTGGAATCGTCGAAGACGATGACCGAGGGCTTGAGCATCATGGTGCGGGCAATCGTCAGGCGCTGGCGCTGGCCGCCCGACAGCGATACGCCGCGCTCGCCCACCACCGTGCCGTAGCCGGCGGGAAGCCCGAGGACGTAGTTGTGGAGCTGGGCGAACTCGCTGGCCCGCGCGATGCGCCGCTCCTTGGCCCAGGGATCGCCATAGGCGATGTTGTTCTCGATGGTGGTGGTGAAAAGGAAGGCGTCCTGCTGGACGACGGCGACCGACTGGCGGAGCGATGCCAGCGTCGCCTTGCGGATATCCTGCCCGTCGAGCGTGATGGCGCCGCCGGTGACGTCGTAAAAGCGCGGGATGAGGTGGGCGATGGTCGACTTGCCGGAGCCGGGCGGGCCGACGATGCCGACTGTCTCGCCCTTCCTTGCCTCGAAGCTGACATTCTTCAGGACCTGGCGGTCCTGCGCGCCCGGATAGGCGAAGGAGACGTTGTTAAAGCGCAGGGTGCCGTCGGTGATGTCGAGCGGCTTGGCGTCCGGCGCGTCCTTGACGGCGATGTCGAGGTCGAGCAGGCCGAACAGCCGCGAGCCGCAGGTGGAGGCGCGGGCGAACGCGTTGACCATCATGCCGAGCTGGCGCACGGGCATCTGCAGGATGGTCATGAAGGTGAGGAATGTCGCCAATGTACCGACGCTGATCTCGCCGGCGACCACCTTGTTGCCGCCGACGAGCAGCACCAGTCCCATGGCCAGGAAGAAGGAAAAGGTCATGGCCGAGGTATTGCGCACGCGGATGCCGACACGCTCGTGGGCGAGCTCGAGCGCGCTCTTGGAGGCGCGGTCGAACTTCATCATCTCGTGAGCCTGGGCGGCGAAGGCGCGCACCACGCGGATGCCGCCGAGGTTCTCCTCCATGACGCGGGTGAGCACCGAAAGGCGCTCCTGCAGCTCGAGCCAGGTGGCGCGCAGCTTCAGCCGGGTGACGGAGGAGCGCCAGCCGACGAAGGGGACGAAGCTCAGCGCCAGGAGGCCGAGCACGGGGTCGGTGGAGATCAGAAGATAGGCGCCGATGCCGATCAGCATGGTGAGCAGGACGACACGCACCAGCGCGGTCGAGAAATACATCCGCACGCCCTCCAGATCGAGCATGCCGATGGTGATGAGGTCGCCCGAATGCACCCGGTCGTGGAAGGAGAAGGACAGGCGCTGGATTTTCTCGTAGCAGGCAAGCCTGAGCTCGTAGCCGATGTGATGGCCGACGGCTTCGGCGTAGTAGTTCTGCGTCATGGTGAAAAGGCCGCGCAGGATGCTGACCGTCAAAAGCAGAAGCGCGGAGATGAGAAGCGCGCTTTCGGCAGCCGCGCCCTCGGCCCCGCCGCCGATGGCGGTCTGGGTCTGGTCCACGGCGCGGCCCAGAAGCTGGGGGATCGTGAGCTGCAGGGTGGCGGCGATGATGGTCGAGCCGATCGCGAAGGTGACCTGCCAGGGATGGCGCAAATTCATGCGCGTGATCCGCAACAGTGTGCTGAGGCCCTGGCCCCAACCGGCCGCCTCCACATGCGCGAACGAATTCCGTGCCTTCGTCGCGCTGCCAATGGCATCGCTGCTCAAGGTGCTTTCCAGACTGAGTTTTTTCGCCCTACGGGCGGCGGCAAGCCGAGCGACTCGCCGTCAGGACCACTCGCCGCGCAATTAGGGCGCAACGGGGCGGCGGGTTCAAGTGTCTTGAACCCCTATATGGCGGTTTTTTGACGACTGGCACAGCATTTGCGGCCGGCGTGGCACGATACCCCGCCGGCCTAGTGGTCTGACCCAAACGGATGGTACCCATCCGTTTGGGAAAGTCAGCCCGCAAGCTATTAATCCGGTGGGGCGATTTGTCCTGACAGATGGGCACCATCTGTCAGGATCGCACCCCTGTCTTCGGGCGATCACTCGCCGGGGCGGCTGAACCTATTCCAGCCGCCCGTCGCCGCTTCTGTCTGCCGCGGCGAAATCCTGCATGACGCGGTTCATGAACTCGTCCTGGCTGACGCGGCCGTCGCCGTTGGCATCGGTGGCGGCGAACTGATCCGCGGTCAGGACCTCTCCGGTTTCGGTCTCGACCAGATAGCCGTCGCCATTGGCGTCGAGCCTGCCGAAGGCCTGGATCATGAAGGTCTGGTATTCCTGCTGGTTCACGGCGCCGCTGTCGTTGGCGTCGAGCTCATTGAGATGGCCTTCGTGCATCGGCATTTCGGTTGTCGGTGCGGTCTGGGCGGCCGCGGCGCCCGCGAAAAGAAGAAGGCCGGACAGGGCGGCAAAGATTGTTTTCTTCATGGGATCCTCCTTCGCCTTAGCGGCACGCCAGCCGATTGCCGAGAAGACCGCCGCCGCCGAGGCCGGCCGCGGTGGCAAGGGTCCGTCCGGTCCCGCCGCCGATCGTCGAGCCGATCAGGGCGCCGACGACCGCTCCGCCGACAGTCCCGGCAATGCAGCCGAATTCGTGATTGCGGGCCTGAACATTCGGGTCCGAACTCGACTGGCAGCCGGCCACCAACAAGGATGACGCGGCCGCAGCCACAATTACTCCGTTCCTGATCATGTCCCTCTCCTCGTTTTTCAGGGCGCCCGCATGATTGTCGGGCCAACGCCCCGGGAGCGTGTCCGATCGACCAGGAGTCCTCGTCAGGCCGACCGTCACTCGCGATGAGCCCAACCCCGCCGGTGAGACGGAACTAGGATAGGCCAGTCGCCTTCAATTCCGATTCACAGTTTCTTTCACGTCTAAATTTCGTTCACGGCGTCGGCGAGGCTGCCGTGTCTTTGAGTGTGCCTGGCTGCCGGTTTCAGGCGCTTGCCTGAGACGCAAGAAGCGCTTCGACTTCGGTAAGCGTCGGCATCGAGGGGGCGGTGCCCGGGCGGGTGACGGAGATGCCCGCGACGGTGCAGCCGAAGCGCACGGCTTCGGCCGGTGTCAGGCCGCGCGCCAGGCCTACGGCGAACCCGCCGTTGAAGGCATCGCCCGCGCCCGTGGTCTCGACAACGGGGCCGGCGGCGAACGCGGGGACGTGCCGAGCGCCGTCGCGATCGACGATGAGCGCTCCCTTCTCGCCCAGCGTGATCACGGCCGACCGGACGCCCTTCTCCAGAAGTGCCTCGCCGGCGCGGCGCGCGTCGGTGGGGGAGGCAGCCGCGATGCCCGTCAGCTCTTCCGCCTCCGTCTCGTTGGGCGTGGCGTAGTCGCAAAGGGCGAAGATCTCCGGCGGCAGCTTTGCGGCGGGCGCGGGGTTGAGGATCGTCGTCACGCCCGCTTCCCGGGCGATTTCCAGGGCTCGGATGGCCGCCTCGATGGGCTGCTCGAGCTGCGTGACGAAGACGCCGGCGGAGCGGATGAGGTCTGCCTTGGCCTCGATGTCGGCGGGGGAGATGAGGCTCGCGGCGCCAGGGCAGACGATGATGGCGTTGTTGCCGCTTTCCTCCTCCACGAAGATGTAGGCGGCACCGGTGTAGCTCTCCGGTGTCTCGATGACCGCCGGTTCGACGCCCGCTTCCCGCCATGTCGTGAGCGCCATGTCGGCGAACGGATCGCGGCCGAGCCGGGTGATGAAGCTGACCTCGGCGCCAAGCCGCGCGGCGGCGACGGCCTGGTTTGAGCCCTTGCCGCCGGGGCCGAGCTTGAAGGCGCTGCCAAGGAGCGTCTCGCCCATCCGCGGCTGCCTTGCGGCGCGGTAGGCGGTGTCGGCGACGAACACGCCGAGGATGACGATCGGCTTGCCCTTCTCCATGGCTCAGCCCTGATCCGGCGGGATGACGCCCTTGCGGAAGGCGAAGCAGCCGTAGAAGCGGCGTTCGCCGGTCTGGATGACGCAATAGGCCTTTCTGGCGCGCTCGTAGAAGGCATAGCGCTCGACGCCGATCATCGGCCAGGAGCGGCCCTCCGCCTTATCGACCACCTTCTGCACCTCCGCCTGCACCGGCGGGATCTCGTCCGGCGCGCCGACGATCTCCATGCGGGCCGCCGCGTCGTCGACGAAGGTGTCGAGCGGGTAGACGGAGAGGATGGCGGCGGCCACCTCGGCTGCCGTGGCATCGATGCGCAGAAGCTTGCCGAGGCGCGTCTGCCGGGCGAGGGAATCGGAGGGGAAGTTGGTGTCGGCGATGATGACGTCGTCGCCGTGGCCCATGGCCCTCAGCGCGAAGAGCACATCGGCATTCAGTAGCGGGTTGATCCCCTTGAGCATGTCTTCCCTCCAAGAGCGGCCGGTCTGTCCCGGCCAAATTTCGGTTGTGCGTTGGAACCTGTTCACCGTTTCATCGAATCGATGGACGGGTCTAACTCGTTGTTTTGTCGCAATTCCGGACGGAAAACCAGTTTCGACTTCCTGGAATTGCTCTATAGCCTCTGCCCGGTGTCGGCATGGAACAGATGCACCTGGTCCGGGCGCGGGCGCAACCGGATCGTCTCGCCGGGCCGGAAATTGTGACGCTGCCGGAACAGGGCGACGAGGTCGTCGCCGCCGAAATGCAGGAACACCAGCGTCTCCGAGCCCGTTGGCTCGACCACGGAAACCTCTGCCGGAAAGCCGTCGTCGGAAAGCTCCAGATGCTCCGGGCGGATGCCGAGCACGATCGGCTGGCCGTCTTCCGCGTGATGATCGCCGGAGACGGCGACATGCGCGCCGTTGACCTCGACGGCGGTCTTCCCGCCGTTCACCGTCGCCTTGAGCATGTTCATGGACGGCGAGCCGATGAAGCCGGCGACGAAAAGGTTGGCCGGGCGGTCGAAGACCTCCAGGGGCTCGCCGACCTGCTCGACCCGCCCGTCCTGCATGACGACGATCCTGTCGGCCATGGTCATCGCCTCCACCTGATCGTGCGTGACGTAGACGGTGGTCGTCTTCAGCCGCTGGTGCAGCTCCTTGATCTCGGTGCGCATCTGCACGCGCAGCTTGGCGTCGAGATTGGAGAGCGGCTCGTCGAACAGGAAGACCTGCGGGTCGCGCACGATGGCGCGGCCCATAGCGACCCGCTGGCGCTGGCCGCCCGACAATTGCCGCGGATAGCGGTCGAGAAAGGGGTTGAGCCCGAGGATGCCGGCCGCGCGGTCGACCCGTTCGCTCACCTCGCTGGCAGCCATGCCGCGCAGGCGCAGTGCGAAGGCCATGTTGTCCTTCACCTTCATGTGCGGGTAGAGCGCATAGTTCTGGAACACCATGGCGATGTCGCGCTGGGAGGGCGGCAGGTGGTTGACGATCCGGTCGCCCACGAGGATCGCTCCCTTGGTGATGCTTTCGAGGCCGGCGATCATGCGCAGCAAGGTCGACTTGCCGCATCCCGACGGCCCGACAAGGACGACGAACTCCCCATCGGCGATGTCGACATCCACCCCGTGGATCACCTCCACGGAGCCAAAAGACTTGCGGACCCTGCGGACCGTAACGTTGGACATGGTTCCTCCCGAGACCCGACCGGCCAAAAGAACAAACGAGCCGGCGCGCGATGTCAATTGTAAAGACAGTTCGGGCGCCACCTCCGCCCACACAGGTTACGGGCGTGGCTTCGACTGGCCCCCTCTCTTGCGATTTCTAACACTTAGCTTCCGCTTCGCTCCAGCTAAGGTGTTGAAATCGCTTTCTCCCCCACCAAGGGGGAGATAGGGGCTGCGCCACCGTCGCTGCAAATCACCTGCGTTCGCGATTTGCGGAAGCATCCATGCCTTGGTGGGGGAGAAAGCAAATTCTTGGGTTTGGCGAAGCCAAGCCCTTGGAATTTGCAAGAAAGGGGGCTTGCTCCTTGCCATATCTCCCGTGAATCTCAAGCATCTTGAAGCCCCAACTCCGTCCGCTGGCGATTTATTGACAATGGTCGAACTTGCCTCATACTCAACGGAAACCGGGAGGCATACGGGGAGGAGCAGGCGGGAGAAGGGCGAGAAGAGGTCCCCAGTGCCTGCCGCCGGTAAATCGTTTTACCGGCTATCGATGGCTCCCACACCGCGATCATGGAAGTCTTAAGGGAGGAAATCGTCCATGAAGGTCCATATCTATAAGCGACTGATGGCCATGCAGGCCAGCCGCCGCGGCATCCTGAAGGGCGCGGCGGGCGCCGGCGCCCTGGCGCTCGGCACGACGAGCGGGCTGGGAGCGCTTGCCCGGCATGCCTCGGCGCAGGCGAACGTGCGCGCCGAAATCCTGAAGATCCCCGGCGTGGGCATGGGATCGCCGACCGACGCCGACTGGCAGAGGGTCGGCGAACTGTGCCTCGACGGCACCAGGGCCACCGTGGAGGAGGGCGAGTTCGAGGGCGTCCAGCTGACCTTCATGGGCCTCAATAACCAGAACCTGCACAACTTCCTGTTCCGCGGCTTCCTGAAGCCGTGGGAGGCCTATACCGGTGCGCGGATCGAGTGGATCGACCTCGCCCAGGCCGACTACAACGCCCGCCTGCAGCAATCGATCGCCACCGAAACGGTCGATTTCGACATCATCGAGATGGGCGCGCCCTTCGAGGGCGACGTTTGCGGCAAGGGGCTCGCCTCCGAGATGCCCGACTGGGTGAGGGATCTGATCGAGATGGACGACTACGTCGACTATCTCAAGGCCCCGGTCGGCACCTGGGACGGCAAGACCTACCGCATCTCGGTCGACGGCGACTGCCACAACTTCAACTTCCGCACCGACTATTTCGAGAACGAGGAGTTGGCCCAGGCCTGGCGGGACGAGGGCCACGAAGGCGAATGGGCGGTGCCGACCACCTGGCAGAAGGTGCAGGAGGTCACCAAGTTCCTCAAGGGCAAGAACGACCCCTTCGGCGGGCCGGCCTACGGCTATCTGGACGCGCCCAAGTCCTGGGGCGGCTTCGGCTTCTATTTCCTGGCAAGCCGCGCCTCCGCCTATGCCAAGCATCCCGACGACCCGGCCTGGCTGTTCGACCCCGACACCATGAAGCCGCGCGTCAACAACGAGGCATGGGTGCGCGCCATACAGGACGTCCTCGACGTGCTCGACGCGCAGCCGCCGGACCAGATCAACGCCGACCCGAACACGACCGCTTTCCAGCAGTTCCTGGCCGGCACCGGCAGCATGCTCTCCTGGTGGGGCGACGTCGGCTCCAACGCCCGCACGTCGGATTCCTCGATCGTCGGCGACGTCATCGGCTTTTCCGTCCTGCCTGGCTCTGACGATGTGTGGAACCATACGAGCGGCGAATGGGAGACGCTGCCCGACGGGCCGAACGTCGCGCCCAACATGGCCTATATCGGCTGGGGCGTTTATGTGATGGCGCGCGTCGACAGCGACGAGAAGAAGAAAAAGGCGGCCTGGTCGGCGGCGGCCCATCTCGGCGGCAAGGACCTGTCGCTGTGGTGTGCGGCCTATCCGTCCGGCTTCCAGCCCTACCGCAAGAGCCATTTCAACATCCCCGAATGGGTGGAGGCCGGCTACGAAGAGGCGTTCATCGAGAACTATCTCGCCTCGGAGGCCGATTCCTACAACCATCCCAACGCGGCGATCGAGCCGCGCATCCCCGGCATCTTCCAGTACTATTCGGTGGCGGAGGACGAACTGGCCAAGATCTTCGCTGGCCAGTACGCCTCGGCCCAGGAAGGCGCCGACAAGATCGCCGAGGCCTGGGAGAGGATCACCGACCAGATCGGCCGGGAGAGCCAGATCGAGCTCTACAAGGCCTCGCTCGGCGCGTAGCTGACGATGGGTGGGCTCTGTGACAGTATCGAACCGGCGGCCTCATGCCGTCGGTTCGCTCTGCCTAGCATTGCGCCTGTAAGTTGAAGTTCGAGATGGTCAGCGCTCCTTCACGCCCCCCTCTGTCCTGCCGGACATCTCCCCCGCAAGGGGGGAGATTGGCTGTCATCGTCGCTTTTGCCAATCCTCCAACGCTGCAGAAGAGGCGAGATATCAATGAAGAGATGATCTCCCCCCTTGCGGGGGAGATGTCCGGCAGGACAGAGGGGGGCGCGAAGGGTGCGACGGTAAATCGTAACTGCAAAACTAGACCAGCTCATCGTTTCATGGAATCGATGAAGTGGTCTAACTCTTTGTTTCGTCGCAATTCCGGACGGAAAACCGGTTTCCACTTTTCCGGGAATTGCTCTGCCGGCAGCCAAGACCGGACATAACCTGCATGAGCATGGAAAAGACAGCGCCGCTCGACATCGACTTCGACGAATATGTTCCGCCCGATCCGATTCCTCAATCGCGCAAGCGGCTGGGCCGCCTGATCCTGGCCTTCGGCTCGCTGGTGCTTGTCGCGGCGTTTCTCGTCCAGGCGCTCTACCGGGCCGGCACCATCGACTTCGGCTTCGCCAACTGGCGGCCCGTCGTCTATGCCTATCTCTTCTGGGGCATCACGCTCGGAACCGCGCAGGTCTTGAGGCGCGGCGAGGCAGGCGTGCGGGCGCTCTTCGTGCTGCCGGCGGTTCTGTTCGTCGTCGCCATGGTCGTCTTTCCGCTGCTCTTCGGCCTCTACATCTCGTTTACCGACTGGAACCTCTCCTCGCTTCAGGGGCGCAGGTTCAACGGCCTCGACAATTTCCGCCAGATGCTTGGCGACGCCTTCTACTGGAACGCGCTCAAGAACATGGTCTGGTATACGCTGGCGGTGCTCGTCGAATACGCCATCGCCTTCGGCATGGCGCTTCTCTTGCACTCGCAGATCCGGGCGCGAAAGTTCTTCCGCGTCGTCTTCCTCTTACCCCTGATGCTGTCGCCGGTGGCGGTGAGCTGGATGGTCGGCAAGTCGATGATGGAGATACGCTTCGGGCCGATCGCCAACTTCGCCCGCTGGCTCGGATGGGAGAACCCGGCCTTCTTCACCGACCCATGGCTCGCCCGGTTCTCCATCATGGCGATGGACGCCTGGACCTTCATTCCGCTGATGATGATCATGCTCCTCGCCGGCCTTCAGGCGCTGCCCAAGGAGGTGATGGAGGCGGCGAGGGTGGATGGCGCCAATCCCTGGCAGACCTTCTGGAAGGTCGTCTTTCCCTTGACGCTGCCGGTCTCGATCACCGCCGTCCTCATCCGCATCATCTTCAAGCTGAAGCTCGCCGACGTCATCATCAACGTGACCGCCGGCGGCCCCGGCGGGGCGACCGATTCGGTGACGAGCTTCATCTTCCGCGTTTACCGCGACCGTTCCAACGTCGGCTACGGCACGCTGTTGGCGATGGTCTATCTGGTGCTGATCGTCGTCTCGCTCACCATCATGCTCAACGTGCTCGGCCGCTGGATGCGCGGTTACGGCCAGGAGGAATCGTAAAGCGATGATTGCCATCGACGAAAGGCTGGACGAGGCGGCCGTGCCCGAGCAGACGATGGCCGAGCGGACGCGCCGGCTGACCACGCGCGTGATCGTCTACGGCATCCTGATCGTCTGGGCCTTCATCTGCCTCGTGCCGATCTACTGGACGGTCACGACCTCCTTCAAGGCCGCGCCCGACGTCATGCGCGGCAATCTCGTCCCGTTCCTCGACTTCACGCCGCAGTGGCTCGGCTGGCGGTCGCTCGGCCTGTCGCCGGAGACGCTCTTCAACACCTCGACGGTGCGCGGCGAATTCATGAAGCGCTTCATGAACAGCGTCGTCGTCTCCCTCTCGGCGTCGTTCCTGGCCGCCGTTCTGGGCTCGCTGGCGGCCTACGGCCTCAGCCGCTTCTCCTATCGGTTCGGCCCGATGAAGAACAAGGACATCTCGTTCTTCTTCCTCTCGCAACTGATCCTGCCGCCCGTGGTGCTCGCCCTGCCGTTCCTGGTGCTCTACAAGGAGCTGGCGCTGCTCGACACGCGCATCGGGCTCATCCTTCTTTATACGCTCACCGTGCTGCCCATCGTCATCTGGATCATGCGCGACCAGTTCAAGGCCATTCCCGTGGAGCTGGAGGAGGCGGCGCTGGTCGACGGCCTGTCGATCTGGGGCGCCTTCCTGCGCATCGTCCTGCCGATCTCGCTGCCGGGCATCGTCGCCGCCTTCATCCTGTCGCTGATCCTGTGCTGGAACGAGTATTTCTTCGCCGCGCTCCTGACGAGCACCGAGGCGAAGACGCTGCCGGTGATGGTGGCGAGCCAGACGGGCAGCCAGGGCATCAACTGGTGGTCCATGGCGGCGCTGTCGACGGCGGCGATCGCTCCGCTCTTGATCGTCGGGATCATATTGGAGCGCTACATCATCGCCGGGATGGCGACGGGGGCGGTGAAGTAGGCCGGCGAGGGCTGGGCGCGTGCCTTCACCCTCGTCCTTCGACAAGCTCAGGATGAGGGTGAAGGCAAGGCGACGCCGCGCGGGCTTCGACGTGCGCGGAAGGGAGCAAACACAGCCCTCATCCTGAGCCTGTCGAAGGACGAGGGCGGGATGCAGAGCACATCCTGTCGCCGGAACACCTACAGCGCCCCCGACAACTCCGCCATCAGCCCCCGCGTCTCTTCGTAAAGCCGCCGGAAGACCCGATACTGCCGCCCATAGACGCCCGCATGCTCCCTTCGCGCGGCGATCGTCCTTTCCACGGGGTTCCAGCCGGCGATGTCCTCCTTTTGCGCGTCGCCCACCGCCACCGCGGCAAGAAAGGCATTGCCGTAGGACGCGCCGAGGGTGCGGGCGCGCAGGAGCTGGTCGAGGCCGGAGATGTCGGAGGTTGCCTGCGCCCAGACGGCGTTCTTCGTGCCGCCGCCGACGGCGTAGATCGTCTCCGGCGGGCGGCCGATCTCGCGGTAGGTGTCGACGATGTGGGCCGTGCCGCAAGCGATGCCTTCCAGCAGCGCGCGGTAGATGTCGCCGCGCGTGTGCGTCAGGTTGAGACCGAAGAGGACGCCCTTTGCGTCGGGATCGTGGATGGGGGTTCGTTCGCCGGAGAAATAGGGCAGGAACACGAGGCCACCCGCGCCGGGCGGCGTCGCTGCCGCTTCTTCGGCGAGGGTGGCGAAGGCTTCTTCCGGCGGCAGCTCGCGGGCGAACTGGTCGCGGAACCAGTGGGTGAGGGTGCCGCTGGTGGCAAGGCCGGCCATGGAGGCGTGCTCGCCCTCGAACAGCCAGGGCGCGTACCACAGGCGGCGGTCGCGGACGGGGCCGTCGGTCACCATGATGGTGAAGATGGTGGAGCCGTACATGACCATCATGTCGCCGGGGGCGAGCACGCCGACGCTGAGCGCCTCGGCGGCGGCGTCGATGGTGCCGGCGGTGACGGGCGTGCCGGCGGCAAGGCCGGTCTCGGCGGCGGCTTCGGGTGTGACCTCGCCGGCGATGTCGGTGGTCCACAGGAGATCGGGGAGTTGGTCGGGGCGGGCGATGTCGTCTGCGAGATCGAAGATCCAGTCGCGCTTTTCGACGTCGTAGAGGGGGCTCGCGTTGGCGGCCGAATAGTGGTCGATGACGTAGCGGCCGGTGAGGCGGTAATTGACGTAGCTCGTGGAATTCAGGAACTTCGCCGTCTTGTCGTAGAGTTCGGGGCGGTTGTTCTTGAGCCAGAGGATTTTCGGGCCGACCGATTGCGAGGTCAGCGCGTTGCCGCACCGCTCAAGGATCGTATCTAGACCGATCCGCTCGTTAAGAGCCTCGATCTCGCGCGCGGCGCGCGTGTCGACACCGTAGAGGATGGCGTTCGATAGCGGCTCGCCCGCCGCATCAACCGGCAGCATGCAGGGGCCGAGGGCGCTGCAGCCGAGGGCGCGGATAGTCTTCGGATCGATGCCGCTTTCGGAGAGCATCTTCTTCGTGACGAAGACGAAGTCGCCCCACCAGTCCTCGCGCGGCCGGTGCTCGGCCCAGCCGGGCTGCGGGACCAGCATCTTGTGCGGACAGGCCGCACTGGCGAGGATGCCGCCCGCCTCGTCCACGAGGACGCCCTTGGTCTCGAAGGTGCCGATATCGACGCCGAGATAGTGCTTCATGTCACATAGTCGTCCCGGTCGAGGCTGAAGGTCTCGTCGATGGCGGCGATGCCGGCGACCGTGAGCCGGACGAGCTGTTCCAGGTCGCCGAGGTCGCACACCTCGAGCGAGGAATGAGAATAGCGCATCGGGAAGCCGACATCGATGCAGGCGACGCCGCCGCCGACGAGCTGCACGTAGGAGGTCTCCGTCAGCGCGCCGACATGGGCGCTTCTTTGCAGCGGCATGGCGAGCCCGCCGGCCGCCTTCTCGAACAGGTGGACGAGGGCAGGGTGGGGGATGGTGCCGTTGAGCGTGCCGCGGCCGTGGAAGGAATAAAGGCTGATCGCCGGGCCGCTACCCAACCGCACGTCGCCTCGATGGGCCATGTCGGGCGTATCGGTGGCGAGCACGAGGTCGATCTGGATGGCGATGTCGGGCTGGAGCACCTGTGCGGCCGTCAGCGCGCCGCGCAGGTTGAACTCCTCCTGCACGGCGAAGACCAGGTGCACGGTGGGCCGCGGCCTTTCCTCGACGAGCATCCGCGCCGCCTCGATAAGCGCCGCGCAGCCGGCGCGGTCGTCGACCGCCGTGCCGCCGATACGGTCCTCGCCAAGCTCCACCATGTTGGGCAGGTAGGTGACCGGCGTGCCGATCTCGACGCCGGCGCTCCGCGCCTCCTCGGCGGAGGCGAAGCCGGCGTCGATATAGAGATCGGCGTAGGGGACGACCTTGTATTTTTCGTCGGGCGTGGTGGCGTGGTGGCTCTTGTTGGCGATGACGCCCTTGCGGTCGCGCCCTTCGCCCACGCACAGGAGCACGGCCTGCGAGGCCAGCGCCCGCTCCGGCACGCCGCCCAGCCGCTCGACGCGGATGAAGCCGCCGGCCTCGATCTTGCGCACGACGAAGCCGAGCTGGTCCATGTGCGTGAAAAGCATGATGCTGGGCGCCGCCTTGTCGCCCTCGATGGTGGCGATGAGGTTGCCCAGCATGTCCGTGCGGCAGGCAAGGCCGAGTGGGGCGAGCTTTTCGCGGATGGCGCGGCGGACCCGGCCCTCGTGGCCGGAAAGGCCGGGGATGAGCATCAGTTCGCCCAGAAGCGTGCGCAGCCGTTCCTTCACCATCCGCTCCTCTATTCGCCGCGGGCGGCGCGCGCAAGGCGCATGAACTCCGCCGCGCGTTCGGGGTCGACCGGGTTCCAGGTGTCGCCGTCGACCTTGAGCGATGAGCCGACGATGCAGCCGTCGGCGGTCTTCAAGACGTCGGCGACGGTGGCGTGCTTGACGCCGGTGTTGGCCAGCACCGGGGTATCGGGCAGCACCTTCTTGACCGCCACAAGGTCGCTGAGCGCGGCCGCCTCGCCGGTGATCTGGCCGGAGACGAGGATGGCGTCGGGGATCGAGGAGAAGACGGCGCTGCGGGCGCGATCGGAGAGGCTGCGCCGGTCGAGCGAATAGGCGAACTCGGCCGAGATGTTGTAGAGCATGGCGAGGTCGGAACGGCCAAGGCGGTCGCGGTAACGCATCGCCTTGCCGGCATCGGGCGTCCAGGGGCCCATGTCGGAGGCGTATGTGCCGGTGAAGATCTCGCGCACGAAGGCGGCCCCGGTGGCGGCGGCGAGCGCGACTGTGCTCATCGGATCCCACAGGACGTTGACGCCGAAGGGGACAGTGATCCGCTCACGCAAGGAGCCGATCACGTAGGCCATGGCGGCGGTCGAGGCGGTGTCGACGGTGAACTCATAGGGGCGGTCGTTCTCGTTGCCGAACATGACCGCATCGACGCCGGCCCGCTGCAGGGCGTCGAGATCCTTCGCCGCACCCGCGACGAGCGCCTCCATGCCACCCTCCGCATCGTAAAGCGGCGAGCCGGGCAGGGCGCCAAGATGCACCATGGCGATGACCGGCTTGGCGGTCTTGAACAGGCGCCGGAATTTCTGGCTCATTCGTCCTCCCCGATTGCCCCTCGCTCCCGACAGGGGAGGGATGCTAGCAACGGGTTGGAGGGGAGTCTATTGGCTCGGCGCCGTTCCTCCCCCTGAGCTTGTCGCGACGACCCCCACCCCTCACCCCTCCCCACAAGGGGGAGGGGGATTCTGAGACGTCGGCGCGCCCCTCCCCCTTGAGGGGAGGGGTGAGGGGTGGGGGTCCGGCGAAGCCGAACAAAGACTCCGTCCATATGCGATAGCCCTGCCACGAGGGGGAGGGGAGGCGTGAGGGCCGGTGCCTTACCGCAAGTGCACGCGAGTGGGAACATCCTTGCGGATTTGCCGCCGCCACCCGCTACCAACCAGCCGGATCTCGATATACGTTGCGCCCCACACGGCGGAAAATGAGGAAACGTTCAATGAAAACGCGTCACTTCGAGCGGCTTGCCGGCCGCGGCATCACCTTTACCGAACTCGGCTTCGGCACCGCACCGCTCGGCAACCTTTACCGGGCGATCTCCGACGAGGGGGCGCAGGCTGCGCTGGAAGGCGCGTCGGAGACCGGGTGCCGCTATTTCGATACCGCGCCGCTCTACGGGCTCGGCCTGGCGGAGACGCGGCTCAACCGTTTCCTGCGCGGCCGGAAGCGCGACGACTATGTGCTGTCCACCAAGGTGGGCCGGCTCCTGCGCGCGTGCCCGCCGGAGGAGCGCACCGGCATCGGCAAGTTCTTCGACACGCCGTCGCGCCGGGAGGTGTACGACTATACCTATGACGGCGTCATGCGCTCCGTCGAATTCTCGCTCGAACGGCTCGGCGTCGACCGCGTGGACATCCTCTACGCCCACGATCTCGACGTCTTCAACCACGGCTCCGAGGAGGCGCTGAAGGCGAAGCTCGAGGAACTGATGCGCTCCGGCTATTACGCCCTTCTTTCGCTGCGCGACCAGGGCGTGATCAAGGCGTTCGGGGCAGGGGTGAACGAATGGCAACCGTGCCAGTGGCTCGCCGAGCACGGCGATTTCGACCTGTTCCTGCTCGCCGGCCGCTACACGCTTCTGGAGCAGGAAGCGCTGGATAGCTTCCTGCCGCTCTGCGAGAAACGCGGCATCGGCATCGTGCTCGGCGGGCCTTATAACTCAGGCATCCTCGCCACTGGGCCGAAGCCCGGCGCCTTCTACAACTATTCGGAAGCGCCGAAGGAGATTCTGGAAAAAGTCGGGCGCATCGAGGCCGTCTGCGGCCGTCATGGCGTGAAGCTCATCGAGGCGGCGCTGCAGTTTCCGCTGCTAAGCCCGCTCGTCTGCTCCGTCATCCCCGGCGGGCAGAGCGTCGACCAGGTCAAGGCAAACCGGGCCATCCTCGATACCGACATTCCGGCGGAGCTGTGGAGTGATCTCAAGGCCGAAGGCCTGATGCACCCCGCCGCACCGACCGGCTCTTCCGGGCGATAGGGTGGGGATCCCATTCTTGGGAGGCCATCCGCCGCGCCACCCGTCAGTCCGGCGCGTAGCCGCGCAGGAAAAAGCGGATGTTGGCCGTAAGGGTATCGGTGAGCTCGGTCTCGTCGAGCCTCTGGGTGGCGTAGGTGATGAGCGCCAGGAACTGGCGGGCGGCGCGGTCGGGATCGTCCAGCTTCAGATACCCCGCGTAGGCCAGCCGGGCCAGACGCCCCGCCAGCGCGTCGGCGAGCCGGTCGCGGTGGGGCCTGTCATGTTCGCGCGCGGCGGCCGAGATCTCGGGATTGACGACGTTCTCCATGCGCAGAAAGCGGCGAAGTCTCACGGTATCGGGATCGTAATAGATGTTCCGGACCACTTTCCGCGCGAATTCCAGGAGCGCCTCCTCCAGGTGCCGCGGCGCCCCGCGCTCCTCGGCGTTTACGCCTTCGTGCTCGCGCTGTGGATCATGATGTACGGCGTCGCCGTCTTCCTGCCGCAGCGGCTGGGCGAGCTTGGCGTCCACGAGCCCGTCCGGGTCTCCATGTACATCTCGGTGATGGGGGTGAGCGCGATCCTGGTCGGGCTTGTCTATCCGTGGCTCAGGGCCCGCGCCTCCTAGCTCACATTGCTGCGCTTCTCGACCCTGGCGCTCACCGCCGCCTTCCTGATCCTTGGCACCGCCGATCGGCCTATCACGCTCAGCGCGGCCATGGTGTTCCTGGGGTTCGGCCAAGGCGTGGTGTTCTCCGCGCTTTCCATCGTCATCGCGGAGCTTGTACCTGAATCGCTTTTGGGCCGGGCAACGGCCATCTCGAGCACTCTTACCTTCCTCGGCCAGTTCGTCTCGCCGCTCGTCCTCGGGCCTGTGATGGCGTCGACCTCCATCGCCACCGGCTATCTCGTGCTGGCCGGCACCGCCGTTCTGATCCTCGTGGTTCTGATCGCGCTCCGCCCGCCTGCCGGCGAATCCTTGGCGCCCGCCGTGTAGCGGCGCGCCAACCCATCGCCTTCTTTAGCTTTGAGAGCCTGAAAGCGATATCGGCGCGGCACGAGGCTAGTGATCTGGTGGGGCGATTTGCCCTGACAGATGGGTACCATCTGTCAGGATCGCACCACTGGTGCCTCGATCAGACCCGCCGTCTCTTCGCCACCAGAAACACCGCCAGTGCACAGCACATGAGGCCAAGGGACAATGGCAGCCCCTGTTGCCCGATCAGTTGCATCGCGAGGCCCGTCGCGGGCGAGCCCACGATGCCGCCGATGCCCCATACGAACGCGAAGGCCGCGTTACCGGCGATCAAGGCTTGACCGGTGAAACGCTCGCCGAGTTGGATCAGCGACATGGTGTAGATCCCGAACGAGACCCCGCCCCACACGAAAACGAGCGGCCAGATGAGCCACGCGTTGAAGATCGACGGCAGAGCCAAGCAGCCGGCCAGCGAAGCCAGGGCACAGAACAACATGGTCCGCGTTGCGCCAAACTGTTCGGCCACGCGCCCGAGCAAGATCTGCAGCACGGCATTGCCTGCGATGAATGAGGTGATGAGCGAAGCGCCGCGCTCCTCGGCGCTGCCGAGCGCGGCGCCATAGACCGCGAACAAGGAAAGCAGGATCTGCTCGAAGGCGGCAGCAGTGAAAACCGCGAACAACAGGAGCGGCGCCAGTGCGAAGAAGCCACCGAGCGATGTTGCCTCGCCTTCATGCGCCATCTTCGGCAGGCGCGGCACGACTGCAAGCACGATCAGGCCGCAGAGAAGGAAGGCCACGATGCCGATCATGAAGGGCGGCCAACCCTCAGTGCCGACCAGGCCGAGCGACAGCGGGCCGATGGCGACGCCACCCGAAACGATCGATGAATAGAGGCCCATGATGCGGCCCCGGCGTGGCGCGGGCGTGATCGAGATCAGCCAGGTTTCGCTGATCACGTAAAGCGGATTGGCGAAGAAGCCGAGCAGGAAGCGCAGCGGCATCCAGGCCCAGATGCCTTGCGTCCAGGCAATCGCGATCAGGGCGGTCGCTGCCAGGATCGAACACAGGATCGCAAGCCGCGCCCCGCCCACGCGCCGCGCCAGCGCCGGAATGAAGGACGCGGATACAATGAAACCCAGCGGCGTCATCGCCGCCGACAAGCCGATCAGGCCCGGCGTCGTCCCCTGCCGCTCCAGGATGAAGCTGAGCAGCGGATAGGTCAGCCCCTGTGCCACGGCGAACACCGTGACGGTCGCGATGATGCCCGCCATCGCGGCCCATGGGATCCGATCCTCTCGCGGTGATGTCGTGCTTTCGGCAGTCATGGCAACCTCCATTGGTTTGGGGGTCCGCAGGCCCACAACCTTGAAAGAGGATGACTTCTGCCGGATACGGACAGCGCCGTAATTAAGCGCTCCCAAATAGTTCCAAAAACTTCCAAACGGGCTATAGATGCGCCGCATGGAGGGATCGCGCGTTGCCTTTGGTCCGTTCGTGCTTGATCCGGTTGCGGGAACGCTCCTTCGGAACGATGTCCCCGTTGCCGTTGGCTACCGCGGGATAAAGCTGCTTGCGGCGCTCGTCGGACGGCCCGGCGAAATCCTGAGCAAGGCCGAGTTGATGGACGCGGCGTGGCCGGGCAGGGCGGTCGAGGAAGGCAATCTCACCGTCCAGATCGCGCTCTTACGGAAGCTGCTTGGCCCGGCCGGCGATGCCGGTAATGGGGGCGGTGAATGGATCGCCACGGTTCCACGCGTCGGCTACCGCTTCTTAGGCGCCGTCGAACAGCTCGGTGGCGCGAAGCGAAAACCGTTGCCGCTGCCCGGCAAACCGTCGATAGCCGTGCTGCCCTTCGTCAATGTCAGCAACGATCCCGAGCAGGAATCCTTCGCGGATGGGTTGACCGAAGACCTGATCACGGACCTGTCCAGGATCTCCGGCCTGTTCGTCATCGCACGCAACTCGGCCTTTGCCTACAAGGGAAAGGCGATGGACGTGCGCGGGATCGCACGGGACCTCGGCGTGCGCTACCTGCTGGAGGGCAGCGCAAGACGCGCGGCGGGGCGCGTGCGCATCAACGCACAGCTGGTCGACGCGGCGAGCGGCGATCATCTATGGGCGGAACGCTTCGATCGCAGCCTGGAAGATATCTTTGCCGTTCAGGACGAGGTCACGGCCAGGATCGTGGAGGCGTTGCTCGGCCGGCTGCGCGCACCGCCGCCGCGCAAGCGGCCCAAAAATCTCGAGGCTTACGATCTCTGCGTGCGGGCGCGCAAGCTGATGGACGATGCGCCGCAGACGGCGCGGGAAGCGCATCTGATGCTCACGCGCGCGGTTTCGCTCGATCCGGAATACGCAGAGGCCTATCGTTGGCTTGCCCTGAACCACTGGATGGGGTGGGTGCATTCTGGCGGGCCGACTGAATCTTCCCGCAGCGCTGCTTTGGAGCTGGCGCGCAAGGCTGTGGCGATCGATCCCAACGATGCCGGCTGCCGCTGGGTCCTGGCTTACCTGCTTGCATATAACCGCAGCTTCGCCGAAGCGGATGCGGAATTCGCCAAGGCGATCGAGCTCGACCCGAACGAGGCCGACGCGTGGGCGGCATTATCCGACATCGCGGTCCTCGCCGGGCGGGTAGAGGAGGGCCTTGAGCACATTCGCAAGGCGTTCCGGCTGAACCCGTTTCCGGCAAGTTGGTACTATCTGACGCTCGGCCAGGCGCAATATGCGGCCGGCGAATACGAAGCCGCTGTCGAGACGCTGCGCAGGGACGAGACCTATCGCACAAGCTCACGCCGGTTCCTGGCGGCAAGCCTTGCCCAACTCGGCCGGCTCGACGAGGCGCGCGCGGAGGTCGAACTGTTCCTCGTCGGCAACCCGCATTTCACAACCCGCCACTGGGCCACGACGGAGCCATTCCGCGACGCTGCGACGCTTGAGCATTTCGTCGATGGCTACCGCAAGGCCGGTCTTCCGGAGTGACGCGCCGGCGTGACCTCCCGGTGATGGGTCAGGGAAGCCGCACTTCAAAATGGAATGCACCTGCACCCACAGAAAGATCGCATAATATACGTTATGGAACTTATGCGCTGCGGTTCGGCGCCGTTCGGGCCTAAGGCCGCTGCGCGCCGGTTGCGGTGACGTAGAGTGCGTAGAGCGACGTCGTCGCGGTGATGAAGAGGCGGTTGCGGCGGGGGCCGCCGAAGGTGAGGTTGGCAACGGTCTCGGGGACAAGGATCTTGCCGAGGAGCCGGCCGTCGGGGGCGAAGCAGTGGACGCCGTCGGCGGCGCTCGACCAGACGTTGCCCTCCGTGTCGACACGCATGCCGTCGGGGATACCCTTGTCGATCGAGGCGAAGACGCGGCCGTTTTCGAGCGTCTTGCCGTCCACTACGTCGAAGGCGCGGATGTGGCGTGGGGCGGTCTCGTCGTGGCTGGCGGCGGAATCGGCGATGTAGAGCGTGCTTTCGTCCGGCGAGAAGGCAAGGCCGTTGGGCTGGCGGAAGTCGCCGGCGACGGCTGTAAGCTCGCCCGTTTCCGGGTCGAGGCGGTAGACGTTGCGGGCGCCCTGCTCCGGCTCGGCCTTGTAGCCCTCGTAGTCGGAAAGGATGCCGTAGGTGGGATCGGTGAACCAGACCGAGCCGTCGGAGCGCACGATCACGTCGTTGGGCGAGTTGAGCCGTTTGCCGGCGAAGGAATCGGCGAGCACGGTGATCGTGCCGTCGGGCTCGGTGCGGGTCACACAGCGGGTGCCGTGCTCGCAGGTGACGAGCCGGCCCTGGCGGTCGCGTGTGTTGCCGTTGGCGAAGTTGGAGGGCGCACGGAAGACCGAGACGCCGCCGTCAGGCTCCCAGCGCAGCATGCGCTGGTTGGGGATATCGCTGAAGAGAAGCTGGTTGGCGTCGGCAAACCAGACAGGGCCCTCGGCCCAGCGGCAGCCGGTGTGGAGCTGTTCGAGCCGCGCGTTCTCGATGATCAGCGAGCGGAAGCGGGGGTCGTGGACTTCGTAGAGAGTATCGTGGCTCATGCTTCGTTCTGTCTCAGGGTTGCCGCGCCCGGCGGCCGCTGGCCACGACGATGACGCTGATGATGATGAGGCCGGTCATGATCAGGCGGACGCCGGCGCCAAGCCCGTAGGTGTTGAGCATGGAGACGACCAGGAACATGAACAGCGAGGCGCCCCACACGCCCGGCACGTTGGAATCGCCGCCGGCGACCGACGTGCCGCCGATGACGACGACGGCGATCGACATCAGGAGATACTCCGCCCCCATGTTGAGCGCCGCACCGCCCGAGAAGCAGGCGAGCAGATAGCCGCAAAGGGCGGCGAGCACGGCGCACAGCACGTAGGTGATGAAGCGCGTGCCGTCGACGGGAATGCCGGCCATGCGGGCGGCCGCCATGCTCTGGCCGATGGCCGTGATCCAGCGGCCGTAGAGGGTTTTTTCCAGGAGGACCCAGGCGGCGACGGCGATGAGGAGCGCCACGATGGCCATGTTGGGGATGCCGAGCGTGCTCGACGTGGTGAACTCGGCCAAGAGGCTCGGCGGCTTGATCCTGAGGCCGCGATTGGTCCAGATCGCCGCCGACTGGACGATGAAGCTCATGGCCAGCGTGGCGATGATCGGCGGGATGCGCAGGAGCTTGATGAGCGTGTAGTTGCACATGCCGACGGCGACGCCAACGGCAAGCGCGGCAAGGAGACCCGGCACGATCATGCCGTTGTCGACGTTCATCAGCTTGAGCGCCACCGTGCCGGCGAGCGTCATGGTGGCCGGGACCGAGAGGTCGATGTTGCCCGGCCCCAGCGTGATGACGAACATCTGGCCGATGCCGACGATCACCGAGAAGGCGGCGAAGGTGAGCGCGGCCTGGGAAAGGCCGAGCGCGCCTGCCCCGCCCGTCACCATGACGGTGGCGGACCAGACGACGGCGACGGCGAGCCAGGACCAGAGCCAGGGTTTTTTGAAGAGGCCGTGGAAGAGGGTCATCGGCGCCTCTCCCTGTTCTCGATGCGGTTCAGGAACAGCCGGAGCGCCAGGACGATGATGAGGATGGCGCCCTGCGCGCCGATCTGCCAGTCGGGCGATATGCGCAGGAAGGAGAGGAAGGAGCCGGCGAGCGTCAGCGTCAGCGCGCCGATGACGGCGCCGATGGGCGAGACGCGGCCGCCGACGAACTCGCCGCCGCCGAGGATGACGCCGGCGATGGAAAGGAGCGTGTAGCGCAGGGCGATGTTGGCGTCCGCCGAGGTGGTGAGGCCGACGAGGGCGATGCCGGCGGCCACCGCGAAGGCGCCGGCCAGCCCGTAGGCCCCTGCCCTGGCCGCCAGCGCCGACCAGCCGGCCCGCTCCACCGAGCGCTCGTTGCCGCCGACGCCGCGCACGAGCACGCCGAAGGACGAGCGCATGACGATGAAATGGGCGAGAAGGGCGATCAAGATGCTGGCGACGATGGCCATCGGCATGAGCGGCGGCTTGGCCGTCATCAGCCAGCGCGCCCATTCCGGCGCATGCCCGCCGGGGGCCGGCAGGAGAAGCACTGCGAGCCCCGTCCATATGAAGCTCATGCCGAGCGTGACGACAATGGAGGGCAGGTTGCGCAGGTGGATGACGACGCCGAGGAGGGCATAGGCGGCGACGGCGGCGACGAGGATCGGCACACCGAGCAAGGGGCTGTCGTAGAGGAAGGTTGCCGCCACGCAGGCCACGAAGCTGACGAAGGCGCCCATCGAAAGATCGAGATTGTTGACCGCCATGATGAGCATCTGGGCGATGGTCGCCAGCGCGATGGGGACCGCCAGATTGAAAAGCAGGTTCAGGCCGATATAGCTCATCGCCCGCGGCTGCAGCCAGAAGACGGCGGCGAGGAGGCTCGCCAGCGAGAGGGCGGGAACGATCAGCCGGATGGTGTCGGAGGAAGGCCTGAGATTCACGCCGCCGCTCCCTGGAAGGAGGCGGCGAGGATGTTCGCCTCGTTGACGTCGCCGCCGGCGAGTTCGGCGACGATCACGCCTTCGCGGAAGACGTAGACGCGGTCGCACAGGCACACCTCCTCCATCTCCGTCGAGTACCAGACGAAGGTGCGGCCGGCCGCCGCCTCGTCGCGGACGATGCGGTAGACCTCCTGCTTGGTGCCGACATCGACGCCGCGCATCGGGTCGTCCATCAGCACCACGGGTGCGCGCGTGGAAAGGGCACGGGCGAACAGCACCTTCTGCTGGTTGCCGCCGGAAAGGGAGAGGATGGGATTTTCCATGGCGCGCGTGCGGATGTCGATCCTCTTCTTCCAGTCCTCTCCCCTGCCCTCTTCGGCCTCATCGTTCACGAAACCCTGGCGCGACAGGTCACTGAGCGAGGCGATGGAGAGATTCTTCAGGATGCTCCACAGTTCGAAGACGCCGTTGAGCCGCCGGTCGCCGGCGACGAAGGCGACCGCCGGGTCGTGCCGCGGCCACCAGTTGCCGCTCCGTTGCGCATGGAGCTTCATCAGCATCTCGGTCTGGCCGTGGCCGCTGAGGCCTGCGAGACCGACGATCTCGCCCTTACGCGCCGTGAACGGCAGGCCGCTTCCGGCCTGTTCGAGGACGAGGGGTGCGGAGGCCAGGTCGCGGCTTTCGCGGCGCGCGGCCTCGCCCTTGGCGACGCTGCCCATGGTCTCGAACAGGCTGTGCGCGGTGAAGCCGCCCGCCGGGCGCTCGGCGACGATGCGGCCGTCCTTCATGACGACGATGCGGTCGGCGGTGGCGAGGATCTCGTGCAGGATGTGCGAGATGAAGATGACCGCACCGCCCGCCGCCACGAAGCGGCGCACATGGGCGAGCATTTGCTTGGCGAGGCTCGCGTCGAGCGAGGAGGTCGGCTCGTCGAGGATGACGAGGCGCGGCGCGGTTCCTGCATCGGAGAAGGCCATGGCGATCTCCACCATCTGGCGCTCGGCGATGGAAAGGGCGCCCACCGTCTCGCCGCTGTCGATGCCGTGGCCGGGGAAGACCGCGTCGAGGCTTTCCTCGATGATCCGGCGCGCCCTCCCCCGCCAGCCGGCACCGCCGAGGTCGCGGTGCACGATGCGGGCGTTCTCGACCACCGTCAGGTTGGGGCAGAGCGACAGTTCCTGGAACACGCAGCGCACGCCATGGGCGCGGGCAACGTTGATGCCGTAGGCGTCGATGGCGTTGCCGTTGGCCGACACGCCGCCCTCGTCCGGCGTCAGGCCGCCATTGATGACGTTGACGATGGTCGACTTGCCGGCGCCGTTATGGCCGACGAGGCCGACGCATTCGCCGGGCATGATCTGGAGCGTGACGCCGTCGAGCGCCTTGACCGCGCCGAAGCTGATCCGGGCGTTCTCGACTTCGATGATGGGTGGTGGCGGGGCGGAAGGTGTTGGCATGGAGGGTTTCATGAGCGGGTGATGATTGTCGACCTATGGTGGGCAAGCCCCTGCGATGTCCAGCACGAAACGCATCTTCGCCAGAAGACTCCCCTCCCCCTTGAGGGGAGGGGTAAGGGGTGGGGGTGGCGGCGATCGCACACCGGCGTTCCCTTGTTATGGCAAGGAACCGGCAAATCACGTAGGCCGGCGGCCGTCGTGACGACCCCCACCCCTCACCCCTCCCCACAAGGGGGAGGGGAGTCGCGGAGGTTTGCGCCCCTACCGCCATCGCCGGTGCCAGGGGTCGCCGCCACCGCCAAGTCCCCTACATCGCCGCGTCGATCACCTCCAGCGCGTCCTCCTGCGAGTATTCCACATTGGCGACGCCGCCGGCTTCCGTATTCTCCAGGTTCTCCTCGAGATTGTCCTGGTCGATGCGCAGGAAGGGCACCGTCAGGTCCTTCGGCACGTCCTTGCCGTCGAGGATCTGCTGCGCGACCCAGAATGCCAGGGTGGAGACGCCGGGGGCGATGGAGACGGACATGGTCTCGTAGCCGTTCGCGTCCTTCTGCTCCTTCCACCAGGTCAACTCGTCGTGGCGGTTGCCCATGACGATGATCGGCATCTCCCTGTCCGTCGCGGCAAAAGCCTGTGCCGCGCCGTAACCGTCGCCGCCTTGCGTGACCACGGCCTCGATGTCCGGCAGGCTTGGCAGGATGCCGGCGACGGCCTTTTGCGCCACGTCCTGCGCCCAATCGCCATGCACGGAACCGGCGATCTTGAACTGCGAATGCTCCTCGACCCCGTCGTGGATCCCGGCGGAGATCTCGTCGTCGACGAAAACGCCGGCAAGGCCGCGGATCTCCAGGAGGTTGCCGCCGTCGGACAGGCGGCCGGCGAGGTACTCGATCTGGCTGCGGCCCATCTCGTGGAAGTCGACGGCGATCCGCCATGCGCAGGGTTCGGTGACGATGCCGTCGAACGAGACGACGGTGATGCCGGCGTCGCAGGCTTCCTTGACGGCGCCGTTCAGCCCCTCGGGCGAGGCGGCGTTGAGCACGATCGCGTCGTATCCCTGAAGGATCAGGTTCTGGATCTGGGCCGCTTGTTCAGTCACCTGGTTCTCGGCGGTGGTGAAGGCGTCGGCAGCGGCGACAGTGCCGGCTTCCACGGCCGCGCCGGTCACCTTGTCCCAGCTCGTCAGCATGGCCTGGCGCCAGGAATTGCCGGCATAGTTGTTGGAAAGCGCGATGCGCTTGTCCGACGTGCCGGCGTTCGCCGAAAAGGGCATCGCCGCGCACAGGATGGCGGCCGAGGCCAGAAGCGTTTTGTGGAATCTCATGTCTCTCTCCCTTGTGAACTCCGCCCGCCAGCAGGAAACACTCCATCGGCCGCCGCGGCGGCAGAAAACGGACGGTCCTTTTGCGCTGAGTCTCCTCCCTCAGTGCGCGCAGGATGAAATAGAATGCGGATCGTGTATAGGATCATTGAGGCAAGCCGTTTGCGGGTCCTACCGCAAATGATGCGGGTTTATGCAGGACGAAGGCGCCCGCTCCGGCGCTTATTCGTATAAGCGGCCGAAACCGTACGGCCGCGGGAGGAACCGCGACATGCTTCAGATGGCGCCGGCGGCGCTCGTCGATCACTATCTTGGAATCTCGCGCCTGCTCGCCGGGCAGCTCGATTTCCGCTCGGCCATCCGAGCGGTGGCGGCCGAGGTCGGCCACATCCTGCCCCACGACCACATGGATGTCTGCATCCTCATGGTCGACGGCAAGTACCACACGGCCTACGAGACGGGCATGAGCACGGCCTGGGGCGAGCTCAAATCTGCGCCCGTCGCCAACAGCCCGATCCGCTCGCTGCTGTGGGGCGAGGTCGACCATCTCCTGACCGACGACGCCTGCGCCGACCCGCGCTTCCACTTCGAGGGTGCGTTCAAGGCGCCGATCGTCGAGCAGTCGCTTCGAAGCCGCGTGCACGTGCCGATGAAGGTGCAGGGCGAGATCATCGGTGCCCTCTCCTGCTCGTCGCAGACGGCGGGCCTCTACACGATAGAGGATATCGGCCATGCCCGGGCCATCGCCGATCTTCTCTCCCCCTATTTCTTCGCGCTGCGCGCGGCCGAGCAGGCGCAGCGCTCGGCCATCGTGGAGGCGGAGGCGCGCGCCCGCGAGGAGGGCCTGCGCCAGGGCGCGCTGAAGCTCACCGAGGCGCTGGAGCAGGAGCGCCAGCGCATCGGCATGGACCTGCACGACCAGACGCTGGCCGACCTGACGCGGCTGGCGCGGCGCATCGAGCACCTGTCGCGCACCGGCGATATCACGCCGGAAGCGCTGGAACCCCTGTCGCGGAGCCTGCAGCACTGCATGCAGGACCTGAGGCACATCATCGAGCAGGCCAAGCCCTCCGTGCTGCAGCTTTTCGGGCTGGCGCAGGCGGTGGAGAACCATCTCGAACGCTCGGTGCGCGACAGCGGCACGGCCATCGAATGGGAGCTTGCCGACGAGACGGACGGCGTCTGCGACCGGCTGGAGCCGACGGTCAGCGTGGCGCTCTTCCGCATCGCCCAGGAGGCGATCAACAATGCCGTCCGCCATGCCCGGCCCTCGGCGATCAGGGTGCGGCTTTCCTGCCACGAGGCCGGGATCGCCATCGACATCAGCGACGACGGCGAAGGGATCTCCAGGCCATGCGGACGCATCGGCGGCGGCCTCGACAACATGAAGACGCGGGCGCGGCTGATCTCGGCGAAATTCTCCATCGGCGCCGGGCGCGCGGGCAAGGGAACGGCGGTCCGGGTGCTGCTGCCGCTCCCCACGGAGATAGCCGGCATGCATGAGGAACTGCGATGAAGGTCTTGATCGTCGAGGACGACCCTTTGCACCGGTCCTATCTGCACGAGGCCGTGTGTGCGGCGCTGCCGGAGTGCGACACGGTGATCGAGGCGGAGAACGGCACGGCGGGCGAGCAGCTTGCCCGCCATCACGAATCCGCGCACATCGTCATGGACCTGCAGATGAGCGTGAGGAACGGCATCGAGGCGGCGCGCACCATCTGGAAGGAGCGGCCGGAGACGCGCATCCTCTTCTGGTCCAACTATTCGGACGAAGCCTATGTGCGCGGCGTCTCCCGCATCGTGCCGGACGGCGCGGCCTACGGCTACGTCCTCAAATCGGCCTCCGACGGGAGGCTGA
This sequence comes from Chelativorans xinjiangensis, assembly GCF_009812055.1. Classification (GTDB taxonomy): domain Bacteria; phylum Pseudomonadota; class Alphaproteobacteria; order Rhizobiales; family Rhizobiaceae; genus Chelativorans; species Chelativorans xinjiangense. The sequence continues at coordinate 16,142 of NZ_WQNH01000001.1, read as the reverse complement.
AGCTGGCGCTGCGCTCGATCTTCATCGAGAGCCAGTGCGTGATCGACCGCGAGGTGCGCGGCCTGCAGCAAAAGAGCCTCGGCCAGGTGAGCGGCTTCACCGACAGCGAATACGAGATCCTCGTCGACATCGCGCTGGGGATGACCGACCGCGCCATCGCCAAGCGCCGCAATCTCTCGCTCAGAAGCGTGCAGAACCGCCTGCAGCAGCTCTACGACAAGCTCGAGGTCTACCAGACGGCGGGCGAGGACGACGACGGCCGCTTCAACCTGCGCACCCGCGCGGTCGCCGTGGCCTTCCTGCGCAAGCTCCTGAACTACAGCGCCCTGGAGCGCGCCGAGGCGGAGCTCAAGGAATGGCTCGAGGGGCGGTGAGGGGCTCGTCGCAAGGGCGGGCCGCGCCGCGCCCAACTCACACTGCGCCGACCCGCGCGCCTTCCTGGTCGAAGAGATGAAGGTGCTGCGGCGGGAAGGAAATCGTCGCCGCATTGCCCGCGTTCAAGACCTTGCGGTCGGTGGTGAAGACCTTGAAGGGCAGGCCATGGAGCGCGAGGTGGAGGATGGTGCCGAAGCCGGTGGGCTCGATCAGCTCCACCGCCGCCTCCCTCCCCTCCCCGCCGATGACGACGTGCTCCGGGCGGATGCCGAGCGTCACCGGGGTGTCCGGCTCAAGCGCATAGGCATGCGGCAGGGCGACGAGCGTGCCGTCGGCGAGCCTTGCCGCCGGACTGCCCTCGCCCGGCTGATAGCGGGCCTCGATGAAGTTCATGCCAGGTGAGCCGATGAAGCCGGCGACGAAGAGATTGGCCGGGCGGTCGTAAAGGTCGAGCGGGCTTCCCACCTGCTGCACGACGCCGCCATGCATGGCGACGATCCGGTCGGCGAGCGTCATGGCCTCGATCTGGTCGTGCGTGACGTAGATGGAGGTGGCGCCAAGCTCGCCGTGCAGCTTCTTGATCTCGGCGCGCATCTGCTCGCGCAGCCGGGCATCGAGATTGGAAAGCGGCTCGTCGAAGAGGAAGGCCTTGGGCTGGCGCACGATGGCGCGGCCCATGGCGACGCGCTGGCGCTGGCCGCCGGACAGGGCCTTCGGCCGCCGCTCCAGGAATGGGTCGAGGCCGAGCTTCGAGGCGGCGGCCGAAACGGCGCTCGCCACTCGCTCGCGCGGGGTTTTGCGCAGCCTCAGGCTGTAGCTCATGTTCTGCGCCACGCTCATATGCGGATAGAGCGCATAGGACTGGAACACCATGGCGATGTCGCGGTCCTTCGGGGCGAGGTCGTTGACGCGCTTCTCGGCGATCAGGATATCGCCGCCCGTTACCTCTTCGAGCCCGGCGATCATGCGCAGGAGCGTGGACTTGCCGCAGCCGGACGGGCCGACGAGCACGATGAACTCGCCGTCGCGGATGGTAAGGTCGACGCCGTGCAGCACCTCGATCTTGCCGTAGGATTTGTGGATGTCGCGAATGTCTATGGAGGCCATGGAAACCCTTTCAGCCCTTCACGGCGCCGGCCGTCAGGCCCTGGACGAGATAGCGCTGGATGAGGAAGAAGAAGATGCAGGCCGGGATGAGCGCCAGCACACCGGCCGCCATCATCTGCCCGAAATCGACCGAGAATTTCGACACGAAGGAGAGGAGCCCGACCGGGAAGGTCGCCGCCTCGTTGCCCGAGATCAGCATCAGCGCGAACAGAAGCTCGCTCCAGGCGGCGGTGAAGACGAAGCCGACCGTTGCGGCGATGCCCGGAAGCGTCAGCGGCAGGATGATCTGTCGGAAGGCCATGAACTGCGTCGCCCCATCGATCTTCGCCGCCTCCTCGAGGTCCTTCGGGATGCCGTCGAAGAAGGACTGCATGAGGAAGGTGGCGAAGGGCACGTTGAAGGCCGAATAGACGATGACGAGGCCGGTGAGGCTGTTGGTGAGCCCCAGCGGCGACAGGAGCCGGAAGATCGGCGCCACCAGCATGACGAGCGGGAACATCTGGGTGAGCAGCATGAGCGCCACGATCCAGTATTTCGCCCGGAAGGCGAAGCGCGACAGGGCATAGCCGGAGAGCGAGGCGACCGCCGTCACCACAAGCGCCGTGGAGCCGGCGACAATGAGGCTGTTGCGGAAGAACAGCGGGAAATCGCTGTGCGCGATGACGAAGCGGAAATGGTCGAAGCTCGTGCGCGAGGGCCACATCCGCACGCCTTCCGAATAAAGCAGGTCGTTCGGCGTCAGCGAGACCTTGAGCAGCCAGAAGAGCGGGAACAGGGCGAAGAGGATATAGGCGAGGATCGCCAGCCGGTGCGCAAGGGTGAGGATCAACGGTCTTGCTCTCATGTCCTCAGTCCTTGTTGAGCAGCGTCTGGCGCAAAACGACGATCAGCATCGAATAGACGAGCAGCAAGACCAGAAGCACCATGGCCACCGCAGAGGCATAGCCGAAGTCGAGGCGCGTGAAGGCCTGGGTGAAGATATAGCTGGCGACGATCTGCGTGCGGTCGGCCGGCCCGCCCTTGGTCATAACGACGATAAGGTCGGCGAAGTTCGATATCCACACGGTGCGAAGCAGTATGGTGATGGCGATGGTGGGGGCGAGAAAGGGCAGCGTGATCGAGAGGAAACGCTGCACGGGCCCCGCGCCGTCGATGGAGGCGGCCTCGTAGAGGTCGCGCGGGATCGCCTGCAGGGCGGCAAGCAGGGTGATTGCGAAGAAGGGAATGCCCCACCACACATTGGCGATAATCGGCCCCCACATGGCAAGCTCGGGGTCGGAGAGGATGTTGTTCGGCTCGCTCAGGATGCCGAGGGCATGGAGCCAGTGCGGCAGCGGGCCGATCACCGGGTTGAACAGCCAGGCCCAGTTGAGGCCGGTGAGAAAAGTGGGCACCGCCCACGGCAGGAAGACGAGCGCCTGGGCGAGGCCGCGGCCGGTGAAGGGCTTGTCGAGCAAGAGCGCCAGGATGAGGCCGAAGGCGAATTGCAGGAGAACCGACGCCCCCGTCCACCACACGGTGTTCTTGAGCGCCACCAGGAAGGCCCGATCCCCGGCCAGCGCCCGGAAATGGTCGAGGCCGATGAAGCCGCCGGAGAACGGGTTGAGGATCTGGACGTCGCGGAACGCATAGGAGATGCCGACGACCAGGGGCACCAGCATGACGGTGACGATGAGAATGAGCGCCGGCGCGCTGTAGAGATAAGGTTCCCAGCCGCGAGCAAAGCGCTGCATGAGCGACTTGCGGCCGGGTGGTTGTTCGGCGATGACGGTTGTAGCCATCAGGCGGAGCCTCGCTTTCTCTAAAGCCTTCTGCTTATAGGTCGGCGCAGCCGGATGGAGATGACGGTGCCCCTTCGCGCCCCCCTCTGTCCTGCCGGACATCTCCCCCACGAGGGGGGAGATTGCGCTGGCCGCTTGCTCCGGCACCTGTTCTGCGACGTTGCCGAGTGGCGAAAGTCGTGGTGACGGCTGATCTCCCCCCTCGTGGGGGAGATGTCCGGCAGGACAGAGGGGGGCGCGAAGGGGCGCCGGCAGTTCCATGCATGGCTGTTTCCACCTAGATGGCCCTGGGGCAAGTGGCGGGCGAGGCCAGGAGGACGCCCCCTCGCCCGCCGCCAGCCACTCACTTTCCGGCGAGATACTTCTGCTGCGCCTTGGTCAGGTACTCGGCCCATTGATTGGCCAGCTCCTCCGGCGAAATATCGCCCAGAAGCGCCTCCTGCCCCGTCTTGATGGCCAGCGAATCCTTGAAGAAGGCGAACTCCTCCAGATAGGTCGGCATCACCGTCGGCACCGCGTCGGCGTCCTCAAGCTCCGCGAACCAGCCGGCGAATTGCGGGCTCGAATAGAAGGGATCGTTCTCGGCCGAGGTGTGGACCGGCAGCGCGCCGGTGCGCTTGTTCCACTCGACATTGCCTTCCGGCCCCTCAAGTGTCGCGATCAGCTTCCAGGCCAGATCCTTGTTCTGGCTCGCCGCCATCATCGACCAGCCGGCATAGCCGATGGTCGGGAAGGTCTTGCCCGACGGCCCCTTCGGCATGGTGGTCACGCCGTAATCGTCCTCGTCCATGCGCTCGGCGATGGCGATCAGCGCATCCGGGTCCTGGTCGAGGAAGGCGCAGGTGCCGGTGTAGAACCCGGCAACGATCTCGTTGAAGCCCCAGTTGACGCTGTCCTTCGGCGCCAGCCCGTTCTTGTAGAGATCGATCACCCAGGTGAGCCCCTTCACCCAGCCCTCGCTGTTCATGGTGGAGGTGCCGTCCTCGTTGAAGAAGGTGTTGTCGCCCGCCATGGTGGCGCCGAACATCATCCAGCCGTTGAGCCCGCCGGGCCCGCCGCGCATGCAGTAGCCGTATTTGCCCGGCAGTTCGGAGACCTTCTGCGAAGCCTCGACGAATTCGTCGAGCGTCTTCGGCGGTTCGGAGACGCCGGCCTCATCGAGCAGGTTCTTGTTGTAGAACATGGCCCGCAGATAGAAGCCGTAGGGCAGCATGTAGGCCGTGTCCTCGACGTCGCGGCCAAGCTCCAGCGCGCGGGCCGTCAGGCCGTCGGTATGCTCCCACGCTTCCAGATAGGGCTCCAGGCTCTCCAGCATGCCGTTGTTGGCATAGAGCGACAGCCAGGTGTCGGGCATTTCCATCACGTCGGGAATCTCGCCCGCCGACACCATGGTGGCGAATTTCTGGAAGGCCTCGCCCCAGGGCAGCGAGACGATCTCCACCGTCGTTCCCGGATTGGCCTCCTCGAACTTGGCGACGATGGATTTCAGCGTCTGCGTCCGCTCGGGGCTGGTGATCACCTCCACCAGCTTCAGCGTCTCGGCCGTTGCCGTTCCCGTCATCAATGAGGCGAACAGGGCCGCCGTCAGAAGCTTTCTCATGTCAGTTCCCCTTTCTTGTTTTTCATTGGTCTCTCTCCCTTCAGGTTTCGGAAGCAGCGGCGATCGCTCCTTCCAGGTCAGCCCACAGCGCCTCGATGCCCTCGAGGCCTACGTGAAGTCGCACGGAGCGCGGGTGGATGCCGAAGGCGACGGCCGAGTTGGGCTCAGCCTTCTGGTTCAGGACGATTTCGGCCGGCACGACGAGGCTCTCGTGCCCGCCCCAGCTCACGCCGAGCTTGAAGAGGCGCAGCCGGTCGGCGAAAGCGCGGATGTCCACGCCCTCGCGAAAGACGAAGGAGAACAGGCCGGAGGTGCCTTCGAGGCCGGGCGGCAGCGCCCCCAAGACCCCCGGATGGCAGACCGTCTCCACCATCGGGCTTTCCGCAAGCCTCTTTGCGATCGTAAGCCCGGCCGCCTGATGCGCCAGCATGCGGGCGGGAAGCGTGCGCATGCCGCGGATCAGAAGCCAGGCATCGAAGGGCGACAGCTTTCCGCCTAGATAGGCGTAGGCCTCGGCGCGGATGCGGCCGATCAGTTCCTTCGAGCCCGCCACCACGCCGGCCACCACGTCGCTGTGGCCGCCCAGATATTTGGAGGCCGAATGGACGACGAGATCGGCGCCGAGTGTGAGCGGCCGCTGGAAGATCGGGCTCGCCCAGCTGTTGTCGATGACGGTCAGGACGCCGGCGGCCTTCGCAAGCGCTGCAAGGGCGCCGACATCGTGGGTCTCCATCACCCAGCTCGTCGGGCTTTCCATGTAGAAGAGCTTCGCGCCGGGAAGCGCCTTCGCCACCGCCGCCTCGTCGCGGCCGTCCACATAGGTCACCTCCACGCGCATGCGCTTCAAAAGCGTGCCGAAAAGGCGGAAGGTGTCGGGATAAAGGTGCCGGACTGCGACGATGCGGTCGCCGGGCGCAACGAAGCTCAGCACCGTGGAAGAGATTGCCGCCATGCCGCTGGCAAAGCCGATGGCGTCCTCCCCCCGCTCGAGCTTCGCCAGCATCTCCTCGAACATGCGCACCGTCGGGTTCAGCCCGCGCGTATAGGTGGGCCGCACCTTCTCGCCGCGATAGGTGGCGAGCATCTCGTCATAGCTTGCGAAGGTGAAGAGCGAGGTCTGCACGATGGGCGGCACCACCGCGTCGAAGGCGTTGCCCTCGTCATGGGCGACGATGAGGGCGGCTTGGGCGAGCGGGTCGGGACCGCCTGTCATCTGGACATTTCCTTGATGTCTTCCTCGACGATCTCGAGGATCTTCAGCGTTTTCTCCCGCGCGCCTTCCGCGTCCTGCGCGACGATCGCGTCGAACAGCTCGCGGTGGAACGGGAAGGAGCGGCGGGCGAAGTCCTGGCGGTCGAACGGGTGCTCCCAGAAGCGCTCGAACGCTTCCCGCATCTGCTCCAGAAGCTGGCGGAAGAGCGGGTTGTGCGTGGCATCGTAGATGGCCAGATGAAAGGCAAGGTCTTCCGGCCCGGACGTGCCCTTGGCCAGATGCACGCGCTCCATCTCGTCGAGCTTCTCCTCGATGGTGGTAATGTCGTCTTCCGTGCGCCGCTTCGCCGCCACCACGCTCGCCTCCGCCTCGATGCCGCGGCGCACCTCCAGCGTCTTAAGCAGCGCGTCGCGCAGATGCACGGTGTTCAACGACAGCGGCATATGGATCGTGCCGGCGGAAATCGGTTTCTTGAGATAGCTCCCGCTGCCCCTGCGCGTATCGATGACGCCGAGCGCCTCGTAGCGGCGGATGACTTCGCGGATCGTCGAGCGCCCCACCGCAAGGGCGGCCATCAGTTCCCTTTCGGCAGGAAGCCGGTCGCCCGCCTTCAGCTCGGCACGCTCGATATAGGCGGCCAACGCCTCCGACACCTGGCTCACCCGGTCGTGCGCGGGCAGCGAGTGGATCATCGGATTTCCGCTCATCGTCCCCGCGCTCCGACCGGCATGCGCTCGTAGAATTGGTCTGACATCATAGCAGTTTGACCCACCGCGTCGCGGCGGTCAAGATGTTTGGGAGCGGAGAAACTTCCGTGCTCGGCGGGGCAGGATTGTCAAAAGCGATATTGAGGACGCGTTCGCCTTCGCACCGATACGCGCATCGGTCATGCCCCGCACGATTGACGTCGATGAAGGTGGCTGCCCTACCCGTTCCGGAACGCGTAGCTGTAGCCGTTGATCGCCGGCACGCCCCCCAGATGCGCATAGAGCACCTTCGAGGCCTCCGGGAAGAAGCCTTTCTTCACCAGGTCGATCATGCCCTGCATGGATTTTCCCTCGTAGACAGGGTCGGTCATCATGCCCTCGAGCCGCGCGCATAGGCGGATCGCCTCTTTCGTCTCCTCCGACGGCACGCCGTAGAGCGGATAGGCATAGTCCTCGACCAGCACCACGTCGTCTTCCTCGATCGCATGCCCGAGGTCCACGAGCGCCGCCGTCTTCCGTGCGATATCGAGAACCTGCGCCTTCGTCTGCGCGGGGGTCGCCGAGGCGTCGATGCCGATCACCTTTCGTGCCCGCCCGTCGGCGGCAAAACCCACCAGCATGCCGGCATGGGTCGAGCCGGTCACCGTGCAGACGACGATATAGTCGAACTTGAAGCCGAGCTCGGCTTCCTGCGCGCGCACCTCCTCGGCAAAACCCACATAGCCGAGCCCGCCATATTTATGAACCGAGGCCCCGGCGGGGATCGGATAGGGCTTGCCGCCCTTCGCTTCGACATCCCTCAACGCATTTTCCCAGCTCTCGCGGATGCCGATGTCGAACCCCTCGTCGACCAGTTCCACCTCCGCGCCCATGACCCGGCTGAGCAGGATATTGCCGACGCGGTCGTAGACGGCATCCTCGTGCGGCACCCAGCTTTCCTGGACCAGGCGGCATTTGAAGCCGATCTTCGCCGCCGTGGCGGCGACCATGCGCGTGTGGTTCGACTGCACGCCGCCGATCGACACCAGCGTATCGGCCCCGGAAGCGATGGCATCGGGCACGATATACTCCAGCTTGCGCAGCTTGTTGCCGCCGAAGGCCAGGCCCGAATTGCAGTCCTCGCGCTTGGCATAAAGCTCCACCCCGCCGCCCAGATGCGCCGAAAGACGCTCCAGCTTTTCGATGTGGGTGGGACCGAAGGTAAGCGGATAGCGTTCGAATTTTTGCAGCATGTACAACCTTTCCGAAGGAGTGGAGCCGGCAGAGAGGCTAGCGAACTTTCCCCGAAAGGTGCTTTCATAGTTGCCGATGGAGTTGCTATGAGCTCTTCATTCTCATGGCATTCATGATGGAAGCTTTTGCAAAAGGCAGACTTAATGAGAGAACCTTCCGATAATGCGGCGCTGGACCGGATCGATCTCAAGATCCTCCGGCAACTGCAGCGCGACGGCGGCTTGAGCAATGCCGATCTCGCCAGGCTGGTGGGCGTCAGCGCCGCGACCTGCCATCGCCGCACCGAGCGGCTCTTCAGGGCCGGCTATATCCGCGGCGTCCATGCGGCGATCGCGCCCGAGCGCGTCGAGCGGGGCGCGCTTGTCATCGTCGGTGTGGTTCTCGACCGTTCCACGCCTGAGAGCTTTTCCGCCTTCGAGACCGCCGTGCGGAAGCTGCCCTTCATCCTCGACTGCCACCTGGTGGCGGGCGACTTCGACTATTTCCTGAAAATCCGCGTCCGCGACATGGCCGACTTCAACCGGCTGCACGGAAGCCAGCTCATCGCCCTGCCAGGCGTGCGCCAGACGCGCACTTTCTTCGTCATGAAGGAGGTGGTGGACGGGGCGCAGCTCGACTTCTGAGGCCAGCGGCCTTTGCACGCTTTCAAACAGCCGAAGCGTCGCGCTTGAAGCAGGCTGTCCTACGTAGCCTCGAACAAATGTGCCCGCGCGGGATCGAAGCCGAGCGCTATCTGCGAACCGAGATCCAGCGGGCGATCCTCCGAAAGTGCCGCGACGATGCGGCCGCCGCGCGTCAGTTCGACATTGACCACGGTTTCCGTGCCGAGCCGCTCCACCAGCGCCACTGTGCCGTGCAGCGCGCCGGCGGCGCCGTTCTTCGAAACGGAGAGATATTGCGGCCGGATGCCGAGCTTCGCCTTTGCCATCGAGGCGTAGTCCCGGCCGGCGGCGGGCAGGGTCACCGGGTCGAGGGCGGGGGCCTGCACGGTGACGCCCTCCGCCGAGCGCTCCACCACATCGACATCCATGAAGTTCATCGAGGGCGAGCCGATGAAGCCGGCGACGAAGAGGTTTGCCGGGTTGTGGTAAAGCTCCATCGGAGCGCCGATCTGCTGCACGATGCCGTCGCGAAGAACGACGATCTTGTCCGCCAGCGTCATCGCCTCGACCTGGTCATGGGTGACGTAGACCATCGTCGCGTCGAGCTGCTTGTGCAGCTTGCCGATCTCCATGCGCATGTCCATGCGCAACGCCGCGTCGAGGTTCGACAGCGGCTCGTCGAACAGGAAGACGGAGGGATCGCGCACGATGGCGCGGCCGATGGCGACGCGCTGGCGCTGGCCGCCCGAAAGCTGCGAAGGGCGCCGATCGAGCAGGTGCTCCATCTGCAGGATACGCGCCGCCTCCATGACCTTCCTCTCCTTCTCCTCCTTCGCAACGCCGGCAATGGTGAGCCCGAAACCGACGTTCTCGCGCACCGACATGTGGGGGAAGATGGCGTAGGTCTGGAACACCATGGCGATGCCGCGGTCCTTCGGCTGGACCTCGTTGACGATGCGGCCGCCGATCTCGAGCGTGCCCGAGGTGATGTCCTCCAGCCCGGCGATCATGCGCAGGAGCGTGGACTTGCCGCAGCCGGACGGCCCGACGAAGACGACGAACTCGCCATCCTCGATGTCGAGGTCGACGCCCTTGATGACCTCGACCTTCCCGTAGCTCTTGCGCACCTCTTTCAGCGAGACATCCGCCATGGCTTCCTCCTCATACGGCCAGGGCCGTCTTGGTGACGACCTTCAGCGCGCCATTTTCATCGATGACGACGGGCTCCGGGTCCATGATATGGCCGGCGAAGCCGCGGCCGTCCGGACGATCTGCGAAGCCCATGATCGCCATGCCCTCGCCGGTCTCGACAATGCGCGCGGCATAGCGCCGGCACGGCAGGGCACCGTCGAGAAAAGGTCCCGGCGCCACCTGCCATGGCCCGCGGGGATCGTCGGCGACCAGATAATGGGTGCCGGTAACCGGCCCGCCGGGCACCGCCTCGGCCTGGTCCCTGGAGAAGTGCTCGGCCGCGGTGCAGAAGAGGCAATACCGGCGGCCGTTCTTCTCGAAGACCTGCGGCACCTCAAGCTGCCCGAAGCCGCCGACGAAAACGGGCTCCTGCAAGGTCCAGTGGTGGAGATCGGGGGATGTGGCGAAGCCGATGGCGCCGCCGCCGTTCGGCTCGGCGATGCCGGCCGCGCGGGCAGTGAAATACATCAGCCAGCCGTCGCCCGCCGGATCGCGCATGACCCACGGGTCACGCATGGCGCGGTCGTGCCAGAAGCCATGCGCGTGGTCCGCCTCGTAGGCCTTCGCCGCCTCTCCGACGAGATCGAGGCAAGGATCGGGCCCGACACGCTTCCAGGAATGAAGATCGGTGGAGGTCGCATGGCCGATGCGCTGGATCAGCCCGTCCTCCCCGTGGCTGGCGCCGGTGTAGAACAGGTGCCACAGGCCCTCGTCGCCGTGCACGACCGAACCGGTCCATGTCGTATAGTCATCCCAGGCCGGCCCCGGCGCAGGCGAGAAACAGGTGCCGAGATGCGTCCAGTTAACGAGATCGCGGCTCGTCGCGTGGCCCTGGCTGACGTTCCAGTGGCGCAGGTCCGGGTCCACCAGCGCCTTGTCGGCCTGCAGGAAGAATGCATGCCAGATGTCGCCGTCGCGGACGTACCAGCTGTCCCATATCCATTTGTCGTCGAGCGCCAGAACCATATTTTTCAGTTTTTCCCTTTTTCAGCCCTTCACGCCGGTCGATGCGATCGAGGCGATGAAGGCGCGTTGCAGGACGAGATAGAAGGCAAGAACGGGAAGGGTGATGACCGACAGGTAGGCCATCACCTCCCCCCAGGCGACATTGAGCTGGAAGAAGTAGCCGAGCCCGACCATGATCGGCCGGTGGGCCTCGTCCTGCACGACGATCAGCGGCCACAGATATTGCTCGTTGTACATCTTCAGCGATTTCAGGATGGCGGCCGTCGCCAGCACCGGGCCGGACAGCGGCATCACCACCCTTCGATAGATCTGCCACCACGACGCGCCTTCCGCGCGCGCCGCTTCGATGAGCTCGCGGGGCAGATCCTTGAAATATTGCACGAAGAGGAAAATCGTCAGCGCATCGGCGATCCAGGGGATGATCTGCACCCGGTAAGTGTTGAGCCAGCCATACTCGATGCCGTCGAGGCCGAGCCATGGCAGCCGCGAGACGAACAGGAGGAGCGGTATGGCTATGGTCTCGAAGGGGACGATGAGCGTGGCAAGCGCGATCGACAGAAGCAGGCCGTTGCCGCGCCATTTCAGATAGGTGAAGGAAAAGGCCGCGAGCGAGCAGAGGAAGAGGGAGGCCGTCACGGTGACGACGGTGACGAAGACGGAATTGAGCACGAAGCGCCCGATGGGCGCGCGCTGGAAGGCGGCTGTATAGTTGCTCAGGCTGATGTCGCCGACGGGAAGGAAGGCGCGCAGCGAAGACGTGTCGCTGAGGAGCTGCGCCGTCGGTTTCAGGGAAGAGACGATCATGAAGACGAGGGGAAAGGCGAACACCAGCGCGACGAGCACCAGCACCAGATAGCGCACGGCGAGCCGCAGGCCGCGATTGTCGCGGGAGATCGTGGCCATCAGTTCCGCTCCCGCGTCAGGTAGCGCTGAATGAGCGAGATGGTCAGGACGAGCAGGAAGAGGATTACGGAGATCGTCGATCCGCCGGAAATGTCCTGCTTGCCGTAACCGCGTTCGACGGCCTGGAACACAAGCGTCTGCGTGCTGTCGAGCGGCCCGCCATTGGTCATCACGTCGATCTGCGCGAACAGTGCGAACGACTGCATGGTGATGACGATCAGCACCAGAACGGCGGTGTTGCGCAGCCCGGGCCAGGTGACATAGCGGAAGGTCTGCCACTTCGATGCGCCCTCGATCGCCGCAGCCTCGTAGAGCGTCGGCGAGATCGTCTGCAGCCCGGCGAGCCAGATCACCATGTGAAAGCCGACGGCCTGCCAGATCGACATGGCGATGATCGACCCGAGCGCGGTGTCGGGATTGCCGATCCAGTCCACCGGTTTGAAGAGGCCGAAGGTGAGGCCCGAGAGCAGGTTGTTCAACAGGCCGTCATTGCCGTCATAAATGAAGCGCCACAGAAGCGAGACGACGACGATGGAGACGACGACGGGCATGAAGAAGACCGTGCGGAACACGTTGATGCCGCGCAGTCTCTGGTTGATCAGCAAAGCCAGCACCAGCGCCAGCCCGCCCTGGACGGGGGCGACGACGATAACGAAGGTCAGCGTGTTGACGAGCGCCTTCATGAAGATGACGTCGCTGGCGACCACCACCCGCGCATTGTCGCCCGACTGCCAGCGGAACCACTCGCGCATGCCGGCATATTGGCTGTATTCGTCGCTGCGGGTGATGGAGCGGACCCTTGGATATTGCAGGGCGCCGTCCTCGTCGCGGACGATCCCGCCGCTCTCGTCGCGTTCCGGCTCCAGCGTGATGACCGCAAGGCCGAGCAAATTGCGGTAGTTCTCGAGGCCGACATACTGGGTCGGGTTCGGCGAGATGAGCCTTTGATCGGTCAGCGAAAGGGCGAACGCGAAGAAGAAGGGCACGATGATGAAGAGCGCGATGAGGCCGAAACCCGGCAGCGCGAAGGCCCACCCCGCCCTGTTGGATTGCGTCAGTTTCGATCCCACGGTCCGCCTCCGCTAGTTCCGCGGCAGATGGCTCCCGGCACGCGCCGGGAGCCGCGCCTGGTTCAGCCTTCGTGGCCGTAGCCCTGGTTGCGCTTGATGTCGGCATCGATCTCGTCGACGGCGGCATCGAGCGTGTCGCCGACGTCGGCGCCGTTGGCGATATCGGCCAGAGCCTTGGTGAAGACCTTGGACTGGACGACATAGCCCGGCGTCACCGGGCGCAGCTGCGCCTGCTGCTCGGAAAGGGCGAAGAACGCCTCGAGCGGGCCGCCCCCGGCGTAGTTCTCGGTCATCGCCGCCGCGCTGGGTGTCGAGGGGATCAGGCCGATCGCATCGGAGAATGCCGCGAGGTACTTGTCCTGAAGCGCGAACTCGATGAAGGCGGCAGCGCCTTCCGGGTTCTCCGAGCTGGCCGAGATCCCGAACTGCCAGGAGCCGCCGCCGATATAATTGCCCTCGCCGAAGTCGGGCGCGGGCAGGAAGACCACGTCGTCCACCTCCTCGAGCGTGGCCACGGCGCGCCAGTTGCCGTTCCACTGGAAGGCGAAGTCGCCCTCGATGAAGCCGCGCTCCTGGTCGGAGGGGGTCTCGCTGGTGCCCGGCGCATAGCCTTCCTCGAAGAGCGACTGCCACCACTCGCCGAATTCGATGGCCGCATCGCCGTTCAGCACGCCCTCGGCGGTCTGGTAGGTGTCGCGGTTGACGATGCCGCCGCCACGGGACCAGAGGAACGGAGCGAAGGCGTAAGGATACCACTCGCCCTGGTCGTTCATGCCGAGGTCGAGGGCGAATTTGTAGTTGCCGCTGTCCTTGGCTGCCTTGAGGGCCGCCGTGAATTCCTCGCCCGTCCATGGCTCCTCGAGCGTCGGACGACGCAAGCCAAGCTCATCGAGCGTCGAGGCGCGGGCATAGAGCGCCACGGCCGCGTCCCACAGGCCAATGGAATAGAGTTCGTCGTTCCAGTAGCCCTTGGTGCCGGGCAGGAAGTTCTCGATGATGCTCTCGTCGATGGACAGCGGCTGCATGTAACCGGACCAGGCCCAGTTGGGCATCACCGGACCATCGACGTCGATGATGTCGGGCAGGTTTCCGGCAAGCGCGGCGGCCACGACGGAATCGTTGTAGGAGCTCTGCGGGAAGCTCTCGATCACCACCTTCCAGTCGGACTGGCTCTCGTTGAAGTCCGAGACGATCTGGTTGATCAGCTTCGATTCAACCTCGTTGCCGGCACCGTGGTACCACATGCTGAGTTCGGTCTGCGCATGCGCCGCATACGGCAGCGCGGCGGACGCCAGAAGCGCGGCGGCGAACAATGATGTCTTCCTCATAGGTATTTCCTCCTCCGTGACAGGGATCTTTCATCCCGTTTGGGCGCTCGGGTTTTGCTCGGTGACCGATTGGCGCCAGACAACCGGACCGCTTATCAGTGGCGATGGCCCGCCCTTTGCGGGTGCGTTCGCGCGCAGGCGTTCGAGCAGCATGTGCGCCGCCTTCTCGCCCATGGCCTGATAGGGAAGCACCGCCGTCGTCAGCGGCGGGTAGAGCGTTTCGGATATGAGCTTGTAATCGTCGAAGCCGGCGACGGAGATGTCTCCCGGCACCGCGATGCCGCGGCTGCGCAATATGCCGTAGACCTGCAGCGCCATCCGGTCGTTGCCGCAGCACAGCACCGTCGGCGGCGCGTCGAGCGCCATCATGCGCGCGATGGCGTCACCGATCAGCGTGACCTCGCGCGGACCGCTGTTGTGGAGGCCGGCGACGGCGACGAGGTCCGGGTCGTATGCGATGCCCACCTCCTCCAGCGCGTCGCGGTAGCCTTGAAGACGCAGCCCTTGCGCAACGAGGTCGTCCGGCAAGGTGAGGAAGCCGATACGGCGATGCCCCGCCGCGGTCAGCCGCGCCACGAGCGCATGCTGGCCGCGGCGGTCGTCCGGGAGGACGCAGGGCGTTCCCGCATCGTCGAAGCAGTTCACGAGGATCAGCGTCTCGGCCCGCGCGATCTCCGGCAGGTCGACCTTGCGATGGTAGTCGGCGACATAGATGAGCGCCTCGACGCGATGCTGGGCGAAGGTGCGGGTCAGATCCGCGACGTTGGCCGGATCGCCGCCCGTGTCGGAGATCAGGAGCGTGATGCCTGCTTCGGTAAGGACGCGCAGGATCCCCTGGACGATCAAAAGGTCCGGCAGGCCCGAGGATTCGGGCGAGGACGGCGTGGTGCTGATCGCGCCGGTGATCAGGCCGACCAGCCCCGTCTTGTTGGACCGCATGGTGCGCGCAGCGCGCGAGGGCACATAGGCGAGCTCGCCCATTGCGCTTTCGACGGCCTTGCGGGTCTCGGTATTGACCGGCGCGTCTCCATTCATGACGCGTGAGACCGTTTTCGGCGACACACCCGCTTTCCTGGCAACGTCGTAGATGGTCGCCAAATCGTCCTCCCGCATGCGATGTTATGACACCGATGTCATGACATCGGTGTCATAACAGAAACCGCAGCGCATATGCAAGGCAGTCCGTGCGTCGGGTCACTGCTTCAGAACGGGCGCGCGAGCGACGCGCGTTCCGTCCTCACGCGACTGTGAACCGGGCATCATTGGTTTTGCGCCTCGCGTTATGCATCATGCCATTCTCGCTAGAGCGCCGTGCGTCCATTTGGACGCACAAAGGACGCTCTATCTCTTTGTTTTTCCGCATTTATGCGGACGTCAGGTGATTCCACCTGACTGCAAAATGCTATAAGCGCGGAAATCATTGATGGCTCAGCCTGCCGGCCAGAATCGCCGGTGACCATGAAGGAGGCGATCTGATGAATTTCGACAGGATTTCGGCCTGGGCGCCGCAGTGGTTAAGCGTCGTGAGGATCATGTCGGCGCTCCTGTTCCTGGAGCACGGAACCCAGAAGCTTTTCAATTTTCCGCCCGAGGCCGAGCCGATGCAACTGTCGGGGCTTTTCCTGGTTCAGGGCCTGATCGAGGTGATCGGCGGCATACTGCTGGCGATCGGGTTCTTCACCCGGCCCGTCGCGTTCGTTCTGTCCGGCAACATGGCGGTCGCTTATTTCATGGCGCACGCACCGCAAAATTTCTATCCGATTTTCAACCAGGGCGATGCGGCGATCCTCTTCAGCTTCATCTTCCTCTACTTCTTCTTCGCGGGAGGTGGCGCGTGGAGCGTCGATGCGGCCCGCCGCGGAAGCGGCTTCGCGACGCCCTGAACCGCACTCCGGGTAACCAGGCTGGCCGCTTGATCGCGGTCGTGGCTCGTCAGCCGATCGCCGCGAACTTTTCCACCAGCTTGGTTGGGCCCGACACAATCAGCAGGTCGCCCCGCTCGATCATGGTTTCCGGCGTCGCATAGGTGAACTCCGTCCGCGGCCGTTTCACGCCCACGACGGTCA